>CAXTCJ010000096.1:0-21582 GCA_964242215.1 uncultured Acetobacteraceae bacterium | reverse complement strand
GCCCCGGAAGACCACCATTTGCGGCCGTTTATCACGTAATCGTCGCCATCCCGCACGATCCGCGTCTCGATGTTGGTGGCGTCGGAGGACGCGACAGCCGGCTCGGTCATGCAGAAGGCAGAGCGGATCTCGCCTTCTAATAACGGTGTGAGCCAGCGTCGTTTCTGCTCTTCGGTTCCGTAAAGCTCGAGCGTTTCCATGTTGCCGGTGTCTGGCGCCGAACAGTTGAACACCTCGCTCGCCCATTGCACGCGGCCCATGATCTCCGACAGGGGGGCGTATTCCAGGTTGGTCAGCCCGGCGCCGCGCTTGCTGTGGGCAAGGAACAGGTTCCACAGCCCCTCTCGCTTGGCCGCCTGCTTCAGGTCCTGCACGATGGGCACCGGCTGCCAGCGGTCTGCGGCGCCGGCGAGCTGCTCGTGGTAGACGTGCTCGTTCGGGTACACGTACTGGTCCATGAAGGACTGTACCCGCGCGCGTAGCTCCTGGACCTTTTCCGAGAACTCGAATTCCATTGCGTTCCTTCCCGACTTGCCGTCGTGCAGTATTTAGGGTGATACCGCCACGAAGCGCCCAACCTGGCAAGCTTGGGATCTGGCAAGCACGGGCTCGGCAAGCGCGCTCGAACCTGTTGTGCCAGTTCAGCGTTGGCAGGGATTACACACGCGGCAGGCTCGCCGAAGGAGTGCCGGCATTTTGTATTCCCTGCCCGAGTGGTTGAGCCTGCATGGGCACGATCCGCTGCTCCAAGGCGTGCTGATCCTGCTCGGGACCTTCGTGCTGGAGGATGCAGCGACGATCCTCGCCGCCATGGACGTGCAGGTCGGCCAGGTGACGCTGTCCGTCGCCCTGGTGTCGCTCTATCTCGGCATCGTGTTAGGCGACCTCGGGCTGTACGGGCTCGGCCGGCTGGCGGTGGCGACGCCTTGGGCCCGGCGCTGGGCACCGCCAGAGCGCTTTGGGCACAGCCGCGACTGGTTGCAGACCCACGTCGTGAAGGTCGTGTTCATCAGCCGCTTCCTGCCAGGGGCACGGCTGCCGACGTATACCGCTTGCGGCTATTTCCGCACCAGCTTTCGCCTCTTTGCGTTGGCGGCAACCGGCGCCACGTTGATCTGGACGACATTGCTGTTCAGCGTGTCGCTCCATCTAGGCCGCTACATGGCCGAACATCTAGGCGTGTGGCGTTGGGCCGGGATGGCCGGCTTCGCGTTGACGGTCATATTAGCCGGCCGGATTGCCGTCCGGCTGCAACAGGCGGCCCAACCTTGACCCAGACAGGCCTACCTTGACCCAAACAGCCCTCGTCGCCCGCCGCCCCAAGCCAGCCTCCGAGCGTGTGCTCTCACCGTTCGAGTTCTGGCCTGGCTGGCTGTTCTACGCGCCCGTGGTCGCGCAATGGGTCTGGTATGGCCTGCGCTACGGCGACATGAGCCTGCCGACGGCGGCCAACCCGACGATCGAGACCGGCGGGTTGTGCGGCGAGAGCAAGTCCGAGATCCTCGATATCGCCGGGCCGCAAGCGCGTGCCTGGATCGCGCCCTGGCTGGTGTTCCAGGCAGGTGTGGACGACCCGGTGCCGCTGGCGGAGGCAAGCGGCTTCGGCTGGCCAATGGTGCTGAAGCCGGACATCGGCTGCAACGGCGCCGGCGTGAAGCTCGTGGCCGACGCGGCCGCCTTGGCCGCCGCTATGCCAGACTACCCGGCCGGCGTGCGGATGCTGCTGCAGAAATACGTGCCCGAACCGGGCGAGGCCGGTCTGTTCTACATCCGCTTCCCGCACGAGACGGTCGGCCGGATCACTTCGGTGACGCTCAAGTTCGCGCCCTCCGTCACCGGAGACGGACGCTCGACGCTGGAGGCGCTGGTGCTGGCCGACCCGCGCGCCGGCAAAGTGCCACATCTGTACCTTCCCCGGCTGGCGTCGCGCCGCAGCCATGTGCCCGCGGCGGGCGAGGTCGTGCCGCTCGTATTCACCGGTAACCATTGCAAAGGGTCGGTGTTCGTGAATGGCGCGGATGCCATCACCCCGGCCCTGGCGCGCCAGGTGGACGAGATCGCTCGGGACATCCCCGGCTTCCATTTCGGCCGCATCGACGTGCGCTATGGCTCGGAGGCAGCGCTGCGGCTGGGCCGCGACTTCACCATCATCGAGGTGAACGGCGCCGGGTCGGAGGCAACGCATATCTGGGACGCGCGATGCACCCTGCGCGAGGCCTATGCCACGCAGTTCACGCATTATCGCGCGGCGTGGGAAATAGGCCGGGTAAATCGGGCCGCGGGTCATCAGCCGAGCGGGTTGCGCACCATGTATGAGAAATGGCGGCTGCAGCGCAGGCTGATGGCGTCGTACCCCACCAACGACTGAGAGCCCCATGACCGAAACCGACCTGTTCCAGCCCGTGACCATGGGCGATCTGACGCTTGCCAACCGCATCGTCATGGCGCCGCTGACCCGAAGCCGCGCCGGCAAGGGGGACGTGCAAGGTGCGATGAACGCCGAATACTACGCCCAGCGCGCCAGTGCCGGCCTGATCGTGTCCGAGGCCACCAACATCACCCAGCAGGGCAAGGGCTATGCCTACACGCCCGGCATCTACACCGACGAGCAGGTCGCCGGCTGGCGCATCGTGACCGACGCAGTGCATGCCAAGGGCGGCCTGATCGTCTGCCAGCTGTGGCATGTGGGCCGCATCAGCCACCCCTCGCTGCAGCCCGGCGGCGGCTTGCCGGTGTCCGCCTCGGCCGTGTTGCCGAAGGGACAGGCGTTCACCGAGACCGGGTTCCAGCCGTTGGTGACGCCGCGCGCGCTGGAGACGTCCGAGATCCCCGGCCTGATCGAGGACTACCGACACGCCGCCGAGTGCGCCAAGCGAGCCGGGTTCGATGGGGTCGAGATCCATGCCGCCAATGGCTACCTGCTGGAACAGTTCCTCCGCACCCATACCAACCAGCGGACCGACCAGTACGGCGGCAGCATCGAGAACCGCGTGCGCCTGACGCTGGAAGTCACGGAGGCGGTGGTTGGCGTATGGGGCGGCAGCCGGGTCGGCATCCGGCTCTCGCCCGTCAGCCCCGCGAACGACATGGCCGGGTTCGACGACGCTCAGGCCGTCTACGATCAGGTGGTGGCGGGGATCGAGCGCCACGGGCTCGGCTACATGCACATCATCGAGGGCGCCACCCAGGGTCCGCGCGACAACGCACCCTTCGATTACGTCAAGATCCGCAAGATGTTCAGCGGCCTGTATATGGCGAACAACGGCTATGATCTGCATCTGGCGGAGGAAGCTCGGGAGGAACTGAAGGTCGACTTGGTCGCCTTCGGCCGGGCGTTCATCACCAACCCGGACCTGGTCGAGCGCCTGCGTGAGGGCCTGCCGTTGGCTCCGTCTAGCGATAAGACGCATTGGTATGGCGGTGGAGCTGAGGGCTATACCGACTACGAGCCGGCGACCCAGCGGGCCGCCTAAGTCTATCGGGCGGGCGCCCCCCGGTTGCCCGCCCGACTGCGACCCATAGCACCGTGAATACGCCGACAACTTGCGCGATCCGATGACACCGCTTGCCAAGGAGCCTTGTCAGGGCAAGCCAGTTCCGGCACCACCTCGCCTCCGTCGGAGGAGGAGTGCGTAATGGATATGGTGCAGGCCGTGGTGATCGCGGTCATCCAGGGCGCCACGGAGCTATTCCCCGTCAGCAGTCTCGGCCATGCCGTCATCCTCCCGGCGGTGCTGGGCTGGTCGCTGGACCAGGCATCCCCCGCCTTCCTGCCGTTTTTGGTGATGCTGCATGTCGGAACGGCGTTGGCACTGCTCGGATTCTTCTGGCGTGACTGGCTAACCTTGGCATCGGGCGTGCTGGGGCTGTCCGGCGCCTACCAGAATGCCGAGAGCCGGCGCGTGTTCCTCCTGATCGTGATCGCGACCATCCCGGCAGTCGTCGTCGGCTTCGTGCTGGAGCATTACGTCCGCTCGCTGTTCGCATCGCCGGTCGTCGCGGCCGTCTTCCTGGCGGTGAACGGGTTGCTGTTGCTGTTTGGCGAGCGGCTGCGATCCGGCGGTGCGAATCGGCCGCTGTCTAGCCTGAAATACATGGACGCGCTGGTGATCGGCATCTGGCAGTGCGCCGCGCTGATCCCCGGCATTTCCCGCTCGGGCTCCACGATCGTCGGCGGCTTGCTGCGGGGCGTGACACATGAGGGGGCGGCGCATTTCTCGTTTCTGATCGCGACGCCGATCATCATCGGGGCCACCGTGCTCGAGGTCCCCAAGCTGCTGCACGCGGACATGCCGCCGGGCACGCTGCGACTGTCGCTGCTGGCCGCGATCGTGGCCGGGCTGGTCGCGCTGGGGAGCACGGCATTCCTGATGCGGTATTTCCGCAACAACGACCGCTGGGCGCTGAACCCGTTCGCCTACTACTGCATCGCCGCCGGTGGTCTATCGCTGGTGTATCTGGAGTTCCTCGCTTGAAGCGACGCCTTGCCCTGATCCTCGCCGCAGTCCTGGCCGGTGCGGCCGGCCCGGCGGCCAACCCGTTTTCGCGCGACAACTTGCCCTGGTGGCACGCCCGCCACGAGGAGAAGTTGGCGCGGGTGCGGCAGGGCCATGTGGACCTGGTGTTCCTCGGCGACTCGATCATGCAGGACTGGGAGGAGCGCGGGCCGCCCGAGTGGCGCGATTTCGCCCCGCAATGGCAGCGCTTCTACGGGGACCGCAATGCGGTCAATCTCGGCTTTAAGGGTGACACGACCGCCAGCCTGCTGTGGCGTATGCAGCACGGCGAGATCGACGGCATCCAGCCGAAGGCCGCCGTCGTGCTGATCGGTGCCAACAACAACGGCCGCGTGCACTGGTCCGCCGACCAGACGCTGGATGGCATCGCCGCCGTGATCGCCGAGGCCCACCAGAAGCTGCCTACGACGAAAATCCTCCTGTTGTCGGTGTTGCCGTCCGAGCGGTCGGCCTGGGTGGATCAGACCACCGCCGAGATCAACCGTGGCCTGGCCGAGCGTTATGGCCACGGCCAGGACAGGTTGGTGACCTACATGGACGTGACGGGGCTGTTCATGAGGGATGGCAAGCTGGACCGGGCCGCCTTCCTGGACGGCTACCTCACCCCGCCGGACCCGCTGCTGCACCCCACGGCCCAGATGCAGGCCAAACTGTCGGAAGCGATCGAGCCAACGCTCGCCAAGATGCTAGGCGACCGCCCCCACTGACCCGTCGAGAACTATCCCCCTGCCCTTGAGGGAGGGGTTAGGTTGAGGGAGGGGTGGCTACCGCATTACTCTCGGTCCGGGAGCCACAATTCCGAGCGATTCGGTGTGTGGCAACCCCTCCCCCCGCCCCTCCCTCAAGGGGAGGGGGATTATGCTACGCCGCGGCGGGGTGCGGGGGCTGTAGCCTTGGCCCAGCACCGAACAGCTTCTCGCGGTATGTTCCAGCCGCGTAGCCCGTCTTGTAGACCCCCCGCGCCTGCAACTCCGGCACCAGTAGGTCGACCACCGCTTCCCAGCACTCCGGCGCGACCGTGCGGGACAGGTTGAACCCGTCCACATCCGCCTCCGCCACCCACGCTTGCAAGGCGTCCGCCACCTCCGCCGCGCTGCCCACGATCGGGGGTTGGCGACTGCCGAGCACGAATTGGTCCACCAGCATCCGTTTGGTCCAACCCGGACCAAGCTGCCGGGTCATCGCCTCGATGTTGGACCGGATCGCCTCCGTCGGCGACGCATCCACCGGTTCGTCCCAGCCATAGCGCGCGAAGTCGATCCCAAGCGACGCGCTGGCATGCGCAAGCGCACCCTCCACGCTGCTATGCGTCCGATACTCTGCGAGCAGCGCCTGGGCCTCGGACCCGGTGCGGCCGAGCACGAGCGTCGCACCGACGAACACCCGGATGTCGCGCGGGGCCGCCCGGGCCCGCAGATCGGCAACCAGGCGCGCGACGCCTTGCTTGCTGCCGCCATTGACGAACACGCACTCGGCATGGCGCCCGGCGAAGGTGCGGCCGCGCTCGCTGCTGCCGGCCTGATACAGCACCGGCGTTCGCTGGGGGGTCGGAGCGACGAGGGCCATCGCGTCGAACCGATACTGCGCGCCGGCATGCTGCACCCGGCGAACGCCGGCCGGGTCGGTGAAACGGCCTGCTTCCTTGTGAACGGCGCTGTCGTCCCAGCTGTGCTCCCAAAGGGCGTATACGGCTTGCATGAACTCGTCGGCCAGGTCGTAGCGATCGTCGTGTGCCATCTGCGCAGCGAATCCCATCGCTCGCGCCGCGCTGTCTAGATAGCCGGTGACGATGTTCCAGCCGATCCTTCCCCCGGTCAGTTGGTCCAGCGTCGCCATGCGGCGGGCGAAGGTGAACGGCTGTTCGTACGCCAGGTTCACGGTGACACCGAACCCCAGGTTCGAGGTAACGGCGGCCATGGCGGGAACCAGCAGCACCGGATCCAGCAGCGGCACCTGCACCGCCTCTCGCAGGGCCGCATCGGGTGTTCCCCCGTAGACGTCGTAAACGCCCAGGACATCGGCCAGGAACAAGCCGTCGAACAGCCCGCGCTCTAGCAGGCGGGCGAGAGCGGTCCAGTAGGCGAGGCTGTCGTAGTCGGTGGAGTGGTCGCGCGGATGCGTCCACATACCCTGCTGGATGTGCCCGACGCACGCCATGTCAAAGGCGTTGAGCCGGATTTCGCGGCTCACGCCGGCCGCTCACCCGCCCATTCGCGCCACAGCATCATCAGCGCCGCCATGATGGCCGGGCCGAGGAACAACCCGAGCAGGCCCCACATCTCCACCCCGCCCAGGATGCCGAGCAGCACCCAGATGAACGGCAGTTGGGTGGCGCCGCCGATCAGCACGGGGCGCACGAAGTGGTCGGCAGCGGCGGTCACGGCCAAGCCGATGCAGACCACGGCAATGGCCCATACGATCGAGCCGTTCGCGGCCAGCAGCAAAGCGGCAATGGCGAAGATGACCGGAGCTCCGAACGGGATAATCGCCGCGACCGCAGTTAGCGCGCCGAACACCGTGGGGTGGGGCACGCCCGCGAAGGCGTAGACGATGCCCAGCAGCACGCCCTCGCCCAGCCCGACCAAGACCAGCCCGTCCACCGTGCCATGGATGGAGGCGATGATCTGCCGGCCGACCCGCTCGCCGTTCGGTCCGAACGTGCGCGAGGCGGCGCGTCGCATCTGTTGAGTCACCTCGTGACCGCTGCGGAACAGGAAGAATAGCGTGAACAATGTGAACACGAACAAGGTCAGCCGGCGAGCCACCTGGGAGCCAATTTCCCGGCTCATCGAGCCAACTCGGCCGTTGCTCGTCCGCTCCACCAACTCCTTCGCACCCTGCGGATCCGCTAGGTTCTGCTTCCACCAACCATCCACTTGGGTTTCGAAGACCGGCAGATGCTTCACAAAATCCGGCTCTGGCACGCCATGTTCGCGAGCGTTGTGCAGCCAGTCGGCCATGTTGTGGGCCTCCTTTGCCAACTGCATACCGACTAGGCCAATGGGAACGATGAAGACCAGCGCCACCGCCAGCGTGAACAGCGAGGGCAGCAGGATATTGTGCTTGCCCTTGCCGAACCGCGTCTGCAACCGCCGGTAATATGGCCAGAGTGCAACGGCGAAGATGCCGGCCCAGGCGAGCGCGCTGAGGAAGTTCCACAGCGTGTAGACGCCCAGCACGAACAACCCGAGTGCCAGCGCCGCCACCGCGACGTCTTGCGGCTTCGAATTCATCACTGGGCCGCGTTGCGGGGCTGGGACGTCCATCACAGTGCCTCTTTGATCATTGCGGCCGTGCCTTTCTGTATCATCGACAGCAACAAAAGCTTAAAATTGCAGTATCGTTCCGCCCGCATCGATGATCGTTGCCGAACGGAGCGCCGGCTCGAGCCCGGCGATGGTCTCGGCCGCGTCGTGTGCCGGTCGCTCGTCGGAGGGAGAGAACGGCAAAGGGCTCATTGTTGCCTGTTGGTCTGAAGAATTGCCTAACGCTCAACGACCTAAACGCTCGTCGTCCATCGTCATCGCCGCCATGCCGCCCTCGACGTGCCGGGCGGAACTCAGCCCGGCCTCCTGCGCGCGTTGCACCGCCATGGCACTGCGCTCGCCGAACGCACACAGGAACAGCAGTGGCTTGCCAGTGGCGGCCGCGAACTCCTCGAGCATGGCACCCGACCCGAAGCTGCGCTGCAGTTCCGAATACGGGGTGTGCACCGAGCCCGGGATCACGCCATGCTTGTCCCGCTCGATCGTCTCGCGCAGGTCGACCAGGGCCACGTTGCCGGCCCGGAGCATGGCCTTGGCATCGGTGGCACAAACGGCCCAGCCGCGCCGGGCGATCTCGGCCTGCAAGAAGCCCTGGCGCAAATTGGCCGGGACGGCGACGTCCATCATCTTGGGGTTCGGCAGGTTCAGCGACGCCATCAAAGCGGCATATTCCTCCGCGTCCTTCACCTGCAGGCGCGGGTTGCACCGCTTCTCCTCCCCGATCGTGCTGACCGTGTCGCCCTTGTAGTCGTGCGCCGGGAACACGAGCGTTTCCTCCGGCAGGTTCAGCAGGCGCTGTAGGCTATTGTACTGCGCCCGCGAATCGCCGTTCTGGAAGTCGGTCCGCCCGGTGCCGCGGATCAGCAGCGTGTCGCCGGTGAACACCCGGTCCGCCATGGTGAAGCTGTACGAATCGTCCGTGTGACCCGGCGTGTACAGCACGTCCAGCTTCACCCCCTCGATCGCCAGCCGGTCTCCCTCGCCGATCCGCATGGAGACGACGTCCACACGACTGTGCTCGCCCATGACGGTGATGCACTGCGTCCGGTCGCGCAGAGCGCCCAGGCCGGTGACGTGGTCGGCATGCAGGTGCGTGTCGACGGCCTTCACCAAGCGGAGGTCCAACTCCTCCATCAGCTTGAGGTAGCGGTCGACCTTCTCCAGCACCGGGTCGATAATCAGCGCCTCACCCCCACGGCGGCTGGCGAGCAGATAGCTGTATGTGCCGGACGTGCTGTCGAAGAGTTGCCGGAAGATCATGGCCACCTCCGCATTCCTGGTGAACTGAGCGTGACGCCGGCCGACGCTAAACGCAAGCGGCGGACGCGTGCTCCGAGATCAGTGCCCGGGATCTGCTGGGTCTTTCGAGATGCGGTCCATCAGCGCCATCATCACCCCGCTGACGACGAACAGCAGCAGCAGCCCGGCCCGCCATGCCAGCGCGCGGTTCTCCAGGGTCGGGGCGTCCATGAAGTCCTCGAGCACGTGGATGGCGGAGATTGCCACGATGCTGGTGAGGAGCTTGAGCTTGATCTCCGCGAAACCGACATGGCCGATCCAATCGGGGCGGTCCGGGTGGTCGTCCAGATGCAACGGGCCGACGAAGTTCTGGTAGCCGGCGAACATCACCATCAGCAGCAGATTGGCCACGAGCGAGAGATCGATCAGCCCCAAGATGCCGATGATGAAGTGGTCTTCGCTGCCGGCCAAGCCGTGCAGCACGAGTTCGACGGCCGACAGCACGAATTTGCCCAACACGAGCGCGAGCCCGACGGCGAGGCCGAGATAGAACGGGACGAGAAGCCAGCGGCTGCCGAACAGCAGGGCTTCGATGGCGCGTTCGAGGCGGGCGAGGCGGGTCATGGAAAGGGTATAGCAACGATGGCCGGGTTTGTGCCCATCGCTCAGGGTCGATCCGCGGGTTCCCACTCGGCCCGGTCCGGCTTAGTCGACTTCGCCTTGACCACTTGAGGCAGGGCAATCAGCAGCAGCAGGACTGCGCAACCGAGTAGCAGCGTGATGCCGACCCCACGGTAAATCAGGCCGCCCGCCAGGCCACCGGCCAGGAAGCAAAGGATCGTCATGCCGTGCAGCCGCAGATTGGCAAGCACCGTCTCGCGCTCGGCGGTCCGCTCGCCCCCGCAGGCCATGTCCAGCAACAGTCCCAGGCCGATGCCGATATCGGTCGCCATGCCCGAGATGTGCGTGGTGCGGACCCGCGCGTTCGATATGCGGGTCACGACGGCGTTCTGCAGCCCCATCAGGAAGCTCAGGCCGAGAACCAGCACCGGCCCACGCCAGTACGGCGAGAGCAGCGGATCCGCCAGGCTCAGCGCCGCCATGAGGACCGCCTCGGCGAGGATGCTGAGCGCGTAGACGCCGCGTATGTCCCGCCGTCTTCCGATCGCGATGAGCAAGCTCGAGACAGCGGCGCCGACGATGAAGGTGCCGACGATGGCGAGCAGGAAAGCGGCCGGCTGGAGCTGCCCGAAGGCGGCCCGGTCCGAGGCCGATGACACGTTGCCTGTCATGTTGGCGGCAAAGAAGCCGACTGACTGGAAAGCTGCGACGTTAACGGCGCCGGCGATCGCGGCCAAGGTGCCGGCGAGGCGCCGATCTATCCGACTGGTTCGGGCTGCGCCTTGCTGGACGAGCATGCGTTACCCTTCGTGAATGCGCGACGCTTTGCAACTGCCTCGCACCGCCTCCGGCGCCGGAGGCGGTTCCAATCGGCGGTGCCTAGGCTGCAACCGCGGCGCGGATCCGTTCCACCTCGAAGCCGTCGTCCATGGGCGGCGGTA
Source organism: uncultured Acetobacteraceae bacterium (assembly GCA_964242215.1). Classification (GTDB taxonomy): domain Bacteria; phylum Pseudomonadota; class Alphaproteobacteria; order Acetobacterales; family Acetobacteraceae; genus LMUY01. Next base: position 10,998 of record CAXTCJ010000096.1, on the reverse strand, counting down.
CCGCCGGCAGCGAGGGCGCGAACTCGATGGTGTCTCCAGCCTTCGCCGCTTCGATGTCCGCCCGCAGGGTGCCAGGGCCGTCATCGGCCAGCGAGGAGACTGTGAAAACCGTCATCATCCGTCCCGCCGACAATACTTACGGTAACGTTATGTTAACGCGCAATATCGAGCAAGCTGATGTCAGCCTCGTCACCGCCGCCCGCGTTTGGCACCGCGCTTCTTCATCTTCTCCGGATCATACCCGCCGCCGCCCGGCCCGAGCGGTTCCGGCGTCCGGTCCCGTTTCGCTGCCCCGATCCGCTGCGGCATCGGCGGCGGTTCCAGCCCCAGTTGCAGTGCCTCCAACCGCTTGATCTCGTCGCGCAGCCGGGCGGCCGCCTCGAACTCCAGATCGGCCGCGGCGGCGCGCATCCGCTTTTCCAGGTCCGCGATCGAGTGGGCCAGGTCCTTGCCGACCATGTCCGTGACGCCCGCGTCCTTCACCGGCGAGACGGTCACGTAATCCTGCTCGAACACGCTGTTCAGTGCGGCGCCGATCTGCTTGCGCACGCTGGTGGGGGTGATGCCGTGCGCCTCGTTCCACGCCTGCTGCTTGGCCCGGCGGCGCGACGTCTCGTCCAGCGCGTTGCGCAGGCTGTCGGTCATCACGTCGGCATACAGGATAACCCGGCCATCGACGTTGCGCGCCGCCCGGCCAATGGTCTGCGTCAGGCTGGTCTGCGAGCGGAGGAAGCCCTCCTTGTCCGCGTCGAGGATCGCGACCAGGGCGCATTCCGGGATGTCGAGGCCCTCGCGCAGCAGGTTGATGCCGATCAGCACGTCGAACACGCCGAGCCGAAGGTCGCGGATGATCTCGATCCGCTCCAGCGTGTCCACGTCGCTGTGCAAATAGCGCACCTTGACGCCATGCTCGGTCAGGTAGTCGGTCAGATCCTCCGCCATGCGCTTGGTCAGTGTGGTGACCAACGTCCTTGCCCCCATCGCCACCGTGGCGCGGATTTCGTGCAGCAGGTCGTCCACCTGGTGCTCGACGGGGCGGATCTCGGTCACCGGGTCGATCAGGCCGGTGGGGCGGATGACCTGCTCGGCGAATACGCCCTGCACCCGCTCCAGCTCCCACGGGCCTGGCGTGGCGCTGACGAACACAGTTTGGGGGCGGAAATGCTCCCACTCCTCGAACTTCAGCGGGCGGTTGTCGATGCAGCTCGGCAGGCGGAAGCCGAACTCGGCGAGGACGGATTTGCGCACGTTGTCGCCCCGCTCCATGCCGCCGATCTGCGGGACGGTCACGTGGCTCTCGTCCACGATCAGCAGCGCGTTCTCGGGCAGGTATTCGAACAACGTGGGCGGCGGCTCACCGGGGGCGCGGCCCGACAGGAAGCGGCTGTAGTTCTCGATCGACTTGCACGATCCGGTGGTCTCGATCATTTCCAGGTCGAAGGTGGTGCGCTGCTGCAGCCGCTCCGCCTCCAGCAGCTTGCCTTCCTTTACAAAGACGTCCAGCCGGTCCTTGAGCTCCGCCTTGATGCCGGAGATGGCCTGGATCAGCGTCGGGCGCGGCGTCACGTAGTGGCTGTTGGCGTAGATGTGGACCTCGTTCAGCGTCGCCGTGATCTCGCCGGTGAGCGGGTCGAACTCGCTGATCGCCTCGATCTCGTCGCCGAACAGGCTGATCTTCCAGGCACGGTCCTCGTAGTGCGACGGGAAGATGTCCACCGAGTCCCCCCGCAGGCGAAACGTGCCGCGCTGGAAGGCGGCATCGTTGCGGCGATACTGCTGCTCGGCCAGCGCACGGGCCAGCGTGTCGCGCGAAATGCTGCCGCCGACTTCGAGCTTCACCACCATGCGCGAGTAGGTCTCGACCGAGCCGATACCGTAGATGCAGGATACCGAGGCGACGATCACGACGTCGTTGCGCTCCAGCAGGCTCTGCGTGGCCGCGTGGCGCATGCGGTCGATCGCCTCGTTGATCTGGCTGTCCTTCTCCACATACGTGTCGGTGCGGGGGACGTAGGCTTCCGGTTGGTAGTAGTCGTAGTAGCTGACGAAATACTCCACCGCATTGTCCGGAAAGAAGCTTTTCATCTCGCCATACAACTGCGCCGCGAGGGTCTTGTTGGGGGCCAGGATCAGCGTGGGGCGCTGGGCGTGCTCGATCAGCTTGGCCATGGTGAAGGTCTTGCCCGACCCGGTGACGCCCAGCAGCACCTGGTCCCGCTCGGGCGCATTGATGCCGGCCCACAGGTCCCGGATGGCAGTCGGCTGGTCGCCCGCCGGCTCGTAGTCGCTGACCACCGTCAGGCGCTTGGTGACCGGCTTGGCCGGCTGGCGCTTGGGTTCGAACGTCACGGTGCCGACCAGGTCGCGGTTAGTCTGCCCGCGGGTGCGGGGCGGCGCTTTCGGAGCCTTGGCTTGCGGCTTGGCGATCACTTCGGACATCGGGCACTCCCTGTCACGGTCAAGATGGCGACGGGGTCCCACCACGTCGAGTGCCAAGACGTTCTCATCCTCCCTCGCGCAGCGGGGGAGGGGGACTGCGCGAAGCGTGGTGGAGGGGGTGTTGGCACGAGCGGTGCCTGTGCCCCCTCCGTCGGCTGCGCCGCCACCTCCCCCGCCAAGCGCGGGGGAGGATCCGAAGCTTTACCGGGCGCTGCCCTACCGCTATGCCCGCCCGACGTTTCCGCCCGGAGTGCCCGTCCTGCGATCCTTGCTGCGCTGGTTCCTGCGCTTCGGCCCCATACGGCGCTGGCATTACCGGCCGGCTCTGCGCTTGCACAGCCGGGCGAGGGCGCGTGTGACCGCCGACGCGGGCGCGGCACCGATCGCCGTCGCCGACATCATGGCCCGGTTCACCCCGGAGGAGCACCTGGCCCGCGCCGACGCCTATTTCGTGCGCGAGGACGAGGAAGCCTCGCTGTTCCGCCGCCCGTTCCAAAGCCCGGCCGACACGCAGCCGCGGCTGGCCGGCATCTCCACCGTGCTGCAACTGCTCGATATGCCCGACGGCGCCCACGTGCTGGATTTCGGCTGCGGCACTGGCTGGCTGGCGCGCTGCCTGGCGACGATGGGGGCAGAGGTAGTGGCGACCGACGTATCCTCCAACGTACTCGATCTGGGGCGGCGCTTCCTGGCCCGCGACCCACTGGCCGCCGAGTTACGCGTCGAATTCCGCCGCTTCGACGGCGCGCGGCTGCCGGCCGACGATGCCAGTATGGACCGGGTGGTGTCGTTCGACGCCTTCCACCACGTGCTGGACCAGGGCGCGACCCTGGCCGAGATGGCGCGCGTGCTGAAGCCCGGCGGCATCGCAGTGTTCCATGAGCCCGGCCCCGAGCACTCCGGCACCCCGGACGCGCAGTACGAGATGGGCCACTTCTCGGTCATCGAGAACGACATCGACGTGCACGCGATCTGGCGCATGGCCCAGGGCTGCGGCTTTACGGACATCCGCATGGCGCTGCCGGTTTTGCAGTCGCCGATCGTGCGGCTGTCGGATTTCGACCGTGTCGCAGCGGGCCGGCCATCCATGCCGGATCTGCGTGACGCCATGCAGAACATCGTCGACTTCAGCTACAACCTGCGGATCTTCGCCTTGTACAAAGGTGGCTCCATCCGCTAATGCTGTTCTACGAGCCGCTTTTCCTCTTCCTGTTCTTCCCTATCGTGTTCGCCGCCTTCCTCGCGGTGCGTCACCGGGCCGGCCCCCGTGCGGCCGTGCTGCTGGCGGCCAGCCTGTTCTTCTATCTGTGGAGCGAACCGCTCTTCGTTCCCGTGGTGCTGCTGACCTGCCTGACCGACTACCTACTGGCGCTGCAGGTCGCAAAAGGCAGCAAGGCGGCGGTGGCGCTCGGCGTGCTGATCAACATCGGCGTGCTGGTCTATTACAAATACACCGGGTTCGCGGTCGACAATCTGGACGTGCTGCTGGTGGCGGCCGGCCTGACGCCCTGGCACCTCGGCCAGGTGGCCTTGCCAATCGGCGTCTCGTTCATCGTGTTCGAGAAGATCACCTATCTCGTCGACATCGCCCGCGGCCGCAGCCGACCCGCGCCGGGGTTCGCCACCTACCTGCTGTATGTCTTCCTGTTCCCCAAGCTGCTGGCCGGCCCGATCATCAAGTATCACGAACTGGAAGCCCAGCTGCTCGCCTACGGTCGGGAGCGCCGGGGCGACCTGACGGAGGGCCTGCGCCGCTTCATGCTCGGCGTGGTGAAAAAGACCATCCTGGCCGACACGCTCTCCACCGGGGCGGACATGACCTTTGCCGCCGACCCGGCGCAACTCGGCGGCGCTGATGCCTGGTGGGGCGTGCTGTTCTTCACCTTCCAGATCTACATCGACTTCAGCGCCTATTCCGACATGGCAATCGGGCTGGCCCGCATGTTCGGCTTCCGGCTGAACGAGAACTTCAACAAGCCGTACATCTCGTGCAGCATCACCGAGTTTTGGCGGCGTTGGCACATCTCGCTGTCGACCTGGATCCGCGACTACCTCTACATCCCGCTCGGCGGCAACCGGGTCGCCCCCTGGCACCGCTACCTGAACCTGTGGGTGTGCTTCCTGGCCAGCGGCCTGTGGCATGGTGCCGCTTGGACCTATGTCGCCTGGGGCGCCTACAACGGCGTGTTCCTGGTGCTGGAGCGGCTTTTCTTACTGCGCTGGCTGGACCGGATGCCGCGAGTCGCTGCCAATGCGTGGACCTTCCTCGTAACCGTTGCCGGCTGGCTGGTGTTCCGTGCCGTCTCGATGGGGCAGGCTGGCATCATGTTCAGTGCCATGCTGCATCCTGGCCGGCCCAGCTTCGTCGTTGGCCTATACCGCACGCCGTTGATGATGGCTGCGATGGTGGCGGCGGCCCTGGTCTCGTTCCTGCCCCGCATGCCGGGCTTCGACCGCGCGCAACAGGGGGTGATCGCCGCGCCGGCGGGTCGTGCCGCGCTGGACCTGCTGCTGTCGCTGCTGTTCGTATTCGCGCTCGCCAAGGCCTTGGCCGACCCGTTCAAACCCTTCCTGTATTTCAGGTTCTGACGCGATGCCCAGTTCTGAGCAGATGCGCCGTGCCGCCCTGCAACTGCCCCTGTTGGTCGGTGCCCTGGCGTGGGCTGCCTTGACCGCACTGCTGGTAGTGAGCACGGTGCTGCCGCTACTGCACCACGGCCCGATGAAGCTGTCGCCACCGCTGAGCGGCGTGACCGTGGCTGCGGAAAAGCCGCGCTTTTCCTGGGACGGTGTTTTGCACGGCTCATACCAGGCCAGCTACGCCCGGATGATCGGCACCCGAATTCCGCTGTACGCCGACGCCGTGCGGCTGCGCAATCAGGTTGAGTTCTCGCTGTTCCGCGTTTCGGCGATCCCGGCGTTGGCGGTGGGCCCGGGGCCGACCCTGTTCGAACTCGCCTATGCCCAGGAGTATTGCTCGCGCGACATCGCCGCCTGGCGCCCGGTCGCCGAGCGCTGGGCCGCCCGTATCCGCGAGATGCAGGACTTCGAGGAGCGGCGGGGCCGCGTGTTCCTGTATGTGCTGACCCCCTCCAAGGTCGCGCAATATCCGGGCATTATCCCTGCCGGCTACACCTGCCCGGCGCCTGCCGCGGACCGGACCGGCCTCGTCCCGGCCTGGCTTGCGATGCTGAAGGCGGATGGCGTGCATGTGGCGGACACCACGGCGGTGATCACGGCAGCGCACGGAGCCTACCCGTTCACCATGTATCCGAGGGGCGGGTCGCATTGGAACGAGGTGGGCGAGGCCTTGTCGCAACAGGCGGTGATGCGTGAACTCAACCGGTTGGACCCGGGGGGCGGGTTCGCGCCGTTCGATTTCACTTGGCACATGACGCCGGTCCCGGTCGGGGTCGACGTCGACATCGCCAACCTGATGAACCTGTTCCGGCCGTTTCCGTACGATGCCGTGCCGGTCGTCAGCGTCGTGCCCGCGCCGGCCCCCGATCCGTGCCCGGACACTAAGGTCGCCATCGTTGGCGGCAGCTTCAGCCACGGCACGCTGGATTTCTTGCGGCGGTCGACGTGCAACCCGGCTGCGGTCGAGTTCGAATATTGGCGCGCCTACACGCTGCACTGGAGCCTGAAGGGCCCGGAGCTGCAGATCGGCGTCGACCCGGCGCAGCGGGCGGCCGACCTCCTCGGCGCCGACGTGCTGGTTTACGAGGAAAACGAGCAGGTCATGCCGGCACCCCAGCATGGCCAGGCGCTATGGCAGTTTCTGCACGACCAGCCGGCGCCCCGCGGGGCGACCGCAGGCTAGCGTCAGGGCCCGTTTGCCCTAGGCTTCCGCGGAGGCTTCGTGGCGGGGGCGGGGGTTTTGGCGGGGTAGTTGCACCAGGGGGCCGCCGGGCAGCGCCAGCACTCCGGCACGCGCGCCTTGCAGACATAGCGCCCGTGCAGGATCAGCCAGTGGTGCGCCGGTTGCAGCATATCGGGCGGGATGCGGCGGACCAGGCCGTCCTCCACCTCCCGCACCGTCTTGCCCGGGGCTATCCCGGTCCGGTTACCCAGCCGGAACACGTGCGTGTCGACCGCCATGGTGCTCTCGCCGAACGCCACGTTGAGCACCACGTTCGCGGTCTTGCGGCCCACGCCGGGCAGCGCCTCCAATGCCTCGCGGTTGGCCGGCACGACGCCGCCGTGTTGCTCCACCAGGATGCGGGAGAGCGCCGCGACGTTCTTGGCCTTGCCCTGCCAGAGCCCGATCGAGCGCACGAACGGGGCTATGCCCTCGGCGCCGAGGTCTGCCATCGCCGCGGGCGTCGGGGCTGCCGCGAACAGTGCGGGGGTCGCCTTGTTCACCGCCGCATCCGTGGTCTGGGCCGACAGGGCAACGGCGACCAGCAGGGTGAACGGGTCGGTGAACGCCAGCTCGGTCTTGGCATCCGGATTGGCCGCGCGCAGGGCCTCGAGGAAGGGCCGGATGTTGGCGAGGGGCATACGGGGCGTCTTGCGCGGCCGTTTCGCGGGGAGGGGAGGCATGGATGCCACCGTCGCCTGGCTGCCCGGCTGGTGACAAGCGCTACGATCGTGCCAAATGCGGTGCATGGATGCCGAAGCAACCCTGTTCGAAGCCGTCGTCGTCCCGCATCGCAGCTTGTCGCCGCGCGGATTAAAGCTGCTGATCGGCGCCATCGTGACCCTGAGCATCTGCAGCACGTCGGTGTTCTGGTGGCTGGGCGCCTGGCCGATCGCCGGGTTCAACGGGGTGGAGATCACCACGGCGCTGCTCCTGCTGCGCTACAATGCGCGGGCGGTGCGGGCCAACGAGGTGATTTTGCTGTCTCCGTCCATACTGCGCGTCATCCGAACCGCACAGGACGGGCGTCGAACGGAGGAGACGATCTCGCCGGCCTGGATCAATGTGCTGCTGCAGGATCGCCCCGGGCGGGTGCCGGGCCTGTTCCTGGCCGCGCATGGCAAGCAGCTCGAGGTCGGGGCCAGCCTGGGGGAACCGGAGAAGCTGGATCTGGCGCAGGCGCTGAAGGACGCATTGTACCGGTGGCGCAACCCGGTGTTCGATAATCCCCAGCTCGGGTAGCGCGGGTGGCGCTCCCTACCCGTTGAGCGTGCCGAGAGGGTAAAGCTTGGTAACATGGCCCATTTTGCGGCCTGGCCGGGCTTCCGCTTTGCCATACAGATGGGGCACCAGTCCGGGCGTGGCCAGGATTGCCGGCCATTGCGCGACTTCCTCCGGGCCGATGAGGTTGATCATCACCGCGTCCGAATGGCGCACGGCCGGCACCAAAGGCAGCCCAGCGATGGCGCGCACGTGCATCTCGAACTGACTGGCGGGGCAGGCATCGATGGTCCAGTGGCCGGAATTGTGTGGGCGGGGTGCGATCTCGTTCACCAGCACGGCGCCGTCGGGGGCGACGAACATCTCCACCGCGAGCAAGCCCACCAGGCCGAGCGCCTCCGCGACCTGGATGGCGGTCGCGGTGGCACGTTGCGCGACTTCGGCGGTAACGGGCGCCGGCGCGTGAGTTTGGGACAGGATGCCGTCCTGATGGCGGTTCTCCACCGGGTCGAAAGCGACCGTGGCGCCGTCCAGCCCGCGGGCGACAACGACGCTGATCTCCCGTTCGAAGACGACAAAACTCTCCAGGATCAGGGGTTTGGGTTCCAGCTCCTCCCAGACGGTGTTCAGGTCCGATACGCTCCGTAGCGACGCCTGGCCCTTGCCGTCGTAGCCGCCGCGGGTCGTTTTCAGCAGGCCGGGCAACCCGACACGGGCCACAGAGGCATGCAAATCGGCCCGGCTGCGGATGGCGACCCACGATGCAGTGGCGACGCCGGCATCGTTCAAGAACGCCTTCTCGACGCAGCGGTCCTGGCTGATCCGCAGGACGGACGGGGAGGGACGGACGGGGCGAATCGACTCCAGCAGGTCCAAGCCCTCGGCACTGACGTTCTCGAACTCGAAGGTGATCACGTCCACCGACTCGGCAAAGGCGCGGAGCAAGGCCGGGTCTTCGTAGTCGCCCTCGAAGGTGCGCGCCGAGACTTGCGAGGCCGGGCTGTCGGTTTCAGGGGTGAGGATGTGGCAGCGATATCCGAGGCGTGCGGCGGCCATGGCGGACATGCGGCCGAGTTGTCCGCCGCCGACGATTCCGATGGTGGCGTTGGGCGGAAGCGGTCCCTGCATCAATCGGCCGGTTGTTCGGCGACGGCGGCGGTTTGTGCGGCCCGATGGGCGGCGAGCCGGCCGGCGAGGGCCGGGTCGGCTAAAGCCAGGATCGACCCGGCGAGCAGCGCCGCATTCACCGCCCCGGCGCGCCCAATCGCCAGCGTCCCCACGGGAATTCCAGCCGGCATCTGCACGATGGACAGGAGGCTATCCATGCCCTTGAGCGCCTGGCTTTCCACGGGAACGCCCAGCACGGGCAAATTCGTCCACGCGGCGCACATGCCGGGCAGGTGCGCCGCACCCCCGGCCCCGGCAATGATCACGCAAAGCCCCCGCGACGCCGCTTCCTTCGCATAGGCAGCAAGACGGTCCGGCGTGCGGTGGGCGGACACGATGCGCGTCTCGTAGACGATATCCAGTGCGGCCAAAGTCTCGGCGGCATGGCGCAACGTCGCCCAATCCGACTGGCTGCCCATGATGACGCCGACGCGAGGTGCGTCCATCAAGCGATGTTGTCGGGGATGAGCCGGCTCTCCAGCCAGGCGACCTCGTCCTTCAGCATTAGTTTGCGCTTCTTGAGGCGCTGCAGCTGTAACTGATCGAGCCCGCCATCCGACAGTCGTGCAATGACGGTGTCGAGGTCCCGATGTTCGCTGCGAAGTTCATGAAGCTTTCGCAGCAATGAATCACGATCGGTGAGCATCCCGGCGCTTTAGCATGGGTAAGCGGGGCTTACTATGTGTTGCGCTATGCAAATGCTGCGCTGCCCAACGCGGCGGCGCGCTGGGACTGGTCGATCGGTCAGATCGGCGCCGGTCTGGTATCCGGGGAAAAATTGAACGCTACGGAAATGCGTTCATTCTGGCCGTGGTAGCACCGGACGCCGTGCACCAGCCACGATGGGAACATGATCAGAGTGCCCGATTTCGGCGTGATGAAGTCCGTGAGCCCGGCGCTCAAGCAGCCGGACACGGCGTAGCGCAGGGATGGAGCACTGAAGCCTGGCAAGATCCCGCGCGGATCGTTCATTTCAAACTCGCCCCCAACGGGCGCATCAGTCGCCGCCTCCCCGGAATCGACCCAATACACCCCGGACCAATAGCCGCCGGCATGATGATGGGCGTGGTTGCGGTCGCCTGGTGCGTTGACGTTGGCCCAGGCGTTCACTGTCCAGACGGGGGGCTGGCGGAGCAGTCCTTCCGCCGTCTGTATGGCGGTGAGTTGATCGGCGAGTTGCCGGGCAAGGATCAGCAACTGCTCGCCCGCCGGGCCGGACCAAGCAGCGAAGTCATCCTGCGACTGCCAGCCGCCGTCATTACTTTTTACCACACCGGTCGAGGCGGCCTTTCTGCTGAGAATGGCTGCCCGGAGGACGGCGTTCAGCGCATCCGAATCACTGACGGGGGCGACGACGACAGGGGTGGGGAACACTTTCAGCACCTGAAAGGCGCCTGCGTCGAAGGTCAGCGGGGCACGATCAGCTTGGGACAAGGATCTTCCTCGGGAAGTGGGCCGGTTGCTACACCGTCACCATGCCAGAGAGTCGTTAAAAGACCGTTTCAGCCAAAATGCCGCGAGTACGTCGGCGTGTTGATCGCAGACCAGGCCTGCATAGGACTCGCCTTCGTATGGCGATTCGATTACGCTATAGGGTGGCGCGATCAGCGCCTGGCGTCCGACGCAAGGAGGATATATGAGCCTGCAATCCCGGATCGACAGCCTCAAGACCCGTCACCACGCGATCGACACGCGGATCTCGGAGGAGGATCACCGGCCGAGGCCGGATTCCGACGCACTGTTGAGGCTCAAAGGCGAGAAGCTTCGTTTGAAAGACGAGATGGAACGGCTCGCGCAGCGAACTTAGCCAACGATACGGTGCCCGGCCCAGCGCCGGGCATCCCTGTTCAGGCTGCTTCGTCCGCTTCCATCCGCATGGGAACGGGCACTTGCTTCCCCTCACGAATCAGCCGGTCATTCGCAGAGGTGACCATCGCGTTCAAGTCGGTCTGGCTGCAAAGGCCGAGGATGACCGGGTCGCGCGGCTTGATATTCGTGCTGTTCCAGTGGCTCCGCTCGCGAACCTTCTGGATCGTGTCCTTCGTCGTGCCCAGCAACTTCACGACTTGCGCTTCCGACAGTTGCGGGAAATTGCGCAATAGGAAAGCGATCGCATCCGGACGGTCGTTCCGCTTGGCAACCGGGGTGTAGCGGGCGCCGCGACCCTTCTTCGGCGCCGGGTTGGCTGGCGGCAGAAGCTTCAGCCGGGCCTCCGGATCTTTCTCGCACCGGGTGATCTCGACCGACGTGACCTGGAAATTGGCAACCGGGTCGTAGCCGACGATGCCTTGCGCGACCTCACCATCAGC
>CAXTCJ010000095.1:0-22040 GCA_964242215.1 uncultured Acetobacteraceae bacterium | reverse complement strand
AGCGGTCCGCATTCGAAGGATCCCACCCAAATGTTCATCGAGACCGAGGGCACCCCGAACCCGGCGACACTTAAGTTCCTGCCGGGCCGGGACGTGATGGGCGCCGGCACCGCCGATTTCGCGACCGCCAGCGCCGCCGACCGTTCGCCCTTGGCCCAGGCCCTGTTCCAGCTGCCCGGCGTCGCCCGCGTGTTCCTAGGCGGTGATTTCGTGACCATCACCAAGTCGGACCTCTCCGATTGGCAGACGCTCCGCCCCGAGGTGCTCGGCGCCCTAATGGAGCATTTCGTCGCCGGCCGCCCAGTGATGGAAGGCGCCAGCGATGCGCTCGACGAGGACGTGGCCCCCGAAGACCGCGAGATCGTCGAGCAGATCAAGGAACTGCTGGACACTCGCGTCCGCCCGGCCGTTGCCAGCGATGGCGGCGATATCGTGTTCCGCGGCTATCGCGAAGGTATCGTGCTGCTGCACATGCAGGGCGCGTGTTCGGGTTGCCCGTCATCCTCCGCCACGCTGAAGCACGGCATCGAGAACATGCTGCGTCACTACGTGCCGGAAGTGGTCGCGGTGCAGCAGGTCGACCTGTAGGCAGCCATGCCGCCGATCGACGAGAGCGCGCGCCGGGCCCTGCTGCTCGACGCGCGTACGCACTATAAGTGGCTGGAAACACCCGTCGTCGACGAGGTTTTGCAGGAGGTATACGGGCTGCTCCGAATGGGGCCGACCTCCGCCAACTGCTCGCCGGCGCGCTTCCTGTTCCTGCGCACCACCGATGCAAAGGAACGGCTGCGCCCAGCGCTGTCCCCCGGCAACGTCGACAAAACCATGTCCGCGCCGGTCGTGGCGGTGGTCGGGTACGATCCGCAATTCTACGAGCAACTTCCCAAGCTGTTCCCGCACGCTGATGCCCGCGCCTGGTTCGCCGGCAACGAGGCGCTCGCCTCCGAGACGGCGTTCCGCAACGGCACACTGCAGGGCGCTTACCTGATCATGGCCGCGCGCGCCTTGGGGCTGGACGCCGGGCCGATGAGTGGCTTCGACAAGGCCAAGGTCGATGAGGCGTTCTTCGCGGCGAGTGGCTGGAAGTCGAACTTCCTGGTCAATCTCGGCTACGGCGACGCGAGCGGCCTGATGCCGCGATCCCCGCGCCTGACCTTCGACGAAGCCTGCCGATTGCTCTGAACACGGCCCTGCGCATCCTGGCTCTGGACGCGTCCGGGGCCAACTGGTCGGCGGCACTGCTGGAAGGTGGCACGTGCCTGGCCGAACGACACGGCGGCGATAGTCGAACCGCCACTGCCACGCTGCCGGCTGAGGTGCAGGCGCTGCTCGGCGGCAACCCGATCGGCGCCGTTGCGGTCACAGTCGGCCCTGGCAGCTTCACGGGGCTGCGGGGCGCCTTGGCCTTCGCGCACGGCCTGGCGCTCGGTGGCGGGGTGCCCGTGATCGGCGTGACGGTGGCGGAAGCGTTGCTCGAGGACGGCGCCGCCGACTGGCCCGGCCCGGTGTGGGTGGCGCTGGACTCGCGCCGGCCCGGCCGGGTGTTCCTCGGCCGCGATGGTGAGGTAACGGCGGAGACGCTCGACGCGCTGCCGCTGCCGAGCGCACCCGTTCTCGTCCTTGGAGACGCCGCTGCCCTGGTTTGTGCCGCCTTGCGCGGGGCTGGAGCCGACGCGCGGGAGGGGGCCGCCCAGTCGGTGCGCGCTGCCTCAGTTGGCCGGGTCGCGCTTCGCAGGATGGCCGGCGAACTAGCCCCGTGCCCCGCGCAACCGATGTACGTCGAACCGCCCGCCGCCCGGCTGCCGTGATCACGGCGACTCCACTGCATGCCCCAGTGCTGGCCGCAATTCATGAAGCGGCTTTCCCCCCGGGCGAGCGTTGGGATGCCGCCGCGTTCGCCAGCCTGCTCCAGACGCCGGGTGCCAGCGCCCTGCTGGACGAGCGCGGCGGCTTCGTGCTGACCCGCCACGCCGGGGGTGAGGCCGAGTTGCTGACGATCGCGGTCGAGCCCGGCTTACGCCGCCAAGGTGTCGGTCGAACGTTGCTGGCGGCGGCGCTGGCAGCCAGCGATGGCCCGATGTTCCTCGAGGTCGCCAGCGACAACGCGGCGGCGGCTGCCCTCTATCGATCACTCGGTTTCGTGGGCTGTGGCCATCGCCGCGACTATTACGGCCCCGGCCGCGACGCTCTCGTCCTCCGCCGCGATGGACGCGCGGCGGACTAGCGGCGCCGGATCACCACCAGGGTCGTACCGTCGGCTGCGTCGTCCACCGATACCACCGTGTGTCCCTGTTCGGCGGCGGTCCGTGGCACGTTCTCCCGCGGCTCGCTGCCGCGCAATCGCACGCTCAGCAGCTCACCAGAGGCCAGTCGATCCAGCGCCAGGCGTGTGTGCACGAAGGTCATCGGGCAAAGCTCAGCCGTTATATCCAGTTCAGTCACTGCAATATTCTTCCGAACTAAATGATGAAGAGACCGCCGTGCGGTTGCGAATCACCCGCAACTTCCTGTATATGGCGCCGCCTGTGTGGCGTTAGGAGTGTGGCCGTGGCTGACGAGTCTTCCGCGAACGAGATATTGGCACTGACGGCCCAAATTGTTTCGGCGCATGTGAAGTCTAATTCCGTACCGGCCGATGCGCTTCCCGATCTGATCCGGGACATATATCGCGCTGTGTCCACCCTGGGCGCTGCTGCCCCGCCGCCGCCGGAACGCCCCCAACCCGCGGTTCCGGCCAAGAAGTCGGTGTTCCCAGACTATATCGTATGCCTGGAAGACGGCAAAAAGCTGAAGATGCTCAAGCGCCACCTGATGAGTGCCTACAGCTTGACCCCCGACCAGTATCGGGAGCGTTGGGGCTTGTCGTCGGACTATCCGATGGTCGCCCCGAATTACGCCCAACACCGCTCGACCTTGGCGAAGAAGATCGGCTTGGGAACCGGCGGCCGCGGCGCCGGGTAGGCTCGGCCCGACCAGATTGGGGCGGCGCCGGTTCGAAGCGGCGCCCCGCTGTCGATTCAACCCGTCGCCCGTCTGTCGATTCGACCTGACTCCGACCTGTCGATTCGATCTGCCTCCGACCTGCCGATTCGACCTAACTCCAACCTGTCGATTCGACAGGGCGCCCCGCTATCGGCTACGCCATGCGCGACACACTCGTGGCCAGGGAACCGCCAAGGACCGATGGATTCGCGCATCCCCCCGCGCCCAGAGCCGCAGTCAGAGACGCGGATCGAGCGTCTCTGCGTCGAGCGTGGCCTGAAGATGACGGGTCAGCGCCGGGTCATTGCCCGCGTGCTGTCCGAATCCGAAGATCATCCGGACGTGGAAGAATTGTATCGCCGCGCCGCCGCGCTGGACGGCCGGATCTCCATTGCGACCGTCTATCGCACCGTGCGGCTGCTGGAGGAGAAGGGCATCCTCGCCCGGCGTGACTTCGGCGGCGGCCGCGCGCGCTACGAGCCGACCGCGCATGGCCGCCATTACCACCTGATCGACGTCGAGACCGGCAAGGTGATCGAGTTCGAGGACGCCGAGCACGAGCGCCTGATGCAGACGATCGCCGCTCGGCTCGGCTTCGACCTGGTGTCCCATCGGTTGGAGCTGTTCGGCAGCCGACGCGCCGCCAAGCCCGCAGCGGCCGCCAAGCCCGCGTCGGACACCGCCGCACCGTCGCAAGGCCCCAGAGCCGTGCCCAGAGCCGCGCACCGGTGACGATCAACCGGCCCGAGCTCGCCGCCCTGCCGCGGGATCTGGAACCCAGGCTGTTTTCGGAGCGCCCGCGCTTCGGCGAGTTGCGGGCGGGCAATCTGGGGCTCCGGATCGCGGCCACCCCCGGCGAGGTCGATGCCCTGCAGGCACTGCGCTACCGGGTATTCTACGACGAGATGGGGGCCGCGCCGGACGCAGCCGCACTCGCCTCGCGCCGCGACACCGACATGTTCGACACCTTCGCCGACCACCTGATCGTGGTCGACCATGCGCTGGGCGACGGGCCGGAGGGTGTCGTCGGCACCTACCGCATGATGCAGCGGGAAGGGGCGGCGGCGGTCGGACGCTTCTATTCCGCCGACGAATACGACATCTCGCCGCTGCTGGGCTTCCCTGGCCGGGTGTTGGAATTAGGCCGTTCCTGCGTCGACCTGCGCTATCGCGGCCGGGCGGTGATGCAGTTGCTGTGGCGCGGTATCGCCGCCTACGTATTTGCGCACGAGATCGACCTGATGTTCGGCTGCGCCAGCCTGGGCGGCACCGACCCCGATGCGATCGCCGCAGAGCTGACCTACCTGCATCACAACCACTTGGCGCCCCCCGCACTGCGCCCGCGCGCCCTGCCGGGCCGCTATGTGGACATGCGCCGCCTGCCGCCGGGCGAGGTCGACTCACGCCGCGTGCTGATGAGCCTGCCCCCCTTGGTCAAGGGTTACCTACGCCTCGGCGGGATGATCGGCGACGGCGCGGTGATCGACACCCAGTTCAACACGACGGACGTGGCGATCGTGGTGAAGACCGACCTGGTCACCGACAAATACATCGACCACTACAAGCGCCAACTCCGAGACTGATCAGTGCCCCAGTTCAACGTCGTGATGACTGCGCCGCGCCTGGCTGGCCCCGCAGTGGCGGTGCTTGAGGCGGCCGATTGCACCATCCACTACATGCCAGCCTATCCCTCCGCCGCCGACGTGGCGGCGCTGTGCGGCCGGGTCCAGGCCGATGCGGTGCTGTCGCGCCAAGGCCCGGTGATGGAGGTCGCGATGGTGGCCTCCCCACGGCTGCGGGTGATCGCACGGCACGGGGTCGGGGTGGATGACGTGGACCTGCAGGCCGCCGCGGGCCGAGGCATCGTCGTCACCCGCGCGCCTGGGTCGAATACGACGGGAGTCGCGGAGCACACGATGGCGATGATCCTCGCCTTGGCCAAGCAGCTCCGCCCGATCGGCGCCCATCTGGCGGCGGGCCATTGGCGCGAGGGCACCCCCCCGGTGCGGGACATCGCCGGCATGCGGCTGAGCCTGGTGGGCTTCGGCTCGATCGGGCAGGCGGTGGCCAAGCTGGCGGAGGCGTTCGGCATGGACGTGGCGCATTGCCGCCGGCCCGAGGGCGGGGCGCTCGCCGCGCTGCTGCCCCGGTCGGACGTGCTGTCGCTGCACTGCCCGCTGACGCCGCAAACCCGCAACCTGATCGACGCCGCCGCCCTCGCTGCGCTGCCGCCGGGTGCGTTCGTGATCAACACCGCCCGCGGCGGCCTGATCGACGAGGCGGCGCTCGCGGCCGCGCTGGACAGCGGCCACATCGCCGGCGCCGCTCTGGACGTGTTCGACGGCGAGCCGCCCGACGCATCCCACCCACTCCGCAACCACCCCCGGGCCATCGTGACGCCGCATGTCGCCGGCACGACGCCGCGTTCCATGATCGCGATGGGCGTGATGGCGGCCGAGTGCATCGCCGCCGTACTGACCGGCGCCCCCGTGCCGCCTGAGCGAGTCGTGCACGCAGTGCCGCCCACACGAGACGTGCACGCAGTGCCGCCCACACGAGACGTGCACGCAGCATGAAGCGTCTCGCCGGGCTGAGCGGTTGGCGGGCCGATCTGGCAGCCGCCGGGTTGGGCGCGCTCTCCGCCGCCGCACTGCCTCCGTTCTACGCCATTCCCGTGCTGCTGGTCTGCGTGCCGGGCTTGCTGGCGCTGATCGATGGGGCGCAGGGCTGGGCCGGGGCGTTGCGGCGCGGCTTCGTGTTCGGCACGTGCCATCACATCCTCGGCCTGTATTGGATCACCGAGGCGATCCTGATCGAGTCGGCGCGGTATTGGTGGCTCGTGCCGCTCGCGGTGCCGGCGTTGTCGGCGCTGCTGGCCCTGTTCATCGCCGTTGCCTGCGCCGGCGCCCGGATGGCGGCGCCGGGCTGGCGGCGGGTTCTGCTATTGGCGGGCCTGTGGGTGCTGGCGGACCTGGCGCGCCAGTTCATCGGCACGGGCTTCCCATGGAACCCGTGGGGCAGCGTCTGGGCCATCCCCGGTTTGGCCGGTGACATCATGCTGCAGCCCGCCGCCTGGATCGGCGTGCAGGGTCTGACCTTGCTCACCATCCTGCTGGCCGCCACGCCGGCCTTGGGCTGGCAGGCTTGTGCCGGCGCTGTCCTGGTCATGCTGGCCTGGATCGGCTTCGGCGTGCACCGGCTGACCCAGCCCGTCGGCGCCGCACCCGGCGTCAGCGTGGTGCTGGTGCAGGGCAACGTGCCGCAAGACGACAAGATGGATCGCACCATCGCGGCCACCATTTTCAACCGCTATCTCGCTCTGACCGAGCAGGGCGTTGCCCAGGCCAAGCTCGCGGCGCCCAACCAGCCGATCGTGGTCGTCTGGCCGGAGACGGCGAGCCCGTACTGGCTGGGGCAGGACCCAACGGCGCGGGAGATGATCTGGGAGGCGAGCCGCCCCGCCACCGCGGCGCTCGTCGGCAGCATCCGGTTCGACACAGCCGGCCAGCCATACAACAGCTTGTTCGCTTTGAACGGCCCCGACAGCATCGTGGCCACATACGATAAGTGGCACCTTGTGCCATTCGGTGAGTTCCCGCCGAGTTGGATCCCGTTCTCGGTCCAGATCGTGCCGGGGCACTTGGAGTTCGGAACGGGCCCCAAGACGATCCACGTGCCGGGCTTGCCCCCGTTCGGCGCGTTCATCTGCTACGAGGCGATCTATGCTGCCGAGCTGGTGGACGAGCAGGACCGTCCCGACTGGTTGGTGAACATCACCAACGACGCCTGGTTCGGCAATTCGACCGGCCCGCGCCAGCACCTTGCCGCGGTGCGGACGCGGGCGGTGGAGGAGGGGCTGCCGGTGGTGCGCGCAGCCAACACCGGGATCACGGCAGCCTTCGACGCGCTCGGCCGCGAACTGACCCGGCTGCCGACGCAGGTCGCGGCGGAGACGGTGGTGTCCTTGCCGGGCCAACGCGGGCGCACGCCGTTCTCACGTCAGGGCCTGGCCATTCCGCTGCTGCTCGCGCTGGCGTGCTGTTCGGTCGGCCTCGGCGTGGTGCGCCGTGGCGGACGGGGACGGTTCGACGCGCCGCGGCTTTGAGGCGAGACACTCTGGCCCACGGCGTGGAAAAAAAGAGTTATCGCAAATTTGGTAAGGCTACATTGACAATTAGAGGTTGTGGCGTTTACCTTTCTTCATCGGTGCAGTTGTCCTCAGCACCGGTGAATTGTTGGTTAAGGAATGCGTGACTCATGGCGACCGAGACTCATGAGAGCCGCCCCAGCCCTGTCGACATCCATGTCGGAGCAAGGATTCGTCTCCGCCGCACGTTGCTCGGCATGTCGCAGGAGCGATTGGGCGACGCGCTTGGGCTGACCTTCCAGCAGGTGCAGAAGTATGAGCGCGGCGTGAACCGGGTGGGGGCGTCGCGGCTGTTCGACCTGTCCCGTATCTTGGATGTGCCGATCAACTTCTTCTACGACAATATGCCGGACAGCATCTCCCTGCCGGGTGGCTCTGCCCGCGGTGCCCCGATGGGTTTCGCCGAGGGCCAGGACGGTTTCGGCACCGACGACACGTTGTCCAAGCGCGAGACGCTCGAGTTGGTGCGGGCTTACTACCGGATCACCGACCTGAACGTCCGCAAACGCATGTTCGACCTCATGAAGTCGATGGCCCCCTCCGAAGACTAAACTTCTCCCTCTCCCCTTGAGGGAGAGGGTCGGGGTGAGGGGCGGCATACGCACCGGATTGCCCAACTTGCCTTCCGGACCCAAGATCGTGCCGCGACCACCCCTCCCCTAGCCCCTCCCTCAAGGGGAAGGCGATGAGGACGTTGCGCGTTTCGCTTCGATGCGCTCCCAGATCGCGGCGGCCAGATCCGGCCCGCCGAACCGCTTTACTTCCTGGATGCCGGTGGGCGACGTCACGTTGATCTCCGTCAGCCAATCCCCGATCACGTCGATCCCCACGAACAGCAGACCCCGCTCGCGCAGATACGGCCCGATCCGCTCGCAGATCTCGCGGTCCCGCGGCGTCAAATCCACCGCCTCGGGACGGCCCCCGACATGCATGTTGGAGCGCGCCTCGCCCTCCGCCGGCACCCGGTTGATCGCGCCCAGGGGCTCGCCGTCGATCAGGATCACACGCTTGTCGCCGCGCCGCACCGCCGGCTCGTAGCGCTGGATCATCAGCGGCTCGCGGGATCGGGCCCAATGCATCTCCAGCAGCGAGGCCAGGTTTTCGTCGTCCTGCTTGATGCGGAACACGCCGGCGCCGCCATTGCCGAACAGCGGCTTGACGATGATGTCCTTGTGCTCGGCGCGGAAGGCGCGGATCGCGTTGGTGTCCCAGGTGATTAGCGTGGGCGGCATCAGTTCGGGGAAGTGCGTGACCAGCAGCTTCTCCGGCGCGTCCCGCACGCTTGCCGGGTCGTTCACCACCAGCGTCTTGGGGTGGATGTGTTCCAGCATGTGAGTGGCGGTGATGTACGCCATGTCGAACGGCGGATCCTGCCGCATCAGCACCACGTCCATCGTGCCCAGATCGATGCGGGTCGCCGGGCCGAACACGTAGTGGCCGCCCTGCACCTGGTCCACCTTGATCGGCCGCACCACCGCCGTCAGCCGATGGCTGCGGCCCGGTTCGCCCGGCATGAGCTTGCCCTCCTGCAGGCTCATATCGCGCACGTCGTAGTGCCACAGGGCGTGGCCGCGGCGTTGCGCCTCCATCATCAGGGCGAAGGTGGAGTCGGCATCGATGTTGATGTGCTCGATCGGGTCCATCTGGACGGCGACCTTCAACGGGCTGGGCATGGCGCGTTCCGCAGGATGTTTGCACGCAACAGGTAGCAGATCACGGCGCCGAGGGAACGGGCCGATGCCATCGCCGTTGTTAGCCCACGGCTACAACATCAAGAGGACGACGCTATGAGACTGACCCTAGCTGCCGTGGCCCTGGTCGCCGCCAGCGGTGTGGCCCTGGCGCAAGGCACCACCACGGCGCCGAGCACCCCAAGCACGACGACTCCCAGCACGATGGCGCCCAGCACCAGCCCGGCAACGCCGCCGATGGCAACATCGATGGCCCCGCCCACGGCGCCTGGCTCGCAGACCCCGGGCGCGTCGGTGAACACCACGCCCACCACGACGGCTCGCAATCCGAGCGCGGTGCAGACGACCAATACCGCCCATCGCACCGCTGCGGCTCCTGTCCCGGGGCGTAACAGCTTCACCATGCGGCAGGCTGCCGGCCGCATCTCGAAGGCCGGCTACACCAAGGTGACCGGCCTGAAGAAGGACAGCCAAGGCATCTGGCGCGGCCAGGCTGAGAAGGATGGCAACCCGGCCTCCGTCTCGCTCGACTACCAGGGCAACGTCACCGCTCAATAAGCCGACATAAACTCAATCAGGAGAACGATTATGCGCACCATTGCGCACCTTTACGACACCTACGAGCATGCCCAGACCGTGGTCACCGAGCTCGAGGCAGCCGGCTTCTCGCATGAAAACGTGAGCATCGTGGCGAACCAGGGTGTCAGCGACGCCTATGCCAGCTCGACGGCTACGACGGCTTACCCGGCGACCGACGCGACGGCCACCACCGGGACCTATACGTCCGGCATCACGACGGCGCCGGACGCGACCACGGGTGCCGGGACAGGCGCCTCGATCGGCACCATCATCGGTGGCGGTGCGGGACTGTTGGCCGGCATCGGTGCGCTCGCCATCCCCGGCATCGGCCCGATCGTCGCGGCCGGTTGGCTGGTGGCGGCGCTGACGGGCGCGGGCGCGGGCGCTGCGGCGGGTGGTCTGCTCGGCTCGCTGACCGGCGCCGGCGTGCCGGAGGAGAACGCCCACGTCTATGCCGAGGGCGTTCGCCGTGGCAGCACCCTGGTTACGGTCCGCGCCGATGACGCGCGCGTCACCGAGGCCGAGGCCATCATGGGCCGCTACAGCCCGGTCGACATCGACAAGCGCGGCACCGACTATCGCTCCACCGGCACATGGGACCGCTTCGACGAGACGCGCGGCGCCATGACGCCGGAGGAACTCGCAGCCGAGCGTGCTCGCGTGTACCCGGGCGCCGGCGTCTAGCAGCCAGCGTGTAATACTGGCGGGGATGGTCACGCTGACATGATTGCGCCTCCGGGTAACGGTGCTACATCCACCGCCAACCCGGAGGCGCAGTGAATGACCGTGACGGCGCAGGCCATCCCCATCCTGTCTGACAACTACGCCTGGCTGGTCCGCGACGACCAGTCGGGCTTCACTGCGATCGTTGACCCGGCTGAAGAAGCCCCGATCGTCACCGCCATCGAGGCGGCGGGCGGGCGTTTGGACGCGATCATTCTCACACATCACCATGACGATCATATCGCGGCCGTCGAACCGATCCGCGCGCGTTACGGCGCCAAAGTCATCGGTGCTGCGGCCGATGCCAAGCGCTTACCCAAGCTGGACCAGGCCGTGCGCGAGGGCGATATCGTTCAACTCGGCAGTGCATCTGCTCGGGTGATCGATACGCCGGGTCACACGGTCGGGCACATTTCGTATTTCATCGAACCTGGCGCGGTCCTGCTGTGCGGCGACACCTTATTCAGCCTTGGCTGCGGCAAGCTGCTGGAAGGCACCGCGGCCGACATGTTCGGCAGCTTGCAGAAACTCGCCAAGCTGCCACCCGAAGCGATCGTGTGCTGCGGTCACGAATACACGCAGAGCAATGCGCGCTTTGCTGTTACCGAGGAGCCGGACAACGCCGCCCTGCGCGATCGTGCGGCGGAGGTGACGCGGCTGCGTGACGTTGGGCAAGCGACGGTCCCCAGTCGGTTGGGTGATGAACTTGTGCAGAACCCCTTCCTCCATGCCACCGACGCGGCCACACTCGGCGCCATCCGCACCCGCAAGGATCGATTCCGGTGAAGCTTTTCCACGCCCCCGCTAGCCCGTTCGCCCGCAAAGTCATGGCCTGCGCCGTCGCGCGTGGCATCGAGGGTCGCATCACGCTGGTGTCCGCCACGGGTGAGAGCGCCGACCTCGCGGCTGCGAACCCGCTTGGCAAATTGCCTTGCCTGGTGACCGACGATGGGGTGGCGCTGTATGACAGCCGGGTGATTTGCGAGTTCCTCGACACCGAGGGCAACGTGTTCCCGATGTTTCCAGCCCACGGCCTGCGGTTCCGTGCGCTTCGGCTGCAAGCGTTGGGCGATGGTATCTCCGACGCGGCGGTGCTTCGTCGCGGCGAGCAGGGCCGTCCGTCTGAATCGGCCCGTGACGCGGTCATCGCGACGCAACAGAGCAAGATCCGGCGTTCGTTGGATGTCTTGGAGAGTGATACGCCGGCCCAGCATGTCGATATCGGCACCATCGCCGTGGCTTGTGCGCTGGGCTACCTCGATCTGCGTTTCCCCGCCGAACCCTGGCGTGAGGGCCGTCCTAAGCTTGCCGCGTGGTACGAAGCGGTCATGCAACATCCCTGTCTAGCGCAGACCAAACCCGCCTAAATCGCTGCCCAGCACTAGGCCGGAACGAACAATCGGCTTTGGTTCATCCGGTCGAGCGCGCCCCAAGCGTATTTGTATCCCTCGCCGCCGCGCAGGAAGTGTAATTCCGTTACCCCCGCTGCGGCGGCTTGCTCCACGAGGTGACCAAGCAGGAGCGTTCCAGGACTGGCGAATGCTTCCGCACTCGCGAAGCCGCTCAAGTAGAAAAACAGGCGGCCCGGCGTAGACAGCGTGTGATACAGCGCCGCGATCTCGCCCCCGATCCGCAGCACCTGCATCCGCAACAGTCCTGCATCGGCCAGCCGCGGAACGGCGCGCTCATGGAAGGCGATTACCGCCGGGTCGGCCAATACGCCGCCCGGTTCGCCACGCGCGGTCCAACGCGCCCGGTGCATCTCCACCAGGGTGTTCCACAACGCAGGCGCGTCTGCGGCTGAGCCTGTTTCCGCACGCCAGCCGCCGCGCCGGTCTGCGCGGTGACGCGACTGGCGTAGGTCCCGCAGGATGCCCTTAGGAACATCCTTCGCCCAATCCGGGCCGATGGTGAGCACGGGACAGGGCGTGGCGGGCATCGGCAGCTCCCGCCAGCCTACGGGCACCGACGCACCGAGCAGCGCTGCGCCCGGTGGCAAGTCCGGCAGCGTGCACGAGGTCAAGTCGTCTGCTTCCGTCAGCGCGGCGCGCAGCAGGACGTCGGCGGTACCCGGCGGGGCCGTCGGGTCGATCAGCGCGTCGCAGTAATCGGTGATGCCGATTCCCATGGGCAGCAGTTTCCGCTCGAGGCCCTCGTCGAGGACGTAGAGCGGCAGCACGCCGATCAGGGCGTCACCGTTGCGGAGGGTCACGACCCTGGGTTGGCCCGTGCCGAAGGCGCTCCACCAGGGCAGCAGCCACGCCGTCGACTGGAAGGGTGGCGACCCGGCGCGCCGCCACAGAGCATCCCACTCGGGGACCAGCGCCTGCAGCTCGATCTCCGTGCTCAGTACGGCGCTGATCATGCGCTCAGCTGTTCGTACGCCGCGAAGTACCCGGCGATCATGCGTTGTTGGCTAAATCGCTCCCGCGCAACCGCTCGGCAGGTCTGCGGGTCGATGTCCCCGGCACGGCTGATCGCGTCCGCCATCTCGCCGGCCGAGCGTACGAGGAAGCCGGTGCGGCCGTCGTCCACCAGCTCCGCGAGCGCGCCGGCCGGGAAGGCGATCACTGGTGTGCCGCACGCCAAGGCTTCCATGGCGACAAGCGAACTGGTTTCCGGTGCGCTGCTCGGAACCAGCAGGCATCGCGCCCCCGCCAGCAGGCGCCGCTTGCGGGCGAAATCGAGCGGGCCGAGGAAGCGCCGCCGCGAATCCAGCAAGGGTGTCACCGCCGATGCGAAATAATGCTGATGCGCCGAATAAGGAAACACCTTACCCCCGATGAGCAAGCCAATCCCCGCCTCGTGTGCTGCCTGCAACGCAATGTGCTGGCCCTTCTCGTGGCAGATCCTCCCGAGAGTTAGCGCGTAGTGACGCTTTGCGTGCCGTGCCGCTCCAAGCACATCCACGTCGACCCCGTTCTCGATCGGCGGCAGGACGAAGGGCGTATGCGGCTGATCCTGTAGGGCGCGGTGTTGGACGGCAGACACGCAGTGAAGCCACGTATTCGGCCGCGCCGGTTCGAGGGCAGCCGGCGCATACCAGGCCGGCGGGAGATGCAGCGTGGCCAATACGGGAACACCCGGCGGCGGCAGATAGGCGTCAAAATCGATCCCGTGCATATGGATCACGTCGGCATCCGTGGTCGCCAGCACTCGACGCACCGCCATCTGTGCGTCACGGCGTGCGGCGTCGTCCAACACGCCGTGCGCGCGGGGGATTGCCAGCAAATCGCCCGCGATTATGGAGCCTTCGCAAGCGATCACCGTCGAGCGATGCCCCGCGGCGACCAAAGCGCGATCCAGCGTGGCGAGCACTTGTTCGGCCCCACCAACCGAGTCTGGTCCGACCGGTGCGAGCGGGTAGGCGACGCTGAGAACGCTCAGCACAGGGCGCGGTGCGCCTCGGCCGCCAGCGTGCGCCAACGCTCGCCCGTCATGCCCCACTGATAGCGCTCGTAATGCAACGTTCCGTCATGGGGAGCGCTGGTGAAATCGTAAGATGGCGCCGCGCGAAACACTTCCTGTTCCACCCCGAACGGCTGCAGCGTGACCGCTTGCGTCGCGAATGCGTCGAGCATGGCGCGCTTGCGAATTCGTTCGGCATCCGTCAGCACGAGTGTCACCGGCTCCGGACCCGGCAGGAAGCGCCCGATCGCCATTCCATCCCCAGCAGCATGGTAGCTGGAGAATTCCAACACCGGTAGCCCAGCATGGTGCGCGATGAAGGCCGCCGAGTCGTGGTCGGGGTGGCCGCCCTCGTACGGATGGGTCAGCACGGCAACGCAGCCTGCAAGCGCGTCCCGCAACGCGAGCGTCAACGTCACGAGCCGTTCGGACGTACCTTGGTCCGCTGCACCAAGTTCGATGCATTGCGGCGACGCCCCCGCGATGGCGAGCGCACGCTGCAACTCGCCGCGGCGGGCCGCTGCGTAGCTTGCCGCGTCCGGGAACCCATGCGCCACGGCATCGGCCAGGTTCCGCGGCGCGCCGTCGGTCACGTGGACCAGCCGCAAATTGCGGAACAGCGACAGCACCGACGCGGCACCGATCGTCTCGTCGTCCGGATGCGCCACGACGAGGGCCACCGGCCCGTCGATCGGCGCCCGAGCGGCGAGCCGGTCGAGGATCGACTCAGCCGCGGTCAAGCTCCGCCACTTCGAACGTGGAGATCGCCGCACCTGGCGCATACCGGCGCAGCATGGTGGCGCAGAACTCGGCGAACTCCGCCGGATCGGTCGGAGGCGCCGTGTAGTGCGGCCAGGTGCCTTTGTGTTCGGGCGTGAAGCAGAACGTGACCGTGACCGCGAACTCCTCCAGCGCGGACATCTGGCGGTCGAACCATTCGAGCGCATTCGGCCGGTAGAAATCCGCCCAGCTCAGCCCGGTACGCAGATACTTCACGCCGAGATCGCGCATCTTAGTGACGGCGTCATCCAGCCGATGATCCTCGAAATGGAACCACTGGCACAGGCCCATTTCCGGGGCGAACTCATGGAAGATCTTGGCGGCGCGCTTGGGTGCGCCGTGCTCGTCAAACAGCCCCATGTGGAAGTGGCGATAGTAGGACGATCCTTCGGCCTCGCGGTGCCGGGTCGTCGCCGGCCAGGCGGATGGCAGGTCATACAGGCTATACCAATGGATCCGTGGCGCCCGGCCCTTCAGCAGTTCCGCCGTGCGACGCAGCCCCCACTCCTGCACCTCTTCCGCGCCGAATGTGGAGATACCCACCTCGGACACCCAGACCGGAAGCGACGTGACCGCCTGGATAGAGGCGATCTTTTCCGGCCAGTCGGAGAGCAGCCAGTGGTTCCAGTCCAGCGGGAAGCCGTGCACCGCGACGGCATCCAATTGTTCCAGCACACCTTGGGCCGCGAGCACGCGGATGAACTCGGGATCGATCGGCGAGATCCCGCCCAGTACCCGTGGCAAGCCCGGCGACTCCGCCGCGATCGCTTCGCCGGCGAGCCGTGCCGTGGTGGCAAAAACCTGCCAGCCGGGGTCGCCCTCCAGATCCCAGTGGGACTTGTTGTTGGGCTCGTTCCAGATCATCGCCGCTTCGATCATGGCCGGCTGGCCCCGCGCGAGGGATAGGCTGCCCCTGAGTCACCGCCTGCGATGTGGCGGCAGATGAACACCTCCTCCTCCGGCATCGACTCGATCTGAAAACCGCTGCTGCGCAGCATGGCGGCGGCACAAGCCCGGTTGGGCGCCCACCAATTGGTGCAGTCGTGAGAATAGTCCTGCTCGATGAAGTGCAGCTTGGGATACCCGGGTTGATCGAACACGGCGGTTTCGGAGAACGGGTAATCGGCCGCGATCTCCGGCATGTCCGCGCTGCCGCGTTGCAGGGATTGGAACACCATGAGGTCGCGCGTGACGTGTTCGTGGATCAGGTCCAGCGCCAGCAGCGGGTGGCGCAGATGGTACAGCACGCCGATGAAGAACACGACGTCGAACCGCTCGCCAAGTGAGGCGACGTCGTAGACCGACATCTGGCGGAACTCGATGTCCAGCCCCTCCACTTCGGCGGCGAAGCGGGCCTGGGTCAGGTAGGCCTCGTCATAATCGATCCCAACCACGCGGGCGGCGCCGCGCCGCTTCATCTCCATCGAGTAGAAGCCGCCATTGCAGCCGATATCCAGCACCGTCTTGCCCGTCAGATCGGCGGGGATATTGCTGGCGAAATGGCGCCACTTCACCGCCGGGTAGTCACCCAGGAAATGCTCCGGCGCGGTTCGCACGCCCTTCAGCTCCATGTTGTGAAACCATGGGCCGAGGGCGGCTGCGCGTTCGCGAATGCGCTCGGTGGTCCAGGTCTCGGTGGCTGTGGTGCTCATCGGCGCTTTGTTTCCATATCGGCTCGTTCCAAGATCGCACCCTCCGCGTGATGCAGCGCACTGGCAACCGGCCCGGCGGTGAGCGCACCGTCCAGCGCACCCATCGCCTCGCGATAGCCATGCAAAGTCCCGACGTCCACGTAACGCTCGCCCCCGCACACGCCCCATGCCTCGCCACCGGCGGCAAGATACGCATTCACCAGCGTGCCGATGAATTGGTCCTGCCGCTCGCGGGCCAGCCAGAAGGCGTGCAACTGGTGCAGCAGTCCGCCGGGTAGTTTGAACGCGCCCCATACCCAATGCGTGCGGGGCGCCGCGGCCTTGACTTCGATCTCGGTCACCCGGCCCGTTTCGTCCAGCAGCACGGCGTCGAACAGTTCGGGTTGCGCTACGGGAAACAGCAGGAAGGTCAACCGATCGTCCGGCAGCGTGGCCAGCGCGTCGGCAGGAAACCAAACGGTATCGGGCAAGCCGAGCAGCACCGGCTCGTCGACGCCAATCAGCGGCAGGGCGCGGAAGATCGCGTCGCACAACCCGGTGGCATGGTTCTGCACCACGTAGGCGAACGCGGTGTCGCCCAGGCTGCCGCCGTAATACTGCAGGATGTCGGATTTCCACGGCGAGATCACGAAGCAGATCTTGTCCGCCCCGCCCCGCACCATGCGCTCGACTAGGTATTCGCTGACCGCACGGGGCCGTTCCACGCCGCGTTCGTCCACGCGGCTGCCGATCGGCAGCAGCTCCTTGGAAAACGCGAGCGGCTGGATGCGCGTGCCTTGGCCCGCGGCGGGGATGATACCCCACATCGTCAGGCGACCACCGCGCGGGCCTGCTCGAACGCGGCCACCATCTCGCGTGCGCGCTGCTGGGCGGTGTGTTCGGCCAGGGTGCGATCGCGGGCGCGGCGGGCGATCGCCGCAAGTGTGTCGTCGGCGAGGTCGAGTGCGGCCATCGCCTCGTCGGTGTCATGCGCCACCAAGATCTCCTCGCCCGGCGTGAAGAATTGCGCCAGCCCGTCCCAGTCGTCGGTCAGGATCGGCGTCCCGCAGGCGGCGGCCTCGAACAGGCGGCCGGACGGGCAGTATCCCATTTGCGCCATCGCCGCACGGGTCACGTTCAGCGTCATGCGCGACGAGCAGTAGAACGCCGGGTGCTCGCTGGGGGGGAGATGGCGCAGGAACCAGATATTGTCGGTCCACGGAAAATGTTGCGGATACTGCGCGCCGCCAATCACGAACCGATCCGCCGGCCGCAGCCGCGCCGGCTGCACGAATAAGGCCTCCAGCGTGGCCTGGCGGTCGGCGGCGTAGGTGCCGAGATAGGACAACAGCGTGCGGTCGGGTTTGGACGCGACCGGATGGTGGATCGCCGGGTCGACCGAGCCGTAGATCGGCACCACCCGGCGCGCGCCCAACTGGTCGCGCAACGCATCCAGCGCGCGGCCGCCGGTATAGCTCAGCACCAGGTCGTAGGCCGCCAACCCGTCCGGGCCGAGGTAATCCACGCTCTCGCCGGCGGCCAGACGGGCGAGGGTTACGGGGGTGTCCAGGTCGTAGAAACACGACAGCGCGCGTGACCCGGCGATCAGTGCGGTGGCTGGCGCGGCGTCGGGGCAGTACGACGTGACAACAGCCACATCGGCGTCGGCCAGCGCGCGCCGCGCCTGCGGCAACACGGCTTGCCAGTCGGCATACACCACCAGTTCGCCACCTGGCGGCAGGTCCACCAGGTCGCGGTGGCCGGCGTAGAACGGCTGGTCATGCTCGAAGAACGTAACGGTGTGGCGATCGTGCAGCAGGCCGTTGATCAGCCCGCGCCACAGGGCCGCGTGACCGTTCCCCCAGGACGAACTGACCGCCAGGCCGAAGATGACGATGT
The DNA here is from genome assembly GCA_964242215.1 of uncultured Acetobacteraceae bacterium. Taxonomy (GTDB): domain Bacteria; phylum Pseudomonadota; class Alphaproteobacteria; order Acetobacterales; family Acetobacteraceae; genus LMUY01. The sequence goes on along the minus strand of CAXTCJ010000095.1, from coordinate 4,200 downwards.
TCATTGGGTCGGTAGCTGCCATTGCGGCAAATGCGCGTGCAAGTCCGTGAGGCAACTTACGATGCAATGGCACAACACGGCTGCGTGAGGTGGCGGCGGCGTGCTGCCGACGGCTGCCGTGATCATCCCCGCCGCATGGGCCGCCAACAGGCCGGGGCCGGAATCTTCCAGCGCCAGGCAGTCCGCCGGGCGATGCCGCAGCCGATGCGCCGCGACGAGGTGGGTCTGTGGATGCGGCTTGCCGTGCTCCACGTCATCGCGCGTGACGATCGCGTCGAAATACGGCAGCAGCCCCGTCCGCTCCAACACCGTCTCCGCCGTGCGTCGCGTGGCGCTGGTCGCGAGGGCACAGGCCACGCCCTGATCATGAAGGGCCGCCACCAATGGCAATGCCCCGGGCCGCAGCGGAACGCCGGTCGTCAGGCACAGGGCCTTGCGTCGTTTGTACTCGTCGAAGAAGGCCTGGCGGGAAAACCGGCGCCGAACTCCGCCAGCAGCAGCGGCAGACGGTCGCGGCTAGACAACCCCACCAGGCGATCGTGGAACGCGGCGCCAACCTGCACGCCCAGCGCTGACCCGGCGGCGATGAACGCCTCGCGATATAGCCCTTCGCTGTCGATCAGCGTGCCGTCCATGTCGAACACGACGGCCCGAGAGCAGGTGGTGGTCAATGCCTTATGGCCGGAACAGGATGCTTGGCGGTCAGGCGTAGCACGAGCAACCCGGCGGCGGCCGAGAGTAGCGACCCGCAGAACACGGCCAGCTTCATTTCGGTGTCGCGTCCGGTGGTGAAGGCGAGATTGCCGATGAACAGGCTCATGGTGAAGCCGATGCCGCATAGCAGGCTGCCGCCATACAAGACGGGCCAGCGCAGGCCCCCGAGATGGATCAGCTTCAGCTTGGCGGCGATCATGGTGGCGGCAAACACCCCTAGTTGCTTGCCGAGCAACAGCCCGAGCGTGATGCCGAGGAACACCGGGTCGGCCAGGGTGCGAACGGAGACGGTGTTGAACTGCAGCCCGGCGTTGGCCAGCCCGAACAGCGGCAGAATGGCGAACGCCACCCAGCCCTCCAGCCCGGCTTCCAACCGTGCCGCCGGGCTCGCCGCCTCGCCGGGCCGTTCGCGCATCGGCACCACGAAGGCGAGCGCGACGCCGGCCAGCGTGGCGTGGACGCCCGAGCGATATACCGCCGCCCACAGCACGATGCCCCCGATCAGGTATGGGCCGATCGCCCGCACGCCGACCCGCGACAAGCCCCACAGCACGGCGAGCACCGCGGCCGCGAAGGCGAGCGCCTGCCAGTCCAGCCGGTCGGTGTAGAAGAACGCAATCACCAGAATGGCGCCGAGATCGTCCAGGATGGCCAGCGCCGTCAGGAACACTTTCAATGCCACCGGCACGCGCTTGCCCAGCAGGCTTAGGGCGGCCAATGCGAAGGCGATGTCGGTCGCCACGGGGACGGCCCAGCCGCGCAACGCCGCCGGGTCGGCCCGGTTGAAGGCGACGTAGATCAGTGCCGGCGCAATCATACCGCCCAGCGCGGCAACACCCGGTGCGGCCGCGCGGCGGACCGAGTTGAGCTCGCCGTCCGTCAGCTCCCGCCGCAGCTCCAGCCCGACGAGCAGGAAGAACACCGCCATCAGCCCGTCGTCGATCCAGCCGTGCAGCGACAGCGTGAAGCTCGCGCCATTGGCGCTGACGCCGAGCGGGAGGTGAAGGAGCCATTGATAGGCCGGCGCCGTGGACGAATTCGACCAGAGCAGCGCCACGATAGCCGCGACCATCAGCACCGCCCCGCCCGCCGTGCTGCTCCGGAAGAACGCCTGCAGGGGGCCCCAGCGTTGGAATGCGGTGCGGGCCTTGGGGGGTTGGTGGTCCTTCACGGTGTGAGTCAACGCTGGTCCTTGAGCCGGGTCAGCCGTTATCGATCCATGTCTGCGCCATCGTGGTGTCGCTGTGTGATGCCATCGCAGGGCCCTCCGGTCTGGCTCCAGGTCTGACCAACGGCTGGGGGCATCAGGTGTTGCGCTCTGTTGGATTTTACCGGGCCGAGGGCTTTCGCCGCTACGGTGACGCCGTCCTGCTACTGCCCCGGCACGGACGGCTACGCACTCGACGCCATCCGCGCTAGGCTCGGCGCCTGGGCTGGAGCGCTGACGGCAGCTGCCTAGGCGCTGCGCCGCATTGAGAGGGACGGGACGCATGCTGAGCAACGAAGACCGGGACCGGCTGATGGGTGTCAGCACGGCGACGCTGACCACAGCCTTGTTCAAACGCGGCTTCCGCAATCTGTACATCCAGGGCGTGACCCCGGTGAACCCAGCCGCCGCCCGCATGGTGGGGCCCGCCTACACCCTGCGCTACATTCCAGCCCGCGAGGATCTGGACCATATCGGCGTGTTCGCCGACCGCACCCACCCGCAGCGCAAGGGCGTGGAGGAGATTCCGCCCGGCCACGTCATGGTCATCGACTCGCGCAACGACCCGCGCGCGGCCTCGGCGGGCGGCATCCTGATCACCCGCATGATGAAGCGCGGCGCCGCCGGCGTAGTCACCGATGGCGGCTTCCGCGATTCGCCGGAGCTGGCCACGCTGGATTTCCCGGTCTACGCCCAGCGCCCGTCGGCCCCCACCAACCTGATCCTGCACCACGCCGCCGACCTGAACGTGCCGATCGGTTGCGGCGGCGTGCCGGTGTTCCCCGGCGACACGATGGTGGGCGACGGCGAGGGCGTGGTGGTGATCCCCGACCATTTGGTGAGCGAGATCGCGGCCGAGACCGTGGGTATGACGGTGTTCGAGGATTGGGTGCTGACCCAGGTGCAGGGCGGCCGCTCCACCTTCGGCCTGTACCCGCCGGACGAGGCGACGCGGGCGGAGTTCGAGGCGTGGAAGGCGGCCAGGTGATCACCGAGTATCACGCCCACATCTACTACCGCGACGCCGCCGAACGCGCGGTGGCCGAGCGGGTGCGGGCGGCGATCGAGGCGCAGTTCACCGTCCGCATGGGCCGCTGGCGCGACGAGCCGGTCGGCCCGCACCCGGCGCCGATGTTTCAGGTGGCGTTCGCGCCCGAGGTTTTTCCGCAGATCGTGCCCTGGCTGATGCTGCAGCGGGACGGGCTGGTGGTGTTGGTGCATCCGGAAACCGGCCGGCCGCGGGACGACCATTTGAAGCACGCGGCGTGGCTGGGTGCGGTGCTGACGCTGAATGGTGCGGTGCTGCCCGAGGAGGAGACCGCATGAGGGACGTATTGGGCTGGCGGCACCGCTTCGGAGTCATCGGCCCATCCACGAACACCGTGGTGCAGCCGGATATGGAGGCAATGCGCCCGGTCGGCGTCACCAACCACTACAGCCGCATCTTCACCCCAAACAGCGACGCCGTCAGCAATGACAGCTTCATGGCCGGCGCTCGGCTGATCGGCCGCAACACGCTCGATGCGGTGGCCAGCGTGATGACCAGCGCGCCGAATTCGCTGGTGATGGGCATGTCCGCCGTGACGTTCTTCGACGGGGTGAAAGGGGCCGACGCGTTCCAGGCTTCGGTCGAGGAGGCGAGCGGCCTGAAAATCGCCATCGGCTCCCACGCGATGGCCGCGGCGTTACGGGCCTATGGTGGCGTGCGGCGGGTCGCGTTCATGTCGCCCTACTTCCCCGCCGCCAATGCCGAGGTGCGGCGCTACTTGAACGAGGCCGGCTTCGAGGTGGTGCGTGACCGCTGCCTGCAATGTCCGTCCTGGACGGCGATCGCGCAGATCCCGGTCAGCACCATCCGTGCCACCTTCCGCGAGTTGGACGGCGACGATGTGGATGCGATCGTGCAGGTCGGCACCAATCTCAGCGCCGTCCGGCTGACCGCAGCCGCGGAAGTGTGGCTCGGCAAGCCAGTGATTGCGATCAACACCGCCACCTACTGGCACGCCCTACGCACCAGCGGCATCCAAGACAAGCTCGAAGGATTCGGCCGCTTGTTGGAGGAGTTCTAACCACTTCTCCCTCTCCCCTTGAGGGAGAGGGCCGGGGTGAGGGGTAAGCCACGCACCGAAACTCTGCCGGTCAACAGTGGCCCAACAACACGGACCAGTGGCGTTGCCACCCCTCCCCCCAACCCCCTCCCTCAAGGCAGGGCGATTGCATTTGCCTTATCCTCCCTCGCGAAGCGGGGGAGGGGGACCATGCGAAGCATGGTGGAGGGG
>CAXTCJ010000094.1:20255-22558 GCA_964242215.1 uncultured Acetobacteraceae bacterium | reverse complement strand
GCCGGGGTGATGATCGCGAAGGTCATCTGGTACATCATGTACACGCTCTCGGGGATCGTGTACGTGGTCGCGTTGTCGCTGCCGGCGCCGAGCACGAACGGGGTGTCGACGCCCTTGGCAATGTGCTCGCCGATGCCGTTGAGGAAGAAGCGCGACAGGTCGCCGATGAACGGCGCCGTGACACCGGTGCCGTTGGTAAAGGTCAGGCTGTAGCCGGCGACCATCCAGACCACGGTGATCAGGCAGCAGATCGCGAACGACTGCATCAGGGTGGCGAGCACGTTCTTCTTGCGCACCATGCCGGCGTAGAACAGCGCCAGGCCGGGCACCGTCATCATCAGCACCAGCGCGGTGCTGGTCAGCATCCAGGCGGTGTCACCGGTGTCGATCTTGGCGATCGCCTCGGCCGCGGCCGGAGCGGCGGCAGTCGCGGGAGCGGAGCCAGGCACGGCCGGCTGGGCCAGGGCGGCACCAGCCAGCAGCAGCATCGGCACGCAGGCGGCCAAACTCTGCCATCGGCAGACCGGGGCAACACTTCGCTTCATCGTCGAGTAATCCTTCATAGTGCTTCCGCATCGAGTTCGCCGGTGCGAATCCGAACGGCTCGTTCGATATCCAACACGAAAATCTTGCCGTCGCCGATCTTGCCGGTCTGTCCCGACTTCATGATGGCTTCCACCACCTGCTCGGCCAGGCTGGCGGGAACGGCCACTTCGATCTTCACCTTGGGCAGGAAATTCACGTGATATTCTGCGCCACGGTAGATCTCGGTCTGGCCTTTCTGCCGGCCGAACCCCTTCACTTCGGAGACGGTCAATCCCTGCACCCCCAGCGGCGTGAGCGCCTCGCGCACGTCGTCGAGCTTGAAGGGTTTGATGATCGCTATAATCAGCTTCATCTTATTAACCTCGTTCCCTGTTCGGGGCCGACCACCAGGACGACCACGGTTGCAACCCACCATTAACAAGAAGCGTGCCGCGGCACTTTGCCCAGCCGGCCCGGCTCGGACCGCCATCGTAGCCAGTTGCGTTCACGACGTTCGTGATCATCTGCTCAGAAACTAGGCAGTATTCCATGAATCAGCTTGAAGCGGACGTATGTGTGGTGGGCGCCGGCCCGGTTGGTGCTGCGCTCGCCTGTAGCTTGGCGGCGAGTGGTGTCCGGGTGGCGGTGGTCGACCGCGCGCCGTTGCCGCCGATGGAGCACCCGGATTTCGACGGGCGCGCCTACGCCATTGCCGCCGGGTCGCGCGCCATGCTCGAGGCGGCGGGTGTTTGGCAGCGTCTGCCGTTCGAGCCCTGTCCGATCCTCGACATCCGGGTGTCGGACGGCAAGACCGGGCGCGCCGCCTCGCCGCTATTCCTGCATTTCGACCATGCGGAGGCCGGCGCCGGGCCGTTCGGCTGGATGGTGGAGGCGCGCAGCCTACGGGTGGCGCTGAATGCGCAGCTGCACGCCTTGGCCGCCAACCAGGTGTTCGCGCCGGCGGAAGCGGTGGTCACCCGTTCGCCAGACCGGGCCACGGTTCAGATCGGCGACGGTCCCGAGCTAACATGCAAGCTCGTCGTGGCCGCGGAGGGACGGGGCTCGCCGTTGCGGACCCAGGCCGGCATCGCGGTGTCGAAGCTGGCCTATCGCCAGAGCGGCATCGTGTGCGCGATTGCCCACGAGAAGCCGCATCACGGCGTTGCCTTGGAGCATTTCCTGCCGGCGGGGCCGTTCGCCCAGTTGCCGATGACCGGCACGGATGGCGCACCCAACGTGTCCGCCATCGTCTGGACCGAACGCGCCGAGCTCGCTCCCCGCATCATGGCCCTGGACGAGGCCGCCTTCGGTCGAGAAGTCGCCCGGCGGCTAGGCAGCCATCTCGGCGCGATCCGCCCGGTGGGCCGGCGCTGGAACTATAATCTGGGCGCCATGCACGCGCACCGCTACACCGCCGAACGCCTTGTGCTGGTAGGGGATGCGGCGCACGGCATCCACCCGATCGCAGGGCAGGGGCTCAATCTGGGGCTGCGCGACGTCATCCTGCTCACCGAACTGGTCCGTGACGCGGTCGCCGAGGGCCGCGATCCGGGTGACCCGGCGCTGCTCGCCCGCTATCAGGCCACACGCCGCCCCGCCAACCTCATGATGCTGGGCGCGACCCACGCGTTGGACCGGCTGTTCTCCACCGATAACGGCCTGGTGCGGGCGGTGCGCGACGTCGGCATCGCCGGGGTGCAACGCCTGCCACCCCTCAAGCGCCTGTTCATGCGGCAGGCCATGGGGGTCTGACCACCGTCGGGTTAGCACGTCTTGCC
>CAXTCJ010000094.1:0-20155 GCA_964242215.1 uncultured Acetobacteraceae bacterium | reverse complement strand
TGTTCATGCGGCAGGCCATGGGGGTCTGACCACCGTCGGGTTAGCACGTCTTGCCGGGCTTCACCCGGGTAACCACGGGGTTGGGCTCATGACGTCAAGAGAGTGCTTGGCACCAGAGCGTGCAACACGGGCACGGTCGGTGTCTGCGGACGGGCGTGGATACCCGGGTCGAGCCCGGGCATGACGGTGAAACGCTAGTTTCGGAAACCGGACAGCAGTCCGAGATCAGTCGTAGTAGCGCAGCGCAAACGTGATCCGCCCACCCGCCGGCCCGAGCACGAACGCGGCATCGGGGAAAGAGGGCGGGCCGAACCGCATTTTGGCGTCGTTGGAGAAGCCAAGTCCCTCCGTCGGGATGCCTAGGAAGTTGCGGTCGATCTTGTGGTTGTCGTTCTCGTCCGCGTAAGCCTGGGCTGCATAGGTGCCCGGTGGAATGCCGGCAATCCGCACGACGACCGTTCCCGCAGCGGCCGGCACGCGGCCTTTGTAGCGGCAGGTTTCCTGCAGGAACGTTTCCTTGTCACAGACGGCCACGAGCACGTGTCCGGCAGCGGAGTGAATGCCGGTGATGGTGATCTCCAACACGCTGACCTCCGCCGAGGCTGGTTGCGCCGCGAGCAGCAACACGGCAAGCAACCACCTCATTGAGCGGGGTAGGCGCGGCCCCGCCAGATCGCTGGGCGGCCACGAAGCGATCGTATCAGCGCCGCCCATTGCACCGCTAGCAGAGCCAAGATGCCGACCGGGTGCAGCAGCGCGCTTGCCTCGGGCTGACGGAAGCGGGCCGCGAGGATGAACCGCAGCCCGATCGACAATACCAGCGCCACGACGGCAGCCGGGCTCGGGGCGGCGATGACCAGAAGCAGCGGCAAGACATGCCCGCCGGCCAACAGCGCGGTCCAGATTAACAGCGGGAATGGTCGTGCCATGCCCTCCGTGGCGTTCTTGCCCAGCCCGGACCAAACCTCGGCCGCCGAGGCATACATGCGGCAGGAGGCGAGCGACGTCGCGTCAAACAGCCCCGTCATGATACCGGCGCGTCGAAAGGCCCGGGGCAGGGTAATCCCATCATGCAGCGAACGCCGGATCGCCGCGTGGCCGCCCGCTGCCTCGTAGGCGGCCCGGCGGGCGATGAACAGCTGCCCGCAGCCGGCGCCGAGCCCAGGGGACGGGGAGCGGCGCATCACCGACATCGGCAGGTACCCGAGCAATAGGAAGTGGATCAGCGGCAGCAGCAGCTGCTCGGACCAGGTTTCGACGACCTGGCGGGGGAAGCCGCTGGCGAGGCCGACATCGCGGGTTTCCATGAACCCGGCCATGCGCCGCAGCGCGTCCGGGGACAGCCGGACGTCGGCATCGGTGAACACCAACAGATCGTGCCGCGCCGCGCCGGCCAGCACGGCGCAGGCATGCTGCTTACCCGACCAGCCCGACGGCAAGGCCGGCCCACTGATGACGCGCAGTCGCTGATCTGCGATGCCGCCCAGTATCGCCGCGGTTGCGTCCGTGGATCCGTCATCCAGCACGACCACTTCGAACGGAATGCCCGTGTTGGCCAGCACGGCGTGAACGGCCGGGCCGATATTGGCTTCCTCGTCGCGCGCCGGGATCAGCACGGAAACTGGTGATGCCAGTGTTGCTTCGGGCGGCGTGCGGAAGCCCCGAAGGTTGAGCAAAGTCATGACGAACGGCAGCGCCGCAAGCAGCAACGCCACCACCGCAAGTACGGTCATGTCTCGCCGCCGCCATGGCTCGGGTCGAACCGGCGGCCATTTGCGGTGGCACGCAGCCAACGCCACGAATCATACAAGCCGCCCACGCCGGCGCCCCCCCGAACCAGCGGCGTGAACAGCGCCAGGTTGCGGCTGACCGACTCGGCCGCCAGTGCATCCATCGTGTTGGCCAAACCCTGCTCCAGACGGTCCGTCCATTCGGTGACCGAGCCTGGGCGGTCGCTCAGCATCGGCTCGCCGAACCGCACCAGAACTTCGGGCCGGCTCTCGTTCCAGTAGATATACTCTATCGCGAGCGGCAGGATCACGGCACCGGGCACCCGGCGGGCCAGATGCGCGAGCCCTGGACGCAGTGTGATCGGACGGGTGCGGGGGTCGGTGAACGCGCCTTCCGCGGTGATCCACAACATCGCGGAGGGGTTCTCGAGCACGGCAAGGCACGTCCGCAGGAAGGTCGCGGCGCCACGCGGATCCTGCTGCTCCACGCCGAACACGCCCATCCGCTCCAGCACGCCGTATTTGCCCAGGGCGGAGGCGTCCATCGGCCCGAACCCCGCGCGATCGGGGAACAACATATCGCACAGCAGGATACAGACCGCCGGGTCCCACCACGACGGGTGGTTGGAGTAGACGATCAGCGGGCGGCCCGGCACCGGCCTGGGAAGGCCGGTGCGCGAGATCAGCATCGCGTGAAAGTGCCGCCCCAGATACCAGCGCAGGTAGAACGCAAACAGGCGGAACAGCGTCGGCGAGCGGCGACCTAGGATCTGGCTGGGCGCCGTCGGATCAGGCACTCAAGGGCGCCGAATTCGACATGCGGTCCTTGTCGAGGCTGTCGGCCGCGATCCAACCGGACATCAGCACCATCGGCATCCCCGGCCCGGGATGCGCCGCACCCCCCGCCAAGTACAGCCCGGCCAGATCGCGCGAGCGGTTGCCTGGCTTGAACGCGCCGAAGAACTTGCCGTGGCTGGCCAGCCCGTAGATGGCGCCGTTCAGCACACGGTAGCGCTCGTGGATATCGGCCGGCGTCAGATGGCGCTCCAACACGATGCGGCTCTCCAGGTCCGGCATGCCGGCGCAACGGGCGAGCTTGTCGAGGATGACCCGGCGATACTTCGGCAGCATCTCCGTCCAGTCGTGATGCGGGCGGAGATACGGCGTGTGCACCAGCACATACAACGCCTCACCCCCCGGCGGTGCCACGCCGGGTTCGGTGCGGGCCGGGGCGGCGATGTAGCAGGTCGGGTCCGGCGCCGGCTCGCCCTTGTTATAGATCCAGTCGAACTCCTCCTCCGGATCGCGGGAGAAGACGAAGTCGTGGTGCAGCAGGTGGTCGTACGCCTTGTTCAGCCCGAGATACAGCACCACGCCGGAACACGCCGGCTCCCGCTTCCACCGCTTGCCGAACGAGGCCGCGGGCTTGCCACCGACCAGCTCGGAATAGGTGCGCACGGCGTCCATGTTGGACACCAGGGCCGAGAGCTTCACGATCTCGCCGCTCTCCGTTTCGACCGCGCTGACCGCCCCGCGATCCGACACGATGCGGCGGATGCCGGTGGACAGCCGTGTCTCTACGCCCAACTCGTCGGCCAGCTTCGCCAACGCCAGCGGAACCGAGCGGGTGCCGCCCATCGGGTACCACACGCCGCCATCGGTCTGCATGTGCCCGATCGAGCACAGCACCGCCGGTGAGTTGTAGGGGGACGAGCCGACATACTGGACGAAATGGTCCAGCATCTGCGCGACCCGGGCGTCCGGCACCTTCTTGCGGATCTGCTTGGCGACCGTGCTGCCCATCTTCAGGCTCAGCACGTCCCGCAGCGTGGCAAGGTCCATGCCCTTCTTGAAGTCCATCGTGTCACGGATGTCCTCCACCGAGCGCCAGAAGAAGAAGCGTTCGCTGACCTCGTGCAGCCCCTCGCTCATTTTCAGGAAGTCGCGGTAGCCGGTCGCGTTGCCGGGGCTGTAGGCGTCGAGATTGCCCGCCATCGCCTCGGTGTTCTCGGTCAGATCGAGCACGGAGCCGTCATCGAAGAAGCAGCGCCATTGTGGGTCCAGCCGGCGCAGATCCATCGCGGCGTCCAGGTCGCGCCCGGCTTCGGCGAAAATGCGGCGCAGCACGGCCGGGACGGTGAGGATGGTCGGGCCCATGTCGAACCGGAAACCCTCCTCCTCCAGCTCCGCCGCCTTGCCGCCGACCCAGTCGTTCTTCTCGAACAGGATTACTTTGTGGCCGCGTGCCGCCAGGGTACAGGCCGCCGCCAGGCCGCCCAGGCCGCTGCCGACAACGCCAACCGGGTCCATGCTGCTCATACTGTCTCCGCAATGGCGGGTTCATAGTTGGGCGCCGCCATCAGCGACGGTTGCCAGTGCGGCTGTAGCCCCAGATCGTCGGCGAGCAGCCGGCTGGTGATGCGCGCGCTCTCGAAGATCACGGGCAGGCCGCTGCCGGGATGGGTGCCGCCACCGACCAAATAGACGCCGTCCAGGTCCTCGAACCGGTTGCGCGGGCGGAAGTGCAGCATCTGGCGCAACGAGTGCGCGAGATTGAAGGTGGCGCCGCGGAACACGTTCAGATCCGCCTCCCAATCCGTAGGAGTCATCACCTTTTCGAACACGATGCGCTTCTCGATGTCGTGCACGCCCAGCCGCTCCAGCCGTTGCAAGGCGAGCGCGCGATACTTCGCCTGTTCCGCCGCCCAATCGACGCCGTCGCCAACCCGGTTGCCGACGGGCACCAGTATATAGAGTGTCGAGTAGCCGGGCGGCGCCAAAGCCGGGTCGGTGACGCAGGCGTTCTGCACGTAGAACGAGGGCTCGCCGGGAGGCACCAACCCCTCCTCGATCTCCTGCACGTTGCGGCGGTAGTCCTTGGACAGATAGATCGTGTGATGAGCCAAGTCCGGTAGCTCACCCTTGATGCCGAGATACAGCATGAAGGTGGAGCACGAGAATTTCTTGCCGGCCAGCTTGCGGTCGGTCCAGCGGCGGCGCAGCCGGTCGGGCACCAGGGTGGTCATCGTCTGGGCGAAATCGGCGTTGATCACCAGTGCATCGAACTGCGCCGGTCCGGCCTTGGTGCGCACACCCGTCGCGCGGCGGCCCTCGAACAGGATCTCCTGCACCGGCTCGCCGAGCTGGAACTGAACGCCCATTTCACGCGCGATCCGTTCCATCGCCGTCATCACCGCGCCGCAGCCGCCGCGCGGGTGGTAGACGCCGAACTCGTATTCCATGAACGAGAGGATCGTGAACAGGCTCGGGCACTTGAACGGCGACATGCCGAGGTATTTGGCTTGGAACGAGAAGGCCAGCCGCACTCGCTCGTCGCTGAAGTAGCTGGCGAGGTCGCTGTCCACGGTCCGGTGCGGCCGCATCAGCTTGAGCGACCGCAGCATGTGCGGACGGACCAGGTCGCGCGGGCCGTTGAACGGCGCCTCCAGGATCGGACGGAAGGCGGCGAGCTTGGCCCGATTGTCGGCCATGAAACGAGGCAGGGCGGCGGCATCGGCCGGTGAGAAGCGGGCAACTTCCTCGGCAAGCCGGGTCATGTCGCCGGTGGCTTGGATCTCACCGCCGGCTTCGAACACCAGGTGGTACTGCGGGTCGAGCCGGATCAGCTCGATCTCACGGTCCAGGTCGTAGCCGCAGGCCGCGAAGATGTCGGACAGCACGCGCGGATACAGGAAGAAGGTCGGCCCCATGTCGAACCGGAACTCGCCGTCCGGGCTGGCTGCAGTAATGGTGGCGGAGCGACCGCCGACGGCGGGGTGGCGCTCGTAGACGGTGACATCCGCCCCCGCCTGTCGCAGCAGCATTGCGGCCGCTAACCCGCCCGGCCCGGCGCCGACGATTCCGACCCGGCGTTGCCGCTGCGCCCCGATCAAACCGCCAGCCCCCAGAAATTGAAGGTGGCTCGGGTCGAGACTCGGCATTCGGGCATAGGCTGACCTTACCTTTAAACTGGTGGAACTGGAAACGTGCCACCACCGAGGCGTGCACTTGGGGTGGGACCGGCTCTTGTCACGGTTTCTCCTGCGCGCATTCTGCCGCCCGAAACGCAAGGACGCCACCCATGCTCGACCCCGCCATCCAGACAGCCATCCTCCACGCGGTCGACTCACAGGCCGACGACGCGGTGGCGCTGCTGGCCGGACTGGTGCGGCACCGCTCGGTGCTGGGGCAGGAGCAGGGCGCGATCGACGCCATGGCGGCCGCCTTCGAGGGGCTCGGCTTGCCCACCCGCCGCGTCCCGGTGGACACGGCCGCCCTGGAGCGCGTGCCCGGCTTCTCCCCGCCGCTGATGTCGTATGCCGGGCGGGACAACGTGGTGGCGGAGTACCACCCGGTGAACGCGACGGGCCGCTCGCTGTTGCTGCAGGGCCATGTCGACGTCGTGCCGGAGGGGGCCGCCGACCTGTGGACCACCCCGCCCTTCGAGCCGGATATCCGCGACGGCCGCATGTACGGACGCGGTGCGGCCGACATGAAGGCGGGGGTTGCCAGCATCGTGATGGCGGTGCGCGCCCTGCACGCCGCCGGGTTCCAGCCCGCAGCCCCGCTGCAGTTGGCGGCGGTGATCGAGGAAGAGTGCACCGGCAACGGCGCGCTCGCCGTGATGCACGCGTTGCCGATACCGGACGCCTGCCTGATCCCCGAGCCGGGCCCCGGCTTCCCGGCCCTGTACGTGGCGGAGGTGGGCGTGGTCTGGGCCTGGGTCATCATCACTGGCCGCCCCGTCCATGTGCGGGAGGCGCATGCCGGGGTGAGCGCCATCCAGGCCGCCGCAATCGTCTCCGAGGCGTTCAGCGCCTACGAGTCGGAGGCAAACCGGGCCGAACGCCGCCACCCGGCGTTCGCCGCCGACAACCACCCGATCAACGTGAACATCGGCACCTTCGAAGGCGGCGAGTGGAACAGCTCCGTCGCGACCCGGGCGAAGCTAGGCATCCGCGTCGGCGTGATGCTGGGCCAGACCTGCCAATCCGTCCGCGCAGAGATCGAGGCGCTGGTCGCCCGCACCGCGAAGGACGAGCGGCTGCACGGCGCGACGTTGGCGGTGGAGTTCAAGGGGTTCATGGCCGATGGCTGCCTGTTCCCGGCCGAGCAGCCGATCTCCCGCCTCGTGTCTCAACAACACCACACCGTGACCGGCGAGGTGCTGCGGCACTACACCTCCGCCGGGCTGACCGATGCCCGCCACTACGTGCTGAGTGGTGGCACCCAGGCGGCCTGCTACGGCCCGGACGCGCAGAATATCCACGGCATCGACGAGAGCGTCGGGTTGGACGCTGTCCACGACACGACGAAGGTGTTGGCGCTGACCATCGCCGAGTGGTGTGGGCTGGAGCGCCGCCCATCCCGCTGAACCCGGCGTCGCCGCTTGCCCGGCTGCTCGACGGCCCGATGCGGCCCGGCGTGGTGCGCTGGATCGGGCTGCGCCCCGCCCGGCGCGCTCCGATGGCTGCCGTCGAACGGGTCCAACTGGATATGATCGCGGGAGTTGTTGGGGATCGCTGGCAGGGCCGGCCTGGCAGCGCCGGGACGCGGCAGGTCACGCTGATCACCGCGGAGGCGCTTCAGGCGATTGCCGCTTTCCTTGGGCGGGCGGAGGTTCCAGCGGAGTTGATGCGTCGCAACATCGTCGTCAGCGGGATCAACTTGCTCGCGCTACGGGAACGCCGGGTCGCCGTCGGCTCCGCAATTCTGGAGGTGACAGGGGAGTGCCACCCGTGTTCACGAATGGAGGAGATCCTGGGCACCGGAGGCTACAACGCGGTGAGGGGTCAAGGCGGAGTGACGGCGAGGGTCGTTCAGGCCGGTGAGATCCAAGTGGGCGATGCGATCACCCGTTTGCCGGTCTCGACTCTCCCTCTCCCGTAAACGGACGGGAGAGGGAGAAGCCAATCACCCTGCCATGACAGAGAACGAGGAGACGCCTCAATAGGGATAGTAGTACGGGGCGTAGGAATACACGTACGGGTAGCCGTAAATCCCGGGGTAGCCGTAAGCCGCCCCATAGCCATATCCGCCATAACCGTAGCCGCCATAGCCGCCACGGTAACCACCGTAGCCGCCGTAACCTCCCCCGTATCCACCTCGGTAACCGCCACCGTACCCGCCGCGGCCGCCGCCGAAGCCACCTCCGCCATATCCACCGCCGCCGCCGCCGTGGAAGCCACCACCACCACCACCGCCGCCACCGCCGCGTTGCGCCAGGGCCGGAGTCGCACCTAGCGCGAGAACCAGCGCCGCGCCTGCCACGAGCCGTCCGATATTTGTCATCGTCTCGATCTCCTTATGAGATGGAGTTGGCCGTAGAAAGTGGCGTTAACAAGACACAGCACCGTGCACGGTCATTCCTCCCCGGTCATTGCCCCTGGCCATCTCGCAGCGCCGTGACGATCGCGGAAAAGTCGAGTGCCGCATGGTTTTCGGCGAAATGGGAGTAGATCTGCTGCGCATGCGCCCCCAGGAGCGTCTGCGCCCCGGTCGCGGTCGCCGCCTCCTGCGCCAACGTCAGGTCTTTCAGCATCAGTGCCGTCGCGAAGCCCGGGACATAGTCGCGATTGGCGGGGGAGGCGGGCACCGGGCCCGGCACCGGGCAATAATTGGTCAGCGACCAGCATTGGCCGGACGCCGTGCTGGCGACGTCGAAGAGCGCCTGGTGCGACAGGCCTAGTTTCTCCGCCAGCACGAACGCCTCGGACACGGCGATCATCGAGATGCCGAGGATCATGTTGTTGCAGATCTTGGCCGCCTGCCCGGCGCCAGCCTCGCCGCACAGCACGATCCGCTTGCCAATCGCCTGCAGGATCGGCTCGGCGCGCGCGAAGGCCGCCTGCGCGCCACCGGCCATGAAGGTGAGCGTCCCCGCCTGCGCGCCACCGACCCCGCCCGACACCGGCGCGTCCACGCTGGCCATGCCGGCGGCGGTGGCGGCCTCGTGCGCCGCCCGGGCGGCGGTGACATCGATCGTCGAGCAGTCGACGAACAGCGTGCCCGCGGCGGCGGCGGGCAGGATGTCGGCGTAGCAGGCTGCCACGTGCTTGCCGGCCGGCAGCATCGTAATGACGGTGTCGGCCCCATGCACGGCGTCCCGGGCCGATCCGGCCAGATCGATTCCCAGATTGGCGGCGGCCTCGGCCGCCGCCGGTGCCAGGTCATAGCCTCGGACGGAGTGCCCGGCGCGGAGCAGGTTGGCCGCCATCGGCGCGCCCATGTTCCCCAGCCCGATGAATGCGATCGTCGCCATGTCCGTTGCTCCCTTTGATTGGCCGCAGACTCGCGGTCCGGTGCAGGGGCGTCAATCGCTCGCTTTCTGGCGCGGCGGCCCCATCAACGCGGGCTGGAACAGCACCGCCGCCAATAGAGTACATAGTAGTGCGAGCGCCATCAGCTTGCCCATCGACGACATCCCCGGCTGGTTCGACAGCCACAGGCTCCCGAATGCCGTCATCGTCGTCAGCGCCGAGAAGAACACCGCCCGGGTCAACGTCGATTGCAGCAGGTTTGTCGCGCCCCGCCGCCACGCAAGTATATAGTAGATCTTGAACGCCACCCCCACGCCGAGCAGCAGCGGCAGGGCGATGATGTTGGCGAAGTTCATCGGCTGGCCGATCAGCACCGTGATCTCCAGCGTCAGCGCCCCGGCCACCAACAGCGGCACCAGGGTCAGCAGCACGTGCAGGAACCGCCGCAACGTGATCCACAGGATGATCGCGATCGACAGCACGGCGAAGATCCCAGCCTCGATGAAGGCGCGCACCACGGTCCGCTCCGATTCCAGCAGCGTGATCGCCGTGCCGCTGGCCGCCGGTGCCACCGACAGCACTGCGCGGGCAAAATCGGCCATGGCGGTGGTGTCGTTCGGGTCGCCCTTGGGCAGGATCTGCACCCGCGCCTGCCCGTCGGGCCGCAACCAATCGGCCCGCATCTCGGCCGGGATCGTCGCGATGCTCACCGGCTCGGGCTGCAACATGGCCCGCACACGATCGAGATCGAGCCGCAGCGGCCGCACGATCGCGTCGGCCACCGTAGTTCGCATCGCCGGGTCGGCATCGGCAAGCCGGGACAGGAGCGGCTTCAGCCGGTCCTCGGAGGCGCCGGCAGGAAGGGCGGAAGCGGCCTCGCGGATCGCGGCGACGGTTTCGGCGTCGGTCGGCGCCGGGCGGGTCGCCGGTGGATCGAGCGCCGGTAGCAGCGTGGCGGCCGTGCGCCGGATCGCCGCGAGCTTGGGCACTTGATCGTCCGGGACCAGGGTGTCGATCGTGCGCGTGCCCTGCACTTGCGGCAACGCATCCAGTCGTTGCGCGAGGGTCCGGGCCTCCGCGATCGACGGGACCGCGACGTCGACGGCGGCAACTCCGGTCCCCGGGTCACGGCTCAGCTCGCGGTAGGTGCGAACCGCCTCGCCGTTCGGGTCCTGGAGGTGCATCGGGTCGAAATCGAAATGCAGCCAGATCAGCAACGGCGACCCGGCCAACACCACGCCGAGCGTTGCTACGACGACGAAGATGCGGTGGCGGCCCAGGAAGGAATCCACCGGGGCCAGGAATGCATACCCCAGCCCCTCCGGCTCGCCGGGTGGGCGCAGCACGGCGAGCAAGGCGGGCAGCAGCGTCAGGGTGAGCACGAAGGCGATCACCATACCCTGGCCGGCGATCTGCCCGAGCTCGGACACGCCCTTGTAGTCGGTGGGCAGAAACGAGAAGAACCCGGCCGTGACACCCGCGGCGGCCAGGGCGAGCGCGCTGCCGGCCTTGGTCGCGGCACTCCCGAGGGCGGCCCGGATCTCGTCCGTGTCGTGGCGCTCGGACCGGTAGCGCACGCCGAACTGAATGCCGAAATCGGCGCCCAGCCCCACGAACAGCACGGCGAAGGCGACGGAGATCAGGTTGAACGCGCCCACCGTCAGCAATCCGGCGGCCGCCGTGAGCGCCAGGCCGACCATCAGGTTCAGCACCACCGCCAGCACGATCCGCCCCGAACGAAGCGCCAGCCACAGGATCAGCAGCACGGCCGCAGCGGTGCCGATGCCGTTCAGGGCTGCCCCGCTCGACAGGGTGGCGAATTGTTCGTCGTTGACCGGCGCCGCGCCAGTCAGGTGTAGCGTGGCACCATCCTCGGGCCCGATCCGAGCGTCGGCGGCAGCCTGACGGATGGCGTCGCTCGCCGGCTTGCCGGGTTGCAGGGCGGCGAAGTCCAGCTTTGGCTCGATCGGAAGCAGCTGGCGCAGATCGGACGCCGCCGGGTCGTGCCCCTGCAGCAGGGTCTGCCACGAGAACGACGCGAACCGCCTGGCAAACGCGGCGTCCAGCGTGTCGGCCAGCAGGGCGGCCGGGCGATCCGCGGCGTGCGGCCCCATCTTCGCCGACCCGGCAAGCGCCTGCATGGCGCCACGCAGCGACGGGTCGGCCGCGAGCTCGGCCAGCAGCGGTCGCGCCTCGGCGAGTTGGCCCGCGACCTGCTCCACTTGCCGCGTCGGCAGGAACAGCAGCCCGGCGCGGGCAAGAAAGGCACCACCCTGCGGCTGCTCGACCGACTTCACCGCGCCGGCGTGCGACTGCAACCCGGTCACCAGCCGCGATGCAGCGTCCCCCGCGAGCTCGGGCGTGGGAGCCTGGACGACAGCCACGATCTGCTTCGGCGGAAACGCCGCCTGATACGCGTGCTCGCGCTGCACCCACGGCAGGGAGGCAGGCATCAAGCGGTCGGTGTCGGTGGTGATCGCGAAATGGGAGGCCGAATAGGTGCCAGCTGCCGCTGCGAGCACCGCGACGAATACGATGACCGCCCAGGCGTGTCGCACGCAGGCATTCGTGACGCGAGCCAATATCGTGGGGGTCATTCTGCAGTTGTACCAGTGCGGTCGCGGAACCGACCGAACGGCTTAACATGCGCAATGTTCCCGATCACCCCAACGCGACTGTCCACCGGCCCAAGGAACACTGCCGGCATTGCCCCGTTCATCGGCGGCGGCAGAGCGCGAAAGGGAATTCGATGAAGGCACTTACGTGGCACGGGAAGGGCGATATACGCTGCGACACCGTCCCCGACCCGAAGATCCAACAGGCCAGCGACGTCATCATCAAGATGACCGCCTGTGCGATCTGCGGCTCGGACCTGCATCTACTCGACGGCGTCATCCCCACGATGAAGAGCGGCGACATCGTCGGCCATGAGTGCATGGGCGAGGTGGTCGAGGTCGGCAGCGAGGTACGCAAGCTCAAGAAGGGCGACCGCGTGGTGGTGCCGTTCACCATCGCATGTGGCGAATGCTTCTTCTGCAAGCGCGGCTATTTCTCGGGATGCGAACGCTCCAACCCTAACGCAAAGATGGCAGCCGAACTGTGGGGCCACTCGCCGGCAGCACTATTCGGCTACTCGCACCTGCTGGGCGGGATCCCGGGCGGGCAGGCGGAATATTTGCGGGTGCCCTACGCTGACGTCGGGCCGATCAAGGTGCCGGAAGGCGTGACCGACGAGCAGGCGCTGTTCCTGTCCGACATCTTCCCGACCGGATACATGGGCGCTGATTTCTGCGAGATCAAAGGCGGCGAGACCATTGCCGTGTTCGGCTGCGGCCCGGTGGCGCAGTTCTCGATTCGCAGCGCCTTCTTGCTCGGCGCCGAGCGGGTGATCGCCATCGACACCGTGCCGGAGCGGCTGCGCATGGCCGAGGCGGCCGGCGCGATCACGATCGATTTCATGAAGGAGGACGTCTACGACCGCATCCAGGAACTGACTCACGGCCGCGGCGCCGACGCCTGCATCGATGCCGTGGGCACCGAGCCGCACACTGCGGCCAGCTTCGACTCGATGCTGGATCGGGCAAAGGTCGCGCTGTTCATGGGCACCGATCGGCCGCACGTGCTGCGCCAAGCCATCAACAACTGCCGCAACTTCGGCATCGTCTCGATCATCGGCGTGTATGGCGGCTTCTTGGACAAGGTCCCGATGGGCAGCGCCATCAATCGCGGGCTGACCTTCAAGATGGCCCAGACCCCGGTGCAGCACTACCTGC
Source organism: uncultured Acetobacteraceae bacterium (assembly GCA_964242215.1). Classification (GTDB taxonomy): domain Bacteria; phylum Pseudomonadota; class Alphaproteobacteria; order Acetobacterales; family Acetobacteraceae; genus LMUY01. Next base: position 7,393 of record CAXTCJ010000094.1, on the reverse strand, counting down.
CGAGCCTGATGAAGCGGATCGAGACCGGCGAGATCGATCCCTCCTTCGTCATCACGCACAAGGCCAAGCTCGAGGATGGACCCGAGATGTACAAGACGTTCCGCGACAAGCAGGACGGCTGCATCAAAGTCATGCTCACGCCCTGACCCTGTAGAGACTTTAGGAGACTACCAGAATGGCTAACAGCAATCGTCCGCTCGCCGTGGTTACCGGCGCTTCCGCGGGCATCGGCTACGAGCTTGCCAAGCAGTGCATTGCCGGCGGGTTCGACGTGATCGTCGCCGCTGACGATAGCAAGATCGAGGACGCCGCGGCCGCGCTACGCAACAGCGACGCGCAGGTCGACGCCGTCCAGGCGGATCTGTCCGGCGACGAGGGCGTGAACAAACTCTATGCCGCGATCGGCGAGCGCAAAGTGGCGGCGTTGCTCGCCAACGCCGGGCGCGGGCTGGGCCGTGGCTTCCTGGACCAGGACCCGGCGGCGTGGCGCAAGGTGGTCGACACCAACATCACCGGCACCCTGCTTCTGGTGCAGAAGGTGGCGCGCGACATGCGGGGCAGCGGTGAAGGCCGCATCCTGATCACCGGGTCGATCGCCGGGTTCATGCCGGGGACCTACCAGGCGGTCTACAACGGATCGAAGGCATTCCTGGACAGCTTCTCGTTCGCGCTCCGGCACGAGCTGATGGGAAGTGGCGTCACCGTCACGTGCCTGATGCCAGGTGCCACCGAGACCGATTTCTTTGAGACGGCCGACATGATGGACACCAAGGTCGGCACGGCGAAGAAGGACGACCCGGCGATGGTGGCGGAGAAGGGCTTCTCCGCCATGATGAAGGGTGAGGGCGACGTGGTGACCGGCTGGCACAACAAGCTGCAATCGGCGATTGCGAACATCCTGCCGGCCGGGGTTACGGCCGAACTGCACCGCAAGATGTCGGCACCCGGAACCGCCAGCTAGCTGCGGCGGGACGCGAATGGGTGGGTGCTGGACAGGCCCCCATCCACCGCGATCGCTTGGCCATTGACGTATGAGGAGTCGGCGCTCGCCAGGAACAAGGCGGCGCCGGCGATCTCCTCCGGCCCACCTGCCCGCCGAAGTGGGTTCAGTTGCCCAATCTTCGCTTCTGTCCCCTTCGCACGCGCCCGTTCGAACATCGGCGCTGTCATGCCGGTCTCGATGAGGCCTGGGCAGATGGCATTCACCCGCACGCCCGTTCCAGCCAGCGCGTCCGCGGCGGTTTGCACCAGGCTGATCACGCCCGCCTTGCTGGCACTGTAAGGCGCGCCGGCAGCGTTGGCCCGCAAGCCGGCGACTGACGCGGTGCAGATAATAGAGCCCCGCCCCCGCGCTACCATGTGCGGCGCTACAGCCTGGATCGCCAGGAATGGTCCGAGCAGGTTGATCCGCAGGACGTCCATCCACAGCGCGGCGGTGTTTTCCAGGAATGGCACCATGCCGCCGCTGATGCCGGCATTGGCATATAGAGCGTCGATCACGCCCCATTCGGCCAGGGCCTGGCCGATGAAGCGCGCGACGTCGGCCTCGTCGCCGGCGTCACCCACGGCCATCACGGGAGTGGTCCCGCCTGCCACCATCAGGGACTTGGTCGTCGCGAGGGCCGCGTGGTCCCGGTCTACGATCAGGACTTGGGCGCCCTCGCGCGCGAACAGCGCCGCCGTGGCGCGTCCGATGCCACTACCCGCACCGGTGATGATCGCGGTCTGCCCCGCGAGTCGGCCGTTCATGATGTGCACTCCGGACCAGTTTGCTGCGCCATATTTCGGCGGCGGGAGTTTGATAAAGCAGACAATAACGTTCGATTAACGTGGACACGAGCGCTCGTTAATTCGGCAACCAGCGTCATCAGCCTGCTTAAAATCCGACAAAACCGTCCGTGTAAGTATCCACTTTGTAATACGTCTGGTTCTTGTGGTGGACGGTACACTTTCGGCCTGACCGCGGTTCTAAGGCGATTTGATGGCAAGAAGCACCTCCTCTGCGTCTTTCGAGCAACAAACCCATGCAGTAGCGTCAGTCTCGACCGCCTAAGTTGAGATGTCACGAAACCCTTCACTTAACGTGTTCCGTCAATGCTCCATTCGGCCGCGAAGTGGTTCCCTAATGCTCAAATACGCGCCGCTTCGAGGGATAACACTTAGTTCAGGGTTGAACGCACATTGACGCTTGCCTCGTCGTGGTGCGCCGCGGTAAGAGCGGTTAACAGGTTTTAACGAGAGGTCTTCCCCATGGCGGCTGTGACAGTTACCGGCTCAATTAGCGGTACCTCTTTCTCCTTCCTCGGCTCTACACCGGCACAGATTACCCTGGCGCAGCAGATCATCGCGTCGGCGACCGGAGCAACCGCTACACTCGTCACGGGCGCGGGTGGCCTGATCACCACGGGCACGACGGTCGCGATTGGCGCCGGAACGTCGCTCACCGGCGTGGCGGGTGTTGCTCTGTCCAACGTCGTTCTGGACGGCCCGAACGAGAGCTACTTCACCGGCGCGGCCCCATTCTCGCAGGTTGTTGCCGCCGACAACTCCAGCGCCACCATCGAGAACAACAACCCGTCCGGCGGTTTGCTGGCGGTCACGGGCGCCGGTCCGAACCAGCTGCTTGGCCTTGCTGGCGTCAACGCGTTCACCACCGGGGTCGGCGGCAATGACGTCGTCATCCTCAACGGTGCGGCCAACAACCTGACCAGCAACGGTAGCGATGCCGTCCTGGTCGGTGGTCCGAGCACGATCACGGCTGCCGCGAGCGGCATCGACAACATCTCGATGACGGCGTCGACGACGCTCGCCTTCATCAACGGTTCGAAGGCCGGTGTGGTCGACACCGTGACGGGCGCGGGCACCAGCTCGATCACGCTCGCTGGCACGGGCAGCACCTCGGTTACGGGCGGCACGGGCTCCGAGACGTTCAACATCGACACGTCCGCTGGCAACATCACGCTGAACGGCAGCGCTCAGGTCGATACGCTCGAGTTCATCAAGGACGCGAACGTCGCGACCGGCCAGGTCACGGTCAACAACCTCGGCGCCGGCAGCGCGATCGACGTTCACGGCTACGCTGGCTACAACATTACGGCAGCTGCCGGGAACGCGGCTGGCTCGGTGCTGGTGCTCAGCGACGGCTCGCAGGTCACGTTCAGCAACGTGTCGACAGCGACCCTCACGGCGACGATCAAGGTGGTCTAACCGCCACTACCACTTGGCTCCGCAAGGGCCACGGATCGGGCGAGAAATCGTTCGGTCCGTGGCCTTTGCATTTTATGGCAACTGCGACGACGCGTTTACCCGTAGACGACCGTGATCGTCTCGGCGACCAGGGCAGGGCGGGTTATCCCCTTAATCTCGACCGTAGCCTCGGCAATCAGGCGGCGGCCGCCCTCCACCGGCTCGGACGCCTTCAGCTTCAGATGGGCCCTGACCTCCGAACCGGACGGAACCGGATTGGTGAAGCGCACGCGGTTGGAGCCATAGTTCACGCCCCGCTGGCGCTGGCGGATGCGGTATACCGTCGCGGTCAAGGCCGGCAGCAGCGACAAGGTTAGGAAGCCATGCGCGATCGTCGTGCCGCCAGGCATGTCCGTCTTGGCGCGCGCGATGTCGACGTGGATCCATTGGTGATCACCCGTAGCATCGGCGAATTTGTCGATCATCTCCTGGGTGACCGTAATCCAGTCGCTGTGCCCCAACTCCTTGCCGACATAGGCGTCCATCCCGGCCGGCGTGTCGATCTCGAGCATTGTGCCTCGTTCCCTCGCTGATTGGCCCGGCGATCATAGGCGGCTTCAGCCGGACGTGCGACGCCCGGCGGGCCGTGCCAGCGGGTGATGGGCCTCCACCAGCCTTTGCAGCCGCTCGGGCTGCACGTGGGTGTAGATCTGCGTGGTCGAGATGTCGGCGTGTCCCAGCAGCATCTGCAGACTCCGCAGATCGGCGCCATGCGCGAGCATGTGCGATGCGAAGGAATGACGCAGCACGTGGGGCGAAACCCGCGCCGGGTCGATGCCCGCCGCGGCGGCAAGCGGCTTAAGCAGCAGCGCGAACCCCTGCCGGGTCATGGCGCGCCGCTTGTCCCGCCCCGGAAACAACCAGGGGCTGTCGGCATCCTGCATCATCATCGCAGCGGCCGCCTCCCGCGCCGCCCCGCCGAGAGGCACGAGCCGCTCCCGGCCGCCCTTGCCCCGAACGGCCAGCATCGCGGCACCATTCGCCAGGGCGGTTCGCCGCAGTGCCAGCAGCTCCGACACCCGCAGCCCGGTCACATAGAGCAGCTCGAGCGCCGCCACCGCCACTAACCCGGCGCGGCCCGGCCGGTCTGCGGCGGCTGCGAGCAGCGCGGCCAGTTCTGCCTCGCTGAGATATTTCGGCAGCGAACTGGGCATACGTGGCGAATCGAGGGTCTGCGTCGGATCGTTGCTCCGGACGCCCTCGCGCAGCAGGAAACGGTTGAACTGGCGCAGGCACGACAGCCGCCGCGCCGCCGTCCGCGCTGACAAGCCCGCCGCATTCAGTCCCGCCATGTACTGGCGCAGCGTGTCGGTGGAGGCCGACTCCGACGCCTCGCCCTGCGCCGCGGCGAAACCGGCAAAGTCAGCCAGGTCGGCGGCATAGGCAGCCAGCGTATTGCGGGCAGCGCCCCGTTCCGCGGACAGCATCTCGAGGAATGCCTCCGCGTGGCGGTCCACGGTTCAGTGCGTTCCGAAGCGATCGTTCGGCAGCGTGTGGGCGATGGGCTGCGCGGTTTGATGTGGTGGAAAGGCGCCGAGCATCAGGACGCCGACGGCGCCCAGCACAACGAGCGCCAGGATGACGATGAGAAAGATTTGGCGCATTCGCCACCCTTGGCCGTGAACAACCGGCCTGTGCTAGCGTCGGGGGCCATGACACGCAACACCGCGCTTGCCGGTCGTCCGTCCGGCCTGACGGGACCGTTGCCCAATCGAACAGTCTCCCCCGGGACGGGCCGGAGCATTGTGCTCGTCGGCCTGATGGGTGCGGGCAAATCCGTCATCGGCCGGCGGCTGGCAGCGCATTTGCGGATGGAATTCCGCGATTCGGACGCTGAAATTGAGGCCGCGGCGGGGCGCAGCGTGCCCGAGTTGTTCAGCCAGTTCGGCGAGGCGCATTTCCGCGCCGGCGAACGCCGTGTGCTGCGCCGGCTGTTGGAGGGGCCGCCGATCGTGCTCGCCACCGGCGGCGGCGCGTTCATGGACGCTGCGACTCGGGCGGCTATTCGGGCGCGCGGCACGTCCATCTGGCTGCGAGCCCCGTTGCCCGTGCTGCTGCGCCGGGTCTCGCTGCGCCGCAATCGCCCGCTGCTGGCCAAAGGCGACCCGGCGGACACCTTGCGGGCGCTGATGGAGCAGCGCTACCCCATCTATGCGGAGGCCGACATCATCGTGGACTGCGCCGACGATACGCCCGACCAGACCATGGGCCGCGTGGCGACCGCCCTTGCCGCATGGAAGCCGCCGCACCGGCTGCCGGTGCGAACCAGCGCCGGGTTCTACGACGTGGTGGTCGGCGACGGTGTGTTGCGTCGCGCCGGGGCCCTGCTGGCACCCGTGCTGCCGCAGAAGCGGGTGGTCGTGATCACCGACACCAATGTCGCCCCGTTGCACGCCCAGACCTTGGCGGACGGACTGCACGAGGCGGGGTTCGAGACCCAGCAACTGGTGGTGGCGCCCGGCGAGACGTCCAAATCTCTGGCCTCGTTCACCGAATTGGTCGAGTCGCTGCTGGCCACCGGCGTCGAACGGCGGACGGCGGTCCTGGCGCTCGGCGGCGGCGTGGTCGGCGATCTGGCGGGATTTGCCGCCGCGGTCGCCCTGCGCGGCCTGCCCTTCGTGCAACTGCCGACGACCTTGCTGGCCCAGGTGGACTCGAGCGTCGGCGGCAAGACCGGGATCAACTCCGCCCGTGGCAAGAATCTGCTCGGCGCGTTCTACCCGCCCCGCATGGTGATCGCGGACACCGCCACCCTGGCGACGCTGCCACCGCGCGAGAAGCGGGCCGGCTATGCCGAGGTGGTGAAAGCCGGGCTGATCGGTGATGCCGGGTTCTACGACTGGTGCGAGCAGGCCGGCGCCCGGATCGTAGGCGACGATCGGGACGCCCAGGCCGAGGCCGTGCTGCGGGCCTGCGCGTTCAAGGCCGCCGTGGTGGGCGATGATGAGCGCGAGGAGCGGCCCAGCAATGGTCGTGCGTTGCTCAATCTCGGCCACACCTTTGGCCACGCCATCGAGGCGGAGTGCGGCTACGGCGCCGTTCTGCATGGCGAGGCGGTGGCGGTTGGGCTCGGGCTGGCCTTCCGGCTATCCGCGGCTCTGGGCTATTGCGACCCGGCGGTGGGCGTGCGGGTGGAGGCGCATCTCGCCTCGGTCGGCCTGCCTGCGGAGCTCGGCATGCTGAACCGCCGGTTTTCGGCGAGCCGGTTGATGGGCCTGATGCAGCGCGACAAGAAGATGCGCGACGGCCAGCTGCATTTCGTGTTGGCGCGCGGCATCGGCGAGGCGTTCACCGCCGCCGATGTGCCCCCCGAAGCGGTGGAAGCGGTGCTCCGCCAGGCCGGCTGCGAGAGCTAATGAGCGGGCGGCCGGGCTACCAGGGCATCCCGGATCTCGGCCAGCAACTTTTCGGACGTCGTCGGTGCCGCCGGGGCGAAGGCGTCCTTGCGCTGCAGCCGGCTGACGGCCTTGACCAGCCAGAAGATGGCGAATGCCACGATCACGAATTGGATGACGGCGTTGAGGAACACGCCGATGTTAAGCGTCACCGCCCCGGCTTTTTGCGCCGCGTCCAGCGTCGGCTGCACGGGGCCGCGCAGGGTGACGAAGAAGTTGCTGAAATCGATGCCGCCGATCAGCAGACCGAGCAAAGGCGTGAAGATGTCCTTCACCAGGCTGTTCACGATGGTGGTGAACGCGGCACCGATGATGATGCCGACGGCCAGGTCCACCACGTTGCCGCGTAGTATGAACGACTGGAATTCGCTGAGCCAGCTAGGGGCGCGGAGGTGGATCGGCGGCTGCATGGCGGTTCCTGTTTTGCGTTGAGCCCATTGCCGCACAAAAATCCCCCCCAGTGCAACGCCCTCTCCCCCTCCCCTTGAGGGAGGGGGCCGGGGGGAGGGGTAAGCCCCCGGCACGAATTTAGTGGCGTAACCACCCCTCACCCCGACCCTCTCCCGCAAGGGGAGAGGGAGAACAAGCGTTCAGCCGAACAGTTTGGCGGTGACCTCGGCCACGTGGCGGCCCTGGAAACGGGCGCCGGCGAGCTCGTTCTCGCTCGGCTTGCGCGAGCCGTCGCCGGCAGCAATCGTGGTGGCGCCGTACGGGCTGCCGCCGGACACCTCGTCCAGCTTCAACTGGCCCTG
>CAXTCJ010000093.1:13362-22807 GCA_964242215.1 uncultured Acetobacteraceae bacterium | reverse complement strand
GTTGGGCTGGTGACGTCAGACGAGTGTTTGGCACCTTCGCATGCACCACGGCCGGGCCGGCGTTTGCGGAGCGCCGTGGATACCAGGGTCAAGCCCTGGCATGACGGTAAAGTCAAGCCCTGGCATGACGGTGGGAAAGCTGTCCGCCCGTCATCGGTGCCGGTACACCCGTCGTGGTGGGGAAGCTAATCGGCAGGCCGCGCAGGGTGCGCACCGCGAGCAACGCGAAACACTCCGCCTCGACCGCATCGCCGCGCCAGCCCACTGCTTCCGCCATGATCGGCTCCACCCCCGCCCGGCTGCGCAGCGCGTCCATGATCGCGGGGTTCTTGCGCCCGCCGCCGCAGACGATCAGCCGGGTGGGGCGCTCCGGCAGCAGATCCAGCCCGCGGCCGACGCAGGCGGCGGTGAAGGCGGTGAGGGTGGCTGCACCGTCCTCCAGGCTCAGCCCGTCGGCCATGGTGGCGCGGAAGCTGTAACGGTCGAGCGACTTCGGATACGGGGCGGCCAGCCACGCATGGTCAAGCAGGCGGGTCAGCCGCGCCTCGTCCACCTGGCCCCGCTGTGCGAGCGTGCCGTCGCGGTCCATGCCGATGCCGGTTGCCTGCTCCACCCAGTCGTTCAGCGGCGCGTTGGCCGGCCCGGTGTCGAAGGCGGCGAGCGTCCCGTCCGACCCCCGCCAGGTCACGTTCGCAACGCCACCCAGGTTGAGCACGGCGGTGGTCGCCGGCGTACCCAGGCTCTGCAGCAGCGCTGCGTGATAGCTGGCGGAGAGCGGCGCGCCCTGGCCGCCGGCGCGGACGTCGGCGGTGCGGAAATCATGCACCACGTCTATGCCGGTCAGCGCCGCCATCAAAGCTCCGTCGCCGAGCTGGCGCGTGTCACCGGGCTGCCCCGGTATCGGGGGGCGGTGCAGGACGGTCTGGCCGTGAAAGCCGATCACGGCCACCGACGCCGGGTCGATGCCTTGGGCGGTGAGAAAGGACGTCACCGCCTCGGACTGCCCGCGTGTCAGGGCCTGTTCCGCCTCGCGGAAGACGGCGGGCTCGGGGCCGGTGAACTGCCATTGCAGCGCCTCGGCCAGGGCGCGGGCGAGCAGGGTTCGCACCTCGGGCGGGTAGGGGGCGAGCGTCCAGGGGCCGAACTCCGCAACGCTCTCGCCGTCGGTGCGGAGCATTGCGATATCGATCATCCCGTCGAGCACGGTGCCCGTCATCAGCCCGATGGCCCAAACCGGTTCCATGCGGCTAGCTCAACACGGCCGGGTCCGCCGCCCGGATTTCGGCGGGGTGGGTGAGGGATAGCAAGCCGCCCACCACCAGCGACACCACGACACCCATCGGAACGTACCAGGTGAAGGCAATGGTGTAGCTGCGCACGACGTAGGTCATCACCACGAGCGTCGCCAGGAAGGCCACGACGGCATCGCGCTGGTTGGCCCGGGGGATCGCCAAGCCCAGCAGGAACGCGCCCAACAGCGACCCATAGGTGTAGGCGGCGATGCCCAGCCCGAGCAGCACGACCTGGCTGTGGGTGTCGGTGAACAGGCTGGCGAACACCGCCATCACCACCGCCCAGATCACGGTCAGCAACCGCGACACCTTCAGCCCATCGGCGCTGCGGACGACGTTGCGCAACAGGTCGGCCACCGTCGAGTTCGCCATCGAGTTCAGCGCCGACGACAACGAGCCCATCGTCGCCGACAGGATGCCCGCGATCAGCAGGCCGGACAGGCCCGGCGGCAACTCGTCGAGGATGAAGCGCGGGAACAGATCGTCCGACGAGCGCAGGCCCATCTGCGCCGGCGTCTTGCCACCCAGATGCACCCAGAGCAGCGCACCGATCAGCGAGAACAGCGCGAATTGGATGCCGACCACGACCGCGCTGCCCACCATCGCGCGCCGCCCGTCGGCCAAGGTGCGGCAAGCGAGCACGCGTTGCACCATCAGCTGGTCCGTCCCGTGCGACGCCATGCCGAACACCGCGCCACCGACGATCGCGGCGACGGCGTTGAACGGGCTGGTCAGCATCGGCGCGGTGAAGTTCAACACCTGGAACTTGCCGGCGGCGTAGGCTTGGCCTATCCCGCCCAGCCCCACTTCGCCCAGCAGCACCAGCACGCAGATCGCCGCCCCGCCGACATAGATCGACATCTGGATCGCGTCCGTCCAGATCACCGCGCGGATGCCGCCGACATAGGTGTACAGGAGCGTCAGCAGCGAGATCACGGCGATGATCGTGATGAAGCTGATGGGCAAGCCGATCGCGTCGAACAGCAGTTTGATCGGGATGGCGGAGGCGAACAGGCGTACGCCCTCCGCCAGCAGCCGCGTGCCGAGGAAGGTCACCGATGCCACGCCCTGCAGCCCTGGGCCGAAGCGCTGCCCCAGATACTGGTAGGCGCTGACGAACCCGCCGCGCATGTACAGCGGCAGCAGCAGCCAGGCGACCAGCGACCGGCCCACCAGGTAGCCGATCGCCAGCTCCACGAAGCCGAACGCGCCCATATACGCGACGCCGGGCACCGAGATGACGGTGAGCGTGCTGGTTTCCGTCGCCACGACCGAGAAGCACACCGCCCACCACGGCAAGTCCCGCTCGCCCACGAAATATGCGGTGGCGCTCTGCTGCCGCCCCGACAGCCGCAGCCCTATGGCGGCGATGGCGACGAGGTAGACGACGATCACGATCAGGTCGAGCAGGCGCATTCCGGTTCCTTCAGGCGAGAGTTGGCGCGGATTATCAGGCGTTCGTGCAGGGTGTCGCAGCGCAGGGCGAGATATCGGGCGCCGTCCAGGGCCGTCCCCGCCGGCGGCACGAGCGTCAGCCCGGCCCCCAACGCCCGCCGCAGTGGGTCGAGCAAAGCGGGTCCGAGCTGGGACAGGCCGCCGGTGATCGCAACGGCGCTGGTTTGCGTGCCCGCCGCGGCCCGGACGGTCGCGGCCAGGGCGTCGGCGGCTCGTTGCAGCAGCGTGATCGCGACGCCATCGCCCGCCTCGGCCGCCTGGGCGACGGCGGGGGCGAAGCTGGCGGCCAGGCGTGCCGGGCTGTCATGCCCTTCCACGAGGGCGGCGAGACCGGCGAGTGGGCCGAAGAGCGCCTCGGCCGCTGTCTGGAGCAGGGTTGCCGGGCCGCGCCCGTCCGCCGCACGCAACGCCGCTCGCAGCCCGCGCAGGCCGATCCATGCGCCGCCGCCCTCGTCGCCCAGCCAAGGCCCCCATCCGTCGGTGCGGCGCAGCGCCCCATCCGCCGCCACCGCGATCGCCACGGCCCCGGTGCCGGCCGCGAGGACAACACCGGGTCGTCCGCCCAAGGCCCCCGCGTGCGATGTCACGGCATCGCTCGTCACCACTGCACTCGCCGATGGCAAGGCGTCGCAGAGCCGCCGCGCCAGGTCGCGCGCCGCATCCGGAGCCGCCATCGCACCCGCGACACCGGCGCTAACTACGCCGATGCGGTCCAGGCCAGCGTCTCGCAGCAAGGGGCTGCCGACGGCCAGGATCGCGGCTTCCGCCAGCTCGGCGCCGTGCGGGGATGCGAGGCCGGGCGCCCCCGGACCTTGCGCATCCGCCCGCTGTCCGCCGACCCATAGCGCCGCCCGGCAGCCGGTCTTGCCCAGGTCGATGGCGAGCACGGCGAGGGTCACAGCGTCCGCGTGATCTTGTGCAGGCCACGTGGCGCGTCGGGGTTCTCACCGCGCGCGATGGCGAGGTGCAACGCCAGAAGTTGGAACGGCAAGATCTCCAGCAGCGGCGACAACTCCTCCGCCGTGCCCTCCGGAAGCCTGAGACCGGCACCGGGCTGATGGCCGACGACGAACACCTCCGCCCCCGTTTGGCGCACTCGCGGCAGCACTGCCGCCATTGCTGCTCCGGCAATCCCCTCGGGCACGATGGCAAGCACGGGGACCTGCGCGTCCAGCATGGCCAGCGGCCCGTGCAACAGGTCGGCGCCCGAAAAAGCCTGGGCGGCGACGTAGCTGGTCTCCATCAGCTTGAGCGCCGCCTCCCGCGCCGTGGGGTAGGCGTAGCCCCGCCCGGTCACCACCATCCGTTGCGCGAACCGGTAGCGTGCCGCCTGACCCGGCATGACCCGCTCGGCCGCCGCCAAAACCGCATGACCGCGGTCCGGCAGCGACTCGGCCGCGGCGCCCGTCCCACCACGGAGCGCATCGAGCACCAGATACAGTGCGAGCAGCTGGGCTGTGTAGGACTTGGTCGCGGCCACTGCGCGTTCCGCCCCGGCCCCCACCGCGAAATGCAGCTCCGCGGCGCGGGCCAGCGGCGACTCGGGTGCGTTGGTCACCGCCAGCGTCGTGGCACCGCCGTGGCGGCCGACCTCGATGGTGCGCAACAGATCGGGCGAGCCGCCGGACTGGCTGATCGCGATCAACAGCACGTCCCGCAAATCGGGCTCGGCCCCGTACGCCGTCATGGTCGAGGGCGACACCAGCCCGGCCGGAAGGCGGTGCAGGATCTCGACCAGGTATTTCGCATACAGCGCCGCATGATCCGACGTGCCGCGGGCCGCCAGCAGCACGAACCGCGGGCGGCGCGCGGCAATGGCACGGGCGATCGCCGTCGCCTCGTTGCGACGCGTCAGGGCCGCTTGCCACAGGCCTGGCTGCTCGGCGATCTCGGCCGCCATTAGGCGTCCGGGCCGTGCCTCCTCGTCCTCGATCCCCACGATGCTCCCCGGCAGCGTCGTGCTGCAGCGCGAACATTCCAGTCTATGACGGCTTTGTGAAGCTTGTTCCGTCGGAAGGTCGCGGGGCTATCAAAACATGGAGTCGAGTGCGGCCCGTGCTATTGACGCGCTGTGCCGGCCTATAGATGGCTCCGGCCACGCAGAAAGTGAGCTCCGCCATGTCGCGACCGGACCAGAGTCCGTCTGCCGAGTTCGAACTCATGAACGCGTATTGGCGGGCCGCCAACTATCTGTCGGTGGGACAGGTCTACCTGCTGGCCAATCCATTGCTGCGCGAACGGCTCGAACTCGACCATGTGAAGAAGCGGCTACTTGGTCATTTCGGCACGGTGCCAGGGCTGAACTTCATCTACGTTCACCTCAACCGAGTGATCAAGGCACACGACCTGAACGTGCTGTTCATCGCCGGGCCGGGCCATGGCGCGCCGGGCGTGGTGGCCAACACCTACCTGGAAGGCACCTACAGCGAGATCTACCCCGACGTGTCGCAGGACGCCGAGGGCATGCACAAGCTGTTCCGCCAGTTCTCCTTCCCCGGCGGCATCCCCAGCCACGCCGCGCCGGAAACGCCGGGCTCGATCCACGAGGGCGGGGAACTCGGCTATTCGCTATCGCACGCCTATGGGGCGGTGTTCGACAACCCCGCGTTGATCGTCGCCTGCGTGATCGGCGACGGCGAGGCGGAAACCGGGCCACTCGCGACGTCGTGGCACAGCAACAAGTTCCTCAACCCGGCCACCGATGGCGCGGTGCTGCCGATCCTGCACCTCAACGGTTACAAGATCGCTAACCCCACATTGCTCGCCCGCATCAGCCACGACGAGCTGGACGCACTGCTCCGCGGCTACGGCTACGCCCCCGTGTTCGTCGAGGGTGACGACCCGGCGGTGATGCACCCGAAGATGGCCGCGGCGATGGACGACGTGTTCGCGCAAATTAAGGCAATCCAGCAAGCCGCCCGCGACGGCACCGGCCCCCGCCGCCCGATCTGGCCGATGATCGTGCTGCGCAGCCTCAAGGGCTGGACCGGGCCGAAGGAAGTCGACGGCAAGAAGACCGAGGGCTCGTGGCGTTCGCATCAGGTGCCGATCGCCGACGTGACCAAGCCCGGCCACCTGCAACTGCTCGAAGACTGGATGCGCAGCTACAAGCCGGAGGAGCTGTTCGACGAAGCCGGCCGCCTGCTGCCCGAGATCGCCGCGCTGGCACCCGAGGGCGAACGCCGGATGGGGGCCAATCCGCACGCCAATGGCGGCGTGCTGATGCGGCCGCTGCGGATGCCGGATTTCACCGCACTTGCCGTCGACGTGCCCTCGCCGGGTGCCGTCGATGCGGAGGCGACGCGGGTGATGGGCGCCTTCCTGCGCGACGTGATGCGGGACAACGCGGCCAGCAAGAATTTCCGCGTGATGGGCCCGGACGAGACCGACTCCAACCGCCTGTCCGCCCTGTTCGAAGTGACGGAGCGGGCCTGGGATGCCGAGATGGTTCCGGAGGACTCACACCTCGCGCCGTATGGCCGGGTTATGGAGATCCTAAGCGAGCACACCTGCCAGGGCTGGCTGGAGGGCTATCTGCTGACCGGTCGCCACGGCCTGTTCTCGTGCTACGAGGCGTTCATCCACATCGTCGACTCGATGTTCAACCAGCACGCCAAGTGGTTGAAGACATCGCGCGAGGTGGAATGGCGCCGGCCGATCGCGTCGCTGAACTACCTGCTGACGTCCCACGTCTGGCAGCAGGACCATAACGGCTTCAGCCACCAGGATCCGGGCTTCGTGGACCACGTGGTGACCAAGAAGGCCGCGATCGTGCGCGTGTATTTCCCACCCGACGCGAACACGCTGCTTTATGTCACCGATCACTGCCTGCGCAGCTGGGACCGCATCAACGTGATCGTGGCCGGCAAGGCGCCGTCGCCGCAATGGCTGAGCATGGACGCCGCGATCACGCATTGCACGGCGGGCATCGGCATCTGGGCGTGGGCCAGCAACGACGCCGGCGAGGACGGGCTGAGCGAGCCGGACGTGGTGATGGCCTGCGCCGGCGACGTGCCGACGCTCGAGACGCTGGCGGCCGTGGACCTGCTGCGGACGATGCTGCCGAAGCTGAAGATCCGCGTCGTCAACGTGGTGGATATCATGACCTTGCAGCGCCCCGCGGATCATCCGCACGGGCTGGCGGATCACCAGTTCGATGCGCTGTTCACCAAGGACAAGCCGGTGATCTTCGCGTACCACGGCTACCCGGCGTTGATCCACCACCTCGCCTACAAGCGCACCAATCATGCCAACATGCACGTGCACGGCTACATGGAGGAGGGCTCCACCACCACCACCTTCGACATGGTGGTGCGCAACGAACTCGACCGCTTCCATCTGGCGGAGGCGGTAATCGAGAGTGTGCCGTCGCTAGGCCCCTCGGCCGCCTATGCCAAGCAGACCTTGCGCGACAAGCTGACCGAGCACCACCGCTACGTGTGCGAGTACGGCGTGGATATGCCGGAGATCCGTGATTGGAAGTGGCCCGCGGCGTGAGCGGTGCGCGCGATAGGCTGTACCTAACGCTCAACGCCGGCAGCAGCAGCCTGAAGTTCGCCGCCTTCCACCCGGGTGCGCAACCGGTGCTGCACGGCCAGATCTCCGACGGCAAGCTGCAGGCCGGCGACACCGACGAGGCGTGGCCGCACGGCATCGAGGCTGCGGGCCTGCACGAACTGCTGACGTGGATCGACGCGCATGACGGCGCCGGCCCGGTGGCCGCCGTGGGCCACCGGATCGTGCATGGCGGCGATCGCGCGGAGCCGGTCCGCATCGACGACGCGGTGCTCGCCGAACTGGAGGCGCTCGTGCCGCTCGCGCCGCTGCACCAGCCGCACAATTTGGCGGCGATCCGGGCAGTGACCGAGGCGCGGCCGGGCCTGCCGCAAGTCGCGTGCTTCGACACCAGCTTCCACACGACGATGAGCGACCTGGCGAAGGCCGTGCCGCTGCCCCGCGAGATCGGCGCCCGCCGCTACGGCTTCCACGGTATCAGCTACCAGTTCATCGCCGGGCGGCTGGCGGAGGTAGCGCCGGCCTTGGCGCGCGGCCGGGTGATCGTGGCCCATCTCGGCTCCGGTGCCAGCCTTTGCGCGTTGCACGAGGGCCGCAGCATCGACACCACCATGGGGATGACCGCGCTGGACGGCGTGATGATGGGGACCCGCCCCGGCCGGCTGGACCCCGGCGTGATGCTGTGGCTGATGCAGGCGCGTGGCATGGACGCGGCCGCCGTGGAGGACCTGCTGTACCATCGCAGTGGCCTGCTGGGCGTGAGCGGCGAAAGCTCGGACTCGCGCAAGCTGGCGGCGAGCGGGTCGGAGCCGGCGCGTTTCGCGCTCGACCTATTCGCCCACAGCGTGGTGCGCGAGGCGGGCGCGCTCGCCGCAATGTTGGGCGGGATCGACGGCTTTGTGTTCACGGCCGGAATCGGGGAGCATCAGGCCGACATCCGGCAGTCCATTGCGTCCGGGCTGGGATGGCTCGGCGTGTCCTGCGACCCGGCGCGCAATGCGGCGTACCGGCCGGACCAGGGGCCTGCCGAAATCGGCACCCGGGTCTGGGTCATCCCGACCAACGAGGAAGCTCAGATCGCGACCCTGACCGAGGCATTGCTGGGCTAATCCGCGCGTTAACGTTCTGCTAACCCCGCGCTGGCAGGCTGTCTCTCGTCGGAAAACCCGACGCGGGTGCAAACAAAATGCCGAAGTATCTTACGGGGCTCGACCGGGCCGCGGCCGGACTCAATCCATTCATGGCCGTGATCGCCATCGGACTGGCCATGGTGGATTTGAGTCTCGCCGTCGACCACCTGCGCGCCTTCCAGGCGAACTTGCCGATCCCGGGGCTCGCCGAGTCGACCCAAGCTGGACTTGGCGGGGGAGACGTCTCGTCGCCGGAACTCATGGGGGCGATCGGTCTCAACTAGGCCGCTGGCGGGCATGGCCGACGGCTAAACGCGCGTCTGCCGGTCCGCGCTTTCCACGGGTGGCCTCCCTGCCGTTGCGATGCTACACGCCCTGCGCCTTAGCCCGTGGCCTGCTGCTATTCGCGGGTCATGGCCAAATCGTTGGGGTCCACTGGGCCCGTTATGTCGCCGGGAGTCGCCGCATGGAAAGTTTGGAGGTCAACAAAGCCTGTGCCGCAGTGCTCGTGGCCGGGATTACCTTCATGGTCGCGGGGCTGATCGGCGACTCGCTGGTGCACCCGCGTCGCCTGGAAACCTCCGCCATCAAGATTGTCGTGCCGACCGAGGGTGGCCCGGCCCCGGTCGCGGTTGCCGATCCGCCGGTCGCGTTCGAACTCGCCTCGGCCGACCCGGCCGCCGGTGAGGCGCTGACCAAGCAGCAGGGCTGCGTCGCCTGCCACAGCTTCAACGAGGGCGGCAAGGCGGGCGTGGGGCCGAACCTGTACGGCGTCGTCGGCGCGATCCATGGGCACATGCCCGGCTACGAATACTCCGCCGCGCTCAGGAGCAAGCAGGGGCCGTGGACGTACGACGAACTATACGAGTGGCTGAAGAAGCCCAGCGCGTATGCGCCCGGAACCAAGATGAGCTATGCCGGCCTAGCCGATCCGAAGAAGCGTGCGGACGTGATCGACTATCTGCACACGCTGTCCCACTCGCCGGAACCGCTCCCGGCCGCCCCCGCCGCCGCAGCGCCTGCACCTGCGAAGTAGGCCGCGGGACTGCTCCA
>CAXTCJ010000093.1:0-13262 GCA_964242215.1 uncultured Acetobacteraceae bacterium | reverse complement strand
GGTGCTTGTGGTGGGGTGCCAAAGCGCACCCCACCCTACGAAAATGCTGGGGTGACGGGCGGCAGATCGTCCCACACCGGGTCGGCCACCTCTGTGTCGTGGCCCTCGATGTCCCGCAGCTTGCGCGCGACCACCCGCGTCCGGGTTCGCGCGTCCTCGATGGTGCGGGCCATAGTGCCCGCGTTGCGGCCAAGGCGTTCCAGGACCTCGTCCATCCGCAGCATCTCCTGCCGAGTTGCCCCCAGCAGGCGGCCGATCTGCTCGGCCTTCTGCTCCAACGCCAGGGTGACGTAGCCCAAATGCACCGTTCTCAGCAGTCCCGGCAGCAGCCCCGGCCCCATCAGTAGCACGCGGTCGTTGCGGCCGAGATCGTCCACCAGGCCGGGCATCCGGGCGGCCTCGGCATACAGCCCGTCGGTGGGCAGGTACAGCACGGCGAACTCGGTGGTCAGCGGCGGTGCGATATACTTGCTGGCGATCCGCCTGGCCTCCACCCGCAAGGCCGCCTCCAATGCGCGCCGGGCCGCACGCTCCGCCTCGGCGTCACCGGCCTCGGCCGCGTTCAGCAGCCGTTCGTAATCGGCCAGCGGCAGCTTGGCGTCGATCGGCAGCAGCGGCCGCTGGTCGCCCTGGCCCGGCATCCGAACGGCGAACTCCACCACCCGGCCGTCGCCGATCGCCACGTTGCTCTCGTAGCTGCCCACCGGCAGCAAATCGTCCAGCAGGGTGCGCAGCTGCGTCTCGCCCCAGCCGCCGCGGGTCTTCACGTTCGAGAAGATGCGCTTGAGGTCACCGATCCCGGCGCTCACCGCGGCAACCTCACCCATCGCCTTCTGCATGGCGGCGAACTGCTCCACCACGCGGCCGAAGCTCGCGGTCATCTGCTGCTCCACCGCCGCGTGCAGCTGCTCGCCCACCGTCCGCTCGATCGCCAGCAGCCGCGCGTTGCTCGCCTCCGCCATCTCCCGCAGCTTGGCCTCCAGCAGCAGCGCCACCCGGCTGGACGCCCCCTGCGCCTCCAGCCGGACCTGGTCGATCTGGCCGGACAGCGCGCGCTCGCCGGCCTGCATCTGGGCGCGTGCGGCCTCCAGCCCCTGGTGCGACGTGATGCCGGCTGCATGCACCGCCGCCAGTAGCCGCAACACGCCGCCGAGGGTCGCCAGCAGCAGGATGGCGACGCCGGCCAGCAACACCGCCCCGCCAAGCAACGGGGCGGGCAAATCCGCGATGGACACCAACGGTTCTCCAGCGTTCTTTGGTGAGGCTACCCGAGTCGCCCGATTCTCAAGGACATACTGATGGCCGAGTCGAAGAAGCTTCCAGTCATGGCCCTGGGGGCGCTCGGAGTGGTGTTCGGCGATATCGGCACCAGCCCGCTGTATGCCGTGCAGCAATGCTTCACCGACGACCCGGCGTTCGCACACGACCCCGCGCTGATCATCGGAGTCCTGTCGCTGATAATCTGGTCGATCATCCTCGTCGTCTGCCTGAAATACGCGACCTTCATCCTGCGCGCCGACCATGACGGGGAGGGCGGCACGCTGGCCATGCTCGGCCTGATCCGAACCAAGGTCCCGCCGCTGAAATTTGCCCGCCCGAGCTGGCTGACCCTGCTCGTGCTGTTCGGCTCGGCCCTGCTGTATGGCGACGGCGTGGTGACGCCCGCCATTTCCGTCCTGTCGGCGGTCGAGGGGCTGAAGGTCGCGAGCCCCTCGTTCGGCACGTACGTCGTCCCGCTCTCGGTCGGCATCCTGCTGGCGCTGTTCCTGGTCCAGCGGCTCGGCACCGCCAAGGTAGGGCGGCTGTTCGGCCCGGTGATGCTGCTGTGGTTCGCGGCGATCGCGTTGGCGGGGATCGTCAGCGCCGTGCACCACCCGGCCGTGCTGGCGGCGTTCAACCCGCTGGCCGGTTTGCGGCTGCTGTTCGGCCAGGGCTGGGCCGGGTATGCCGTGCTGGGCGCCGTCGTGCTGTGTTTCTCCGGCACCGAGGCGCTGTTCGCCGACCTCGGCCATTTCGGCCGCCGCCCGATCGTGCTCGCCTGGTACCTGATCGTGCTGCCTGCGCTGGGCCTGAACTATCTCGGCCAGGGCGCCCAATTGCTGCAGAACCCGGCGGCGGCGGACAACCCGTTCTTCGCCCTCATCCCGCATTGGGCGATCTACCCGATGGTGGCGCTCGCCACCGCCGCCACGGTGATCGCATCGCAGGCGCTCATTTCCGGTGCGTTCTCGCTCACCCAGCAGGCGATCAACATGGGGTTCGCGCCCCGTTACGGCGTGGTCCACACCTCGGAGGAGGAGCGCGGCCAGGTCTACATGCCCGTCGTCAACTACGCGCTGATGGTCGGATGCCTGGCGCTCGTGCTCGGCTTCCGGTCGTCCAGCGCGCTTGGCTCCGCGTATGGCTTGGCGGTGATCGGAACCATGACGGTGACCTCCATCACCTTCTTCGTCGTGACGCGCCGGGTCTGGGGCTGGCCGCTGCTGTGGTCGGTGCCGCTGGCTGGCTTGTTCCTGGTGATCGACTGCGCCTTCCTCGGCGCCAACCTCGCCAAGCTGTTCTCCGGCGCCTGGGTGCCGCTGCTGATCGGCGGCTTCGTGTTCGCCATCCTGTTCATCTGGACGCAGGGCCGCTCGCGCTTCCGCCAGGCGCTGGCCGAGTGGGCCATGCCGCTGAAGCAGTTCCAGGCGCTCGCCAAGGATTGGAAGGACCGCGAGGAGGGCGGCGCCGTGTTCCTGACCGAATCACCGGACACCGTCCCGCTGGTCGGCCATCACGAGTGGCTCCGCGCCCATGTGCGCCACGAGAAGGTGCTGCTGCTCCGCGTGGAGACGACCGGCCGCCCGCATGTTCCGGACAGCGAGCGCATCAGCGTCGAGCATCTAGGGGACGGGATCTACCGCGGCGTCGTCCGCTTCGGCTTCATGCACAATCCCGACCTGACGCAGGCGCTCACCTGCGGCGCCCCGTTCGAGAGCGACGAGGCGGTGTTCTTCCTGCCCCAGATCACCGCGATCGGCACCTGGCCCTGGTGGCGGCGCGGCTTGCGGCGGATCTACCTATTTCTGGGGCGAACGGGGCTGACCCCGGTGGAATACTTCAATTTGCCGCCGAACCGGATCGTCTCGGTGGGGCTGGAACTGACCGTCTGATCGGGGCGCGCGCCGCGGTCGGTAACGAACGCTTCAGCTTTGTCCGGCAAGGTTGCGGCGTTCTCTCCACCGAGGTCTCATGATCCGCGTCTCAGCGCTGAACCGCCTGTCGGTCCGCCTTTATGCCCTCACCGCACTCTTTGGCTTGGGGCTTGTGGCGCTCGGCGCCTCGGCGCTTTGGTCGCAGTGGAACGCCGCTCGCCAGTCCCGCGTCGCGGAGCTGCAGGTGGTTACCGAGATCGCCGTCAAGGTCATCGAGAGCAATCGGGCCCTGGTCACCGCCGGCGCCTTGACCGAGGACGCAGCCAAGGCCCGCTCGTTCGTACAGATCACCGGGATGACGTATGGCAACGGCGACTATATTTCGATCATCGACGTCGCAACGGGCAAAGTCGTGGCTCACCCGAACCCGAAGCAGGTCGGGACCAACGCGATGGCATCCAAGGATCCGACGGGGTTCGCCTTCGTTGCCGACGTGGTTCCCCGCACTGTCCGCGACGGAATTGCCACGGTTAGCTACCAGTACCCTCGGCTTGGCGAGCAAACCGCATCCCCGAAGCTGGCTGTCTATCGATACTACGCTCCCTGGAACTTGGCCGTCGGGACCGGAGCGTATGTCAGCGATCTCACCACGGAATTTCGCGCCACCGCGCTGACGCTGGGATGCATTGCGATCGGCATACTGGCGATCCTGGCTGCCGCGTCCACCCTCGTCGTTCGCTCGGTCGTTCGCCCGATCGCTCGATTGGTGCACGCGATGCGGAGCTTGGCCACCGGCAATACCGATATCGAATTGCCCGATGGCGGCGCCATCGCCGAGACCCGGGCCATGGCGGCCACCGTGCAGGTGTTCAAGGATGCGGCGATCGAGAAAGCCCGCATCGAAGCGGCAGCCGAGGCGAGCCGGAACCAAGCAGATCAAGCCCGTGGCCAACAGGAGGAAGCATCGGCGCGCATCGCCGCACAGCAGGTCGCGGTCGTGGATGCGCTCGCTGCCGGCATGGACCGGCTCGCGAGTGGTGACCTGACGGTGCGGCTGACCGAAGCGTTCGCGCCGAACTATGAGCGGCTGCGGAGCGACTTCAACCGCACGGCGGACCAACTGGCCAAGACGCTCGGTGCCATCGCCGAGACGACCAGCGCCATTCGTACCGGAACCGGCGAGATCACCAGTGCGGCCGACGACCTGTCGCGGCGGACCGAGCAGCAGGCGGCCAGTCTGGAGCAAACTGCGGCTGCCCTGGAGCAGATCACGACAACAGTGCGCAAGACGGCCGAGTCTGCGAGCCATGCCCGCGACATCGTCGTCGCAACCCAGGCCGGCGCCCAGGCATCCAGCCAAGTGGTGCAGGACGCAGTCGCTGCCATGACGATGATCGAGAAATCCGCCAAGGAAATCAGCCAGATCATCGGCGTCATCGACGAGATCGCCTTCCAGACCAACTTGCTGGCCCTGAACGCGGGCGTCGAGGCGGCACGGGCCGGGGATGCCGGCCGGGGCTTTGCCGTAGTCGCCAGCGAGGTCCGTGCCCTTGCCCAGCGCAGTGCCCAGGCCGCCAAGGAGATCAAGGCCCTGATCTCCACCTCCAGCCAGCAGGTCGGGCGAGGCGTGGATCTCGTGGGCGCGACCGGCCGGTCGCTGTCGCAGATCCTCGCCGAGGTTGGGAAGATCAACGACGTGGTCGGTGAGATCGCCGCCAGCGCGCAGGAGCAGTCCAGCGGCCTGCGGGAGGTCAGCACGGCGGTGAACCAGATGGATCAGATTACCCAGCAGAATGCGGCGATGGTGGAACAGAGCACCGCCGCCAGCCACAGCCTGGCAAGCGAAATCACAGAACTCGATCGCCTGACCGGCTCCTTCCGGACGGCGACGTCCAGTCAACCGTCGAGGGCCGCCGCCTAGGGCCGGCGTCCCCCCACCCTGTGAAGTCGTCGTGAATTAGAGCGGGGGAGGATCGAGCCGTGCCGTCGTATGATGCCTCACCCCGCGTCGGTGACCCGGCGCCGGAGCGGGCGGCGGCGTTCGGGGCCGCGCCAGTCCTGCACGCGCTCGAACAGCAGCACCGAGCGGCCAGTCACGACGTATTCGTCGCCCACGCCCACGTCCTCGACATGGTTCGGGGCATTCGTGTCGAACACCAGCCGCCACACCGTGCCGCCGGTGATCGCCGGCAGGATGAACCCCACACCCTCGTGGTGCGCATTCAGCACGATCAGCACCGAGGCATCGCCGGACACCCGTCGCACACCGGTCGCGCGGGCACGGCCGTCCAGCAGCATGCCGAAGCAGCGCAGATGACTGTCGTGCCAGTCCGCGCCGCCCATCTCCTGGCCGAGCGCGTTCAGCCAGGTGACGTCCCGCACGCCAGACTCGGGATCGAGTTCGCCGGTTAGATAGCGTCCGCGGCGTAGGATCGGGAAACGGTCGCGCAGGCCGGTCAGCTCCTGGACGAACTTGATCAGCTGCTGGCCGCGCTCGTCAATCGACCAGTTTAGCCAACTCGTCTCGTTGTCTTGGTTGTAGGCATTGTTGTTGCCGCCCTGCGTCCGGCCGAACTCATCCCCGGCCAGCAGCATCGGCGTGCCCTGGCTGAGCAGCAGCGTGGCCAGCATGTTGCGGATCTGGCGGGCGCGGATGGCATTGATCGCCGGGTCGGCGGTTGGGCCTTCCACGCCACAGTTCCAGCTATGGTTGTTGCTGTGGCCGTCGCGATTATCCTCGCCGTTCGCCTCGTTGTGCTTGTCGTTGTAGCTGACGGTGTCGTTCAGGGTGAACCCGTCATGCGCCGTGACGAAGTTCACCGACGACCAGGGGCGCCGCCCCCGGCGGTTGAACTCCCCCGCCGAGGCCGACAGCCGCGCCGCCATCGCCGATGCAGGCGCCGCGGCCTTCCAGAACGCGCGCGTGTTGTCGCGGAATTTGTCATTCCATTCCGCCCAGCCCGGTGGGAACTGTCCAACCTGGTAGCCGCCGGGGCCGATGTCCCACGGTTCGGCGATCAGCTTCACGCCGGACAGCACCGGGTCCTGCCGGCAGGTATCGAGGAAGCCGCCGCCCTCGTCGAAGCCGTGCTCCTCCCGCGCCAGGATCGTGGCCAGGTCGAAGCGGAAGCCGTCCACGTGCATCTCCGTCACCCAGTAGCGCAGGCTATCGGTGACCATCTGCAGCACTCGCGGATGGGCGATGTTGATGGTGTTCCCGGTTCCGGTGTCGTTGATGTAGCGGCGTTTGTCGCCGGGCAGCAGACGATAGTAGCTGAGGTTATCGATGCCGCGGAACGATAGCGTGGCGCCGTTCTCGTTACCTTCGGCGGTGTGGTTGTAGACCACGTCGAGGATCACCTCGAGCCCGGCGTCGTGGAACCGCGCCACCATCTGTTTGAACTCGGAGAACGCGAATGCTGGGCTGTAGGCGTAGCGCGGGTCGGGCGCGAAGAACCCGATCGTGTTGTAGCCCCAGTAGTTGGTCAGCTTCTGCTTCAGCAAGTAGTCGTCGTTGACGAAGGTCTGCACCGGCAGCAGTTCGACCGAGGTCACGCCCAGCGAGCGGATGTAGTTGAGCACCGCCGGGGTCGCCATGCCGGCGAAGGTGCCGCGCAGCTCCTCCGGCACCTTCGGATGCAGCTTGGTGAAGCCGCGGACGTGGGCCTCGTACAGGATCGTGCGTTCCCAGGGGACCATGGGACCGGTATCGCGCCCCCAGGTATAGGCCGGGTCGATCACGCGGCATTTCGGCATGAAGGGCGCGCTGTCCCGCCGGTCGAACGACAAATCCCCCGTCTTGGCGCCAAGGGTGTAGCCGTAGCACGCCGGGTCCCACTCCAGTTTTCCGACATGCGCCTTGGCGTACGGGTCAAGCAGCAGCTTGTGCCGATTGAACCGATGCCCCGCCTCCGGAGCGTACGGGCCATGCACGCGGTAGGCATAGACGGTGCCAGGCCGGGCGTCGCGCAGGTAGCCGTGGAAAACCTCGTCGGTGTATTCCGGCAGCTCGATGCGTTCGATCTCGCGCGTGCCCGACTCGTCGAACAGGCATAGCTCGACCTTCTCCGCATGGGCCGAGAACAGGGCGAAGTTGACGCCGAGCCCGTCCCATGTGGCGCCGAGCGGGTGCGGACGGCCCTCGCTGATGCGTTCTCCAGTCGTGATGGGCAAGAATGCTGACTCCGGTGTGGTTGCGACGGGCGAGTGCGCGATCGCGGCAGGCGCTGGGCATCACCCGATCATGCACCTATCGGGTTAAGATGCCCGTTAACTCGGAACGTGCTTAAGTTTGCAACCGGCAGGAGCCGGCCGGGAGGAAGGACGATCGATGGTAGTCACCGGCTTTGAACAATTCGTGGTCGGCCAGGTCTTCACCTCGGCCCCCCGTTCGATCGACGCGAGCGCCATCAAGGCGTTCGGCGCCCAATTCGACACCCAGGCCCAGCACACCGACGAGGACGCTGCAGAGCATACCCTGTTCGGCAGCCTCGTCGCGAGTGGCTGGCACACGGCATCACTCACCATGCGCCTGATGCTGGACAGCGCCATCGGCGGGGTCAGCGGCCGTGCCCTCGGCGTGCGCATCAACGACATCACCTGGTCACTGCCCGTCCGGCCCGGCGATGAACTCCACGTCGTGAACGAGGTCATGGAACTGCGACCGTCGCGCTCCAAGCCGGACCGCGGATTGGTGGTCATGCGGACAACGACGTTCAACCAGAACGATGAGCCCGTCCAGCAAATGACGGGCACGTTGCTGGTGCTGCGAAGCGATGCGGTATTGCGGCCGGCTCACTCGGCGGCGTAATCCAGCCCATGACCGGATTGGCCGGGTTCGGTCAGGAAGGGAAGTTGCGGCGCGAGCGTCACCAGGTCGCGCTCGGCGACGCAGCATAGATAGTAGTTGGAGGCAGGTGCCTCGTTCTCGTTCTCGGGCAGCAACTGGCCGTCTTCGTCGAGCGGCACCGCGGTCAAGCCGAGGTCACCGTAGACCTTTAGCAACCCGGGGCCAGCGCGCCAGACCGCCGGGTCCATGCCTTCCTGCACGGCCAAGTCCCGCAGACGCCAGATCGCCGAGATGCGGTCCGCCGGTGCGCCCGCCGGGTCGCCGATCCCGAGCATGACGCGGCCGAGGCGGCGGAACGGGATGCCGGAGCGGCCGGCCTCCCCCATGACCACGCCGTCCGCCCAGGCGGGTGGTTCGGCGCCGAGCGATGCGTAGCGTAGCCGGCCCTCGCCAGCCCAGGGGAGCCACTGGACGTGGCCGGGTCGCAGCAGCCGCCAGATCGCCAGCAGCGCGAGCAGGACCGCCATCGCCATGATCATGCGCAGGCTGTTGGGCAGGTCGGGGGAGAGCACGATCTCCCACCACGAGTTCTCGGACAGGCGGCGCACCTGGGGTTCGAAGGCGGCAAGCGCGGCGACGCAGACCGCCAGGGCGATCAGCGGCACCAGAACGTCGGCCTGCAGCGTGCCGGTCAGCAGCCTCGCGTCGCGGTAGAAGGCGTCGCGAAACGGGGCGACCAGGATGGCCGACAACACCAGCACGGCGGCAATCCACAGATCGGTGCCCTGGGCCGCCGTGTAGCCGGCCGCGATCAGCAGCAACGCGATGGTGGCGCCCCAGGCGAGCGTCACGCGCTGCGACAGCCCAACGGCCAGCGCCATCAGCGCCGCCCCGATGAGCGACGGCACGAATTGGCCCGCGCTGGCTGCCATGTCCGCGAAGTCCGGATCGATCCAGGTGAAGTCGGGCCGGTCGTTCAGTACGCCCAGGCAGAGGAGCAGGGCACCGCACAGTGCCACGGTACCGGTGGCGGCGCCGACTGCGAAATCGGGCTCGCTGATGCGCCCGACCTTGGCGGCGCTCCGGGCGATCATGCCGCTTTTCAGCAACGCCCCGCCGCGCAGCAGGATCTCGTTGCCGGCGAACATGGAGCCGGCGAGGAAAAGTGGGATCACATAGTAGTACAGTCGGAACACCAGGATTGCGCCGAGTACGACGGGGGCTGGCAGATAGGGCTCCAGCCCAAGCAGCATCGCCGTGTCGAACACCCCGATGCCGCCGGGCAGGTTGGTCATCAACCCGGCGGTGTAGGAGGCCAAGTAGCAGGCCAGGAACCGTAGATAGGTCAGCCCCGGTGCCGGCGGCAGCAGCGCATAGAAGATGGCGGCGGTGATCGCGACGTCGACGGACGCCAGCGCCACCTGCACGATGGCCATGCGCCAGTCGGGCAGGTTGAACTCGTGACCGCGCACCCGCAGCGTGCCGACGGTCTTGGAGATGACGACGTAGGCGGCCACGATCAGCCACATCGCGGCGCCGATGATGTAGAACGCCCAAAGTGGCAGGACGTGGCCGAAGAACGGCACCGACATCGGCTCGAAGAACAGGATGCAGCCGCCGAGCACCAGGCCGCCCAGGCCGAAGGTGAGCGAGCAGAAGCCCACCACCTTGGCGATCTGCACCGGGCTCAGCCCCCAATGCGAGTACAGCCGGTAGCGCACTGCCGCGCCCGACACCGCCGCGAAGCCCAGATTGTGCGACAGCGCATAGGCGCAGAACGATGCAAAGGCGACCCGGCGGTATCGCACTTTGTGGCCGGCATAGATCGTCCCGAGCCGGTCGTAGAACGTCAGCACCCCATAGGACAGCACCGTCCAAGCGGCGGCGATCACCAGCGCGGTTTTCGGGATCGCGGCCAAGGAGAGCTTTATGTCGGCGAGCTTGAGGTGGCGGAATTCCCGCTGCACGACGTAGATCGCGCCGAACAGCAGCAACACGCCGAGCAGCGCCGGCAAATGGCGGAGATAGCGCTTCAAGCTGCTGCTGCCGACCCGGCCAGGGCGCGTCGTATCAGGGCCACTGTTTCTGCAACGCCATACAATGCCACAAACCCGCCGAAGCGCGGCCCCTCCTGCTGCCCGAGGAGAACTTGATACAAACACTCGAACCAATTCTTAAGAGCCGGGAACGGGTGGCGCTTGCCGACGGCGTAGACCTCGTCCTGGATCGCCTCGGGCGTGCTGTCCTCGGGCATTGCGGCCAGGGTGTCGGCGAGGTCTGTCAGCGCCGCCCTCTCGATGTCAGTGGCGGCGCGGTAGTGTTTGGCCGTGCGCACGAAGTCCCGATAGTAGGCCACGGCGTAGTCCACCAGGCGCGCCAGGAACGGCGTCGTCTCCGGCCCGGCGCCGGGGTGGTAGCGCTGGATGAAGCCCCATAGCATGTCGGGTGTATCGGCGTTCACCACGCTGGCCAGGTTCAGCAGCATGGTGAACGGGATCGGGCTGCCGCCTTCGTTCGGGATGCGGCCGCCGCCGATGTGCCAGGCGGGGTTCGCCGGGTCGTCGCCGCCCTTGGCGACGTTGGCGATGTAGTCGTCCACCGCGCGCGGGATCACGTCGAAGAACAGCCGCTTGGCGCGTTGCGGCTGGTGGTACATGAACTGCCCCAGGCTCTCCGGCGGCGCATACCGCAGCCATTCGTCGACCGAGAGCCCGTTGCCCTTGCTCTTGCTGATCTTCTGCGCCTGCTCGTCCAGGAACAATTCGTAGGTGAAGCCCACGGGCGGGGTGGACCCCAGCACCTGGCAGACCCGGCCGGAAAGGCGGACGCTGTCGATCAGGTCCTTGCCGCTCATCTCGTAATCCACGCCGAGGGCGAACCAGCGCATCGCCCAGTCCGCCTTCCACTGCAGCTTGCAGGCGCCCCCGGTGACGGGGGTTGTGAACCGTTCGCCCGCCTCGTCCGTCCAGGTCACGGTGCCGGCCGCCGGGTCCTTCGCCTCGATCACGACCTGCATGACTTGGCCAGTAACGGGGTGGATCGGCAGGATCGGCGAATAGGTCGCCCGTCGGTCGGGCCCGAGCGTGGGCAGGATGACGGCCCGGATCTCGTCATGCAGCGCCAGGACGCGGAGCAGGGCGGCGTCGAACCGGCCGGATACATAGTAGTCGGTGGCGGAGGCGAACTCGTACTCGAAGCCGAAGCTGTCCAGGAAGGTGCGCAATCGGGCGTTGTTGTGGGCGCCGAAGCTGTCGTGGGTGCCGAACGGGTCGGGTATGCGGGTGAGCGGCTTGCCCAGGTACTCGCGCAGCATGGCACCGTTCGGCACGTTGTCCGGAACTTTGCGCAGGCCGTCCATGTCGTCGCTGAACGCGATCAGGCGGGACGGCTTACCCGTCAGCGTCGTGAACGCCCGCCGCACCCAACTGGTGCGCGCGACCTCTCCGAAGGTGCCGATATGCGGCAGGCCGGACGGGCCGTAGCCGGTTTCGAACAGCGCCTCGGCCTTGCCCGACTGCTCGAGACGGGCAGCGACCTTGGCGGCCTCCTCGAATGGCCAGGCCTTGGGAAGCGCTATATTGTTGCGAACTGTGTCGGACATTGAGCGCACGCTAGGAATTGCGCCGGGTGGGGTCAATTGGTTGTGGCTTCTGAGAGGGGCATTACGAGGTGCGCAAGCGGGCTCTTGGCGACCCGGCGGAGCAGGCGGTCGTCAGCAGTGACAACTCGCGCCAAGCACGTCTCCGCCGCTGCTATGTAAAGGCAGTCGTAGACCGGGTGTTGTAACAGGCAGCCGATATCGAGTGCACGGGCGACGAGATCAGCGAGCGGAAACGTTTGTAGGTTTACTTGCCGTATCGCGAGCAGCTTGAACGCGCCTTGCTCCGCGTGGGCCTCTTTACGCTGGTTCAGCTTCCACAGCGCATTTGCACATTCTAAGTAGACGAAATCCGGCGCGAACAGTTCGTGGGGCAGCAGTTGCGCTGCGGCTTCGCTGCCGGCTTCATCAACGACCCACTTCACCGCGACACTGCAATCGATGACAAACCTCATGCCAGCTCGTCACGGCCCTCTCGTATGAGGTCCAGAGTGTTCGATTTGACGGTGGCCGCGGTCTGTTGCCGTGCGTCAGCCAACATCGCGAGGGTGGCGGGCTCCTGGCCGGCCAACACGCTCGACGTCAGCACTTGCTTGACCTCAGCCTCCACACTCTGCCCATGCTCCGCAGCCCGCTGGCTCAGCCGCCGCAGCACCGCCTCATCCAGCCCCGTCACGGTCAAGTCGCCCATCGCCACCTCCTCCGCTCGCATCGAACCCGCCCGGCGACATATACCACGTTATGCCGCCGATCCCGCTCGCCACCCCACAAACTGCATCCGTCGTCGCGGGCCATGGCCGGGCGAGCATCCTGACCGATGACGGCGAACTCGCGAGCGGCAGCCCGGCCAGGATCGCCGCCATGCTGGGCGACGCCATGCCCCTTCTGGTGCACGCGCCCGTCACGCTGCGCCGCCTGAACCTGCGGCCCCGCGCGAGCTACGACCTGCTGGAACTGTGGGCCTTCGTGCGCCCCGCCTGTCCGGCCGCGCCCACACCCCGCGGCCTGGCACTCGCCCTCGACATGCCGCCGCCGGCTGATATGGAGGACGCGGCCGCCCTGCTCCCCGCCATCGCCGAGACGCTCCTGGCCCGCCTCGCCGCCGGCCGGGACACGCCGGCCAATGCGGATGCGGCCAGCCTGGCGAACCGGATGGCGGCGTCTGGCTGGGCCTGGGCGCCCTATGTGCTCGCCGCCCTGGGTGGTCCCGGCAAGCCGACCGATGCCTTGCGCGTGTGGAAACGGCTGCCCGAGTGGGAGGAGGAGGCGCCGCCACCGCCGCCCGCCGCCCACCCCGTGCTGCCGGCCGATGCCCGCCGCCGGCTCGCCGACATCCTGGGACCGGCGGCCGAGCAGCGGCCGGGGCAAGGGGACTATGCCTCCGCCGCCGCCGCTGCCTTCGCCCCGCGCCAGACCCGCGGCGACCCGGCGACCGTGCTGGCCGAGGCGGGGACCGGCACCGGCAAGACCCTCGGCTACGTCGCCCCCGCCAGCCTGTGGGCGCAGCGAAACGGGGCGCCGGTGTGGATCAGCACCTACACCCGCCATCTGCAGCGCCAGGTGGAAACCGAACTGGCCCGGCTGTATCCCAACCCGGCCGAGCGCCGCCGCCGGGTCGTGGTGCGCAAGGGACGGGAGAACTACCTGTGCCTGCTGAACCTGGAGGACCGGGTGAATAGCCTGGCCGGCTCCGGCGGGTCGGCCGGCGTCATCCCCTTGGCATTGCTGGCCCGCTGGGCGC
>CAXTCJ010000092.1:0-22831 GCA_964242215.1 uncultured Acetobacteraceae bacterium | reverse complement strand
GGATCAGCCAAATGCGATTGCCCTTCCCTCAAGGGGAGGGGGACGTTCTTTCTCCGGCGGGCTTTAGTACATGTGTTGGCCGCCGTTGATCGACAGGGTGGACCCGGTGATGAAATCGCCGTCGTCGCTGGTCAGGAACACCACGCCGCGCGCGATGTCGCTGGCATGGCCAAGCCGGCCCATCGGGATGCGCGCCACGATCTTGGTCAGCACGTCCGGCGGAACGGCGCGCACCATCTCGGTGTCCACATAGCCCGGCGCGATCGCGTTGACGGTGATACCGAACCGGGCACCCTCCTGCGCCAGCGCCTTGGTGAAGCCGTGAATGCCGGATTTCGCGGCGGCGTAGTTCACCTGGCCATACTGCCCGGCCTGCCCGTTGATCGAGCCGATATTCACCACGCGGCCGAACTTGGACTGCCGCATGCCGTCGAACGTTAGCTTGCAGAGGTTGAAGCAGGAACCGAGGTTGGTATCCATCACGGCGTCCCACATGTCGCGCGTCATCCGCGCCATCGTGCCGTCGCGGGTGATGCCGGCGTTGTTGACCAGGATCTCCACCGGGCCATGCTGCTCGGAGATCTGTTTGATCGCGCCCTCGCACGCCGCGAAATCGCCCGCGTCGAACCTGATGACGGCGATACCGGTGGCCTCGCTAAAGCTCTTTGCCGCTTGCTCGTTGCCGACATAGCTCGCGACGACGGTACGCCCGGCGGCATGCAGCGCCACGCTGATGGCTTCCCCGATCCCGCGCGTCCCACCGGTGACCAACGCTACTCGTGCCATGATTTCCTCCCTCTTCTTGGGCTGTCCTCGCGACGGTGAGCCGGACAGCGAAGGGGTCATCCTTGCCCGATCAAACGCTTCGCGCAACGCGGATCATAAGCAGTTACGCGGTATTGTGACGACGCCACTCCGCCGCCGTCTGGCCCCACAAATCGGCCTCCTCCCCCTCGAAGGGCGCCGGCAGCGGGGTCGGGCCGCGATTGGCCGATCCCAGGCGCCGGGCGACGGCGACCGATTGCGTGTTCGTCGGCGCGATGACGTGCACGATCTCCGTCCAGCCGAGTTCGCCGATCGCCCATTCGATGGATGCCGCGGCCGCTTCGGTGGCGTAGCCCTGCCCCCACAAGTCTCGCACGATGCTCCAGCCGACCTCGGTGCCGGGCCAGCCCTCCGGATGCCAGGGACCAACCCGGCCGATCCACCGCCCGCTACTGCGCTCGATGACGGAGAACATGCCGTGGCCCCGCAAGGCCCAGCTTCCAGCCATCAGCGCCAGCCCGCGCCAGGCGGCGGCGCGCGGTTTGGCGCCGCCCATGTGAAGCATGGCCGGGCCATCCGCCACCATTGCGGCCCAGGCATCCAGATCGGCCTCGACGGGCGGCCGTAGCGTTAGCCGCTCCGTCTCGATCGTGGGGCTACCGCTCAAGGCACATGGCGACACCCATGCCGCCGCCGATGCACAGCGTGGCGAGGCCCTTGTGCGCGTCCCGCCGGGCCATCTCGTGCAGCAGCGTCACCAGCACGCGCGCGCCCGAGGCGCCGATCGGGTGGCCGATGGCGATGGCGCCGCCGTTCACGTTCACCCGCGCCGGATCCCAGCCGAGGTCCTTGTTCACGGCGCAGGCCTGGGCGGCGAACGCCTCGTTGGCTTCAACCAAGTCCAGGTCGTCGGTCTTCCAGCCGGCACGCTCGAGCGCCTTGCGGCTGGCGGGGATCGGGCCGGTGCCCATCACCGACGGGTCCACACCAGCGGTGGCGAAGCTCGCGATGCGGGCCAGCGGGGTCAGGCCGCGGCGAGCGGCTTCGGCGGCGCTCATCACCACCAGGGCGGCGGCGCCGTCGTTGATGCCGCTGGCATTGCCGGCGGTGACAGTGCCGTCCTTGGCGAAGGCAGGGCGCAGCTTGGCCATCATCTCGGGCGTGCTGTCGTGGCGGATGTATTCATCGTCGCTCACCACCGTCTCGCCCTTGCGGGTCTTCACCGTCACCGGGGTGATCTCGTCCTTGAAGCGGCCGGCCTTCTGCGCGGCGGAGGCCTTCTGCTGCGAGTTGTTGGCGAAGATGTCCTGCTGCTCGCGGGTGATTTGGTATTCCTTGGCCACGTTCTCCGCCGTGACGCCCATGGCGTAGCCCTGGAAAGCGTCGAGCAGCCCGTCCTTCATCATGGTGTCGATCAGCTGCATGTCGCCCATCTTCTGCCCGGCACGCAGATAGGCGGCGTGCGGGGCGAGGCTCATGCTCTCCTGCCCGCCGGCGATCACGATGCTGCTCTCGCCGGTGCGCACCTGCTGCGCCGCGAGCGCCACTGCGCGCAGGCCCGATCCGCACACCTGGTTGATGCCGAACGCCGTCTTGCTATCAGGAATGCCGGCCGCGACCGCCGCCTGGCGCGCCGGGTTCTGGCCCTGCGCCGCTGTCAGGATCTGGCCGAGGATCACCTCGTCCACGTCGCCCGGTTCCAGCTTGGCCAATTGCATGGCGGCCTGCAGCACACCGGTACCCAAGACGTGAGCCGGCACGCTGCCGAACACGCCGTTGAACGAGCCGACGGGGGTGCGGGTGGCCGAGACGATGACGATGTCTTCATTGGCCGAGGCGGACATGTGTAACTCCCTTTTTGATAGTGAGTATATACGCGCTCAGGTCGTTCGCAGCCAGCCCAGCAACGGTGTCCACAGTTCAACCCGGGCATGCGCCCCTGCCACCATGCCGACATGGCCGGCCGCAGGGCGGAGCACCGTTGCATGCGGGATCAGCCGCGCCAAGGCGGCGGCACTCTCGGGCGGCACGATGCGGTCCTGGCCCGGCAGGGCGATGAGGGTGGGAATGCGCAGCGCCGCCGGGTCGACCGGCTGCCCGTCGACGCGCCATTGCCCGGTGCCCGGCGTGTTCTCGCCGTACCAGCCGCCCAGGCACTCGGTGGCGACCGGGGCTGCCAACGGGATGCCGTCGGACAGCCAGTCCTCCAGCGCCACGAACATGCGTGCGCGTTCACTGGCCGGGTCGAGGCTGGGAAAGGCCCGGTATCGCGCGGCGACGCCATCGATGCTGCCGGCGGCGAACAGGGCCTGCAGCGTGTCCACCGGCAAGGTCCCGCGCGCCAGCAGGGGGGCCGCCATGGCCAGCGCTGCCACCGCGAGCCGCCCGGTGGCGGGGTCGGGCGCATGGAAATCCCAGGGTGTTGCCAGCAGGGCGAGGGCTGTCACCCGCGCGGGGTGCCGCAGCGCCGCCGCCAGTGCGAGCAACCCACCCATGCAGTAGCCGGTCAGCACGATGGGCCCCGGAAGCGCTGCCATGGCGCGTTCCAGGCGGCCGGCGATGTAGTCGGTCAGGGTGAAGCGGCGCTCAATCTCGCCGGGCCAGCCCCAATCCAGCAGCACCGCCCGCACGCCGCCCGCGGCCAGGAAGCGGAGCATGGACCGCTCGGCTGCCAGGTCGAGCACGTAGGCGCGATTGATCAGGCTCGGGACGAACAGCACCGTCGGACCAGCCCCGCCGTAGTCGAGCAAACGGCTGCCGCCCTCCGCCCAGATGACAGGCGGGTCGGCCAAGCTGCGGCTGTAGGGGTGACGGCGATAGGCGGCGATGCCGCGGACGAACGCCGGGTCAGGCGGGGGGGCGGGCGGCGCGCTCGAGTTCGGCGACCCGGCGGCGGAGTTCGTCGAGTTCACCGCCAACGCCAGGTGCAATCCCAGCGGCCGGGGCCCCCGGCGGCGCATCGGAGCCGGGGCGTCCGCCCGTGAGATCATAGGCCGCCCAAGCCCCCGACAAAGCGGCCACGATCTCGTGACTCTCGCGGTCCACCGCCAGGGCCGCCAGTTCGCTTTGCCAGATCGTGACCCAATCGGCCGGGTCGACCGGCGTCTGTTGCACCATAGGTATCATCTCCGGAGTGGTGCCCTACATGACTTCGGGAGCATCGTGCTATGCTCAGGTGCATTGGAGGGATCCCATGTCGTTCACCGAGTCCGCACCATCGTCCGCATCAACAGGGCAAAAGCCCGAGCAGACCCCCGTCGTCGTCAAGAAATACGCCAATCGACGCTTGTACAATACCGAAAGCTCCAGCTACATCACGCTCGATAACCTGGCGACGATGATCCGCCAGAGCCGGGATTTCATCGTCTATGACGCCAAGACCGGCGAGGACATAACGCGAGGCGTGCTGACCCAGATCATCGTGGAGGAAGAAAGCAAGGGTCGCGCCATGCTGCCCACGGCCTTCCTGCGCCAGATCATCGGGTTCTACGGCGACAGCCTACAGCAGTTCGTACCGCCCTATCTGGAGCAGGCGATGACCTCGTTTGCCACCCAGCAGGAGCAGATGCGCAGCGCCATGCAGCAGACCATGGGCAATCTGTTTCCGGGCATGCAGGAGGTCAGCCGGCACAACATCGTGATGATGGAGCAGGCGATGAGCCTTTTCGCTCCGTTCTACCGGGCGGGCGCCACTGCGGCGGCGGAGCAGGGCTTCCAGGCGGCCGAGCATCCAGCGCCCGCCGCGCCAGCCAACGCCAACGCGCCGGACCCTCAGCCGGCGGTGGAAGTCGAGGCGATGCAGAAGGAGATCGAAAGCTTGCGCAAGCAGCTCGCCGCGGCGCGCCTGGTCGCGATCTCGCCGGGTCCCGAGCTTAGTAGCGCGACGCTGACGGCGGCGAAGGAAGAGCCTGCCGCCTGATCGGTGCGGAGTTCGGCGGCGGTAGCGACGCCGACTGGATGGACCCCACCGGCGCCGAGCTGACCGGGATCGGCGCCGGGCCAGGCTGGGACGAGGCGGTCTGGTTGGTGCCGTACTTGCCGAGCACTTCGCGTAGCGGCGCCGCGCCCGGATTGTTCGCCTCCATCGAGATCACGATCTGCTGCGCCGCTTCCTCGCGCCCGTAATAGGCATGGTTCCAGTCGCTTTTCGTCGTCAGCACGGTGCCGGACAGTGATATCCCGGCATACAGGCCGCGGGACCGGGTGAAGCCCACGATGTCCGCCCCGACCGCCGCCGTGGTGGCACCCTCCACGCCGCCGCCCCATTGCACGAAGGTCCCGCCCGCGTCGGCGCCCAGCTTGAACTGGGAGTCCATGATCGCGCGCAGACCCCTGTCGGTCAGGATCATCATCATGACCTCGCTATCCTGCAGCCCGGCCTGAAAGCCGAACGATCCCCCGCCCAACCCGTAGAACGCGGGGTTGGACCACGACCCGCCGCCGTCGCGGGCCACCAACACGCAATCGCCGCCCTGGCCGCCGAACAGGAACCCGGCGCGGAACACCTGCGGGCAGATCATCACCGCGCGCGACCGACGCAACAGCCGCTGCGCATCGGTGCCGTTGTAGTTGTTGAGCATGTCTTGCGCGGCAAGGGTGGATCGGTCGACCAGTTCCTGCTGCTCCGCTTGCGCGTGGGCCGCGAACGGCGACGCGGCGATGAGGGCAACGAGGGCGGTGAGGCCAAAGCGGGTCATGGTGACGATCTCTCCCGGGCAAGCAGAGCGCTTATAGGTTTCGGACGAGGGGGTTACAAACTTTCCCTCATCCTGCGTCGCATTTTGTTTTGGGGACGTGGCAAAATTGTGCCGCCTCCGTAAGATAATCCCGGCAGGAGGGATCATGGGCGGATTACTGTTCGTGCAGGGGATGGGTTTCGGCTTGGCCGTGGCGGCGCCGGTGGGCCCGATGGCGGTGTTGTGCATGCGCCGGTCGCTCGCCCAGGGCTGGCGGCCCGGCCTGGCCACCGGCGCCGGCATTGCGGTGGGCGACGGGCTGTATGCCTGCGTCGCGGTCGCCGGGCTGGCGGGGCTGTCCCACTTCATGCTGGCGCACGAGCGGCCGCTGCACCTCGCGGCCGGGTTGTTCCTGCTCTATCTCGGCCTGAAAACCGCCTTCGCGCGCCGGGCGGGGGCGCAGACACCGCCACCGGTGGTCGCCGCCGGACGCGCCTTCGCCAGTTCGGTGCTGCTGACCCTCACCAACCCGCCGACCATCATCATGTTCGCCGCCATCTTCGCCAGCCTGAGCCCACCGCAGGGGTTCGCCCCCGCCAGCGCTGTGGCCACGGTGGGCGGCGTGTTCGCTGGGTCCTTGCTGTGGTGGTGCGGGCTGGTGGCCTGCGTCTCGGCCGTGCGGCACGCCGTCGGGGCACGCGCCCGGCGCTGGATCGACCGGGTCGCCGGCGCCGCACTGGCCTTCTTCGGCGTCGTGGAAGTGCGGCGCGCCCTGTGATCGCCACTTGGTACGAGGCCGCCGAACGGCCGTTGGTCATGGGCATCCTCAACGTCACGCCCGACAGTTTCAGCGACGGTGGCGACCATCTCGATCCCACCCGGGCCATCGCGGCGGCCCGGCAGATGGTGGCGGACGGCGCCGACATCATCGACATCGGC
The DNA here is from genome assembly GCA_964242215.1 of uncultured Acetobacteraceae bacterium. Lineage (GTDB taxonomy): Bacteria > Pseudomonadota > Alphaproteobacteria > Acetobacterales > Acetobacteraceae > LMUY01. Next base: position 16,451 of record CAXTCJ010000092.1, on the reverse strand, counting down.
GGCGAATCCACCCGCCCCGGCAGCGCCCCCGTCACCCCGGAGCAGGAGCAGGCCCGCATCGTCCCCGTCATCGCCGGCTTGCGCGATGCAGGCGTGCCCCTCTCCGTCGACACCCGCAACGCCGCCACCATGGCCGCCGCGCTGGACGCCGGGGCATCCATCGTCAACGACGTCTCCGCCCTCCGCCACGACCCGGCCTCCGCACCGCTCGTCGCGGCCCGAGGCTGCCCGGTGATCCTGATGCACATGCGCGGCACCCCCGACACGATGAACACCCTGGCGCAGTACGACGACGTGGCCGCCGAGGTCGTCGCCGAACTCGCCGCCGCCGTCGCGCACGCCGAGGCAGCCGGGATCGCGCGCGCGCAGATCGCCCTGGACCCGGGGATCGGGTTCGCCAAGACCGGCCCGCAGAACGTGGCCCTGCTCCGCGATCTCGGCCTGGTGGCGGCGCTTGGCTTTCCGCTGCTGGTGGGTGTCTCCCGCAAACGCTTCATCGGCACGCTCGGCATCGAGGCCACGCCGCGCAACCGGGACGCCGGGTCGCTCGCCGCCGCACTGTTCGCCCTGTCCCGCGGCGCCCGCATCCTGCGCGTGCACGACGTGGCGGGGACGGTGCAGGGGGTGCGGGTCTGGCAAGCGCTCGCCGGCTAGGCTACCACCGCTGGCCAAGCACGTACGGATGGCGACGAGATGGCAAACGGCAGGCGCTTGTTCGGCACCGACGGTATCCGCGGGACCGCGAACACCGATCCGATGACCGCGGAGACCGCACTCCGGCTGGGGCAAGCCGCCGGCATCATGTTCGTCCGCGGCAGCCATCGGCACCGCGTGCTGATCGGCAAGGACACCCGCCTGTCCGGCTACATGCTCGAGCCAGCCCTCGTCGCCGGCTTCATCGGCGTCGGCATGGACGTGCACCTGGTCGGCCCGCTGCCAACGCCCGCCATCGCCATGCTGACCCGGTCCATGCGCGCCGACCTGGGCGTGATGATCTCCGCCAGCCACAACCCCTACGAAGACAACGGCATCAAGCTGTTCGGCCCCGACGGCTACAAGCTGTCCGACGCGACCGAGGCCGAGATCGAGGCCTTGATGGCCTCCGACCTGTCCACCCGCCTCTCCGCCCCCGCCGCCCTGGGCCGCGCCTCCCGCCTGACCGACGCTGCCGGCCGCTACATCGAGGGCGCCAAATCCACCTTCCCCCGCGGCCAGACGCTGGACGGATTGAAGATCGTCGTCGATTGCGCCCACGGCGCCGCCTACAAGGTCGCCCCAACCGTGCTGTGGGAATTGGGCGCGACCGTCATCCCGCTCGGCGTCTCCCCGGACGGCTTCAACATCAACCGCGACTGCGGCTCCATGGTGCCGGAGCATCTCTGCCGCGCCGTCGTGGAGCATGGCGCCGATTTCGGCCTGGCCCTGGACGGCGACGCCGACCGCCTGCTGCTGTCCGACGAAACCGGCCGCCTGGTGGATGGCGACCAGATCCTGGCCCTGACCGCGCAAAGCTGGCACCGCGCGGGCCGCCTGCGCGGGGGCGCCGTCGCCGCGACGGTGATGTCCAACCTCGGTTTGGAGCGCTTCCTGACCGCCCAAGGCATCGAACTCCGCCGCACCGCCGTCGGCGACCGCTACGTGATGGAGCGGATGCGCGCCGACGGCTTGAACCTGGGCGGCGAACAATCCGGCCACATCATCCTCGCCGACTACTCCACCACCGGCGACGGCCTGGTCGCCGCCCTGCAGGTGCTCGCCGTATTGGCCGAACAGCGCCGCCCGGCCAGCCAGATCTGCCGCCTGTTCGACCCCCTGCCCCAGCGCCTGCGCAGCGTCCGCTTCACCGGCGGTTCACCGCTCGCCGACAGCCGCGTGAAGCAGGCGGTGGCCGAGGCCGAACGCACCCTGGCCGCCACCGGCCGCCTCCTGCTGCGCGAAAGCGGCACCGAGCCGGTCGTGCGCGTGATGGCCGAAGGCGAGGACGAGGCCCTGGTCAGCCGCATCGTAGACTCCCTCTGCGCCACGATCACCGACGTGACCCGCGCCCAAGCCGCATGACGTCCCAAACCTCGATTGATCCTCCCCCGCGCAGTGGGGGAGGCGGACCGTGCGAAGCACGGTGGAGGGGGCGCGGGCACGGACTGCGACGCGGGTGGCGCACACACCCACGCAGTCGCATACGATGATGCCCCGCATTCTCGTCATCGCCGGGTCGGACTCGGGCGGGGGCGCCGGCATCCAGGCCGACATCAAGACCGCCATGGCACTCGGCGCCTACGCCAGCACCGCCATCACCGCGCTCACCGCCCAGGACACCCACGGCGTCCACGCCATCCACACCGTCCCGCCCGCCTTCGTCCGCCAACAGATCGAAATCGCCCTCGCCGACCCTGGTGCCGATGCGATCAAGACCGGCATGCTTGGCGACGTTGCAACGATCGAAGCCGTGGCCGCCGCCATCGCCGGCAGCACCCGGCCGCTCGTGATCGACCCGGTGATGGTCGCGAAAGGCGGCGCCAGCCTCCTCGCCACCACCGCCGTCGCCGCGCTGAAACGCTACCTGCTGCCGCTCGCCACGCTGATCACCCCCAACCTCCCCGAGGCAGAGGCATTGACCGGCCTGACCATCGCCACATCGGCCGACATGCACCGCGCCGCCGAGATGCTGCTGACCCTGGGCGTCCCCGCGGTGCTGCTGAAGGGTGGCCATGCCGAGGGCAGCACAGTCACCGACCTGCTCGCGACCGAGGCAGGCATCACCGCATTCACCCGCCCCCGCCTAGCCACCCGGCACACCCACGGCACCGGCTGCACCCTCGCCACCGCCGTCGCCTGTGGGCTGGCCGCCGGCATGCCCCTCGCCGACGCAGTGGAGCGCGCCCGCAACTACGTCCAAGCCGCCATCGCCGCCGCCCCCGGCATTGGCGCCGGGCACGGACCCCTCGGGCACCTCGTTCCGGCCTGATGTTCCTCGACGGTATGATCCGCAAGCCGAGCGGCCTTCCCTCGCCCGGCTTCCCGTGGACCGTGCCGCTGATCGCCAACCTCTGCCACGCGCTCCGCCCCGGGGTAGACCGGGACCGTGCCATGGGTGTGGTGCTCGGCGAGGCCGGCCAACTCGCCGGCACGTAAGGCGCCAACCCCGACGCCCGCTCCCACGGCGAGACGTTCCTGCACCTGTTGCAAGGGCGCTGCGGCCGGAGGGCCTCTATTTCCTAGACGAACCGGAAACGCCGCTCTCTCCGAGCCGGGTGCTCGCGCTGATGATGCTGATCGCGGACTCGGCCGCGCAGGGCAGCCAATTCGTGATCGCGACGCACTCGCCGATCCTGCTGGCGCTCCCGGGCGCGACCATCCTCCAGGCTCAGGACGGCCATCTCGTCCCCGCCGAGTGGAACGATCTCGAGCATGTCCGCGTCACCCGTGCCTTCCTCAACGACCCGGCGTCGGTACTCCGCCGACTGCGCGACTGACAGATACCGTCTTGCCAGGGCTTGACCCTGGTATCCACGGGGTGGGGCAAATGACGTCAGACAAGTGCCTGCCACTGTCGTGTGCAACTTGGGGGCCGGCGTCGGCACGTTCAGCAATCTTTCAGGGAGGTGGTTTGGGAGGTCTCCTGGCAGGCAACAGCCTTGTTGCACGAGCCCTTCGGACGTATCCCGCCAGGTAAATACCGACACGGGGTTCACGTATGTCTTCAGCCGCTGTTTCCTCTGGATCGACGCTGACGATTTCCTTGGGCCAGACCAGCAGCTTCCTCGATGTGTTGCAGGGCGGCACGTTGGACGTGCTCGGTGGTGGTTCGGTGATCAGCACCGGTGTCCAGGGATCGGAGGTGTTGCTGGGCGGGACGGATAGTCTGGGCGTGATCAGCAGCGGCGCCACGCAGACCGTGTCGGCGAACGGGCTCGCGGTCGGCGTCACGGTCGTGTCCGGCGGGATGCAGACGGTGTCTTCCGGTGGCACCGCAACCAGCACCGTGGTGAATGGATCACAAACGATTCTGTCCGGCGGCACCGCATCGGGCGGTATCGTGAGCGGCGCCTTCTTGTACAGCTTCGCCGAAGCAACGGTCATTGGCGGCCAGAGCGTGTCGGCGACGGTCGGCATCGGCGGCGATCTGTTCGTCAGCGGCGTGATCTCGGTGGGCTCCAGTGCGTCCGGCTCCACATCCTCTGTTGCGGCGACGGGCACCGCGACAAATGCCACGATCGACCCAGGTGGCGCTATCTTCGAGAGGGTTGGCGGCACCGCGACCGGCACGGTTCTCGCCACCGGCCGCACCAGCCTCGGCATCGGGGCAAGCGACGTCATACAAGGGGGTGCGGCGTTCGGCACCATGGTCAACAGCGGTGCTTCCCAGTCTCTGCAGTCCGGCAGCACCAGCGGCACGATCGTACTGAGCGGCGGCTCGCAAACCATTCTGAGCGGCGTGGCGCTCAACGACGTCGTGGCGTCCGGTGGGCTCGTAAACGACAGCGGAACCTTGGCTTACGTGGAGGCGCCCGGCAGCATCGCCACGAATGCGGGCACGGTCGAAGGCGGCGGCACCCTGGTTCAATCGGGTGAAGGCACACTGATCGTTGCCGGCAACCTGACCGGTTTTCACGGCTCGGCCCTGATCGGGGGCGGCACCTTGGAACTGACCGAAGCGAACGCCGTGGGGACTGCCACCATCGGGTTTTCGCTGGGCGCGAGCGGCACCCTCGACATCGATGGCGAAGTTGCGCCAACCAACGTGATCTCCGGGTTCACTGGCCGCGACGTCATCGATTTGGCCGGATTGGGCTTCACCGGCGTCACGACACCCCTCGTCGACGGCAGGGCGGTCACCGTCACCGAGGGCGGAGTGGCGGAAACGCTGACGATCGCCGGGGCCGCCAACGACACCTTCAGCCTGACCGCGGATGGCGGTAGCGGGACGTTGTTGGTGACCACCTTTCTGCCACCGGTCGTATCGGCCAACGAGACACTGAGCGTGTCCGCCGGGCAGGCCAGCAGCTTTATCGGCGTGCTATCGGGCGGCACACTGGATGTGCTCGATGGCGGCACCGTCGTCAGCACGACGGTGCTAGGGACCGAGATGCTGGGCGGGATGGACAGCCAAGGCATCATCAGCAGCGGCGGCATGCAAATCGTGTCCTCCATGGGTGTGGTCGTGAGCGGCACGATCGCCAGTGGCGGCATGCAGACGGTTGCACTTGGCGGCCAGGTCATCGGTGGCACCATCGCGAGCTACGGCGCGCAAACCTTATCCTCCGGCAGCACCGCGCTTGGCGCCACGATATCCGTGCAGGCAATCCAGACGGTCTCGGCCGGTGGCTTTGCATCCGGAACCGTCGTGTTCGGGATCCAATCGATTCTGCCCGGCGGCGTGGTCTCGGGGAGCGTGGTCGACGGTACCACCGTGGGCAACCAGACCACGTTCGGTGACGAATACATCAGCGGTGGCCAAAGCGTCTCTGCCGTGATCGGAAGCAACGGCCACATGGTCGTCAGCGGCCTCATATCATCGACCGCCAGCGGATCAGGCTTTACGAGCGTGGTGCTGGCGTCGGGCTCTGCCATCGATGCGACGGTCAGCGCTGGCGGCACCGTCGATGTCTATCTTGGTGGCACGACGTCCGGGACTGTCCTGCTCAGCGGCAGCGGTGGGTTTTACGGGGCCGCGTCTGAGTCCGTGTTCACCGGCGGAGCGGCGAGCGGAACTGTGGTCAACAGTGGCACTGCTCAAGGGCTGGATGGCGGCACTACCGTCGGCACGGTCGTACTCGCTGGTGGCTTTCAGGAGATCCTGAGCGGGACAGCGTTGAACGATGCCGTGTCGACCGGGGGCACCGTCTACGACGCAGGGATTGTCGCTTACACCGAGGGTGATGGCGTCACCAGCACGTTCGCCGGCACGCTGACAGCCAGCGGCCTGCTGGTGCAGTCAGGTCCTGGCGTTTTGGATCTGGCGGGAACGCTGAACGGGTTCACTGGCTCGGCCGTGATCAGCGGCGGCACTCTGGAGATGGCCAGCGCTGGCGCCGCTGGGGGAGCGCGACGGTCAGCTTTGCAGCCAATACCACCGGCGATCTGCGCATCGACGGCATGGCCGGCCTCACGAACATCATTTCCGGCTTCAACGCCGGGGACTTCATCGATTTGACTGGCCTCGTATTTGCCGGCGTAGGCACCCCTACCGTTTCCGGCAATACCGTCACCGTGACAGAAGGGAGTCTGAGCGAGTCGCTTGTCATTGCCAGAGCGTCGTTTAGCTCGTTTACCCTCAGAAATGACGGCGCGGGTGGAACGGAGCTGCAAGTCGCCTGCTACTGCCCTGGCACCCTGATCCTAACCACCCGCGGCGAGGTGCCAGTGGCACTCCTCGCCATTGGCGACACCATCATCACCGCCTCCGGCCAGCACCGCCGCATAAAGTGGATCGGCCGCCGCAGCTACGCCGGGCGCTTCGTGGCGGCCAACCCCGGCGTGCAGCCGATCCGCTTCCGTGCAGGCTCACTCGGCAGTGGCCTGCCCCGCCGTGACCTCCTGGTTTCGCCCGAGCACGCAATGTTCGTCGATGGGTTGCTGATCCCTGCACGTTGCCTGGTCAACGGCAGCACGATCGCGCAGGAGCGCGGACTTAGCCAGGTCGACTACGTCCACGTCGAGTTGGACACTCACGACGTCCTGCTGGCCGAGGGTGCACCCTCTGAAACCTTCCTAGACGACGACAGCCGCGGGATGTTTCACAACGCTCGCGAGTTTGCGGGGCTGTACCCGGATGCGCCAGAGCCTGGCCGCTTCTGCGCGCCCAAGGTGGATGACGGCTACCAGCTGGAGGCAATCCGGCGGTCGTTGGCGGCTGTCGCTGCAGAGCGCACGCGAGCGGCCTGACGAGGCTTGCAAGTCCGTAAGGCTGCCCCGGCCATACGGCGCTCAGACGCGGAATAGGGGTTCTGCGAAGCAATACTCGCCGGGCTGGCCGCAGGAGACACGCCGCCAGTCATCGACCGATCGATTGCGGGCGCCAGGAATCCTTGCAATCTCAAACGAAGTGTGTTCTTGTTATGTTCCATGATTGCCCAGGCCCTTCCTCCCCAAACGGCACCCGTCAGCGGAACGCACCCGGTGCTCCAGGCAGGTCTTGAGGAATTGTTCCAGATGGGGCTGACCGTGGCCCGGGTCTCCGCCCGCCTGGCGGACGTGGAAGGGCGCGCCGTGGAGGCGCTGGCCGAGACCGCTGCCGATGTCACCCGCAACTGGGTCGCCAGGCCAGCATCGCTCGCCGATGCCATAGACGCCGGACACAAGGCCGATGCGAGCGATGCGGCGCGCAGTGCGATCGGAACCCGGATCGCCTCCATCACCAACACCTTCGACCAGGCTGCCCGGGCCGTGCGGCGAACCGCAGCCTTGCAAGCACGCCTGGCAGAGGGCCGTTCGTTTCGCGGGCATGAGCCGCAGTGTGAGCGGCCGCCGGGTCTCGGCGGCACGGCCGGGCACGCAGCGAACGATGCCGAGCGTGCCGAGCAGATGGACGACCCAGAATGGGGCGACGAGATTGGCGAGCGTGCGGACGAGGATGTCGTGCGCGACATCTGCCGTGACCTCGCCCCGGCCACGAACGGCGAAACCCCGTTTAGCCCACCGCTACCCGCCGCGATCCACGCGACCTGCGCCCGCGCCGCCCGCCCCTCCAAACCGGGGCCGCGGCCCCGGATCGTGCGTGCGCCAGAACCGCCCGACAAGCCGGGGGCGCCACCCGAGCCGGACACCTGACCGCCAGCCGAATTGGCGCCGGCCGGCACGCCACCTATAACAGCCGGGCCATGATCAAGCCCGCGCACCGCCCCACCAACCCGTGCTTCTCCTCCGGCCCCTGCGCCAAGCGGCCCGGCTGGAGCGCCGCTGCGCTCGACACCACCCTGCTCGGCCGCAGCCATCGCGCCCCCGCAGCCAAGGCCCAACTCGTCGAGGTGATCGACCGCTCGGCCGCCCTCCTCGGCATGCCCTCCGATTGGAAGCTCGGCATCGTCCCCGCCTCCGACACGGGGGCGGTGGAGATGGCGATGTGGTCGCTGCTCGGCCCCCGCCCGGTGGACGTGCTGGCGTTCGAGAGCTTCTCGGCACAGTGGGCCGCCGACGCGACCGAGCACCTGAAGCTGCCGGCAATCCGCACCCTCGCCGCCGACTACGGCAGCCTGCCAGACCTGGCCGCCATCGACCCGGACCACGATTTGGTGCTCGCCTGGAACGGCACCACCTCCGGCGCGCGGCTCACCGACGGCCCGTGGCTCCGGCGCGGCGAGGGGCTGGTGATCTGCGACGCAACCTCCGCCGCCTTCGCGATGGACCTGCCGTGGGACCGCCTGGATGTGGTCACCTGGTCCTGGCAGAAGGCGCTGGGCGGCGAGGCCGGACATGGCATGCTGGCGATGTCGCCGCGTGCTTTGGCCCGGCTGGAACAGTATCGTCCCACCTGGCCACTGCCGAAGATCTTCCGCATCACGCCGGGCATCTTCAAGGGCGACACGATCAACACACCCTCGATGCTGTGCGTCGCCGACGCCCTGGACGGGCTGCGCTGGTCGGAGCGCCAAGGCGGCTTGCCGGCGCTGATTGCCCGCGCCGAGGCCAATCTCGCGGCCATCGCGCGCTGGGTGGCGCAATCGGCTTGGGCCGAGTTCCTGGCTGCCGACCCGGCGCAGCGCTCGCCGACTTCGATCTGCCTGCGCGCACCGCACGGCCCGGCCATCGCCAAGCTGCTGGATACTGAGGGTGTCGCGTTCGATATCGCGCATTACCGCGACGCCCCGCTCGGCCTCCGCCTCTGGGGCGGCGCCACGGTCGAGACATCCGATATCGAGGCGCTGCTGCCCTGGTTGGATTGGGCGCACGCGCAAGCTTCTGCCTCGACCGCCGCAATGGTATAGGCGCGGCGCAATGCCCGACAGTTTCAACAACCTGCTGACCGACACCGCCGCCAACCCGGCGCTGCTCCCCGCCGGGCTGCGGGACCTGCTGCCGCCCGACGCCGAGACGGAGGCCATGGCCGTCGAGGTCGTGATGGCCGCCTTCACCGCGCACGGCTACGAACGCATCAAGCCGCCGCTGATCGAGTTCGAGGACGGGCTGCTCTCCGGGTTTGGAGGCGCCACCGCGGACCAGATCTTTCGCATCATGGACCCGGATTCCCACCGCATGATGGGTGTGCGGTCGGACATCACACCGCAGGTTGCGCGTATCGCCACGACCCGCCTGCGTGGCGCCCCTCGCCCCCTGCGGCTGTGCTACGCCGGCCAGTGCCTGCGCGTCCGTGGCAGCCAGATCGCCCCGGACCGCCAGGTGGCCCAAGCCGGCATCGAGTTGATCGGCTGCGACAGCCTCGCCGCCGACGCCGAGATGGTGCTCGTCGCCGCCGAGGCATTGGCAGCGCTCGGGCTGACGCGGGTGAGTTTCGACCTCACCCTCCCGCGCCTGGCCCCTACCCTGCTGGACGAAACGGGGTTTGCCGGGCCGGCGCGGCAAGCCTTGCTGCGGGCGCTGGACCGCAAGGACATGGCCTCCGTCATGGAGCATGGCGGCCGGGTCGCCCAGACGCTGAGTACGCTGATGCTGACCGCCGGGCTGGCCGGGCCGAGCCTGGAGCGGCTGGAAGGCGTGGCTTTGCCTCCGCTTTCCGCGGCGCTCTGCCATCGCCTGTCGGAGACGGTGCGCGCGATCCAGGCCCGCGCGCCCAGCATCAAGCTGACGATCGATCCGCTGGAATTCCGCGATCTGCCGTATCACACCGGGGTCTGCACTGCGGTTTATGCGCCGGGGCGGCACGAGGTGTTGGGGCGCGGCGGGCGCTATTTGTGCGGCGAGGACGAGCCGGCGACCGGGCTGACGCTGTATCCCGACGCGATCCTGCGCGCCTGTGGGCCGGTGGCTGCGCGTCCTCGCGTGTTCGTTCCCGTCGGCGAGGCGCACGAGGCGGCCAGCCGGCTGCGGGCCGAGGGATACGCGACGGTCGCGGCGCTGGACCCTGTGGCCGACCCGGCGGCAGAGGCAACGCGCCTGGGATGCAGCCATATTTTGCGGGACGGCGACGCCCATCCGTTAGTTGTGAGGTAATATGCCGAATGTGACCGTGATCGGCGCCCAGTGGGGTGACGAAGGCAAGGGCAAAGTCGTGGACTGGCTCGCCAGCCGGGCGGACATCGTCGTGCGTTTCCAGGGCGGGCACAACGCCGGGCACACCCTGGTGGTCGGTAACCAGACCTATAAACTGAGCCTGCTGCCGTCGGGGCTGGTGCGCGGCAAGTTGGGCGTGATCGGCAACGGCGTCGTGATCGACCCGGTGGCATTGCTGGCGGAAATGGACCGCGTCCGCGAGCAGGGCTTGGACGTGTCCCCGGCCAATCTGCGCATCGCCGACAACGCGCCGCTGATCCTGCCATTGCACGGGGCACTCGACCGCGCCCGCGAGGCGGCCCGGGGGGAGCACAAGATCGGCACCACCGGCCGGGGCATCGGCCCGGCCTACGAAGACAAGATTGCCCGCCGCGCCATCCGCGTCTGCGACCTCGCCGAGCCGGACACGCTGTCGCACAAGCTCGACGAACTGCTGCTGCACCATAACACGCTGCTGCGTGGGCTGGGCGCACCCACATTCGAGAAGCAGGTGTTACTGGACGACCTGCTGGCCCTTGCTCCGCGCATTTTGCCCCACGTTGAACCGGTGTGGCAGCGCCTCGACGAGGCACGCCGGGCCGGGCAACGCATCCTGTTCGAGGGCGCGCAGGCCGTCATGTTGGACGTGGACCACGGCACCTACCCTTACGTCACGAGCAGCAACACGATCGCGGCGACGGCCGCGAGCGGGTCCGGCATGGCGCCTTCGGCAGTGGGGTTCGTGCTGGGCATTGCCAAGGCGTACTGCACGCGCGTCGGCAGTGGCCCGTTTCCAACCGAGTTGGACGACGAGATCGGCCGCAAGCTCGGCGAACGTGGGCACGAATTCGGCACGGTGACCGGGCGGCCCCGGCGCTGCGGCTGGTTCGACGCCGCCATGGTGCGGCAGGCGATCAAGGTCGGCGGTATCACCGGGCTGGCTCTGACCAAACTGGACGTGCTGGACGGGATGCCCGAACTGAAGATCTGCACCGGTTATGAGGTGGCCGGTCAGTACATGCGGTATTTCCCGGCAGCCCCAGGTGCGCAGGCCGCAGCACGGCCGGTGTTCGAGCGGGTCGAGGGCTGGACCGGCTCGACCCGCGGTGCGCGATCCTGGGCGGATCTGCCGGCGCAGGCGATCAAGTACGTTCGCCGCATCGAGGAACTGGTCGAGGCGCCGGTGACGCTGCTGTCCACCAGCCCGGAGCGCGACGACACGATCTTGATGCGCGATCCGTTCGAGGGCTGATGCACAGCTACGATTTGTTAATGGTTTGAGGCCAGACTAGGTGTGCGAAGAAGCGAGCACGCCAAAATGGCTACCTCAACTACCGGACCGATTGGAGGCATCTACACCGTCGATTTCGGCCATCCGATGGAGGGTGTGTCCGATCCCGTGACCCCGTTCGTTGCACGGGGTGGTGGTTCTACGAGCCTCATGGCCATTCCGGTCGCACGTGGCTGGCCCGCCCGGGCGCGTGTTCTGACGTCCCTGGTCGGCACACCGGTGCGCAATCTGCTGGGGCCGCTTGCTCACGGGGCGGCTACGATGCCGTCCGGTGACAATGGGTATTTCGTCATCTGCCCGGCCCCACCGGGTCCATCCCTGCAAACGTCGCTACGGCCTTGGTCGGAATCCGATCTCATTGAGCAGATCGTCAAGCCAGCGGCGCAAGTTCTCGCCGACCTGCAATCTCGTGGTGTGACCCATCGGGCGATTCGCGCCGCCAACTTGTTCCAGACGGCCCGCGGCACTCCGGTTGTTCTCGGCGCCGCATGGTCCAGCCCACCCGCCAGCCAGCAGCCGAGTTGGCTCGAACCGCCATATTCCGCGACTTGCCTCCCAGCCGGCCGCGGCGACGGGACGATCGCTGATGACGTCTACGCTCTCGGTGCCCTGCTGCTGATGTTGAGCTTGGGCGCTAACCCGGTCGAGGGCATCCCGGACGAGGTCCTGCTCTGCAGGAAGCTGGACGAAGGCAGTTACGCCGCACTCGTCGGCCAGCACCGCCTACCCGGCGGCATCGCGGAGCTGATCCGCGGCATGCTCGCCGACGAGCCGGAGCACCGGCCCTCCCCCACGTTGCTGGCCTCCCCCGCAGCGGCCCGAGCGCGTCGGATCGCCGCCCGGCCAATCAGGCGCGCCCAACGTGCCATCGAAATCGGCTCGCAATCCGCCACGACCGCCCGAACCCTAGCCCATGCCCTGCAGCGTGCCCCCAAGGAGGGCGTTGCAGCCATTCGGAGCGGCGCCGTGGACAATTGGCTTCGCCGGGGCCTGGGCGACGCGACCCTCGCCGTTGCCCTGGACGACGCAGTTCGCAGCTGGGAAGCGCAGGGTGGGGCCGCCGACAACAGAGCCGATCCCATGCTGATCGTCCACGCCGTCAGCGCCTTGAACCCTCTGGCTCCGCTGGTTTGGCGCTCGCTGGCCGTGTGGCCCGACGGGCTCGGTGCGGCGGTTGATCAAGCAGCCCACCGCTCGCCTGAACACGCCCGCTTCCTGGCAGAGATTGCGACGGCGCATATCGCCGAGGCCTGGGCAAAGCGGCGCAACCTCGGCCGTGATGCGCTGGCCAACCCTCTGGAAGTGCGCGACAACCGGACCTTGCTCGCCGGGGATCGCAGCGACGGAGTCCCGCTGCGCTACCTGTATGCGAGCAATCCGTTATCGCCCTGCGAGTCACCACTTGTAGCGCGATACTGGGCAACCCGGCTCGTGGACCTGCTGCTTGCGCTCGAATCCGCGACCAGCACCCGATTGCCGGACGGCCAGCCCTTGATTGACAAACATATCGCAGCTTGCATCTTCGCGCGCCGTGATGAGCGGCTCCAAGCCGACATCGGTCGGCTAGCGGGTGATGTCCCATACAATGATGCTTTCAAGCATCTCGAACTCGTGGCAACGCTGCAAGCCAAGCTGTATGCCAATCCGCTGCCCCATCTGTGCTCCTGGGCGGTGGATGCTATGCAAACGAGAATACAAACTTTCCGCAGCCGGTCCCGACGCACGCGGATAGCTGCCTCGCTCGCGGCACTCGCCTCAGCAGGACAATTGGCGCCGATCGCAAGCCTGCTGTCGGACGAACATGATCACGCGAGCGATGAGGATGGCTGCAAGGATGCATCAAATCGCATGTATGAGATCGAACAAGCACTCGGCGAACTCAACAGCGCGCAGACTTTGCAGGCCGACCAGGCCCGCCGTATCGGGCTAGATGTCGCTGGCGGGCTGTCGGCCATCGCGTGCTTGCTCGCGATAGCCTTTGCAGTGTTTGCATGAGCAAATTAGCTCGCCCAGCCAGCGCGCCCCGCCGGTCCTGGTTCTGGTTACAAGGAGCTGTCGCTGGCGGCGTCTTTGTCACCATCCCTGGCACAGCACTAATCACCGCAGTACTTCTCTGCCCTGGGATAGGGGTATACGTTACCGAGACGACCAAGGGCCGCCCAGTCGGCCGCATCATGCTTCTGATGGGTAGTACCGCCTTGTTCGTACCCCTTCGACTTCAATGGGCACGTGGGAACTCGCTCGGTTCCGCGATGGACATCCTATCCGATCCCGGACGGCCGCTACTTGCCTGGATAGCATGCGGGGCCGGGTGGATGGTTTGTGAACTCGTCCAGGTCTGCGCCCGCTACGTGCTTGCGGCGCAGTCACGCCATGAAGTGAAAGAACTACGGCGCGAGAAGGCTACCTTGGCAGAGGAGTGGACGTTCGAGTAATCAAGGCCCCACGGGTGTGAATCACCACGTGGGAGCCTCATTGAGTTACGCTGCAAGCGGCACAGCAAGCCGCTGCTCGACGACCTGTTGCTTCATTGACTTCTGAAGCTTCTCGAACGCACGAACCTCAATCTGACGAACCCGCTCGCGTGAGATGTTGTACTGCTGTGACAACTCCTCGAGGGTGGTCGGATTATCCTTTAACCGACGCTCGATCAGAATGTGCCGCTCGCGCTCATTCAATGTCCGCAGAGCATTGCCCAACAACGCCCGCCGACCGGTTAATTCCTCCCGATCAGCAAGTTCACTTTCCTGACTCTGACCCTCGTCGACCAACCAATCCTGCCACTCGCCTTCGCTGTCGGCCCGAACCGGAGCGTTCAGACTGTGATCGGGCGCTGCAAGACGGCGGTTCATGCTGACCACATCTTGCTCAGGGACCTGCAGCACGCGCGAGATTTTGGCAACATGCTCAGGCTTGAGATCGCCATCTTCGATCGCCTGCATCTGACCCTTCAGACGCCGAAGATTGAAGAACAGCTTCTTCTGCGCGGCAGTTGTGCCCATCTTTACCAGCGACCAGCTGTGTAGGATGTACTCCTGGATGGCTGCACGGATCCACCACATAGCGTAGGTTGCGAGGCGGAAACCGCGGTCAGGATCGAACCGCTTCACCGCCTGCATCATTCCAACGTTGCCTTCGCTGATCAATTCACCCACGGGCAAGCCATAGCCGCGATATCCCATCGCGATCTTGGCCACGAGCCTCAAATGGGAGGTGACAAGCTTGTGAGCAGCATCCATATCCTCGTTGTCGCGCCATGCTTTGGACAGAGCGAGCTCCTCTTCAGGCGCAAGCATCGGAAACTTGCGGATCTCCTGCAGATAGCGTGACAGGTTACCTTCAGGCGCGACATTGATCACAGCAGAGACCATGACGACTTGGCTCCTACGGTCCAGAAAGCCCGGACACCTACCCAATACGGCGAAGGCTGAACCCGGTTGCAGTGCTGAACAAGCGAAGATGCGCTAACCACACCTCACGTCCCAGAGACGAGCCCCTGCAAGAGGCAGCACAGCTCCAGAATGGCGTGACCCGGCGCATCGGTCGGGATTTAACGACGCCTTGATACAGGACCAATTCGGTCCGGTCAAGCTGAATGTAACCGTCTCGGTTCCGCCCAGTAATCAAGCCCAAGCCGCAAAGCCTCGAAATCGGCAGGAGGTGGCGTCTCGAACCGCAGGGCGGCCCCGGTTCGGGGATGGGTAAACCCCAGCACGGCCGCATGAAGTGCCTGCCGAGGAAAGTCGAGCAGTTGGCCCCGTATATCGGCTGACAATAGACGTGCTACCGCGGGAACCCGGCGCAGATACACCGGATCGCCCACGATTGGATGGCCTCGCGCCGCCAAGTGGACACGGATCTGATGCGTCCGCCCTGTGGCAAGCCGACATTCAGTGAGCGCCACAGCGGCCGACCAAGTCTTCTTTACCCGGTAGTGGGTTAACGCCACCTTTCCGCCGCGCGTCACCATCGCCATTCTTTTGCGGTCCCGAGGGTCACGCCCGATCGCGCCCTCGATCGTGCCTTCCGCTGGTGTCGGCATGCCCCAGCACAAGGCAAGATAGGACCGCTCCAGCGCACGAGTCGCGAACGCATTCGCGAGAGCCGCCATCGCAAGATCCGTCTTCGCCACGACCATCACACCGGATGTATCTTTGTCGAGCCGGTGGACGATGCCGGGCCGCCGCTCTCCGCCGATGGCCAGGGCATCCCCGCAGTGAGCTAGAAGGGCATTGACGAGCGTGCCATCGAGGTTACCAGGCGCAGGATGGACCACCAACCCCGCAGGTTTGTCGAGCACCAAGAGGTCGCTGTCCTCGAACAAGATGGCCAGCGCCATTTCCTGGGCCTGCGGCATTGCCGCCACGGTTGCGGGCGGCCTCAGCGCATACTCAACGCCGGGGTGCACGGTGCTGGCCGGATCCATGACGGCCACCCCGTTAGCGGCCGCATAGCCTCCCGTGATCAAGGCCTTGACTCGGGAGCGCGACAAGGCGCCGATCCGGCCCGCCATGAAACGGTCGAGCCGGTCTCCGGAATCTGCGGGGGTGGCTACGATGGACCATGGACCGTCAGGCAGATCGCTCATACCGAGCAACATAGGCGCGACATCGCCCCATGGGAGCAAGTCTTGGATGCGAGGATTATTGGCCCTTGTCATCGCGATGGGAATTCTGATTGTGGCGGGCATCGGCATTCTTGCCGTAACGATTATGCACCGGCTTTCAACCTCGGTTGCCCAACCGGCACTGACCCTCACTGAGCCAGTTGGGACGCGCATGCAAAGCATCGCACCGGCTGGCGACCGCCTGGCCGTCCTGCTGACAGGCGGCGGGCCCGACCGCGTCATCCTGCTGGATCCCCGGACCGGTAATCCAATGGGGCGCATCGGCCTGTCGCAATGATCTTCAGGTCGGACTTGCGGAGCGGCCATCTTCGTCCTAAGTCACGCCCCGGTCTTGTCCTGTTCGTCTAGAGGCCTAGGACACCGCCCTCTCACGGCGGTAACAGGGGT
>CAXTCJ010000091.1:0-23140 GCA_964242215.1 uncultured Acetobacteraceae bacterium | reverse complement strand
ACGGCATGACGCGCTTCTTGTCGTGCAGGTAGCTCTCGGCCATGGCGATGGCGGATGCGGCCGGCGCATAGAACGCACTGCCCTTCTCGAGCAGCTTGACGATCTCGCCGCCGCCATTGGCCGTGCGGGTGACGATCGCGTCGATCTTGTCCTGCGTGGTCCAGCCCATCTTGACCAGGTCGGGCACCGGGATGCCGGCGACCGTCGAGTAGCGCGTGAGGGGCACCATGGTGTCGCCGTGGCCTCCCAGCACGAAGGCGGTCACGTCCTCGACGCTGACGTTGAATTCGTGAGCCAGGAACAGCCGGAAGCGTGAACTGTCGAGCACGCCCGCCATGCCGACGACCTTGTTGGGCGGCAGGCCGGATTTCTGCTGCATTACCCACACCATGGCATCCAGCGGGTTGGTGATGACGATCACGAATGCGTCCGGGCAATGCGTCTTGATGCCCTCGGCGACTTGCGCGATCACACCGGCGTTCTTGGCCACCAGGTCGTCGCGCGACATGCCGGGCTGGCGCGGGAAGCCGGCGGTGACGATCACCACGTCGGCGCCGGCGATGCTGCTGTAGTCGCTGCTGCCCGACATGTGGCTGTCGAAGCCGTCCACGGGCGCGGACTGCATGATGTCGAGGGCCTTGCCGGCGGCGACGCCTGCGAACACGTCGAATAGCGCGACGTCCCCCAATTCCTTCAAGCCCACGAGGTGAGCGAGAGTGCCGCCGATATTGCCGGCACCGATAAGGGCGATCTTGTTGCGAGCCATGGGAGTCCTTCCGGGAGGAGGTGCCTGGGATTGCCCGCCAGGGCGGCCGGCCGTCCGGAAGGCAGGCGTGCCTACCGCATCCGGGTGGGAGGGGCAACCCGCATCAGGTCAAGTGCTGCATCTCCAGCCATTCCTGCCCCTGCATCTCCTCCAGGCGGGAGGCTGTACGCTCGAACGCCTTGGCTCCCTCGCCGCGTTCGTACAACTGGTCCGGAGTGGCCTCCGCCGACGCGACCAGCTTGACCCGGTGCTCATACAGGGCATCCACCAGGGTGATGAAGCGTCTTGCCTGGTCGTAGTTCTCGGGACCGAGACGGGGGATGCCGTCCAGCACCAGCGCATCATACTGCGTCGCCACCGCAAGGTAGTCGCCAGGGCCGAGCGGTTGGCCGCACAGGGCCACGAAATCGAACCGGGCAACCCGGTCAGCCGCCAGGGGAATGCGCAGCGTCCGGCCCGACACCGTCAACCGCTCCGCCCGTGGCGGCGCCCCGCCCGACAGTTCAGCGAAGGCGCGGTCCAGGGCGGCATCGGCGCGGCCGTTGGGTGGTACATGCCATGTCGGCAGGCCGCGTAGCCGGGCGCGGCGGAAATCCCGCTGCCCGTCGAGCACCAGCACGTCCAGGTGCTGTTTGATCAGTTCGATGAACGGCAGGAACGCATCGCGCCCCGGCTTGCCGCGAAACAGGTCGTCCGGCGCTACGTTAGACGTGGCGACCACCACGACGGCGCGCTCGAACAAGGCCGCGAACAGCCGGCCCAGGATGATCGCGTCGGCGATGTCGTTGATCTGGAACTCGTCGAAACACAGCAGCGCGGCGCGTTTCGCAATCTCGTCGGCCAGCGGCGGGACGGGGTCCGAACCGCCGGGGTTGGACTGCTTCCAGGCGAAAACGCGGGCGTGCACGTCCTGCATGAAGGCGTGGAAGTGGATGCGTTGCTTGCGGGCGACTTTGGCCTCGGCGAAGAACAGGTCCATGAGCATCGACTTACCGCGCCCGACCTCGCCCACGAGATAGAGGCCGTTTGGGCCTGCCGGGGCCTCGTCCACCGCGCGTTTGCGGAGCAGCCGGCCGATGAACCGGGTCTTTTCCGGCTGCGGAGGCGGGTCGTAGTCGCGCAGCTTGGCCCACAAATCCTGCAGACGCTCGGCCGCGACGGCCTGCGCCGTGTCGGTCGCCAAGCTCCCGGCGGCTACTTTTTGTCGGTATGCGGGGAGCGGGCCTGCGCCCTGGCCAGGTTCGGTCATGTGCGCCGCGAATAGCCCGGGACAGCGGTCAGTTCAACCAAACGCGAGCTAGTCAACCTTTTGAGGAAGTTAGTCGTTGTTGCTGGTGTAAGCTCTGCAGTGTGAGAGGTAAGTCATGCGCCCACTCCTGATCGTCGCCGGATTTGCTGGTTTCGCGCTGTTCAGCGGGGCACAGGCGGAACCGATGCAGCACAGTTGCATCGTCGTCGGCGACGGATACCAGCGCGTTGCCGCCGACGTTTCACGGCCCGAGAACTGCTGCTCCGGGCGCATGCAGTGCGCGCAATTCCTCTCGACGACCAGGGTGGTTCGGCCCGGCCATGATCAGCATACGTGAACAAGTGTCGCCGCGCTTGAATCGGACCGACCCGCGGTCCTAAACACCAGGGCATGAATGCCATGCCCCCGCCCCAGTCCAGCCTGGACATCGCTGCTCTGGCTTCCACCCCGGTCGCGACCGACCCATTTCCTCATGTGGTGGTCGAGCACTTCGTTCCGCCGGGCTTCCTGAGCCGGATCCAGACCGATCTGCCACCGATGGCGAGCGGTGGGTCGTTTCCCCCCGAATCGTTGCGTCTCGGACCCGCGGCGGCCAGTTTGGTCGAACAGATGCAGGGCCCCGCGCTGAGACACGCGATCGGAGCCAAGTTCGGCCTCGACCTGAGCGGGGCGCCGGTGATGTTGACCGTGCGTGGTCGCACCCGCGAGAAAGATGGACGCATCCACACCGACTCCACGGCGAAGCGCGTGACGGTACTGCTATATCTCAACCTGCAGACGAGCGCCTGGACCAAGCAGGAGGGCTGCCTCCGGCTGCTGCGCAGTGCCGACAACCTGGACGATTACGCCGTGGAAGTGCCGCCGATCAACGGGACGCTGCTCGTGTTCCCAAACGGCCCCACCACCTGGCACGGGCACCGCACCTTCGTCGGCCAGCGGCATGCGATACAGTTGAACTACATGACCGATGATGCCAAGGCGCGTAACGAGTTGCGCCGGCATCGGTGGTCAGCGTTTACCAAGCGCTTCGTCAGCAAGTGACACTGCTGAACTGGATACTCGGGCTGGCGGCGATGTTCGTCTGGATCGGTCCAGTCGCCTATTACTTCAAGAACGAAATCCGCACGTTCTGGGTGCGACGACACGACAAGTGGTTCCGCCAGGACTGAACTCGGAGAGCATTCAGGGCGAGAGTTGAGCGCCGCTGACGCTCGACCTCGTGAAGCCTGGCGCCAGTAGCAACTTCACCGCGACCACGCCCTGCGCGGATTGCGGTGCGCGGGAAGAAGCAGAAGCTGTCCCACAAGCGAGCCGAGCACCAGCCCGGCCAACGCCCAGATCAGCGCCGCGACGGAGAATTGCAGCGCTGGGACAAAGGAGCGCACCGCCTGCTCGACGATCGCTCGTTTGCCTGCATCCGGCGCGGTAAAAAGATCCCAAACTTCGATAACGGGACGGAGCGACGGCGCAGACTGTTCGATACGCGCCAGAGCCGTGGCAAGCGCATCGGCCTCGGCCCGGGACTGGTCGAGACCTGCGGCATTCGAGGGCTCGCGGTCGCGTAGCGTGGCCAGCAGATTGACCTCGGAGGCGGTCTGTAGGTCGTAGTAGGTGCGGGCCGTCGCCTCGCGACCTGCAATGTCGCGGTTCTGCGAGTCGGCGACCTGCGCCAGCGCCGCAGCATAATCATGCGACAGCGCGGGAGCCTGCATGAACAACAGCGCGCCGGCCAGGCTGAGCGCAAGACGGATGACGTCCGAAAACCACCGGCCGAAGAAGTTCATAGCGTTACCTGGGGAATGCGTCGCCTGCCTACAGGCCCAGCAGGTCGCCTTCAAGTGCAAGGCGGATGGTGGAGCTGAGGGGAATCGAACCCCTGACCTCCTCATTGCGAACGAGGCGCTCTACCAACTGAGCTACAGCCCCGCCTTGCAGGCGCCGGGATATGCCGAGTGGGCGGCAGCAAGTCAAGCGAAGCAGGCCACGTTGCGACCGCGGGTCAGCAAGGCTAGGGTCCGCCGCGCTCCGGGAGACTCCACCTTGCTCATCGCTAACGCGCTTTACGGTATAATCGAAGAACTCCTTAACTTGTACTGGTGGGTGGTCATCTTAGCGGCCGTTATGAGCAACCTGATCGCCTTTGGCGTTGTGGACACGAGAAACCGGCTGGTTTGGACGATATCGGACTTCCTTTACAGGCTGACGGAGCCGGCCCTCAGGCGTATCAGGCGGGTCGTCCCCAGCCTCGGTGGCATCGACCTCAGCCCGCTCCTATTGCTCCTGGCAATCTATCTTGCGAAGGCCGTGATCGCGCAGCTTTACGTGTCGGCCATACAACCGCTGTTTTACTAGTCGCGACGGCAATGGCCGCGAACATCATTGACGGCAAGCTGCACGCATCGCTCCTGCGCGCCCGCGTCAAAGCGCGTGTCGCGGAACTGGCCTTCCAACCGGGACTTGCCGTTGTGCTGGTCGGCGACGACCCGGCGAGCGCCGTTTACGTGCGCAACAAGGACCGTGCCGCTACGGATGCCGGGCTGGCGGTTCAAACCATCCGCCTCCCCGCGGATACGCCCGAGCCGGACCTGCTGGCGATCATCGCCGCGTTGAACCAGGACGGTGCCGTGGACGGCATCCTCGTCCAACTGCCGCTACCTGCCCACATCCGCGTCAGCGCGGCGGTCGCGGCGATCGACCCCGCTAAAGACGTCGATGGCCTGACCACAATCAACACGGGGCGGCTCGCCGAGGGCGGCACGATGCTGTCGCTGGATCACCCCGACGGAACCGTCCTGGCGCCCTGCACGCCGCGGGGGGTAATGCTGCTGCTCGGCTCGGCATGTCCGGCCATGCGGGGCAAGAGGGTCCTCGTGCTCGGACGCTCGGCGCTGGTCGGCCGCCCGGTCGCGGCCATGCTGACCGCCGCAGACGCCACGGTCACGCTAGCCCACTCCCGCACTATCGACCTCGCAAGCGAGTGCCGGCGGGCGGACGTCGTCATCGCCGCAGTGGGCCGGCAGGAGTTGGTCCGAGGCGATTGGATCGCGCCGGGTGCGACAGTCATCGATGTCGGCATCAATCGAACCGCCGCGGGAGCCCTTGTCGGAGACGTAGCCTTCGCCGAGTGCGCCGCGGTGGCAGGCGCCATCACGCCGGTTCCGGGAGGCGTCGGACCGATGACGATCGCCTGCCTATTGGAAAACACCGTCTCTGCTTCCGTAGCGCGGCGCGCTGCGTAGGCAAACCTGAGCCGCTAGAAGTCGGTGCAGCGTCCCTTCTGTTCCCAATCCCCATAGCGCGTCGGTTCCGGGCCAGCTGGCCCACCGATTTCCTTCTCGGGCGGCGGCTTCGGGATTGGATTGGTGGGCTTGAGTGCGGGTTCGTCGTCCATAAGCGGTATCTGGGTCGAGCCTCAGCCAAAGCAACTACTTCGGGGCTGTCTGGTCCAAACGCTGCTCTACTTCGCTGCGCCAGGGCGCGTCGGGCGGTGCACTGGCCAGCGCCTGACGGAACAGGGCGGCGGAAGCCTCGCTGACCCGGCCCTCGACCCGGGTCGTCGCATCGGCGATTTCGGCTGCAAGCAGCGGATCGAACTGCACCGCCAACGCCTTGCGCCAAGCATCGGCCGCCGCGCTGAAATTACCCCGGCTGGCCTCGAGGTTGCCGAGCATCATCTCCCCCTGCCGCGCACGATCCGAGTGCGGATCGATCCCGGCCAGCACTGTGTGAAGCTGGTCGACCATCGCCGTCTCCTCGACGATGCGCTGGTCGGCAGCCTTCATCCGAGCGGCCAATGGCTGGGCCGGCAAATCCGGCCGACCACCGATCAGGTATAGCCCGATGGCGGCCAGCGGAATCAAGGTGAGCCCAAGGATCAACGGTCCGCGATCCGAGGCCGTTGCCGGTGCTTCGGTAGCCTCCGCCGCTGCCAGCAGCCGGCGCTGAACCTCCAGCACCGCCATAGCGTGGTCCGTCGCCGAAATTCGCCCTTCCGCGAGATCCCTGTCCAGTTCAATGGCTTGGTCGCGATACAGCCGCAAGGTCGAGTCCCGGCGTCCACGCACCCTGATACGGCTCCGCAGCGCGGCCGCAACTGGCGCCAAGGCACAAAGTAGGAGAACCGCGCCGGCGAGCCAGATCATGACCGGGTCAGATCCGCGAGCCGGGCGCGCTCGGAGTCCGATAGCGGGTCCGGTGCAACGACGCGGGCGCGGCGGCTCAGGAGGACCAAGCCGAACCCGATGACCACCGCGAGCACCGGCGAGAGCCAAAGCAGGGCCGTGATGGCGTTGAAAGGTGGCCGTAAACGAACGAAATCGCCGTATCGCGCGACCATCCAGGCGACCACCTGGCGGTCCGTGTCCCCGGCACTCACCCGCTGACGCACGATGGCGCGGAGGTCGCGCGCCAGGTCCGCGCCAGAATCCTCAATGCTTTCGTTCTGACACACCAGGCAGCGGAGTTGGCGGCCGATCTGCTCGGCCCGCGCCTCCTGGGCGGGGTTCGACAGCATTTCCGCCGGGTCGCTGATGGCAAAAGCCGGGCCCGCGATAAGCAGGACCCACAGCAATCCCAACAGCGCCGGCTTGATCAGGACGCGGCGCGCCATGCCGGCTGCAGCCGTTGTTTGACGACATCCTGGTCCAGCGGCCCTGCCCAGTGCCACCGGACGACGCCGGCACCGTCGACCAGGAAGCTTTCAGGTACGCCCGAAAGGCCGAAATCGATTGCGACGCGGCCCGGTGCATCCCGGGCGATCCGCTGATAGGGGTTGCCATGCCGCTCGATGAACTGCGCGGCCTTGTCTTCGCCGTCCTTGTAGGCGACGGCCCAGATCGGCATGCCGGCCTTCGCGAGCGCCAGCAGTGCTGGGTGTTCCTCGACGCAGGGTACGCACCACGACGCGAAGAAGTTCAGCAATATGGGCTTGCCGTGCCCGAGATCCGCGCTACCGAAACCCTCGCCCGGCGACTGGGCCGGGAGATCGAACCGGGGCAAAGCCTCCCCCGTGATCGGGCTGGGAACGCCGCGCGGGTCGAACGTGCCCTTCTGCATACCACGCAGCATGGCCCAGAACGCCCCGCCGCCCAGAACCGCGACGCCGAATGGCGCGGCCAGCAGCAATTGGCGGCGGTTCGTCACGCAGAGACGCCAGCCGGTATCGCCCGGCGCGCAGGGGCGCCCACCCGAAGTCTCCGGTCGGCCAAGGAAAGGCCACCCCCAATCGCCATCACGAGGCCGCCGAGCCAGATCCAGGGCGCCAGCGGGTTGTAGTGCAGCCGCATCACCGCGGCGCCAGCGCGTTCCTCACCCAGCACCGCGTAGATGTCGGCGAACCCCGTCGTGTGAATGGCCGCCTCCGTCGTGGTAACCTGTTGGGTGGGGAAACTGCGGCGGGACGGGTGCATCACGAGATCGGGCAGGCCCGGCCGCAGGACACGAATATTGGCCACGCGCTCGCTGTAATTGGATCCGTCGGCATTGGTCAGCGAGTCGAGCACCCAGGTCAAGCCAGCGGCCTGCGTCTGCTCGCCCGGGTGCAACAACACCACGCGCTGCGTGGCAAGCGACATGCCAGCGATACCTGCTACGGTCACGCCCATGCCGGCATGGGCCAGCGCCGCGCCGAACGCAGCCATAGGGAGGCCGCGCAACCGGCGGCCGCTATCCACCACGGGTAGGCGGAACAGGCGGATACGCTCCACGATCTCGGCTCCGGCACCGATGATCAGCCAAGCGGACAAGCCGAATGCGAGGCCGGGGAGTACGGGAAGCCGGGTCACGGCGAGCAGCCCTACGACGGCGGCGAACGCTGCCGCCCACCACAGCCGTGTCAAGGCTGGCAGCAGGGCGGCCCGCTTCCACGGTAGCACCGGGCCGATGCCCATGGCGACGAACACCGGCACGGCCAACGGCAGCACCGTCGCGTTGAAGAACGGCGCACCGACACTGAGCTTGTCATGGAGCAGCAGGTCGCTGAACAGCGGATACATCGTCCCCGTGATCACCACGGCCGCAATCGAGCACAGCAGCACGTTGTTCAGCACCAACGCGCCCTCTCGGGACACGGGCGCGAACACGCCGCCGGCGGTGAGCGAGGGTGCCCGTAGGGCGAACAGCAGCAGGCTGCCGCCGATTACGATCCCGAGCAGGCCCAGGATGAAGACGCCACGCGCCGGGTCGTTGGCGAAGGCGTGCACGGAGTTGAGGATCCCCGAGCGCACCAAGAACGTGCCCGACAGACTGAGCGAGAACGTCCCGATTGCGAGGAGCACGGTCCAGATCTTCAGCGCCTCCCGCTTCTCCACCACGATGGCGGAATGCAGTAGCGCGGTCCCGGTCAGCCAGGGCAGCAGCGAAGCATTCTCCACCGGGTCCCAGAACCAGAAGCCACCCCAGCCCAACTCGTAATAGGCCCACCACGACCCGAGCGAGATGCCACCCGTCAGCAAGCACCACGACACCAGCGTCCACGGCCGCACCCAGCGTCCCCACGAGGCATCGACTCGGCCCTCGAGCAGGGCGGCGATGGCGAAGGCGAACGGCACGGCAAAGCCGACATAGCCCGCATAGAGGATGGGGGGGTGAAAGGCGAGTCCAGGGTCTTGCAGCAACGGGTTCATGTCGCGGCCGTCGATCGGTGCAGGCCACAGCCGCTCGAAAGGGTTGGAGGTGAGCAGCGAGAACAACAGGAACCCGACGGAGGTCGCCCCTAACACGCCGATCACCCGCGCCCGCAGCCCCCCCGGCAATTCGCGCCCGAAGCTTGCGACCGCGCCACCGCACAGGGCCAGGATGAGCGCCCACAGCAGGATGGAGCCCTCGTGGTTCCCCCAGGTGCCGGTGATCTTGTAGATCAGCGGCTTCATGCTGTTGCTGTTCTCCGCCACGTTCAAGACGGAGAAATCGTCCGCCACATGCGACCAGACGAGGCAGAAAGCCGCGGTGGCCAGGGCCAGCAACTGCCCCAACGCCAGACCCGGTGCCGCGGCAATGAGTTGTGGGTTCCGCCGGTAGGCGCCCCAGATCGGAAGAACCGCCTGCGCCATGGCGATCGCGCAGGCGAGCGCTAGGGCGAAATGGCCGAGTTCAGGGATCATCCGGCGACTTTCGTGGCTATCGTGTTCCACGTCGCCGCGGGCGGTGGCGGGCCCTTCGTCGGGTCCCACATACCAGCCTTTTTCAGCGCGTCGGCGACGTCCTTGGGCATGTAAGTCTCATCGTGTTTGGCGAGGACCTCGGACGCGCGGAACGTGCCGTCCGGGCGCATCGCGCCCAGCGTCACCACGCCCTGACCCTCGCGGAACAGGTCGGGCAGGATGCCGGTGTAGGCCACGTCCACGGCAGCCCGGCCATCGGTGACGCGGAAATGCGCCACCGGCTGGCCGCCCTCGGTCACACGGTGCACCGATCCCGGCTCGACCAAACCGCCCAGGCGCAGGGAGCGGCCAGGCAGCCCCTTCGCCGCGATGTCCGACGGTGCGACGAAGAACACGATATCATTGCTGAACGCCGACAACGACAGAGCCGTGGCGGAGCCCAGCCCGACCCCACATGCCAGGAGAACCGCGATTCGACGGCTCTTGCGGGTCACTGTGCAGCCCGCGGATCGATGGCGGCCAGGCGACGCCTGCCTATAGCGGGTCGCTTTGCGGCAGCAATGGAGAATATGGCCGTGATCATTAAGGCCGCCGCGTAAGACACGGCGATGAAGCCAAGATGGGTCACGCCGCCGCCTCGCCACGTGCCATCAGCAGGCCGCGAATTCGCCGCTCCATGACCGCAGCACGCGTGCGGGCGACCACGATGGCAGCGAAGGCCAGAGTATAGCCGACGGTGCATACCAGGAGCGGCCACAGCATATCCAACGACATCGTCGGCGCACCCGTGAGCGTGATGGTGGCGGGCTGGTGCAGTGTGTTCCACCAGTCGACACTAAATTTTATGATCGGCAGGTTCACGACGCCCACAAGAGCAAGGATCGCGCCCGCCCGATAGCCTCGCTGCGGGTCATCGAATGCGCGGACCAGGGCGATGTGACCGAGATACAGGAAGAACAGCACCAGTACCGACGTCAGCCGGGCATCCCACACCCACCAGGCGCCCCACATCGGCTTGCCCCACAGACTGCCGGTCGCAAGGCACATCGCGGTGAAACCGGCGCCGACGGGGCCGATCTCCATTGCCGCCAGATCGGCCAGCGGATGGCGCCAGATGATCGACGCTGCGGAACAAGCAGCCAAGGCTAGGTAGCCGAGCGACGCCAGCCATGCCGCCGGAACGTGGACATACATGATGCGAACAGCATCGCCCTGTTGCCAATCGGCCGGAGCGACGAACAGCCCCCAATACAGCCCGACCGCCAGCACGATCAAGGCCGATACCGTCAGCCAGGGCTGCAGCGCACCTGCAAGTCGAAGGAAACGGCCCGGATTGGCGAACCGGTGCAGGCCGCGCCCAGCACGGGGGGCAAGGTATACGGTGGCGTCCACCGGGCAAACATAGCACGCGCCCGTGGCGTGAGAAGACGCACAGTTCCCTGTCAGGCACGCATGACATACGATTCATCTGACACCACCCAAGGAGCCGGCCCTGTGCTGTTTGCGATCACCTGCTACGACAAAGTGGGAAGTGCCGAGATTCGTCAGGCCAACCGGCCGGCGCATCTCACCTTCGCAGCCGCCCACACCATCACCCTCGGTGGCCCGCTGCTCGACGACACGGGACAGCCGTGCGGCTCGTTGCTGGTGATCGACGCCCCCGACCGCGCGGCAGCCGAGGCTTTCGTCGCCGGTGACCCCTACGGCCTGGCCGGCTTGTTCGACCGGGTGACGATCCACGGCTACCGGGCAGTGTTCAAAGACGGACAACAGATGTGACGGCCTATTGGCTCGTGAAGTCCGAACCGGACGTGTTCGGGTGGGACCACCAGGTGGCCCACGGTGTCGAGCCGTGGACCGGCGTGCGCAGCCATCAGGCCAAGAACAACCTGAAGGCGATGAAACTGGGCGACCGCGCCTTCTTCTACCACTCCAACATCGGCAAGGAGATCGTGGGCGTGGTCGAGGTCGTGCGCGAGGCCTACCCGGACCCGACCGACGAGAAATGGGCCTGCGTCGACATGAAGGCGGTTGGGCCAGTGCCCAAGCCGGTCACCCTCGCCGCCGTCAAGGCCGACCCGGCGCTCGCCGACATGGCGCTGGTCCGCTACTCGCGCCTGTCCGTGGGCCCGGTGACAGAGGCCGAGTGGAAGCATGTCTGCAAACTAGGGGGCTTCAAAGGTTAGGGATCGGCCTATAGCTTGGCCACAAAGCAAACCGGGGGGCTATGACGATGTCCGAGACCAGCCTGTTCCACGTCAAACCCGCCCTCGCCGCCGCGGCCCACGTGAACGGTGAGAAATACCGGCTGATGGTGAACCACGCCGCCCGCGACCCCGAGCATTTCTGGGCCGAGCAGGCCAAGCGCATCCCTTGGATCAAGCCGCCGACCCTCATCAAGAACACGAGCTTCGAGGGCGACGTGTCGATCAAGTGGTTCGAGGACGGCCGGCTGAACGCCTCCGCCGCCTGCCTGGATGCCCATCTGCGCCAGCGCGGTGACCAGGTTGCGATCATCTGGGAGGGCGACGATCCGGGGACGCAGGCGAAGATCACCTATCGCCAGCTGCACGAGCAGGTCTGCCGCCTCGCCAATGTACTGCGGGACCGTGGCGTCAAGAAGGGCGATCGGGTCACCATCTACCTGCCCATGGTGGTCGAGGCAGCTGTCGCCATGCTGGCCTGCGCCCGGGTCGGGGCGATCCATTCCGTCGTGTTCGGCGGCTTCTCGCCCGACAGCCTAGCCAACCGCATGCAGGATTGCGGCTCGACACTACTGATCACCGCCGACGAGGGGCGCCGGGGTGGCCGCAAGGTCGCGCTCAAGGTCAATGCCGACGAGGCGCTGAAAACCTGCCCGACGGTCAAGGACGTGCTCGTCGTCAAGGTGACCGGCGGCGCGGTCGCCATGCAGGATGGGCGGGACCACGACTACGCCACCCTGCTCGCCGCCGCCGCCCCGGAGTGCGAACCCGAGCCGATGGCGGCGGAGGACCCGCTGTTCATCCTGTATACCTCGGGCAGCACGGGCAAGCCGAAGGGCGTCCTGCACACCACCGGCGGCTACATGGTGTGGGCCAGCTTCACCCACGAACTGGTGTTCGATTACCAGCCGGGCGAGGTCTACTGGTGCACCGCCGATGTCGGCTGGGTCACCGGGCACACGTATATAGTGTATGGGCCGCTCGCGAACGGCGCGACCACGCTGATGTTCGAGGGCATCCCCAACTACCCGGACAGCTCGCGGTTCTGGCAGGTGGTGGACAAGCACCAGGTCAATATCTTCTACACCGCGCCGACCGCCATCCGTGCCCTGATGCGCGAGGGCGACGCCCCGGTGAAAGCCACTAGCCGCGCCAGCCTGCGCATCCTGGGCAGCGTGGGCGAGCCGATCAATCCGGAGGCGTGGCTCTGGTATCATCGCGTGGTCGGCGACGAGCGTTGCCCGATCGTCGACACCTGGTGGCAGACCGAGACCGGCGGAATCATGATCGCGCCAATGCCGGGCGCAACCGCACTCAAGCCCGGCTCCGCGACTTTGCCACTGCCCGGCGTAATGCCGGTGCTGGTCGATGCCGAAGGTAAGGAGCTCGAGGGGGCCGTCGAGGGCAATCTTTGCATCACCGATAGCTGGCCCGGCCAGATGCGCACCGTGTACGGCGACCACCCCCGGTTCATCCAGACCTATTTCTCCACCTACCCCGGCAAGTACTTCACTGGCGACGGCGCTCGGCGAGATGCCGATGGCTACTGGTGGATCACCGGGCGGGTAGACGACGTGATCAACGTCTCGGGCCACCGGATGGGGACGGCCGAGGTCGAGTCGGCGCTGGTTTCGCATCCAAAGGTGGCCGAGGCCGCCGTGGTCGGCTTCCCGCACGACATCAAGGGTCAGGGGATCTACGCCTACGTGACGCTCAAGACCGGTGAAGAGCCGACCGAGGAGTTGCGGAAGGAACTGGTGTCCTGGGTACGGCGGGAGATCGGGCCGATTGCATCGCCGGACGCCATCCAATGGGCCCCGGGGCTGCCGAAGACCCGGTCTGGCAAGATCATGCGACGTATCCTGCGCAAGATTGCCGCGAACGAGACGGACGGCCTGGGGGACACCTCGACGTTGGCCGACCCGGGGGTCGTGGACGAGCTGGTGCAGAACCGTGTGCCGTAACCGCGTAGGCAGAACCGCCCTGCTCGGGCTGAGCCTGCTGCTTGCTTCAGCGTGCCTTTGCAGCTGCAACACCGCCGCAGGTGTTGGCAAGGACGTGTCCGAAACCGGCGCCGCCCTTACTCGGGGCGCCAACGATGTAAAAACGGGGCTCTAGGCCGGCGCATTACTTTCCCCCTCCCGACAAGGAGGGGGATGAGGCAAGAGTTAAATCGCGCCCTGCACCCAGGCTTTGAGCTGGCTCTTGGGCATGGCGCCAACCTTCGTGTCGGCTGGCTTTCCATTCTTGAACATGATCAGGGTCGGGATGCCGCGCACGGCGTAGTTCGTCGGTGTCATCGGGTTCTCGTCGATGTTCACCTTGGCGATCTTGACCTTGCCCTTCATCTCAGCGGCGATCTCCTCGAGCGCTGGGCCGATCATCTTGCAGGGGCCGCACCACTCAGCCCAGAAATCGACCAGGACGGGGCCTTCAGCATCCAGCACATCCGTCTTGAAGCTCGCGTCGCTAACGGCGACGGTGTTCTCGCTCATGAAACATCTCCTGCACTACGACCCAAGAAATGGGCGTTGTTAACCGGTGGATCAAGTTGGCCTGGCTCGTGCGCATCCAGCATGACATCGGGCAGAACACTGACCGTGGCCGTGCGCGTCCAGATCAGGCAGCAACGGACCGGTCGGCCCGGGAACACCGCCCGCAGCACCGCCCGATAGGCCGCCATCTGTCGCAGATACAGGACGGGCGTGTGCTGCACCGAGGCAGGAGCATCACGATGTGTCTTGTAGTCCGCGATCAGGACCTCGCTCGGCGAGACGGCCAAGCGGTCCACAATACCGGATACCACCGCTCCGTTCACATACCCGGCCAGCGGCTGCTCCGCCCTGCCATCCGGGCCGAACAAGGCTGCGAGCGCGGGATCGTCCAGAATCGTAGCCACCTCGTCCGCGATCCCCGGCGGTGCGCCGGATGCCGCGATGAAGCTGCGGATCGCGTCATGCCGTCCATCGCGCGGCAGCGATGGCGCATGTTGTAGCAATTGGTGGATGAGTGTGCCGCGTTCGGCGGCCCCCATTGCCCCACTGAGCGGCGAAGCCGCAGGCGGAACCGGACCGAGCCCCGCGTCGGTAGGGCGGCTCGGGGCCAGCGGAGTCGGACGGTGAGGCTCGGCGGGAACGCTCGAAGGCAGCCAATCCGGCGGCCCGCCAGCCCAGTCCGGCAAACGCACCGCTTCCGCGTGCACCGCCACCGCTCGCGGGACCACAGGCGCCCGTTGCTCGGTCCGGAGCGCCAGCACCGGCCCATCCCACGCCTCTCCGACATGGTCGAGCGGCTCCGGCGTCGCCCCTAATGCCTCCATGCCGCGGCGCACGAGGGCGTACCAGCTCTCGTCCGGCAGGGTGTGCCGGGTCTGCCAGCCGCAGACGACCAGCCTGTCTTCGGCCCGGGTCAGGGCCACATATAACAGGCGGTTATATTCCTCGAGCCGCGCCCGCCCGGCTTCGGCCCGCAGCCGCTCCACCGCCTCGCAGCGCAGTTCCGAGCGCGGCGACCACAGTGGGCAGCCATCCGACGGCCATACGAGACCCCCGCCATCCGGCGGCAGCGACGTCGTGTCGGGCAGGATCACCACGGGCGCCTGCAGGCCTTTGGCGCCGTGCACCGTCATGATGCGCACCGTCCGCCCGGCTTCCTCCGCCTGCCGCTTCACCTCCGCCCCGGATTGCCGCAACCAGTGCACGAACGACTGCAGCGACGGCGGGTGCGTGCGGGCATGGGTGATAGCCGCGCCTAGCAATTCGTCGATCGGCTCTGCGGCCTCCGGTCCGAGTCGCCCCAGCAGCCGGGCCCGCGCCCCCAGCGGTCCGAGCGCCTCCACCAACAGGGCGTGCGGCGTGATGTAGTCCACCCGCCCCAGCAGCGCCTCGATGAAGGCCAGCGACCGCGCCCAGGCCGGACGCTCCGGCCCACGGGTGCGCAGCGCAGACCACAGCGAGCCCTCGCGCCCGATCGCCAACTGCATCAGGTCGTCGTCGCTGAGCTCGCCCAGGGGGCTGGTCAGCACGCAGGCCAGCGACAGGTCGTCCTCGGGCAACAGCAGTGTGTCGCACAACGCGAGCAGGTCCTGCACGGCGGGCTGCTCGGTCAGATACAGCCGGTCCAATCCGGCGACCGGCACGCCCAGCCCCTTCAGCCGACGCACCAGCGCCCGCGCAAAATCGTCCCGCCGCCGCACCAGCACCAGCACGTCGCCGGCCTCGATCATGCGGCCCTGGCTCGGCAATTCCACATGGCCGATCTGGGATGCAATCCAGTGCGCGAGCGACTCCGCCAATCGCTGCGGAGCCGTAGTCAGGCCATGGTTGCGATCCGCCACTGCCCAGGGCTCGAGGGCCACGTCCGACGGCAGGGGCACCAGCGGCCATAGCTCGACCCGGCCCCCCTGCCCCACGCGATGCACCTCGTGGTGGAGGGTCTCGCCCGCCGCGACCACGCCGGACGCCGCCGCCGGGTCGGCGAATACGGCGTCCACCAGCCCGAGTACGGCCGATGTGGAGCGGAACGACACGTCCAGTTCGGTATCGCGGAACACGCCCTCGGCATTCCGGACAGCTTCGCGCATGCGGCCGCGCCATAAGTCGAACCCGGCCGGGTCGGCGCCCTGGAAGGAGTAGATCGACTGCTTGCGGTCGCCCACCGCGAAGACGGTCCGGGTGCCTTCGCGGGCTGCCTCGCCGGCGAAGAACTCGGCCGTCAGCGACCCGGCGATCGCCCATTGCTCGGCGGAGGTGTCCTGCACCTCGTCCAACAGCAGATGCTCCAGCCCGCCATCCAGCTTGAACAGCACCCAGGCAGTGCCCGGGTCGATCAGCAGTTCGCGGGTGCGGGTGATCAGGTCGTTGTAGTCCAGCAGGCCGCCGCGGGTCTTGCGCGCTTCGAACCCCGCGAGCACGGGTGCGGCCAAGGTCAGCAGCGCGTCCGTCGCGGCGGCGACCCGCAGCGCGCGGCGGTCATCTTCCACCTTGGCCGCACGCTGTGCCTCGGCGACGCAGGCCGCGGCGAGCGACGGATCCGACTTGGCCCATTTGCTTTTGCAGAAGCCGCCAGGCTCGCGGGGCAGGCCTTTTTTGGTCAGCAGGATGTCCAGCCACTCGTGCCAGTGCTCGGCGCGCAGCTCCGGCGGCAGAGCGAGCCATTCGGACATCCGATTCGCCAACACACGCTCGGTTGCCGAGCCGTTCGCCTGCAACTGGATAATCGCGGCGCGCAGGGCGTCGGCAGGCCATTCGACCCCGGCCTGAACCAACGCGGCATCGTCGCCCGAAACACCGGCGGCCCGCTGTAAACGGGCAAGCCGTGCCGGCTGCGGCAGCGCGAGCAGTGGCGCCAACGCCGCCGCGTGGGGACGCAACTCGGCCACCAGCTTGCCGAAGCCGCTGTCGGAAACCAGACCGGCCGTGGTCGCCAGGGCCGCCGGGTCGGCGGTGGCCATCGCCTCCTCCCGCGCCGCCTGCAGCTCGGCGTGGCCGTCCGCCTCCTCCAGCAGGCGGAAATGCGGGGCGAGCGCGGCCTCGAGCGGGAAGCGGCGGAGCAGGGATTGGCAAAAGGCGTGGATCGTGCCGATCCGCATGCCGCCGGGCAGGTCCAGCACCCGGCCGAACAACGCCCAGGCCCGCTGGACGATTTCGTCCGTCGGGGTGATCCCCCGCAGTTTCAGCTCCTCGACCAGGGCGTCGCGGTCGAGCGTCACCCATTCCCCGAGGATCCGCTGCAACCGCAGTGCCATCTCCGCCGCTGCCGCCTTGGTGAAGGTGAGGCACAGGATGCGCTCCGGCTTGGCCCCCTCCAGCATCAATCGCAGCAACCGGTCGATCAGCAGCTTGGTCTTGCCCGACCCGGCGGAGGCCGCGACGAAGGCGGACACCTTCGGGTCGGACGCCTCGCGCTGCCGGGCGGCGGCACGGGCCGAGGCTTGCCCGGTGGGAAAGGCGACGATGTTCATTCGCCCTCATCCAGCGCCGCCCACTCGGCCACACGGGCCAACTGGGTGTAATCGGAGAAGCGCGGCGCCTGCCCGGGATGCGGCTGCGACAGGTACGGCCGGTCCGGGTCGTCGAATGCCGCAACCAGAGCCGCGATCTTGGCGCGGGCGGTCGCCACGGTCTCGGCGATCTTGTCGGCGTCGCCGCGGAACAGCGTGGTGACCTCGCCCGGCACGAACCCGCCGGTCAGGTGCCAATAGGTCAGCTCACCGGAGCGGCCGGCGACGTCTGGGCCGAACGCGCCATCGGCCGCCATTGCTGCCTCCAGCGGGAGTTGCGGCGCGAGCCCGGCCGCCACGTCCTTGGCGGAGGGAGGCATGCCGGTCTTGTAGTCCAGGATGGCCAGGCTGCTGTCCTGCCGCCGCTCGATCCGGTCGGCCCGCCCGACCAGCGTGAAGGGCAACCCGGCCGGAACCTGCCAGACACCGTCCTTCTCCGACGCGATGTGCGCCAACCCGGCCCCGAGCCGCCTATCCCGCTCCGCGCCCGCCAGCCAGGCCGCGATCCGGCGCAGGCGGGGGCGCCACCAAGCCGCGAGCGCCGGGCGCAGGTCCTGGGCCGTGAGCGCGGCGTCCATGGCGGCCACTAGGCGCTCCTCCGCATCCGGCGGGAAGCGGGTGCCGATGTCGCGCAGGAAGGCATGCACCGCGGCGTGCACCACGGAGCCGTAATCCGCGGCATCGGCCGGCTCCTCCAGCAGCCGCAACGCCTTCAGCCCCAGCACGTGGCGAGCGTAGATGGCGTAGGGGTCGCGTAGCCACGTCTCGATTTCGGTCACGCGCAGGCGCCTTGGACGCGACACGAGCGGCGGGCGGGGTGACGGCGGGGCACGACGGGGCGGAACCTCGGCCGGATGATCCAGCGCCCGCGCCCACAGCGCCGCCGGATGCTCTGGCAGGATCCGGCCGGCACCCTGCAGCATGGCCTTCAATCGCTCCAGCCAGCGGGCGGGCACGGCAGGCGCACCGTCCCGCCGCAACGAGCAGGACAGCACGACTTCGGGCGCTGCGCATGCCGTCATCACCCAGTCATGCGCCATCTGGCCCACTGCCTCCTCGGGCGAGGGCAGCCCGGCGGCGGCGCGCATCGGACGGCTCATCCACGGTCCCGGATCGGAGGCAGCCGGCCAGGCGCCCTCGGCGAGCCCGCCCAGGACGATCACGTCCGCCCGCTGCAAACGCGCCTCGAGCAAGCCCCAGATGAACACCCGAGGATGCTCGACGCCGCCTTTGCCCCGCAGCGCCCGACGGCTACGCACCACGGCGCCGGCCAGCCCCGCATCCAGCAGACCCGGCAACGTTACTGGCGGTTGCGCGGGCAGCACCGCCAAGGCTGGCAGCAACTCGCCGAGCAGGGCCGCCAGGGCCTGCCCGTCCTCGCCGGACCACAGCCGATGCGCGCCCGTTTCGTCGGGTGTGGCAGCGAGCGCTTCAGCGGAGGCGATCAGGGCAGCCAATGCGTCGGCCGGTTTGGCCGACGGTTCACCGGCCACCTCCAGGATCGGGCGCAGGCAGGTTTCCAGCCGATCGATGAACGCACGTCCCGACGCGCTATTGGTGACCTGGCGCAACCCCGCCAGCCCGGCTTTCGGCGCCGGGCCGCGCAACCCCTCCCGCTCCAGCCAGCGCGCGTCGCTGCGGCAACGGGCGGGGGTCAGGCCGGCGGCGGCCAAGGGATGCTTCAGCAGCGCTAACAGTGGAACCGGCCGCAACCCGTCCGCAACCGCTTCTGCCAGCAGCCGAAGGAAGACCGCGACCGGGGTGCTGGCAAGCGGCTCGCCCGCGCTGTCGTCGGCGACGATGCCGAACCGGCCGAGTTCGACCGCCACCCGACCGGCCAGATCGCGGTCGGGCGTGACGAGGGCAGCGCGCTTCTCCGGTGCCTCAATCGCGCCGCGCAGGATGAGCGCGATCGCCAACGCCTCCTCCTGCTGGTCGGCGGGGGTCAGCCGGGACAGCCCGGCGGTGTCGACCGGCGCGGGCTCCCGCCAGCGTCCCAGCGCAGGGGCGGGCAGCAGCGCCCGGTTCAGCAGCACCGTCCGCCCCGCCGGAACCGCGGCAGGGGCATCGGCCGGGCGCACGTCGCCCCGCGTTGCCCCGAGCCGGATCAGCAGGCGACGCAGGCCGGCCTGCGGATGGCTGTCCTCCAGCGCCTCCCACGAATCCTCCGCCAGATCCAGATCGAGCCCCGGCAGGACCACCCGCCCGTTCGGCAGCCCGGCCACCACCCGCAGGAGGCGCGCCACCGCCGGAATGCCGCCGGTGGACCCGGCCGCCAGCACCTTCGTGCGCGGCGGGTCCGCACTCCAGGCGGCCGCTTGCGCGTCCAGCAGCGCCACTTGCCGAGCTGCCGGGTTCATCACGCCGTTATCGGCCAGCCACTCCGGCCAGGCTCGCGTGACGATGCGGAGGAACTCGAGCGTGATGCCCCAGTGCGTCGCGTAATCTTCGGCAACCAGCGTGGGCAGCACGGTGGCCAGGTCGATCTCGGCGCGTTCCGCATCGTCCATCAGCGAGGCGAGCTCCACGGCCAGCGGCCAGGCCTGGTCCGCCGTCACGGGGGCGCCAAACCGCCCGTCCAGCGCCATGACCAGCCGCGTCAGCTGCGCCAGCCGCAACGGCGCTGGGACAGCCGGCGGCAGGGCCAGGCTGCCGGCCAGTGCCAAAGGCGCTTCGTCCAATGCGCCGAACGCGGTGATGCGGGGCAACAGCAGGGGGCGACCATCGGTCTGGGCGAGGAACGCTTCCACCAGGGCGCGGGCGGCGCGGCGGGTGGGCAGCAGGATCAGGCCATCGGCGACTACGAGCGGATCGTCGCCCGCCTGCTCCAGCCACTCGGACGCTAGCCTGTCCAGGAAGCCGGCGTGCGGAGCGATCGTCTCCAGTTTCACCTTGTCTCGCCGGTCTCGTTCGCGTGCAGCGCCACTTCCGCGTCCGACAGGTCCTGAGGGCGGGAGAGGTGGAACCATAGCCCATCATGCACCACTGCCCGGAGTCGGCCGGCAGCGATGGCCCGGTCCCAAAGTGTATTGGCGCTGAACGGCGACGGCGGCGGGTCGGCGAACAGCGCCGGGGTGGCGACCTGCACACCGGCGAACAGATAGGGCGCCACCTCCCGCTCCCGCCGGCGCCGCAACTTGCCCCAGGGGTCGAGCGAGAAATCGCCGCGTCCTGCCTCGCCGTGGACCTGGAACGTCCGGTGGACCAGCAGCACCCCGTCCATCTCGGCAGGGTCGAAGGTCTCGGCCATTCGCTCGAGCGTGGGGGACGGCCCGTCC
This sequence comes from uncultured Acetobacteraceae bacterium, assembly GCA_964242215.1. Lineage (GTDB taxonomy): Bacteria > Pseudomonadota > Alphaproteobacteria > Acetobacterales > Acetobacteraceae > LMUY01. Next base: position 2,542 of record CAXTCJ010000091.1, on the reverse strand, counting down.
ACCCAAAAGCTGTCCCCGTTCACCACGAAGAACGGCGCGGGTTCGAGCGCGCCGGCCGCGAGCGCCGCAGCCACCGCGCCACCCGTGTCGAGTAGCGTCTGCTCCGGCTGCAGCACGATAGCCGGGCCGCCGCGCCGGCGATTGAGGTGGCGCTGCACCAGCTCGGCTTGCCAATGCGTGTTGACGACCACCTTCGTCACCCCGGCCGCCTGCAGCCGGTCCAGTGCATGGTCGAGCAGCGTGCGGCCGCCGAGGGGCAGCAGCGGCTTGGCCGTGCGCTCGGTCAGGGGGCGCATGCGGCTGCCGAACCCCGCCGCCAGCAGCATGGCCTGGTTGATCACAGGAGGCGGCCGGCCCGGTCGCTGATCACGGCGGCCCGCGCGTCGCCCGCGGCCTGCGAGAGCGTGATCGCGAGCGCGTCGCGGGGGCGGAGCGCGCCCAGCCGATCGGGCCATTCGACGACGACGATCCCTTGCCGCGCCTCGTCCCAGCCCAGCTCCACCACGCCGCCGGGGCCGTCGAGCCGCCAAAGGTCGAAATGGCTGAGCCGGCCGACCGGCGTGTCGTATTCCTGCACCAGGGTATAGGACGGGCTCGGCACGTCGAGCGCCGCCTGCCCGGTGGCGCTGCGGATCAGGGCACGGGCCAAAGCGGACTTGCCAGCGCCCAGCGGGCCCTCGAGCAGCACGGCATCCCCTGGGCGAAGGCCGGACGCAATGCGCCGGCCCAGCGCCTCGGTCGCGGCAAGATCCGGAAGGTGCAGGCTGATGGCAGTCTCGGTGGCGAACATAGGATGGGTTTACCCGGCCTAGAGCAGCCTCGCCAGGGCAAGCGACGAGCTGACGCTTGCGTGTCTGCCAACCGACGTTAGGTTCCGGCGCATGAGCGATGTGATCGAGACGGATGTGGCGATCGTGGGCGCGGGGCCGGTCGGGCTGTTCGCCGCGTTCGAGTGCGGGATGCTGAAGCTGCGGTCGGTGCTGGTGGACGCGCTGCCCGAAGTGGGCGGGCAGTGTTCGGCGCTGTATCCGGAGAAGCCGATCTACGACATCCCCGCGCATCCCGCGATCGCTGCCGGTACGCTGATTGCGCAGTTGGAGGAGCAGATCGCCCCCTTCGCCACCCCCCGCCTGCTGGGCCGCCGGGTCGAGCGGCTGGAGGGACAGAGCGGCGCCTTTCGGCTGCACACCGACCGCGGCGACGAGATTCACGCCAAGGCCGTGCTGCTCGCCGCCGGCGCCGGGGCGTTCGGCCCCAACCGCCCCCCCCTGGAGCGGCTGGACGCGTTCGAGGCGAGCGGCGCGGTGCAATACCTGGTCCGCCGTCGCGATGATTTTGCCGGTAAGCGCGTGGTGATCGCCGGTGGCGGTGACAGCGCGGTCGACTGGGCGTTGTCGCTGAAGGACATCGCGGCCAAGGTCTACGTCATCCATCGCCGCCCAAAATTCCGCGCCGCACCCGAAACCTCCGGCCAGCTAGATGCGGCGGCCGCCCGCGGTGAGGTCGAGCTCGTAATCCCCTACCAGCTGCACGGCCTGCACGGCGAGGGCGGTGCGCTGACCGGCGTCGAAGTCGCCCACCTGGACGGCTCGACCCGTGTGCTGGAGGCCGACCGGCTGCTGCCGTTCTTCGGCCTGTCGATGGATCTGGGGCCGATCGCTGGCTGGGGCCTGGATCTAGAGCGCCACCATGTCCAGATCGCCCCCGCCACATGCCAGACCAGCGTGCCCGGCGTGTTCGCGATCGGCGATGTCGTGACCTACCCCGGCAAGCTGAAGCTGATCCTGCAGGGGTTCAGCGAGGCCGCCGTCGCCGCCCACGCCATCCACCCGATCGTGCATCCCGGCGAGGCGCTGCACTTCGAATACTCCACCAGCAAGGGCGTGCCCGCCTGACCCGGTGAAAACTCCGCCATTCACACCTATGTTCAGGCCAACCGGCCTTCCAGGAGACAGCATGTACCGACTCGATGACGAGCCCGAGACACCCGACAGCCCCGACGTTCCGGAGCCGATGGGCCCCGATCCCAAGGAGCCGGGCGATAACCGCACGCTGAGCTCCCCGATCAACGAGCTGGAAAGCCGCCTGCTGAAGCAGCGCAAGGTGCTGATTTTCGGCGCGATCAACGACAAGGTGGCGCGCGACGTCACCGGTCGACTGCTGGCCCTGGTCAGTGAGGGCAGCGAGCCGATCGACGTTTACATCAACTCGCCCGGCGGCCATGTCGAGAGCGGCGACACAATCCACGACATGATCCGCTTCGTCGGCAGCGAGGTCACGGTGCGTGTGGTCGGCACGGGCTGGGTGGCGAGCGCCGGGGCGCTGATCTATCTCGCGGGCAAGAAGGAGAACCGGGTCTGCCTGCCGAACACCCGTTTCCTGCTGCACCAGCCGATGGGCGGCGTGCGCGGCCCGGCGACCGACATCGACATCGAGGCGCGCGAGATCATCAAGATGCGCGAGCGGATCAACCGCATTATCGCTCACGAGACCGGCCAGACCTATGAAAAGGTGTCCACCGACACCGACCGCAACTACTGGA
>CAXTCJ010000090.1:0-23270 GCA_964242215.1 uncultured Acetobacteraceae bacterium | reverse complement strand
GCGCCGGCGATGATGAAGCCGAACTGGTGGATCGGATAGGACGGGTTCGGCACCAAGATCGTGTCGCCGGGACTGGTGATCGCGGCCGCCAGATTGGCCAGTCCCTCCTTGCTGCCCAGGGTCGCGACCACCTCCGTGTCCGGGTCCAGCTGCACGTCGAAGCGGCGGGCGTAATACCCGGCGAGGGCGCGGCGCAGGCCGGGAATGCCCTTGCTGGTGCTGTAGCGATGGGTGCGCGGGTCCTGCACCGCCTCGATCAGCTTGGCCACGATATGCGGCGGCGTGGCGCCGTCGGGATTGCCCATGCCGAGGTCGATGATGTCCTCGCCGGCCGCCCGCGCCCGCGCCTTGGCGTCGTTGACGGAGGCGAACACGTAGGGCGGCAGGCGGCGGATACGGTGGAACTCGGTTCCGGACATGATGGCCTCGATGGTCTGCTCTAAAGGGTGACGTTGCCGCCGTGGCCCGCGGCCTCGGCACGGACGCGCAAGTTGGAGGCTGGAATACCGGCCACTCCCAGCGCGGCCGCGATCGCCTGTGCGCGCCGCAAAGCGAGGTCGAGCGCCCGGGACTGCGGATCGGACCCGGGCAGCACGTCCTCGCCATGCCCGGTGATTGTCACCGGCACGCCCTTATGCGCCAGTGCGAAGCGGCGGAGATTGAGGTTGGCCGACGGCGGCAGCTCCGCGGAACCCGGCGTGAAATCGACCAGCACGCTGGCGGCCACGGGCGGGGCGGGGATCTTGACCACGGTGTCACCCGTGGGGATCGGCACCGGCGTATTGCTCAGCAACCGGTCCAGCAAGGACGGCGTGGCTGCGGATGCCGGTTTTGCCGGCGTCGGAGCACTCGCGGCCGGCGTCGGCGATGCGCTGGCGACGGCTGTCACCCCTGCTGTCGGACCGGGGCCCGGCGGTGACGGCAAGGCTCCGAGCCCCGTCGGCAACGCAGGTGGCGCAGCCGCCAAGGTCGGCAGCGGGCCGGCGACGACCGCCGTGGGTACCGCCGGAACCGAGGCAAGGGTCGGTATGTCGCTAGCCGGACCCGCTGCCGGCTTGGTGTCGGGCTGGGCAACCGACTTGGGTGCTGGCGAAGGCGGGGGCGGGGTGGCGGCGGCATCCACCGTCACGCGGTTGGCATTCGGGTCCGGTGGGGTCGGCTTCGGCAACGGCGGCGGCGCGGCTCGCGGCGTGAGCGGATTGGCCTCCGCCGCCCGGGATGCCTGGTCACGTTGCGTCGCAAGCTCGTCGGCCAGCTTTTGCTCGGCCACGATGTCGGGCGCGGGGGGACGCTTCGGGATCGTGCCGAGACTCGGATATGGGTCGTCCACCCCCGGCGGCGGCGGCCGTTGCCCCGAGACCGCACCGCCCTCGAGGTCATGGAACAGCCCCTCGCCACCGCCGATCGCCCCCGAGCCCTGGCAACCACCCAGCCCCGCAAGCGACGCAGCCACGATCAACGCGCCCGCCGCTTGTCGCAACACACGCGCCGCCCTACCCTGTATGGAAGAAACCTCAAGCATAAGTCGGTGACCAATCTCCGCGGACGTCCTGTCTAGCGGGCCGAGAACCCGACGGAAAGGACGCCAATGCCGGATCACGGCACGCCCGACCCGGGCACCAGTCGCCCGACCTCCACTTTGGCCGACCCGGCGCAGATCGGCCGCTCGATGGCCGACATCGCAGAGCGGTCGCAGCGCATCGTCGGCGACTGGCTGAAGCGCCAAGGCAGCGGCGAGATCGGCAACCCCGACCCGCTGCATATCGGCACCGCCTTCCTGGAAATGACGGCCAAGCTCATGAGCAACCCCGGCCGCCTGATGCAGGCGCAGATCGGGTTTTGGCAGGACTACATGACGCTGTGGCAGAACACCGCCCGCCGCATGATCGGCGTCCCCGAGCCGGACGCCAAGCCGGTGATCGCGCCCGACCCCAAGGACAAGCGGTTCCGCGACGAGGCCTGGAAGGAAAACGAGGTCTTCGACTTCATCAAGCAATCCTACCTGCTCTCCGCCCGCTTCGTGCAGGACGTGGTGGGCCAGGCCGAGGGGCTGGACCGGAAGACGGCCCAGAAAGTGGATTTCTACTCGCGCCAGTTCATCGACGCGATGAGCCCGGCCAACTTCCTGATGACCAACCCCGAAGTGCTGCGCAAGACCGCCGAGACCGGCGGCGAGAACCTGATCCGCGGCTTGAACAACCTGCTGGGTGACCTGGAGCGCGGCAAGGGCAAGCTCGCCATCAAGATGACCGACATGGACGCGTTCAAGGTCGGCGAGAACATCGGCGTCTCGCCGGGCAAGGTCGTGTTCCAGAACGAGCTGATGCAGCTGATCCAATACAGCCCGTCGACCGAACAGGTGCTGAAGCGCCCACTGCTGATCCTGCCGCCCTGGATCAACAAGTTCTACATCCTGGACCTGCGCCCCAAGAACAGCCTGGTGCGCTGGGCGGTAAGCCAGGGCCACACCGTGTTCATGGTCAGCTGGGTCAACCCCGACGAGTCGATGGCCCAGAAAGGCTTCGAGGACTATATGCACGAGGGCGTGCTCGCCGCGCTCGCGGCCATCGAGCAGGCGACCGGCGAGCGCGAGGTGAACGCGATTGGCTACTGCCTCGGCGGCACGCTGCTGGCGTGCACCCTGGCCTGGATGAAGCACCACGGCGACGACCGGATCAAGACCGCCACCTTCTTCGTCACCATGACCGATTTCGCGGAATCGGGTGAGCTGGGCGTGTTCATCGACGAGGAGCAACTGGCCCAGCTCGAGGCCAAGATGGACCGCGAGGGCGTGCTGCAAGGCGCCGACATGGCGCAGACCTTCAGCATGCTGCGCGCCAACGACCTGATCTGGTCCTTCGTCGTCAACAACTACTTGTTGGGCAACGAGCCGTTCCAGTTCGACCTGCTGTACTGGAACAGCGACGCCACCCGCATGCCGGCGCGGATGCACAGCTACTATCTCCGCAACATGTATCACTCGAACAAGCTGGCCAAAGGCGAGCTGGAACTGGCGGGCGAGCGGATCGACCTCGGCACTGTCGACATCCCTGCCTACTTCATTTCCACCCGGGAGGATCACATTGCCCCCTGGCGCAGCACCTACCGCGGCACGCAATTGATCGGCACGCCGGGTCACCGCCACACCCGCTTCGTGCTGGCGGCCAGCGGCCACATCGCCGGGGTGGTGAACCCACCGAACGGGGGCAAGTACAATCACTGGGTGAACGACGCCCTGCCGCCGACGCCGGAGGAGTGGTTTGCCGGCGCGCAGGAGATGGCCGGGTCGTGGTGGCCCGATTGGCACCGCTGGGTCAGCGGCTTCGCGAGCGAGACCGTTCCGGCCCGGGTGCCCGGCGAAGGTGCGCTGCCGGCGATCGAGGATGCGCCCGGCAGTTACGTGCGGGTGAAGGCCTAACACCGAAACCATCCAATTCACCGTCTTGCCAGGCTCGAGCCTGGCATCCACGGGGTTGGGCGATACACGTCGAGTGCAAGCAAGCCCCCGGGCCCTGGCGGTGAGCGGGGATGTTTCGGTATGGCCGCTGGGCGTTAACGGGTTGGTATTGATCTTCGGTTCAAATGGCGGTGCGGGCTGCTCCAGCGGCCGGCGTGACGACCAAGTCTCCCGAGAGGACGTGCCAATCCATGCTCGATATCCGCCGGCTTTTCCGCTCCAAGGCAACGAACGTGGTGAACGCCCTCGACAAGGCACTCGCCATCATCGAGTTCGATCCAAGCGGCAAAATCCTCTCGGCCAACGAGCAGTTCTGCGCGGTGATGGGCTATCGCGCTTCGGAGATCGTCGGCAAGCATCATCGAATATTCGTTAAACCCGAATACGCCGCGTCGGAGGCCTACCAGGAGTTCTGGCGCAAGCTCGGCCGGGGCGAGTTCGACCAGCAGGAATATCTCCGGATCGCGAAGGATGGCAGGCAGGTCTGGATCCAGGCCTCCTACAATCCAGTCCGGAACGCCAGCGGCAGGGTCAGCAGCATCGTGAAGGTGGCGAGCGACACAACGGCCGCGCGACTGCGTAACGCCACCTTCGAAGCCAAGCTGGACGCGATCTCCCGCGTGCAAGGCGTGATCGAGTTCACCCCGACCGGCGAGATCATCGATGCGAACGACAATTTCCTCGCGGTCCTCGGTTACCGCCGCGACGAAATCAAAGGCAAGCATCACCGGATGTTCGTTGATGGCGCGCAAGCCAAATCATCCGAATACCAGGAATTTTGGCGCAAACTGAACAGCGGCCAGTTCATTGCCAGCGAGTTCAAGCGGGTTGGTAAAGGCAACAAGGATGTCTGGATCCAGGCTTCGTACAATCCGATCTTCAACCTCGACCATGAGGTCACATCGATCGTGAAGTTCGCGACCGACATCACGGGCCGCGTGCGGGCGGTAACCGAGGTCGCTGGTGGCCTGACGGAGTTGGCCGACAACAACCTCGAACATCGCCTGAACGAGGCCTTCGATCAGGCCTACGAGACGCTTCGGTCCGACTATAACAACTCGCTCGAGGGCTTGCAGGCCACGATATCGCAGGTTGCGACCAGTGCGGAGACCATCAACGCCAGTACGCAGTCCATTGCCTCGTCCACGGGCGGCATGTCGAGACGGATCGAGCAACAGGCCGCCGGGCTCGAGCAGACCGCAGCGGCCCTGGTTCAGATCACCGAAACCGTCAAGCAAAGTGCCGCTGGCGCGCTGGAAGCCGCCCTCGCTGCCACCGGCGCCCGATCCGGCACTGTACTGTCCGGAAAAGTCATGGCCCAGGCCGCTACGGTCATGCGCGAAATCAGCGAGAGTTCCAACAAGATCACCCAGATCATCAGCGTGATGGACGAAATCGCGTTCCAAACCAACCTGCTGGCACTCAATGCCGGCGTGGAGGCAGCCCGCGCCGGCGATGCCGGCCGTGGCTTCGCCGTCGTCGCGCAGGAGGTCCGCGCGTTGGCGCAGCGCTCCGCCTCGGCCGCCAAGGAGATCAAATCCCTGATCGCCGCCAGTTCCGACGAAGTGAAACGCGGCGTCAAGCTGGTGAACGAAACTGCGGCCGCCCTCGAGGGTGTGACCGCCAAGGTCGGCCAAATCGACGCACTCCTGTCCGGAGTGGCCAGGTCGGCGCAGGAGCAAGCAACGGGGCTCGGCCAGGTCAACATCGCGGTCAACAAGATGGACCAAGTGACGCAGGAGAACGCGGCCATGATCGAGGAGGCGACAACCGCGGCCAACAGCCTTCAGACCGAGGCGGCCGAGATGACGGCCTTGATGGGCCGCTTCAGGATCGGGGGCGGAGCCCACGCTCAACCAAAGCAAAACGCCCGCCCCCAAATCGTCGGTGCCAGCGGCCGGCCGCAAGCGCGAGCGCTAGCCCACGCGTCGTAGCATCAGACAGTAACGCCAGCCGTGAGACCGAGCACCGATCCGAGCAGGGGCTCGGTATCGCAGAGTGTCGTGACGGAATGCGCTTCGAGCGATCGAAGGCTGGAAGCGCATGTCGTTGCGACGGACTTTTGCCGTGAAAGGACAAGCTGATGCGAACGTCTTCGGAAACCGAGAGAGTACAGCATCTTCATGACATGGGCATCCTAGACACGTCGGATGACCGGTTGTTCCGTGGCTATGCCGATCAGGCTCTGGGTCTGTTTTCTGGATGTTCGATCGCGGCCATCAGCCTGATCGACACCGAGCGCCAATGGTTCAAGACGATCATGGGCCTCGATGCGAAGGAGATCCCCCGCGACGTGTCGTTCTGTACTCACACGATCGAGACTGACAGCTCCATGGTGGTAGAGGATACGAGGCAGGACAGCCGATTTGCGGCCAATCCATTCGTGACCGGCTCTCCGAAAATCCGCTTCTACGTGGGCATCAGCTTGGTCAACGCTGTTGGCGCGCTCTGCGTCATGGGTAACAAACCCCGCCATGTGACGGAGGCGGAAATCGTGAAGCTGACGAAGCTCGCCCACTGCATCGACATCCAGCTCCTCGCGCACGGCGCGCTGTTCAATCTCGGTCACCCCACAAGCAAAGCTTGCCATTAGCGTCGTTCAAGGGCCTTGAGCCAACGGTGTTCCGGTTGGTGTTGTTACCGCATCCGAAGCTAAGACACCGTCAGGCCAAGGCTTGACCTTGGTATCCAAGGGTTCGGGCTCGTGACGTAAGACGAGTGCTTGGCACCGTCACGTGCAACACGGGCGGGGCCAGTGTCTGCGGAACCCCGTGGATACCAGGCTCAAGGCTTGGCATGACGGTGAAACATTGACTTACTTTGGTTTCAGTCGAACTGGACAGCACTGGGTCAAGCCCGGGCAAGACGGTGGCTCAGCGTCGCGTGACCGATACCGAGCCGGCCACGCTGCCGTCTAACACCAGCCGCGCCTCCACCACGTCCGGCTCGTCGGGAAGGCGGCGCAGGGTGAAGCCGAGCTTGCGGATGAAGGCCAGCATGGCGGCGTTTTCGGTCAACACCTGGCCCACGATCGCAGCCATCTGCTGGGTCCGCCCCCAGTCGATCAGCCGCTCCATCAGGCGCCGGGCGAGCCCACGGCCCTTCATGTCCGACTGAACGATCACCGCGAACTCACCCGTGTCGCCCTCGCAGACCAGGCGGCCGACGCCCACCGTGTCACCATTGGCCCGCACCGCGACGAAGGCCATCTCGCGGTCGTAATCCACCTGGGTCATCCGCGCGATCCGCTCCGCCGACAGCTCGCGCAGGCTGGAGAAAAAGCGGTAGCGCACGTCCTCCGGGCTGATGCGGGAGAACATGGCGGCATGGGCGGCGGCGTCCTCGGGACGAATGGGGCGGATCGTGACGGGCAGGCCCCGTGCATCCCATTGCTCGACCAGATCGGCCGGATACGGCGCGATGACCAGCCGGCGCTCCTGCCCTTGGGGCCGCAGGGTGACCGCCGGGTCGACCACCGGACTGAGCGCAAACGTTGCGAGTTCCGGCAGGTCGACGACCAACTGGCTGACGCGAACCAACGTGTCGGCGAGCGCGTCGGCCTGCGCGGGCAGCAATCGGCGGGCGGCGGCGCTGTTCGCCACGAGGCCGTGCGCTAGGGACAGATTGAGCGGCGGCAAGTCGAAGGCGCGGCCGCCCATCCAGCCGTCGCCCACGCCGATCGCGGGGCCGAACAGCGGATCGTCGGCGACGGTGACCGCAAGCGGCGGCCGGGTCATGCCATAGGCGGCAAGCACGGCCTGTGACTCCGCCTCGGTCAAGTCCAGCCGGCCGTCGGCGCGGGCGGCACTCACGACCCGGCGCAATGCGGCCCGGTCGGGGGCGAGGTCCAGCACGTCGCCCGGCGGGAGTTCGGCGGCGGCGGCGCGGGCCCGGCGCAGGTCGAGCAGGTGACGGAAGCCTCGCACCGCTTGCTCGGGTGCGGCGAACACCGGCAGCCCGGCCTCGGCCAGTCGGCGGCGATGCCTGGCGCCCGTGGTCTCGCCCATTGCGCAGACCAGTAGTGGGACACGGGTGCGGGGGACGGCAACCAGGGCTTCGACCCCGGCCGCGTCGCCGGGTCCGGTGGGGGCGAGCACGGCCAGGATGCCGCCCACCTCGCGCGCGCCGGAAAGCAGCGCGGCGGCCTCGGCCAGGCGGGTTGGGGATTCGACGCCGACATAAATGATATTGTCCAGGGCGCCGTCGGGGAAAGACAGGCGCAGCACGTCGCGGGTTTCGGGGGCGAGCGTAGCCAGGGCGATGCCGCTGGCCAACGCCGCGTCGGCCGCCATGCGTCCGGGACCGATGGCGTTGCTGACGATGGCGAGCCCGGCGCCGCGGGCGGGCGGGCCGCGGGTGAGGGTTTCGAGCGCGGCCAGCATGTCCTCGAACCGGGAGACGGTCAGCACGCCGGCACGGTTCAGGGCGGCGTCGAATACGCGCTCGGCGCGCCCGGTCGGGTCCAGCAGCAGGCTGCCCGCGCGCAGGGCGACAACGGGGCGTAGCCGGGCCGCGGCGCGGGCGGCGGAGAGGAAGGCGCGGGGGTCCCGGACGCGTCGGATGTCGAGCAGGATCGGGCCGGTGGAGGAGTCGCGGGAGAGAAAGTCCAGCACCTGCACGAAGCCGCTTCCGGCATTGCCGCCGAGGCCGACGACCTGGCTGAAGCCGACGCCGTTGGGTTCGGCCCAGTCCAGCACGGCGCGGCACAAGGCGGCCGATTGCGAGATCAGGGCGACCCGGCCGGGTTGCGGGGTGAGGTGGGACAGGGTCGCGTTCAGTTTGAGCGCCGGGCAGGCGATGCCGAAGGAGCCGGGGCCGAGGATGCGGACGTTGGTGGCGGCTTGCCCTTCGGCGAGGCCGGTCAGCATGCCAAGGGCGACCCCGGCGTAGATTCCGGCCCCGGCCAGGACGGGATACAGCGGTTCGGCCGAGCCGGTTTCGCCGGTTAGGATGGCGAGGTCGGCGGCGCTGGGATCTTGGCCTGGGCGGACGATCTGGATGTCGCCGGGGAAGCCCTCGAGATTGGCGAGGAGTTGGCGGGCTAGGCGTCCCTCGCTGCCCATGATGGCGAGGGAGCGGGGACGGAACAGGCGCTCGGGGTCGAACCGGGCAGTGGCGGCGGGGCGGGTCATGCTGCGATGCAACATAGCGTGGCGCCCTCCGAGGGACAAAGCCGGTGTGATGCTCACCCCTCACCCCGGCCTCTCCCTCAAGCGGAGAGGGAGACGATGCTTACAGGGCTAGCTTTAGCCTGGCACCAATTTCGCCGATGATGCCGCGGCGGAAGGCGAGCACGCAGACGACGAAGATGCAGCCCTGCACCACGGTCACCCACGATCCGATGCCGGCTAGGTAGTTCTCCATGCCTTTCAGCACCAATGCACCGACACCGGGTCCGAAGATGGTGCCCATGCCGCCGACGAGGGTCATTAGAACGATGTCGCCGGAGGTGGTGAAGTTCACGTCGGTCAGCGTCGCGATGCCGAACACCAGCGCCTTGGCGCCGCCCGCGATGCCGGCGATGAAGCAGGACAGGATGAAGGCGATGAGCTTGTAATCGTCTGTCCGGTAGCCGAGCGAGGTGGCACGCGGCTCGTTCTCGCGGATCGCCTTGAGCACCTGGCCGAACGGGGAGTGCACGATGCGGTAGATGAGCAGGAAGAAGAACAGGAAGATGACGGCGATGAACACGTACATCGCCATGTCGTTGTCCAGCGCGAACAGCCCGAACAGCTTGCCGCGGGGCACCTGCTGGATGCCGTCTTCACCGTGGGTAAACGGCGCCTGCAGGCAGAAGAAGTAGTTCATCTGCGCCAAGGCCAGCGTGATCATCGCGAAGTAGATGCCTTGGCGCCGGATCGCGAGCCAGCCGAACACCACGCCCAGCAGCCCGCCGGTGACGCCGCCCAGCAGCACGCACACTTCCGGGGTCAGTCCCCACACCTTGGCCGCGTAGGCGGAGATGTAGGCGCCCAAGCCGAAATAGGCCGCGTGACCGAAGCTCATCAGGCCGACATAGCCGATCAGCAGGTTGAACGCCGACGCCAGCAGGGCGAAGCACAACACGTTCATCAGGAACACGGGATACAGCACGAACGGGCAGACCACGATCAGCACGACGAGCAGCAGGAAGGCGATCCCCTGCGGGCGGGAGAAACCGAGCATCAAGCGGCCTTACCAAACAGCCCGGCGGGCCGGATCAACAGCACGATGACCATCACCACGAACACGACCGTGGCCGAGCCCTGCGGGTAGAACACCTTGGTCAGGCCCTCGGCGACACCCAGGCCGAAGCCGCTGACGATGGAGCCCAGGATCGAGCCCATGCCGCCGATCACCACCACTGCGAACACCACGATGATGAGGTTCGACCCCATGTTCGGGTTCACCGAGTAGATCGGCGCCGCGAGCACGCCCGCGAACGCCGCCAACGCCACGCCGCCGGCATAGGTGAGCGTGATCATGCGCGGCACGTTGACGCCGAAGGCCTGCACCAGGCCGGGATTCTCCGTCGCCGCCCGCAGCTTGGCGCCGATCGATGTCTTCTCGATGATCAGCCAAACCGCCAGGCACACGACGACGGCGACCAGCACCACCCAGCCGCGATAGTTCGGCATGAACATGAAGCCGAGGTTGGTGCCGCCCGACAGCGCCTGCGGGATGCGATAGGGCAGCCCGGAGGAGCCGTAGAAGTTGCGGAACAGCCCCTCCATGATCAGCGCCAGGCCGAAGGTGAGCAGCAGGCCATACAGATGGTCGATCCGGTACAGCCGGCTGATGATGGTCTTTTCCAACACCACGCCGAGCGCGCCGATGATCAGCGGCGCCAGCAGCAGCGCCCACCAATAGTCCAGCCCCAGGTAGTTCTGCAGCATCCAGGCCACGAACGCGCCCACCATGAACAGCGCCCCGTGGGCGAAGTTGATGATGTTCAGCATGCCGAAGATGATCGCCAGCCCCAGCGACAGCAGCGCGTAGAACGCCCCGTTGATCAGCCCGAGCAGCAATTGGCCGAACAACAGCGGCGCAGAGTAGCCGAAGATGGTGAACATGCGCCGTCCTAGCTGTGCACGAGCGGGCAGCCGCCCTCGCTGAGCGGACGCCATGCCTGGTCGGCCGGGGTGGTGGCCAGCAGGTTGTAGTAATCCCACGGACCCTTGCTCTGCGCCGGGGTCTTCACCTGGAACAGGTAGGACGGGAACATGCCGCGTCCGTCCTCACGGATGGAGCCTTTGCCGAACGCGTCGTCGTCGGTCGGCGTGGCCTTCATCTTGGCCACCACCGCCTTGCCGTCCGCCTTCGCCGCGGCCACGCCGAGCGCTGCGACAGCTTTGAGGTAGTGCACCGTCGCGGCATAGCAGCCGGCCTGGTCCATGCCGGGTCGGGCGTCGGGATAGACGGCCTTCATGCGGTCGGAGAAGGCGCGGGTGCGGTCGTTCATGTCCCAATAGAAGCTCTCGGTCAGCACCAGCCCCTGCGCCGTCTGCAGCCCCAGCCCGTGCACGTCGCTGATGAACATCAGCAATGCGGCGAGTTTCATCTTGGGCGACAGGCCGAATTCCGCTGCCTGCTTGATCGAGTTGATCGTATCAGCGCCGGCATTGGCCAGCCCGAGCACCTTCGCCCCGGACGATTGCGCCTGCAGCAGGAAGGACGAGAAATCCGTGGTCGCCGGAAACGGGTAGCGCGACTCACCGAGCACCTTGCCACCGGCGGCCTTGACGAACTTCATGCACTCGCTGGCGAGTTGCTGGCCGAACACATAGTCGGCGGTGACGAAATACCAACTGTCGCCGCCGGCCTTCACCATGGCGCCGCCGGTGCTTTTGGCGAGCATGTAGACGTCGTAGGTCCAGTGCACGGTGTTGGGCGAGCATTGCGCGCCGGTAAGGTCCACCGTGCCGGCGCCGGAGTTCAGGTAGACCTTATTCTTCTCCCGCACCACGGAGTTCACCGCGAGCGCCACCGAGGAGGTGGGGACGTCGACGATCACATCGACCCCGTCCTCGTCGATCCAGCGTCGCACGATGGAGGCACCGAGGTCAGGCTTGTTCTGGTGGTCGGCGTTGACCACCTCGACGGCGAAGCCCTGATTGCCGAACTCCTTTGCCGCCTGGCGCGTGCAGGCGACCGACAGCGGTCCGCCAGTGTCGCGATACGGGCCGGACATATCGTTCAGCACGCCAATCTTGATCGTGGTGCCTTGCGCACGGGCGCGCGGTGCCATCGCGGCGGCGGCTGTCCCGGCCAGCAGCGTGCGCCGCCCCAGCGCCGACAATCCGAGAATCGGCAAACCGTTCATCATGACTTCACCATCGGGCAGCCACCTTCATGTAAGGGTCGAAATGCCTGGTCGGCCGGCGTGGTCGCGACCAGCTTGTAGTAGTCCCACGGCGCCTTGCTCTCGGCCGGCGTCTTTACCTCGAACAGGTAGGTCGGGTGCAGCGCTCGCCCATCCTCGCGGATCGAGCCGGCGCCGAACGCGTCGTCATCCGTGGGCATCGACTTCATCTTGTTGACCGTCGCCGTGCCGCTCTTTTTCGCGTCCGCCACCCCCATCGCGGCGACCGTCTTGAGGTAATGGATCACGCCGCCATAGCACCCCGCCTGGCCCATGCCCGGGTGGAAGCCGTCGGTCTTCTTGATCACCCGGCTGGTGAACGCGCGCGTGCGGTCGTTAAGGTCCCAGTAGAAGCTCTCCGTCAGGTTCAGCCCCTGCGCCGTCTGCAGCCCGAGCGCATGGATGTCGCTGATGAACACCAGCAGCCCGGCGAGCTTGATCCCCGCCTGCGTCAGCCCGAACTCGCCCGCCTGCTTGATGGAGTTCACCGTGTCCGACCCGGCGTTGCACAGCCCGATCACCTTGGCGCCGGACGATTGCGCCTGCAGCAGGAACGACGAGAAGTCGCTGGTCGGGAACGGCGTCTTCACCGAGCCGATCACCGTGCCGCCGGCCTGCTTGACGAAGGCGGTGGTGTCCCGCTCGAGCGCGATGCCGAAGGCGTAGTCCGCCGTGAGGAAGAACCACGATGTGCCGCCCGCCTTCACCAGCGCGCCGCCGGTCGAGTGCGCCAACGCCCAGGTGTCCATCGTCCAGTGCACGGTGGTGGGGGCGCATTGCGGGCCGGTGAGGTCGGCGATCATGCCGGGGCTGTTGATGTAGACCTTGTCCTTCTCGTGGCAGACGGCGGCCACCGCCAACGCCACGGCGCTGTTCGGGCAGTCGCACAGCATATCCACGCCGTCGCGGTCGAACCACTGGCGCGCGATCGAGGCGCCGACGTCCGGCTTATTCTGGTGATCGCCGATGACCACGTCGATCGTGACACCGTTCAGATGCGGCGCCATTTCCTCGATGGCCTGGCGCACGCAGGCGATGGCGACCGGGCCGCTGAGATCCCGGTAGACGCCCGATTCGTCACCCAGCACGCCGATCTTCAGCGAGGCTCCCTGGGCCCGCGCCCTGGGCACAGCCGCGACGGCGGCGGTGGCAGCAAGCAAAGTCCGACGTTTGATCATGGACATTGTTTCCCCCTGAGGGCGCTCATTGGCGCCGTTGGCAGCCTAGACTCCGAGATACTCGTGCAGCTTACCCATCTGGCTCTCGATCTGATCGTTCGGGATCATGTCGATCACGCGGCCATGCTCCATCACGTAGTGCCGGTCCGCCACGGTCGCGGCGAAGCGGAAATTCTGCTCCACCAGCAGCACGGTGAACCCGCGCGTGCGCAGTTCGCGGATGGTGCGGCCGATCTGCTGCACGATCACGGGGGCGAGGCCCTCGGTCGGCTCATCCAGCAGCAGGAAGCGCGCCCCCGTACGCAGGATGCGGCCGATCGCCAGCATCTGCTGCTCGCCGCCGGACAGCTTGGTGCCCTGCGACGCCGCCCGCTCCTTCAAATTGGGGAACAGCGTGTAGATCGTCGGCACGTCCAGCCCACCGGGCCCGATCACCGGCGGCAGCATCAGGTTCTCGGTCACGTTGAGGCTGGCGAAGATGCCGCGCTCCTCCGGACAGATCGCGATGCCGGCCTTGGCGACCTCGTCGGGCCGCATCTTCACCGTCTCGCGGCCCTTGAACACGATCGACCCGGCGCGCCGCGGCACCAGGCCCATGATCGACTTCATCGTCGTGGTCTTGCCGGCGCCGTTGCGGCCCAGCAGCGTCACCACCTCGCCCTCGGCGACACGGAAATCCACCCCGTGCAGCACGTGGCTCTCGCCATACCAGGCGTTCAGGCCGGAGACCTCGAACATGTCAGACATGGTCCACCGCGCCGGCTTCGGTGCCGAGATAGGCGGTGATGACGTCCGGATTGCGCGACACCGAGGCGTAGTCGCCCTCCGCCAGCACCTGTCCGCGCGCCAGCACCGTGATGCAGTCGCACAATCCCGACACCACCGAGAGGTTGTGCTCCACCATCAGGATCGTGCGCCCCTGGCGAATGCGCTTGATCAGCGCCACGATGCGGTCGACGTCCTCGTGCGTCATGCCGGCGGTGGGCTCGTCCAGCAGCAGCATCTTGGGATCGAGCGCCAGGGTGGTCGCGATCTCCAGCGCGCGCTTGCGGCCGTAGGACATCAGCACGGCCGGCGTGTCGACGTATTCGGTAAGGCCGACATCCTCGAGCAGCGAACGGGCCCGCTCGTCATACTCCTTCAGCAGCGATTCCGAGTGCCAGAAATCATACGACCCGCCACGTTGCCGCTGCAGCGCCAGCCGCACGTTCTCCAGCGAGGTCAGATGCGGGAAGACGGCCGAGATCTGGAACGAGCGCACCAGCCCGAGCCGCGCGACCTTGGCGGGTGACAGGCCGGTGATGTCGCGGCCCTCGTAGTGGATGGTGCCGCGGGTTGGCTGCAGGAACTTGGTCAGCAGGTTGAAACAGGTGGTCTTACCCGCGCCGTTGGGGCCGATGAGGGCGTGGATGGTGCCCGGCATGACCTTCAACGCCACGCTGTTCACGGCGATGAAACCGCGGAACTCGCGTGTCAGCCCTACCGTTTCCAGGATGGGCGTCTCCCGGATAGGCGTCTCCAGGATGGGCGTTTCCAAGACTGAATCTACCAATCGGACGTCCCTGTGTAATAGCCTTTGTTGCCGTCGTGATTTGCATATCGCGCCCGGCCACGCAAGATTGTTTCACTGTGGGGAGGCTGTCAGTGGCTGGTTTGTATTTCGAGGAGTTCCGGCCCGGTCAGGTGATCGATGCGGAGTGGACCCGGACCGTCACCGAGACCGACAACGTATTGTTCTCGTCCATGACGATGAACGTGGCCCGCCTGCATTTGGACGCCGAGTACATGAAGGGCACGGAGTTCGGCCGCCCCCTGGTGAACTCGCTGTTCACGCTCGGCCTGTTGGTTGGCATGACCGTGCACAACACCACCAACGGCACCGCGATCGCCAACATGGGGATGACCGACGTGCGCTTCCCCGTCCCGGTCTTTGCCGGCGACACATTGCGGGCGCTGACCACGGTGGTCGCCGTGCGGGACAGCCGCTCGCGGCCGGAGGCGGGGATCGTGACCCTGCGGCACGAGGCGTTCAACCAATCGGACGCCATGGTGGCGACCTGCGAACGCGCCGCCCTGATGCGTCGCCGCGCGCCGGCGGTGATCAACGTATGAAGATCCGCTCGCTGCTGTTCGCCCCCGGTGATTCGGAACGCAAAGCCGCCAAGGCGCTGGCCTCGGACGCGGATGGCGTGATCCTGGACCTGGAGGATTCGGTCGCTCCCGACCGCAAGGACACGGCGCGCGCCATGGTGTCCGCCCTGTTGCCGGTGGAGCGGCCGGTGGTGGTGCGGGTCAATCCACGGGACACGCCGTGGTATCTGGCCGATCTCGCCGCCGTCGTGCCCGGCCGTCCCGTCGCAGTGCTCCTGCCGAAGTGCAGCGGTCCGCACGACCTGGTGGCACTGGATCACCATTTGGAGGCGCTGGAGACGGCCGCCGGCCTGCCGGTGGGTGGGATCGGCGTGCTGGCCCTGGTGACGGAGACGGCGCTGTCGCTGCGGTGCCTGGATTACGCCGGGTCACCGAAGCGGCTGCTGGCGCTGTGTTTCGGTGCGGAGGATTTGTCTGCCGATTTGGGCATTGCACCGCGCGGACCCGGCGGCGCCTACACCGCCGCCGTCGCGGCCGCTCGCGCCGCCATGCTGCTGGCCGCCGCCCAGGCCGGGGTGCCGGCGATCGACACGCCCTGGCCGGACCCGAAGGACCCCGACAGCATGGCGCGGGAGGCGGCGGAGGCAGCGCGCGACGGGTTCAGCGGCAAACTGTGCATCCACCCGGCGCAGATCGCCCCGGCCAACGCGGCGTTCACGCCCTCGCCCGAGCGTGTGGAGTGGGCGAGGCGGGTTGCCGCGGCGTTCGCAGAGACGCCTGATGCGGGGGTTCTGACACTGGACGGCGCGATGATCGACCAGCCACATCTGAAGCTGGCGCGGCGGGTTTTGGCCAGCGTCGCGCTATGAGGCCGTTGTTTCGGCGGCAATCGCGAGACGTGCGCCCTTGGCGAGCAGGGCAGATCGGCTAGTACCGACACGCGCAGCCACGGCGTCCATGCGGGCGAGCAAACCCTCGTCAAGACTGATGTTCACCCGCGCGCACAATGTACGACCTTGTGGCAAGGGCATAACGATGCCGCAATCGTCCTGTAACACGGCGATGCTATCTCCATGTTACTCAGGCGCGACACCCGCCCACTAAGGACCACATGCCGCGGATGCCGCACGCTTCCCATGCCTGGTTGCTCGCCCTCGCCTTGCCGCTATCCGCCTGCGATCTCGGCCCGGACTATGCGCGCCCGGCGGTTGCCATCCCAGCCGCCTTCCGCGCTACCGCGGATAGCGCCGAGGCAGCTTGGCCGGCGCCGGATTGGTGGCACGGCTTCGGCTCGCCGGAGCTGGACCGTCTGATCGCGGACGCGCGGGCGAACAACCAGAACCTCGCCGCCGCCGCCGCTCGCGTGGTGCAGGCGGATGCGCAGGTCTCCATCAACGGCTCGCCCCTGCTGCCGACCGTCAGCGCCACCGGCAACGCGAGCTACAGCCGGATCGGCTCCACCCGCAGCGGCAGCGCCGTCGCCGGGGTCACCACGGGGAGCAGCGGGGTCACGTCCACCACGAGCACCGGGTCGGGCACCACCACCTCCACCACCAACTCGACGGGCAGCACGGTCGTGTCCGGCTCCAGCGGCAGCGGCAGCCGCTACACCGACAGCCGGCAGTATAGCGTGCAGGGCGCCGTCAGCTACGAGGCCGATTTCTGGGGCAAGAACCGCGCGGCGCTGCAATCCGCCCAAGCCTCCGCCCTGTACAGCCGCTTCGACCAGGAGAACGTGGCGCTGACGGTGCTCACCTCCGTCGCCACGACGTATTTCCAGGCGCTGGGGGCCGCGGACCAATTGGCGGTGGCGCGCCGCAACCTGCAGGACGCGCAGCAGACGCTGAAGGTGTTCCAGGTCCGCACCGAGGTCGGCACGGCGACGGCGCTGGACATCGCCCAGCAGGAGGCGCTGGTCGCCGGCGAAGCGGCCCAAATCCCAGCCTTGCAGAGCCAGCTGGACCAGCAGGTGATCGCGCTGTCCACCCTGGTCGGTCGGCCGCCGGAATCGATCAGCGTCAAGGCCGATACCCTCGCCGGTCTGCCGACACCGGCGGTGGGCGGCGGGTTGCCCTCCGAACTGCTGGCCCGGCGCCCGGACGTGGCCTCGGCGGAGGCGCAGTTGCTGGCGCAGAACGGCAACGTGCGGGCGGCGCGGGCGGCGTTCTTCCCCGAGGTGCAGCTGACCAGCCAGGGCGGCATCGAGAGCCTGGCGCTGTCCTCCCTGCTCGGCCCCGGCAGCCTACTGTTCACGGCGGCGGCCTCGGTGACGCAGACGATTTTCGACAACGGGCTGAAACAGGGCGACCTGGACCAGGCCAAGGGGCGGTTCGCCGAGTTGGTGGCCGATTATCGGCAGGCCACGCTGCAGGCGTTCCAGGACGCCGACACCTACCTGGTCGCAGTCCGTTACGCCGCCCAGCAGGAAGCGCTGGAGCGCCAGGCGGTGGCGGTGGCGCAACGCGCGGCCGATATCGCGCGGGCGCAGCTGGGGGCGGGGACGGTGGACATCACCACCGTGCTCAACACCCAGACCACGCTGTTCACGGACCAGAACACGTTCGTGCAGGTTCGCCTTGCGCATTTCCAGGCCCTGATCAACCTCTACAAGGCACTGGGTGGCGGATGGACGCTACCCGCCTCGATCGGATCCACATGAAATTCGGCCGCGTCGTCGTTGTCCTGGTCGTGCTCGGCGCCGCGGGGGCGGGCGGGTGGTATCTATGGGCGAACCACCAGGCCGCCGGCCAGCAGGAGGCGCAGGCCGGGCGTGGCCGTGGCCGCCGGGCCAGGCCGGGCAGTGCGGAGGGTGATCCGATCCCCGTGCTCGTCGCCACCGCAACCACGGCGGACGTGCCGGTGTATCTGGATGCACTGGGCACGGTGCAGGCGTTCAACACCGTCAGCGTCACGCCGATGATCGACGGCCCGATGCAGCAGGTGCTGTTCACGGAGGGGCAGAACGTGAAGGCCGGGGACGTGCTGGCGCGCATCGATCCCCGCCCCTACCAGGCCGCACTGGACCAGGCGATCGCCAAGAAGTCGCAGGACGACGCGACCCTCGCCAACGCCCGGGTGGACCTGGTGCGCTACCAGAAGCTGGTGGCCACCGCCTACACGTCCGGCCAGACCGCCGACACGCAGAAGGCGACCGTGGCGCAGGATGTGGCCATCGTGGCGCAGGACCAGGCACAGATCGACACGGCGCGCACCAACCTGTCGTATACCACCATCAGCAGCCCGCTGGACGGCCGCACCGGCATCCGCCAGATCGACCAGGGCAACATCGTGCACGCTGCCACGACGACGCCGCTGACGGTGATCACGCAGCTGCAGCCGATCTCCGTCGTGTTCACCCTGCCGCAGCAGACGCTCGGCGCCGTGGCCAACGCGATGCAGGGGGGTGCCGCGCCCGAGGTGCTGGCCCTGCCGCAGGGTGTCGCCAACGACGGCAAGACGGTGCTGGACCGCGGCAAGGTTGCGGTGCTGGACAACACGGTCGACCAAGGCACCGGCACGATCAAGCTGAAGGCGACCTTCCCGAACCCCAACCTGGCGCTTTGGCCCGGCGGGTTCGTGAACGTGCGGCTGCTGATCCAGACCGACCACAACGTGGTCACGGTGCCGCCCACGGCGATGCAGCGCGGGCCTCAGGGGTCCTATGTCTATGTGGTCAAGGACGAGAGCACTGTCAGCCGCCGGCCCGTCCAGGCCGGCCACGAGGACGAGAGCATCGCCGTGGTGACCGCCGGATTGCAGCCCGGCGACCGCGTGGTGACCGACGGTGCCTCCCGCCTGATGGACGGGTCCAAGGTCAAGGTGCAGGACAGCACCACGCCCGCCGCCGACGCGGACGAGCCGCAACACCGCCGCCGCGCCCCCGGCCAAGGCCGCCAACGGGCCAGCGCCGCACCGTGATTGCCCCAGCAAAGAACACCCCCCTCCCCTTGAGGGAGGGGATGGGGGAGGGGTGTCACGGCACGAAGCTCGCCAGCTTGGCTTGCACACCGATCCGAGATCATGCCGCGGCTTACCCCTCCCCTAACCCCTCCCTCAAGGGGAGGGGGATCCTTCTGCCGTGAACATCTCCGCTCCCTTCATCGCCCGTCCGGTGGCCACCGGCCTGCTCGCGGTCGCAGTGCTGCTCGCCGGGCTGCTCGGCTATTCCGCGTTGCCGGTATCCGCCCTGCCGCAGGTGGACTTCCCCACCATCCAGGTCTCCACCCAACTGCCCGGGGCCAGCGCCGAAGTCACCGCGACCCTGGTCACCGCCAGCCTGGAACGGCAGTTCGGCGAGATCACCGGCCTGTCCTCGATGGAAAGCACCAGCAGCGAGGGCACCAGCGAGATCACGCTGCAATTCAACCTGTCCCGCTCGATGGATGGCGCGTCGCAGGATGTGCAGGCGGCCATCAACGCCGCGGCGGGGACGCTGCCCTCCACCCTGCCCTACCCGCCGGTCTACGCGAAGGTGAACCCAGCGGACGCGCCGATCGTGACCTTGGCGCTGACCTCGGACAACGTGGCGCTCGATGCGGTCGCCGACGCCGCGGACACGCTGCTGCAGCCGAAGCTCAGCCAGATCGACGGCGTCGGCAAGGTCACGGTGCAAGGCGGGCTGCGCCGGGCCATCCGGGTACGGATCGATCCCGCCCGGCTTGCTGCCTACAACCTGTCGATGGAGGACATCCGCACCGCGGTCGCCGGCGCCAACGTGAACGGGGCGAAAGGCGGCTTCGACGGCAAGGCTCAAGCGTTCGCGTTGGCCACCAACGACCAGCTGCTGACCCCCGAGGCCTATCGCCAGCTGGTGATCAGCTTCAAGGACAGCGCCCCGCTGCGCCTGAAAGACGTCGGCACCGTGGTGGCGGACGTGGAGAACAACCGCGTCATCTCGGCGCTGAACGGCCATCCCGCCGTCGTGCTGGACATCCAGCGCCAGCCCGGCGCCAACATCGTGCAGACCGTGGCCGACATCCGCGAGGCACTACCGCAACTCGAGCGCTCGCTGCCGGCCGGCGTGCACCTGACGGTGGTGACCGATCGCACCGAGACCATCCGCGCCTCGGTGCAGGACGTGCAGTTCACCCTGCTGCTTGCGATCGGGCTGGTGATCGCGGTGATCTACCTGTTTCTCGGCTCGTGGCGCGCCACCGTCATCCCCGGCATCGCCCTGCCGCTGTCGCTGATCGGCACGTTCGGCGTGATGTCGCTGCTGGGCTTCGCGCTGGACAACCTGTCGCTGATGGCGCTGACCGTCTCCACCGGGTTCGTGGTGGACGACGCGATCGTCATGATCGAGAACGTGGTGCGCTACATCGAGCAAGGCGTGCCGCCGCTGCAGGCCGCCTACCAGGGCGCCAAGCAGATCGGCTTCACCATCGTCTCGCTGACCGTCTCGCTGGTCGCGGTGTTCATCCCGCTGCTGTTCATGACCGGCGTGGTCGGGCGGCTGTTCAACGAGTTCGCGGTGACCTTGGCCGTCTCGGTCGTGGTGTCGGCGGTGGTGTCGTTGACGCTGACGCCGATGATGTGCGGCCGGCTGCTGAAGCCGTTCGACCCCGAGCACAAGCAGAGCTGGGTCGCCCGCGCGTTCGACGCCGGGTTCCGCCGCACCACCGCCGGCTACCGCCGCACGCTGGGCTGGGCGCTGCGGGCGCAACCGCTGGTGCTGCTGATCGCGGTCGCCACCCTGGCGGGCACGATCCTGCTGTACGTGGTGATCCCCAAGGGCTTCCTGCCCGCGCAGGACACCGGCGTGATCGTGGCCGTGACGGAGGCGAGCCAGGCCATTTCCATCCCCGCCATGGCCAAGCTGCAGGACCAGTTTGCCGCCATCGCGCAGCGTGACCCGGCGGTGGCCAGCGTCGCCTCGTTCGTCGGCGCCGGGCAGATCAATCCGACTCCCAATAGCGGCCGGATCACGATCGCGCTGAAGCCGCGACCCCAGCGCGACACGGTCAGCGTGGTGCAAGCCCGGCTGCAACGCGAAGCGGACGCGATACCCGGCCTTTCGGTGTTCACCCAGCCGGTGCAGGACATCCAGATCGGCACCCGCATCAGCCGCACGCAATATCAGTACACCCTGGTCGACACCGACGGTGCCGAACTGGCGTTGTGGGCACCCCGCCTGCTCGCGCGCTTGCAGCAATCGCCGGAACTGCGCAACGTTGCGACCGACCAGCAGGATGAGGGGCTGGTCACCCGCGTGACGGTGGACCGGGAGGCGGCGCAACGCCTCGGCGTGTCGATGCAGACGATCCAGGACGTGCTGTACGACAGTTTTGGTCAACGCCAGATCAGCACCATTTTCTCGCAGGCGAACCAGTATCGCGTGGTGCTGGAGGCCGACCCGTCGTGGCAGGCGGATCCCAGCTCGCTGCTACGGCTGCGCGTGCCCGGCGTGCTCTCGGCGCAAGGGCAGAGCACCACCAGCGGCGCCACCGTGACCGGCGCGGCGCAATCGCTGATTCCGCTGTCGGCGGTGGCCACGATCACCCGCTCGGTCGGGCCGCTGGCGATCACCCACGAGCAGCAATTTCCCAGCGTGACGCTGTCGTTCGACCTGGCCCCGGGTGCGTCGCTGGGCGATGCGGTGCAGGCGGTGACGGCGGCGGAGCAGGATCTGGGCCTGCCCGAGACCGTCAGCGGCAGCTACGCCGGCGATGCGGCGGAATTCCAGCGCTCGCTCGCGTCCGAACCGTGGCTGATCCTGGCGGCGGTGGTGGTGATCTACATCGTGTTGGGGGTGCTGTACGAGAGCACGATTCACCCGGTGACGATCCTCTCCACCCTGCCGTCGGCGGGGATCGGGGCGTTGTTGGCGCTGATGGTGTTTGGGCTGGACCTGTCCTTGGTGGCGCTGGTCGGCATCGTGCTGCTGATGGGCATCGTGAAGAAGAACGCCATCATGATGATCGACTTCGCGGTGGAAGCGGAACGCGAACGCGGGCTGACGCCGGAGGCCGCGATCGAGGAGGCGTGCCTGCTGCGGTTCCGCCCCATTATGATGACCACCGCCGCGGCATTGCTCGGCGCGCTGCCGTTGGTGCTGGAGCACGGCACCGGGTCGGAGCTGCGGTTTCCGCTCGGGGTGACGATCGTCGGCGGGCTGCTGCTGAGCCAGTTGCTGACGCTGTACACGACGCCGGTGATCTACGTGACGTTCGAGCGCCTGCGCATCCGGTTCGCGGGGGCACCGCGGCCGTTGGCGGCTGAGTGATGGTGCGCGCGGCAGCCCCCTCCACCACGCTTCGCGCGGTCCCCCTCCCCCGCTTCGCGAGGGAGGATCAGCAAGAACGATCCTCCCCCGTTTACGGGGGAGGTGGCGGCGGAGCCGACGGAGGGGGCGCGCGCACGACGTGAACTTCTCCACCATCTTCATCCTCCGCCCGATCGGCACCGCTCTGATGGCACTCGGCCTGCTGCTAGCTGGCGCCGTCGCGTACAACTTCCTGCCCGTAGCGCCGCTGCCGTCGGTCGACATCCCCTTCATCGTCGTATTCGCCAGCCGGCCCGGCGCCGATCCCGAGACCATGGCCACCTCCATCGCCGCCCCGCTCGAGCGCCACCTCGGCGAGATCGCCGGCGTCACCGAGCTCACCTCGACCTCGGCCATCGGCTCCACCACCATCGTCCTGCAGTTCGACGTCAACCGGGACATCGAAGGCGCCGCCCACGACGTGCAGGCCGCGATCAACGCCGCCACGGTGGACCTGCCGTCCGACCTGCCGGGGCGGCCGTACTATCGCAAATTCAACCCGGCCGAGGCGCCGATCCTGACGATCGCGCTTACCTCGGAAACGCTGTCGCCGGGTCAGGTGTACGATGCGGCGGACACCATCCTCGCCCAGCGCCTGTCGCAGCTGGACGGGGTGAGCCAGGTGACCATCAACGGCGCCGAAAAACCCGCCGTGCGCGTCCGGCTGAACCCAGGGGCGCTGCGGGCGGCGAGCCTGGCCGGGCAGGACGTCTACACCGCAATCCGCAATGCCAACGTGACCGAAGCGACCGGCAGCTTCGAAGGCCCGAACCATCTGGAGGACATCGCCGTCAACGGGCAGATGACGCAGGCGAGCGAGTATGCCGGCCTGGTCATCAAGTCGCAGAACGGCTCCGCCCTGCGCCTGTCGGACGTCGCCAGCGTGGTGGACGGGGTGGCGAACAGCCGGCTCGCGGCGTGGGACGGCAAGACGCCGGCCAT
>CAXTCJ010000089.1:4070-23347 GCA_964242215.1 uncultured Acetobacteraceae bacterium | reverse complement strand
CCGGTGCGGCGTAGCGCGGCCCGGCCGGGATGCTCGTCGGCAGCGAGTTCATCGCATACATCTCGGCGGTCGAGCGCCGGGTCGGGAAGCTATCGGTGATGTACGGTCCGATCTTGGCCACGTACCGCCGTGTCTCGTCCGGCAGCGCACGGTTGCGCGTCAGGTAGTCGTCCAGCCGGCCCGGCCCACCGTTATAGGCGGCGAGGAAGCCCGGGGAGCCATACAGATCATACAGTTCGCGAATATAGGCAGTGCCGGCCAGGATGCTGTTGTGCGGGTCGTACGGATCGTCCCCCAACGAATAGCGGCTGCGCAGTTCGTCATAGGTGGCCGGCATCACCTGCATCAGCCCCATCGCGCCAGCACCCGACGTGATCGGCATGCCGTTCATCTCGGTCCGCCCCCCCGTCTCGACCCGCATCACCTCGCGGATCCAGCGCTCCGGCACGTCGTACTTGCCGGACGCCTCGTGGATATACGGCCCCCACGGATCACTACGCGGCCCCGGCGGTGAGTAGGAGCGGTGCGCATGCTGCTCGTAGTTGGACGCCTCCTGCGACGCCGTGATGTGCTGCCCGCCCGCACAGGCCGATAGCAGCCCCACAACGCCCAGACACCCGGCGGCCCGCAACGCGGCGCGAGTGTTCGAGCGGGAGGAAAGGGCTGGGAGGCCATCGTGAGGTCGCATCATGCGGGGCAGTTCTCCGTGCTGGCGTGTCCGGACGAGGTCCGGATTGGGGCAGTGAGCGGGCTACCGCTCAGGTGATTCGCGAGGAAGCCCTGCTAAGGGCCTATCCAGACGCGCCTTCTTCGGCAAGCACCTCGATCACGCCGCTGCGATTAATATCGTCGATTTCACATTTCTGTGGCATCCAAAGCACAGACGCGTGAGCCGGAGGCCCCCGCAGCCAGTTTCCGCCGGTTGCAGGCCGCCCCTCGATCGGGTATCGCGCCCCACACCATGCCAAGCACTTTCACGCCCGTGCCAGCGCAGGGGACCGGGCTGCCAGACACACATACGGCCGGCGGCCAGACTGGCGGCGGGACGAACCTCACCAAGTCCGCCTCTGTGGTCCGGGGGTAGCGGCATGGCAGGCATCATCGCCGAGGGCGTCTCGGTCGACTTCCCGATCTATCACGGCCACAGCCGCAGCCTGAAGAAGACGATGCTCGCAGCGGCGTCCGGCCGGCTGGGCGAAGACCGCAAGCACCGCGTCGTCGTGCAGGCCCTGCGGGACGTGTCGTTTAGATTGCAGGCCGGCGACCGGTTGGCGCTGGTGGGTGGCAACGGGGCCGGCAAAACCACCCTGTTGCGCGTCCTGGCCGGCATCTACGAACCCGTCGCCGGCCGCCTGCGCGTCAACGGCGCCATCGGCTCGTTGTTGGACGTGAATTCCGGCATGAATAGCGACCTGTCGGGGAGGGAGAACATCATCCTGCGCGGCCTATACAATGGCATGCGCCCGGCTGCGGTGGCTCGCATGGTCGACGACGTGGCCGATTTCGCCAACCTGGGCGAATTCATGGAATTGCCGATCCGGCTCTACTCCTCCGGCATGGCGGTTCGGCTCGCCTTCGCGATGGCAACGGCGATCCGTCCGGAGGTGCTGCTGATGGACGAGTGGTTCCTCGCCGGCGATGCCAACTTCCTCGACAAGGCCCGCGCCCGGCTCGAGAGCCTGGTGAAGACGGCCGAGATCCTGGTGCTGTCCTCCCACAACAACGCCATCGTGCTGGAGTGGGCGACGCGCGTGATCTGGCTGGATCAAGGCCGGGTGCGCGAAGACGGGCCGGCGGCGGAGGTGCTCGACCACTATTTGTGCGCTGGCGCACCGCAGCCGACGATTTTGGAGCCCGCAGCCCTGTAATCGCCGCGGCGAGAACCGTTGCCTCCGCGGGACGTTCATCGCCCTATGCCAACCCGCAGCCAAGCTCCCAGCGTGCGCGACACCTCGATCGCCACGTATCGGGCCAAGCGAGATTTCACCGTCACGCGTGAACCGGCGCCGGGTGCGGCCGTCACCAGCGCGGCGCCAGTCTTCGTGGTGCAGAAGCATGACGCAACCCGACTGCACTACGATTTTCGCCTGGAGCACGACGGCGTGCTGTGGAGTTGGGCGGTGCCGCGCGGCCCGTCGCTCGACCCGAAGGACAAGCGGCTGGCCGTCCATGTCGAGGACCATCCGCTGGACTATGCCGGGTTCGAGGGCACGATCCCCGAGGGGCAGTATGGCGCCGGCACGGTCGAGATCTGGGACCGCGGCACCTGGGCACCGGTCAGCACCGACCCGGCCGCCGATCTCGCCCGGGGGGAGATGAAATTCACGCTCGAGGGCGGGCGCCTGCAGGGCCGTTTCGTGCTGATCCGGTTGAAGCCGCGGCCCAAGGAGCGGGCGGAGAACTGGCTGTTGATCAAGGAACATGACGAGCACGAGAGCGCCGGGACTGGCGTCGACCAACTGAGCGAGCAGCCATTGGCGCCCTCGGCTCCGCCCGCCAAGCCAAAAATTCCGCCGGCCGAGCCGGAAGCCCCAGCCGACAAGGCCAAGCGCGCCAAGCTGCCGCAGACGCAGGCGCCGCAGTTGGCCAGCCTCGCCGAGCAACCGCCCGACTCCGGCGAATGGCTCAGCGAGATCAAATACGACGGCTACCGCTTGCTCGTGTTCAAACAGGGCAAGGACGTCCGCCTGCTGACGCGCAACGGCCTGGATTGGACGCACCGCATCCAGAGCCTCGCCGACGCGGTCGCCAAGCTGGCGCGCGAGACGATGCTGCTGGACGGCGAACTGGTCGCGCTGCGGCCGGATGGCTTCACCTCGTTCGCCGACCTGCAGGCGGCTATTTCGGACGGCAAGACCGGCGGCTTGGTGTTCTATGCCTTCGACCTGCTGCACTTGGATGGGTGGGACCTGCGCCCATGCCGGCTGGATGCGCGCAAGGCGCTCATGGCGGGGCTCGGCGTTTGGACCGGCACGATCCGCTACAGCGACCACGTGAGCGGCGACGCCGGGCCGATCCGGCGGGAGGCGTGCACGATGGGGCTGGAGGGCATCATCACGAAAAAGGCGGATGCCCCTTACCGCGCCGGGCGGAGCGGCGACTGGCTGAAACTGAAGTGCAAGAACCGCGAGGAATTCATCGTGCTCGGCTGGACGCCACCGTCCGGCAGCCGCACCGGGATCGGCTCGCTGCATCTCGGCTTCCATGACGCATCGGGCACGCTGCACTACATCGGCGGTGTCGGCACCGGGTTCAAAGACGACGAACTCGCGGCGTTGCGCAAACGACTGGAGACCCTGGCAGCCCCCGCGCCGGAGGGCCTGCTGCTATCGGGCGAGCGGCCGGATACCAAGATCAGCTGGGTGCGGCCGGAGCTCGTGGCCGAGGTGCAGTACGCCGGCTGGTCCGGCGCCGGGCGAGTGCGTCATGCGGTCTATCTCGGCCTGCGGGAGGACAAACCGGCCGCCGAGGTCGTGCGCGACGTGCCGGACCCGGACGCCAAGCGCGAACCGTTCCGCGCCCGGCGTTCGGGCATCGTGGTCACCGCCAAGCCGCCCGGCCGAACGGCGCCCGTGCCGCGCAAGGCCAGCGCCTCGCCTGCGTCTCCGCCACCCTCTCCGACCAGGGCTGGCGCGGTGAAGCTGACGCACCCGGACCGCGAGCTTTGGCCCGGCATCAGCAAGCAGATGCTCGCCGATTACTGGGCCGCCGTGGCGCCGGTAGCCTTGCCGGAGCTGGCCGGACGGCCGCTCGCCCTGGTGCGCTGCCCGGATGGGGTCGATGGCCAGCATTTCTTCCAGAAGCACGCCATGAAGGGCATGCAGCAGCAGTTCCGCGAGGGCGACCAGGACGGTGCGCCTTACCTCGAATTCGACGATGCCGACGGGCTGCAGGCGGCGGCACAGATGGCGGCGATCGAGCTGCATAGCTGGGGCAGTGCCGTCGCCGACGCCGGCCACGCCGACCGGCTGGTGTTCGACCTCGACCCGGGGCCCGGCGTCGAATGGGACGTGACGGTGAAGACCGCCCATACGGTGCGTGAGCGGCTCGAAACGCTGGGTTTGGCCTCGTTCTGCCGCACCAGCGGCGGCAAGGGCCTGCATATCGTGGCGCCCGTCGTGACGGAGGCGGATTGGGACACCGTGCGGGCCTGGTGCCGCGCGTTCGCCGAGGCGATGGAGGCAGACATGCCGGAGCAGTTCGTGGCCTCGGTGCCGAAGGCGCGGCGCAGCGGGCGCATTCTGGTGGACTGGCTGCGCAACGGGCTCGGCTCGACAGCCGTCGGGTCGTTCTCACCCCGCGCCCGGGCTGGCGCCCCCGTCGCAACCCCGGTGACGTGGAAGGAGGTGACGCCGAAGCTCGACCCGGCCGCCTTCAACATCGCCACCGTTCCACAACGGTTGGCTCGCCTGAAGGCCGATCCGTGGGACGGCTTCGCGGCGGCAGCGCGGCCCATCCCGATCGGCAACGTCGCGCCGGCCAAGAAGCGGGCGCGCTGATGGCCGGATGTCTTCGCTGCCGCGGGCGGCTGTGCCTTGCGCTCGTGCGGTTTAGACTAGCTCATGTTCGACCTTCGTAATTTGCCGGATGGGTTCTACGAGGACCCCTACCCCACCTATCGCGCGCTACAGGAAAGCGACCCGGTCCACCAACTTCCGGACGGCGGCTGGTTTCTGACACGCTATGCCGATCTCGACGCGATCTATCGCGACACGACCCGGTTCACCTCCGACAAGCGCGAGGAATTCCGGCCGAAATTCGGTATGTCCCCGCTGTACGAACACCACACGACCAGCCTCGTGTTCAACGACCCGCCGCTGCACGGCCGGGTCCGTCGGCTGATCGCCGGCGCGCTCACCCCGCGGGCACTGACGGCCATGGAGCCCTCGCTGGTGGGGCTGGTGGACCGTTTGCTGGACGCTCTGCCTCGCGAGGCCGACCTCATCGAAGGCTTCGCGTCCGCCATCCCCGTCGAGGTGATCGGCAATCTGCTCGATGTGCCACACGCCGATCGTGGGCCATTGCGCGCTTGGTCGCTCGCCATTCTGGGCGCGTTGGAGCCAGCGACACCTCCCGACGTGCTCGCACGTGGCAATGCCGCCGTAGAGGACTTTCTCGCCTATCTGAAAGGCCTGGTTGCGGACCGCCGGAATCGCCCCGGCAACCCGGCGACCGATGTGCTGACGCGGCTGATTGGCACCGAGACGGACGCCGAGCGGCTGTCCGAAGCTGAGTTGCTGCACAACTGCATCTTCATCCTGAACGCCGGGCACGAGACGACGACCAACCTCATCGGCAACGGTCTGTGTCTGCTGCTGCAATGGCCGGGCGAACGGCGGTGCTTAGTGGCCGACCCAACGCTGATCCGGACCGCAGTCGAGGAGTTCCTCCGCTTCGAGAGCTCCAACCAGCTCGGCAATCGCACGGCGTCCGAAGCTGTCGAACTGGGCGGCAGGAGCATTCCCCAGGGCGCCACGCTGACGCTGTGCATCGGCGCGGCCAATCGTGACCCGGCGTATTTCACCGAGGCGGACCAGTTGGATATCGCCCGGCAACCGAACCGACACTTGGCGTTTGCCGCCGGGCCGCACCAATGCGTTGGCATGACGTTGGCGCGGCTAGAAGGGCGGATCGCGATCGGGCGCTTCATTGCCCGCTTTCCGAACTACGAACTCGCCGAGCAACCGTCCCGAGCCCGCCGCGCCCGCTTTCGTGGCTTTTTGAGACTACCGGTTCGGCTCTGATTCCATAATTCCAGTCTCGTCCATCTAATTGAGATTGCGAATGGAGCCCGAGTGATCCATTCGGCGCGACAGTGCAAGCGATGCGACAAGTAACGCCTTCTTTTCTGTTCGCTAGATTTACGAGACTTGGCAGTGCCACACTCGCAATATTACTGATCACAGGCGAGTGACTACTTAAGTAGCTGCCTCATGCATCTAAACGCCTGGCTGGACGGTAACCCCTCAACGGAAGGGAGTCGTCTCGATGAAGCTCAGCGTTTTGTTTGCTAATGATGATGTGCTTACACAGTGGGTCATGACCGAGGCCTTAACTGAGGCCGGCTACACCGTGGTTAGTGCTTGTCGCGGGAACCAAGTCATCGAGTTGCTCAACGACTCCGCTGCGGATTTCGACATCCTGCTTGCCGATGTCGATCTTGCCGATACGCGAAGCGCCTTCGAACTCGGCAACTTGTGGCGCCGTGCCAGACCTGGCCATCCCATCATTTACACCGGCGCCCGGAGTGACGCGCTAACGCAGCCGCTGCAGGTCCACGAGAGCTTCCTTGCGACGCCGTTCAGCGCTGCGAGCCTCCTTCGTGCGATCGATGTCGCACTGGATGACGCATCGTTCCGGCCGTTCCTTCCCATCGTGGACCAGCCTATTCATCACGTACACTGACTTGGCCGCCAGGAAGATGAACTCCTCCCGCGAAAGGCAGGAGAGGATGCAGTCGTCAGATCCAGCGACGGTCCTGGGCGATCCCGGTCAGGACCGCACTCATCGACTTGCCAAACCTCGGTAGCGCGTCGGCCCAGGGCACACAGGCGAAACGGTCGAATTCCGGGACAGGTCTGCCCGCAACAAGAAAGGTCGAACGGCAGACAAGCATGTCAGGATCGGGCATCTCCGCCGGGTTCCACATGAACAGGGCAAGATCCTTCCGAGGCAAATAGGCGTGTTGCCCCAGCGCGACGAGGGCGGGCGGTGCCTGCAGCCCGGTCTCCTCCAGCAATTCGCGGCGCGCCGCCTGCTCCGGCGTTTCGCCGGATTCGGCCACGCCTTTGGGGATGTCCCACCGCGGCGAGCGCGTGGCGTGAGCGATCAGCACCCGCGCGCCATCTGTCACGACGACGCCGCAGGAGAGGGCGCGGGTCACGGCTTGGGCGATCCCTCGATCGTCTCACTGCCGCGGCGCCATTTATGGCTGCTACCGCCAAAGGCGAGCACGCGGCCCTCGGCATCGGTGACTTCATTGCGCGCGAAGTAAAGCGAGCGGCCGTGACTGACCACCGAGCCCGTGGCGAAGACGCGCCCAGTCTTGGCTTGGCCGACGAAGCGGCAGTCCAGATCGACGGTGACGGAATAGCGCCGGTTGCCCTTGACGCTGCACCAGACGCCGCACAGCGACCCGGCCTCATCCAGCATCGTCAGCAACACGCCGCCGTGCAGGATGCCGCCGGCGTTCAGATGTGTCGGCAGCAGATCGAGCGCTATCCGGGCGAACCCATCCCGCCACTCCAAAAGTTCGAAGCCTATCTGTCCGTGGAAATCGTTGCGCGCTGCCATGGCCCCTGGGTGACGGAGCATCGCGGGCACGTCAACCAGCCACGGCCAGTCGATCGAGGCGGGCGCTCACATCTGCACCGCCTGTATGGCCGTCTCCAATTCGGCGAAGCTCGGCATGTGCTCGTTCGGTGCCATCTTACGCCCCGTTTCCACGGCCACCTGGGGATTGTTGCCGTGCAGATGCGCGACCAGGACGGCGCGGATCACCTCCATGTATTTCGCCTCTTCCTGCACGACACCCTGGATGCGGGCGGCGAACGGGCCGGCCATGCCATAGGCCAGCAGCACGCCGAGGAACGTGCCCACCAATGCGCCGCCGATCATCGCCCCCAACACCGCCGGCGGCTCGTTTATGTGGGACATCGTCTTGATCACGCCGAGCACCGCGGCCACGATGCCGAGCGCCGGCAGCGCATCGGCCACGGACTGGATCGCGTGGCTTGGATGCATCTCCTCGTTGAGGGTCTTCTTCAACTCCCGCGCCATGACATCCTCGATCTGGTGCGGATCGTCCGCGTTCATGCCGACCATCCGCATGTAGTCGCAAATCAGCGCGGTGGCGTGATGGTTGGCGAGGATCTTGGGGTACTTCTGGAATGCCGTGCTCTCTTCCGGCTTCTCGATATGCGCCTCCAGCGCCATCGCGCCCTTGGTGGTGGCAAGGCGCGTGAAATAGTACATCAAGCTCAATAGGTCGATGTAATCGGCTTTGTGGAACTTGGCGCCTTTCAGGACCTTTTTGAACGCGCCGATCGTATGCTTCACATCATGCATGCTGTTGGACATCACGAAGGTGCCCAGCGCCGCCCCGCCGATCGTCAGCATTTCGAACGGCATGGCCTCGATCAGCGGCTCGAGGCTGCCGCCCGACATCATGTAGCTGCCGAATACGCAGGCCAGCAGAAATCCGAGACCGCCGAACGTCAGCATGGCGGGCTTATCCCTTCGGCTTGCTGGGGAGGGCGGCTTCCCGCAACACGACGATTGCAATGCGGCGATTGACGGCCGCCATCGGGTCCGCCGGCAACAGGGGGTCGCGGTCGGCCTGACCGGACACGGTCCTGACCCGGGCTTCCGGCAACCCGGCGTCGGCGAGCAAGCGGCGGGTCGCGTTGGCGCGCTCCGCCGATAACTCCCAGTTCGAACGGTCACCGCCATGATACGGGGCCGAATCGGTGTGCCCGGTGATCGACAGCCGCTCTGGCAGCTTCATCAGCACGGGCGCGATCTTCAGCAGCAAGGCACGCGCGCGCTCGCTCGGTATGGACGAGCCGCTGGCGAACATGGCTTGCTTGTCTTCGTCCAGGATCTGGATGCGCAGGCCCTCCCGGGTGATGTCCACGGAAAGCTGCCGGGACAGGTCGGCCAGCGCAGGATCCTTGGCGACTTCATCGCGGATCTGCTGGGCGGCCGCGTCGAAACTCGCACGCTCCTTGTGCGCCAGCTCCGCCCGCAACTGAGCCTCGCTGGTATCACCGGCTGCCGTCAGGGTTCCGTCCGTCGGCTTGGGTGCGGGAGCAGCAGCCGGGCCGCCGGCATGCTGTTGCTGTGGCCGCCGGGTCAGGTCGCCATCGCCATCCGTGCGCGTGGACGCCGCTGTAGCTGGGGAGTCGCTGTCGTCGTCCTCGACGTCGAAATTTGGCTTGGCGTCTTTGTTCATCACAGTGATCGTCCCCCGGTCCGAGGCCATGGAGCCGTCGTCGTTGGGGGTGTGGCCGCCGAACATGCCGCCGAAGCCGGAGCTGCCGCGCGCGGTCACGTTGGTGGGCGCAAAATAGTCCGCGATGCCGGCCCGTTGTTCGGAGGTGGTGGCGTTCAGCAGCCACATCAGCAAGAAGAACGCCATCATGGCCGTGACGAAGTCGGCGTACGCCACCTTCCATGCCCCGCCATGGTGACCGCCGGCAACGACCTCCTCCTTGCGGATTACGATCGGCCGCTTGCCGTCCGCCTTTCCGCCTTTCGCCGCCATGAAGCCACCCCCGGTGTGAGAGCGCAGTGTGACGCGGAGTGCTTAACCAGGGACTAAGGCGGTATCGGCGGGCCTGCGGCACCTGGCTTGTAAAAGACGAAGCGGTTGGACAAACAAATCGTGGGTGGCCACACCAGTCCGTCCTCCCGCACCGCCAAGGGGACGCAGCCGCCGCCCGCCGCCAACGCGAACACGACGGATTGCGGCAAGACGTGGATCTCCATCGTCTCGGGGGCGTCCGGCGCGCGCAGGTATTCGGCCGGGTCGAACCGGTAGCCGAGCCGCTCGGTCGGCAATTGGAACACCGCCACGCCGCCAGGCGCCAGCAACGCGAACATGCGGCGCAGGATCATGGCGATCACCGGCGGCGGGTTGTGCTGCAGGGTGAGCACGCTGAACCACAGGTCGAACGGCTCGGTCATGCCGAAATCCGGCACCTCGACCAGGGCGAAGCGGGCGCGGGGGCCGCATGCGTCGCGGGCGAGCGCCAAATGCGGCGGCGAGATGTCGCAGCCCAGCACGGAGGCGAACCGCGTGGCGAATGGCCGCGTCATCCGCCCCACGCCGCAGCCGAAATCGCATAGTCGGGGCAGGGTCTCGGGCGTGAAACCGTAGCGCGCCAGTACGGTCAGCAGGGACGCGGCCTCCGCGTCCCCGGATGCGTCGAAGCGGGCGCGGTTGGCCTCGATCTGGTCGGGGGTGAATTCCGGACGCATGTCCATCGACCAGTGCGGACGCGCCTGCCCGAGGGCGACCCAGCGCGCCTGCACGCGCGCCAGCAGGGCCGCCGCGGTCGACCCGTCCACCTGCCACGCGACCGGCGGCGGCGGGAGTTCGAGCGGCATCAGCACGGCGTCGGCCGGCAGCGCGGCTTGGAACGCCTCGGTCTGCATCAGGCGGGGGCGCAGCGCCTCGACGGGGGCCGCCGCCCAGTCCAGCGCCTCGGCTGAAGTGGGCGGACGTCCCAGCAGGAAGCGGAAGGCGAGATCGACCTCCGCCGCAGTCGCCATGTCAGACCCCTCTGTTCAGGCGGCGAGCGCCCGGCTGAATACCGCCGGGTCGACGTTGCCGCCGCTGATGACGATGCCGATTACCTGGCCGGGTGCCGCGTAACGGCCGGACAGCAAGGCCGCGAGCGCCACCGCGCCGCCGGGCTCCACCACCAGTTTCAGGTGGGTGAAGGCGAAGGCCATGGCGGCCAGCACGTCCGCGTCGGACACGGCGACCGCGCCGGCGAGGTGGGCTTTGTTGACCGCGAAGGTCAGTTCGCCGGGCGTGGGCGCCAGCAGCGCGTCGCACAGCATCGAGCCGCCGGGAGCGTTCGCCACGCGGTGCCCCTCGGCGAGCGAGCGGCCGGTGTCGTCCCAGCCCTCGGGCTCGACCGCGATCACCTTGGTGGCCGGGGAGGCGCCGGACATCGCCAGCGCGCAGCCGCCGATCAGCCCGCCGCCGCCGGTGCAGACCAGCAGCGCGTCCAGGCTGAGCCCGGCCGCCTTGGCGTCGGCGGCCAGTTCGAGCGCCAGCGTGCCCTGCCCGGCGATCACGTCCGGATGGTCGAACGGCGGCACCAGCGAGGCACCGGTGCGCTCGGAATACGCCTTGGACAGCGCCTCCCGGTTGTCGCGCACGCGGTCGTAGTGGATGATCTCGGCGCCCCAGCGCTTGGTGCTCTCCACCTTCACGGCGGGCGCATCGGCGGGCATGAACACGGTGGCGCGCGCGCCCACGCTGGCGGCGGCGCAGGCGACGGCCTGGCCGTGGTTACCGGAGGAGTGCGTGACCAGCCCGGCCTGGCGCTGCGGTTCGGTTAGCTTCAGCGTGGCATTGGTGGCGCCGCGCAGCTTGAACGAGCCGGTGCGCTGCAGCGGCTCGGGCTTCACCAGCACGGTGGCGCCGGTGCGCTGGTCCAGCAGCGCGTTGCGCAGCATGGGGGTGCGCACGACATGGCCGGCGATGCGGTCACGGGCGGCGAGCACGTCCTCGTAAGTGGGCAGGTCCATTGGTCAGGCTCCTCAGCGGCTGGGTAGTTGCACCATGTCCTCCCGCGCAGTGACGCGGAAGAGGTCGTAGCGTTCGGCAACGATGCCGGCCCGGCTGCGGGTGGCGGTGCCGATCGGGGTGATGCTGGTCCACGGCGCCGGGTCGGGCGGCCCGGCGCGGCGCTCGCTGCGGATCAGGACGCCAGACTTCAGCGCGACGGACGCCATAGGCCGGGAGAAAAGCGTCCAACGCGGCTCGGTGCCGACGACCGGGCCGGGGAGGTCGTGGGCCAGGATCGAGGCAACACCATAGTTGTCGGCGGCGATGAAGGCTGGGTGAGCAGCGTCCACTTGGCGGGCGAGGTCATCCCAGCCGGCGAGGCGGATCAGCGTCGGATCCATCGCGCGGGGCAACGGCAGGATAGCGGTGGCGGCCTGCAGGTAGACCACCGCCGCCACGACGAAGCCGAGTGCCGCGGCAGGGCGCCAGAACCGGGGGACGTAGCTGGCGGCAGCGATGCAGGCGGCGGGGAACAGGATGGCGGGCCAGTTCGCCTGCACCCGGTCGCCGACGGCGTGCTGCAGGAAGACGAGGATGCCCGGCAGCGTCAGCGCGGCCAACAACGCGGGGGCGGGTCCGTGCCGCCAACGCCGCGCGGCAAAGAAGATGCCGGCAGCGCACAGCAGCGCCACGATCGGGGTGCCCAGCCCCAATTGGCTGCCCAGCAACTCGGCGATGTGGCGCAGCGCATCGGTGGGGTGCCAGTCGCCGGTGCGGCCGCCCTGCTTGGCGAAGCTGGCCCAGCCATGCGCGGCGTTCCACCACAGCACGGGGGCGAAGCACAGGCCGGCCAGCACGCCGCCGGCCCAGGGCCAGATCGTGCGCAGCCAGCGCCGCCCCTCCGGCACCGCCACCAGCCAGAGTGCGATGCCGACACCCAGCAGCGCCGCGGTATACTTGCTGTCCAGCGCCGCGCCCGCGAGCACGCCCACCGCCAGCCACCAGGCGGGGCGGCCGGTGGCGATCAGCCGGG
The DNA here is from genome assembly GCA_964242215.1 of uncultured Acetobacteraceae bacterium. Classification (GTDB taxonomy): domain Bacteria; phylum Pseudomonadota; class Alphaproteobacteria; order Acetobacterales; family Acetobacteraceae; genus LMUY01. Next base: position 11,069 of record CAXTCJ010000089.1, on the reverse strand, counting down.
CCAGCGCCCACAGCGTCGCCGTCCAGAAGAACAGCAGCGGCGTATCCGGCGTCATGGTCACCGCGCCGGCCGCCATCAGCAGGGTCGCGTTCAGCAGCACCGCTGCGATCAGGCCGGGCTTGCGGGCGGGGAACAGGTCGTTGCCCGCCTGAACGAGCAGGACGGAGCCGAGCGCCGCCGACAATGGCCCGAGCAGACGGATGCCGAACGCGCCCTGCCCGGCCAGCGCCGTGCCCAGGCGGATCCAGAGCGCTACCATCGGCGGATGGTCCAGGTAGCCCGGCTGCAACGCCTGGGACCAAACCCAGTAATAGGCCTCGTCGGGCGACAAAAGAGCGGCGCCCGCGACCAGCAGCCGCAGTGCCGTCAGCCCGAACAGAAGGATCAGCGCGCGCGCCATACCAGGGTCGCCGATACGGCGTAGTTCCAAACCAGCCCGATCACCGCCCCCGCCAATCCAGAGGTGGTCCAGCCGGTATGGCCGGAATACAGCACCTGGGCGATGCCGATATTGGCGTAGGCGCCCAGCCCGCACACCACCAGGAACAGCAGCAGCCCCCGCCACAGCGCCGGGCCGCGCAGTTTGGAATCGCGGTAGGTGATGACGTTGTTCAGTTGAAAGTTGGCGATGGTGGCGACCAGCGTGGCGGCGATCTGCGCCACCTCGAACGTAGCGCCGAACGCGCGGGCTGCCGTCAGCACCGTCAGATGCACCGCAATACCCACCGCACCCACCAGCGCGAACGAGACGAACCGCAGTGGCAGCATTCCCCGCGTCGCCTTGTCCAGCAGCAGGGCGGCGAACTGCACCAGCACCAGCACGTCCAGCTTGCTGTGGCCGGCGGTGCGGGGGTGGAACTGGCACGGGATCTCCGCGATGCGCAGCTTGGTCCGCGACGAGAGCAGCAGGTCCAGCAGGATCTTGAAGCCCTGGGCCGTGAGGTCGGGGGCCAGGCGCTCGAACAGCGGACGTGGCAGCAGGAAGTAACCGCTCATCGGGTCGTTCAGCGCCACCGGCAGCACGCGTTGCGCCATCCGGGTGCCTGCCGCCGAGATCCGGTGGCGCCACGCGTTGGCCAGCCCGGCTGCGTCGCCGCCGGGCATGTGGCGGCTGCCGACGGCGACGTCTGCCCCGGCGCGCACGGCGGCGAGCAGGTCGGGCAGCCGCGTCTCGTCGTGCTGCAGGTCGCCATCGATCACCGCGAGATAGGGGGCGGAGGAGGACAGCGCGCCCTCCACCACGGCGGACGACAGCCCGCGGCGGCCGATGCGGCGGATGCAGCGCACGCGCGGGTCGGTAGCGGCAACGGCGCGCACCTCGGCGGCGGTGCCGTCGGGGCTGTCGTCGTCCACGAACACGGCTTCCCACATCACGTCGCGAAGCGCCGCATCGAGCCGAGCCACCAGGGGACGGACATTCGCCCGCTCGTTGAAGCAGGGCACGATTACGGACAACTCGGGCGGCATGGGCGCTTGGTCCGCCGCGGCGGGGCTCGCGTCAAGCTGGGGCTGTAAGAGCGGGTCCTCCCCTGCGCAGCGGGGGAGGCGGCGGCGAAGCCGACGAGGGGGGCGCGGGCACGGTCGGTGCCCACGCCCCCTCCACCATGCTTCGCACGGTCCCCCTCCCCCGCTGCGCGAGGGAGGATGAAGGACTGGGGGGAGGTTGCCCCCGCTCGCGCCGCCGCCTACACCGCAAAGGATGCAGGAGAGCGCATGGCTCGCTGACCCGGTCAGCACCACCCCGCCCCCCGTGGATGCCGCGGCCGAGCGCGCCATGGCCGACGCGCTGCGTGCCGTCGCGCTCCGCATGGCGCCCGACGGGCGGCTGGCCACCGGCATGGCCGATGCCGCCACCGTCCTATGGTCCGACTTCCACCGCTTCGACGCCGCCGACCCGCATTGGCCGGACCGCGACCGCTTCGTCCTGTCCCCCGGCTACGGCGCCCCCCTGCTGTATGCGCTGCTGCACCTGACGGGCCATGCCGGTATGGGCGAGGCCGCCTTGCAGGGCCACCGCCAGCTCGGCAGCCCCGCCACCGGCCATCCGGACCGCTCCGCCCACCCTGCGGTCGAGGCTACCACGGGGCCGCTCGGCCAAGGGCTCGGCATGGCCGTGGGCATGGCGCTCGCCGAGCGTCTGATGGCGGCGCGCTTCGGCAAGAGCCTGGTGGACCATCGCACCTGGGTGCTGGCCACGCTGGGCGACCTGATGGAGGGCGTCAGCCACGAGGCCGCCAGCCTCGCCGGGCATCTGCGGCTGGAGAAGCTGCTGGTGATCCTGGAGGACGACACCGGCACCGAAGAGTGCTGCAGCAGCCTCGCCGGTCCGGACGACGCGCTGCGCCGGTTCGCGGCCCTCGGCTGGGCGACTCGCCTGGTCGACGCGCACGACCCGGCGGCGATTTCCTCCGCCCTGTCGCTGGCGGCGCGGTCCCGCAAACCGACGCTGCTGGCCTGCCGCACCTCGATCGGCCGCAGCTGGACGCCGCAACCCATCGATCCGCACGCGCTGAGCGCATGGCAACACGCCGGCCATCGCGGCAGCGGCGCGCGTCGGGGCTGGCTGAAGCGGCTGGCGCACCATCCGCTGCGGGCTGAGTTCGAACGGGTGATCGCCGGCCGTCTGCCCGACGGTTGGGGCGACAACCTGGCCGCGTTCAAGGCCGGGCTGGCCAGTAACCTGCAGCCGGCCAGCACCCGCGACTCCGCCGAGCAACTGCTGGAGGCGATGGCCCCCGGATTCCCCGAGTTGGTCGGCGGTCAAACCGAACTCGGACCAGGCCGTGGCCCGCCGGTGACGCCGGGCAGCTTCTCGGGCCGCCAGGTGCATTACGGCCCCCGCGAGCACGGCATGGCCGCGTGCGTGAACGGGCTCGCGCTGCATGGCGGCGTGCTGCCCTACGCCATAGCCCCGCTGACCACCACCGACGGAATGCGCCCGGCGCTGCGGCTCGCGGCCATGATGGGGCTGCGCGCGATCCACGTCGCGACCCATGACAGCATCGGCCTGGGTGCGGACGGCGCTGCCTACCAGCCAGTGGAGCAGCTGGCGGGGCTGCGGGCGATGCCGGGCCTGCTGGTGCTGCGCCCGGCCGACGCGATGGAGGCGGCGGAGTGTTGCGAGCTGGCGGTGCGGCGAACCGACGGGCCGAGCCTGCTGGTGCTGTCCGAGCAACCGCTCCCTGCCCTGCGCACCGATGTCGGTGAGAACCGCTGCGCCCGCGGTGCCTATGTGCTGGCGGAGGCGAACGGTCCGCGCGCGGCGACGCTGATCGCCAGCGGCAGTGAAGTGTCGTTGGCCATAGCGGCGCGGGAGCGGTTGGCGGCGGACGGCATTGCCGTGGCGGTGGTGTCGATGCCGGCCTGGGCGCTGTTCGCCCGCACCGACCCGGCGGCACGCGCCGTGATTCTCGGCGGCGCCCCCCGATTCGGGATCGAGGCGGCCTGCGGCTTCGGCTGGGAGCGGTGGTTGGGCGAGGACGGCGTGTTCCTCGGCCTGTCCAGCTTCGGCGCGTCGGCGCCCCCTGGCGAGTTGTTCCGACACTTCGGGCTGACACCGGAGGCGGTAGCCGCGGCGGTGAAACGTCGGCTAGCCGCGCGTTGATCCAGATGCTGACACAAACGATCCTCCCCTGCGCAGCGGGGGAGGTGGCGGCGAAGCCGACGGAGGGGGCGCGGGCACGGTCCGTGCCCGCACCCCCTCCACCATGCTTCGCATGGTCCCCCTCCCCCGCTGCGCAGGGGAGGATCAGAAAGCCCGACCAGCGAGGTTCGTCTCATTGTCCTTAGGCCTAGCCGTCCTCGCCGCCGTCTTCCTTGGCACCGCACTGCTCGGCTCCCCGATCGGCCTCGCCATGCTGTCCGGCGGGTTCGCCTACCTGATCACCACGCATCAGGACGTCGGCCTGGTCGTCGATCAGACGATGAACGGCCTGTACAACTCGTATCTGCTGATCGCCGTGCCGCTGTTCATCTTCGTGGCCAACCTGATGAACGCCAGCGGGGTCACCCCCCGGCTGCTGGCCTTTGGGCTGGCGCTGGTCGGGCGCTATCCCGGCGGACTGGCCCAGTTGAACGTGGTCGCGAACCTGGTGTTCTCGGGCATGAGCGGCAGCGCCGTCGCCGATGCCGCCGGGCCGGGGCTGATCGTGGCGCGCATGATGACGCAGGGGGAGCGCTACCCCGCCGGGTTCGCCGCCGCGACCTCGGTGGCTGCGGCGACGATCGGGCCGCTGGTGCCGCCGTCCATCCCGATGATCTTCTACGCGCTGATCGCCAACACCTCGGTCGGGGCCATGTTCCTGGCCGGGCTGGTGCCGGCGGTGCTGATGGCGGGGGCGCTGATGGTGGCCATCGCGCTGATCGCCCGCCGCCGCGGCTTTCCGCGCGAACCGGCCACCCCGCTCGCCGCCATCCCCCGCCTTGTCTGGCGCGCGCTGCCACCCCTGCTGCTGCCGGCGCTGCTGCTGGGCATCATCTACTCGGGCATCGCCACGCCGACCGAGGCGGCGGCGATCGCGGCGGCGTATGCCCTGCTGCTGGCCTTCGCCGTCTACCGCACGCTCACGGTGCGCTCGCTGCTGGCGGTGATGGCGGACACCGTGCGCACCACGGCGACCATCGGGCTGATCATGTCCGGCGCCTTCGTGTTCAACTACGCCGTCGCCAACGAGGGCGTGCCCAACGCGCTGCAGGCCGCGCTGCTGGCGATGCATTTGTCGGCGACCGGGTTCCTGCTGTGCACCAACCTGCTGATGCTGCTGCTGGCGGTCGTGATCGACGAGGTGACCATCCTGCTGGTCGTGGTGCCGCTGCTGGTGCCGGTGGCGCAGGGGCTGGGCATCGACCCGGTGCAATTCGGCGTGGTCGTGGTCGTGAACATGATGATCGGCCTCGCCCTTCCGCCGCACGGGTTGATCATCTTCGTCGTGCACGGGCTGACCGGCACGCCCGTGTCGGCGATCTTCCGCGAAGTGCCGGTGTTCATCGCCGCCATGATCACCGTGCTGCTGCTGGTGACCTACGTGCCGGACCTGGCGCTCGCGCTGCCGCACGCGGCGGGGTACGCGACGAAGTAATCCGGTTGCGCGCCGGGTGATTACAAGTGTAGGCGAAGGAGCGATGACCAACACTCCGACATGAACGGCGAATTGCCGCGACCAGCCGACTCCGGCTTGGCAGCGACCCGGGCCGCGTTGGCGGCGGCCGAGGCGCGGGTGGAGGGCACCACGCAGCGCCTGTTGGACGCGTTGCAGGTGGCGGGCATGGCGCGCGACGACATCGGCCGCATGGCGGAGGAGTCGGTCTGGCTGCGTAGCCTGATCGCGGAGGCGAAGGAGGCAGCCGCCAAAAGCCGTGCCGAAGCGGCCTGGCTGCGCGAGCAGATGGAGGCCACGCGCACCGCCGAGGTGGAACAGGCGGCGAGGCTGCTGGCCCGGGTGGAGGAAACCGCCTGGTTGCGCGGTTGCCTGGCCGATGCCGAGGGGCGGATCACCGACGAAGTCCGCAAGCGCGCCGAGGCGGAAGCGCGGGCGCACGGCCATGCCATGGAGATCTCGTCGCTGCGAGCCAGCCCGTCGTGGCAGATCACAGCCCCGCTGCGGCGCTGGCAAGGGAAGACGGTGGCACCGCTGCCCATCGTGGACCTGGTGATGGCGCCGGTTGACCCCGCTCCGCCTCCAGTGCAGCCCTGCCCACCGCCTCTCCCTCTCTCGACTGGGGGAGAGGGCCGCTTGGCACCCATCGTTCACACAAACGTCGCAACAAAGCCGGAGAGTCGCCCTTCGCACCCTCACCCCGGCCCTCTCCCGCAGGCGCGAGAGGGAGAGGAGCAGCGGCGGTTGGTGACCGTGGTGCACCAATTCCACGCCGGGTCGGCGGTGGGGGACGCGATCACCAACGCGATGCTGCTGATCCGGGCGCAGCTGCGGGCGGCGGGGTTTCGCAGCGACATCTACGTGGCGCATCGCGGGCCCGGGCTCGGCCGGGACGTCCGGATGCTGGACAGCCTTCCGGAGCACGATGGCTACGTCCTGCTGCTGCATCACTCGATGGGGTTCCCGGACTTCGACCGGGTGGTCGCGCTGCCGGCCCGCAAACTGCTGATCTATCACAACATTACGCCGCCCGAATTCCTGGCCGGCATCCCGCGCATCCAGCGCCTGGCCGAGATCGGGCGCGAGCAGTTGGCGGCGCTGCGGGACCAGGTGGCGTTCGCGCTCGCCGACAGCGACTACAACGCGGTCGAGTTGCACCGGCTGGGCTTCCCCGCCATCCGCACGTGCCCGCTGCTGTTCGACGTCGCCGCGCTCGCCCGCCCCGACCCCGGCGTGCGGCCCGGCGACGGCGTGTTCACCGTGCTGTTCGTCGGCCGGGTCACGCCGTCCAAGGCGCAGGATCTGCTGGTGGACGCCTTCGCCGTGTTCCGCCAACGGTTCGGCCAACCGTGCCGCCTGGTGCTCGCCGGGGCGCTGGACGCCGACGAGCACGCCTTCATCGCCGCGATCCGCGAGCGCATCTCCGTCGCCGGGTTGGACGGCCAGGTGCAGCTCACTGGCCTGGTGTCTGCCCGAGAGCTGAACGACTGGTATCGCCAGGCCGACCTTTACGTGTCGCTGAGCCATCACGAGGGGTTCGGCGTGCCGCTGGTCGAGGCCATGGCGCACGGCGTGCCGGTGGTCGCCTGGCCGACCGGCGCGGTGCCGTTCACCTTGGGCGATGCGGGCACGCTGCTCACCGCGCGCAATCCGGCGGCCGTGGCCGAAGCGATGGTGGAGGCCGTGGCGAACCGTCAGGCCCACAGCGAACGGGGCGCCCAGTCGATCGCGCGCTGGGCGCTAGACCGCCAGATGCCGGTGCTGCTGCAGGCACTCGCAACCGCGGGCGCCGTGGCGCCGCCGGGTCCCGAACAGCACGCCGCCCTCGCCGTGAACCTGCAGGTGACGATCTGCGGCCACGTGGCAAAAAGCTACAGCCTGGCCGCGGTCAATCGCGGCCTGG
>CAXTCJ010000089.1:0-3970 GCA_964242215.1 uncultured Acetobacteraceae bacterium | reverse complement strand
GCAAGCCGGAGACCGGGCCGGAGCTGGTGCTGAGCGGCCACTACCCGCTGCATGTCCCGCCGCAGCGGGGCGACCTATTGGCGGCGCTGCTGTTTTGGGAGGAGTCGCTGCTCCCCGAGGCGATGGTGGCGACGTTGAACGCCGATTTCGGGGCGGTGTTCGCCCCGTCGCGCTCGGTGGCGAAGGCGCTGGTCGATTCGGGTGTGTCGGTCCCGGTGCTGAATGTGGGGCAGGCGCCGGACCTGTCGGCGTTCGCGGCGCTCGACCCGAACCGGGATCGCAAAGGGCCGTTTACCTTCCTGCACGTCTCCTCGGCGTTCCCGCGCAAGGGGCTGGACGTGCTGCTTGCCGCCTGGGCCCGCAGCTTCACCGCCGCGGACGGGGTGCGGTTGGTGATCAAGACCTTCCCCAACCCGCATAACGACGCAGCGGCGCAGATCACCCAACTGCGCACCGAACACTCCGGCCTCGCACCCATCGAACTGGTCGACGCGGACCTGCCGCCCGATGCGTTGCTGGCGCTGTATCGCGATGCCGACGCCATGGTGCTGCCGACGCGGGGCGAGGGCTTCAACCTACCGGCCGCCGAAGCGATGGCGGCCAGCGTGCCCCTGATCGTGACGGGACACGGCGGCCACCTGGATTTCTGCACGCCGGAAACCGCACGGTTGCTACGGCGGCGCTTTGCCCCCTCGCGCAGCCACGTGGCGCCACCGCAATCCCTCTGGGCGGAACCGGATGCCGACGATCTGGTGGCAGCACTGCGGCAGGCGGTATCGGGCGGTCTGGCCGGGCTTGCGGCACCGGCCCGGCGCGCGATCGCCACCTCCACCGACCCGGCGGCCTTTACGGCCCGGCTATCCGGCGCGGCGGCACGGCTCCTGCTGGAACCGCCCGCGCCGAAGCTGCGGCTCACCTGGGTCTCGAGTTGGGGCATCAGGTGCGGCATCGCCGAGTATTCCAGCACCCTTCTGGCAGCGCTGCAGCAGGACGGGCTGGCCGAACCCAGCATTTTGGCCGATGCCCGCACGCCGGCGGGCACCACCGCGCGCATTGCCTGGCGGCTTGGCGACGATGGGGGCGGGCTGCTCGCAGCGGTGGGCAAGGCGGATGGCGACGTCACCGTGATCCAGCACCAGCCGGCGTTGCTGGCCTGGCCGGTGCTCGGCCGGCTGCTCGAGGGATTGGCGGATGCGGGGCAGCCGACGGTCGTCACGCTGCACAACACCGCCCACCTGCTGGACGTCGACGACGAGGACCGCGCCCTCGCCATCCGCGGGCTCGGCCGCATTGCGCGGGTGTTGGTGCACACTTTAGCCGATGTCGAGCGGTTGGACGGGCTGGGACTGTCCGGCGTGACGACGCTGTTGCCGCATCCGGCGCCGCCGCCGGCGACCGCCCTGGTGCGCGCGCTGCCGGACGACGCGGCGCCGGTGATCGGTTGCACCGGGTTCTTCCTACCGGGCAAGGGCATCGACACGCTGATCGCCGTCACCGCCCGGCTTCGCAAGCGCTGGCCCGGCGTGCGGCTGCGCCTGGTCAACGCCGAGTACGACGACCCCGCCTCCGCCGCCGAGATCGCCGCCTGCCGCCGCCTGGCGCGTAGCGAAGGGTTGGCCGTCGAGTGGCACACCGACTTCGTCTCCGCGTCCGAGCAATTGGACCGGTTGCGCGGCTGCGACCTGATCGTGATGCCCTACCAACAGTCCAAGGAGGCTGCCAGCGGCGCCGTCCGCGCCGCGCTGGCGACCGGGATCCCCGTCGCCGTGACGCCACTGCCGCTGTTCGACGAGGTGGCCGACGCCGTGTTCCGGCTGCCCGGCATGACCGCGGCGCCGATCCAACTCGGGATCTCCAGCCTGCTCGACCGTCCGGAGCGCCGCACCGCCTTGGCCGCCGCTGGACGGGAGTGGCTGGCAGCGCGCTCGTTCCCAGCCACCGCCCGGCGGCTGCACGGACTGTTGCAAGGGCTTGCAGCGCAGGCGCGGGTGGGCCAGGCGACGGATGGGTCGCTCTGGCGGGGGTGAAGCCGGGCCGGGTCGCGTTCGCCAACCAGTTGCGGGGGCTGGCGGCGCTGTGCGTGGTGCTGGTGCACTACACGGTGGTTTACCAGACGATGCGGCCGATGGTCGGCTGGGTGGTGGCGGCGCCCGATTATGACGGCCCGGTGGCGCCGATCGCACACTGGATCATGCCGCCTTGGTTCGATGCCGGGGCGTTCGGGGTGGCGCTGTTCTTCCTGATCAGCGGGTTCGTCATCCCGTTCTCGCTCACCGGCACGACACGGTGGCGGTTCCTGGGTGCCCGGGCGCTGCGCATCTACCCGACGTTTTGGGCCGGGCTGGCGCTGCAATACGCGGCGGTCGCGATCGGCGGCACGTATTGGGGGCGCCCGATCGTGTTCGGCTGGCGGGTATTCCTCGCCAACGGCCTGCTGGTGAACTCACTGACCGGCAGCCCAAGCGTGGACCTGGTGAGCTGGACGCTGTGCATCGAGGTGAAGTTTTACCTCCTGATGGCGCTGCTACGCCCCCTCGTACTGGCTCAGCGTGTGTGGCCATTGATGATGGTCGCGGCGCTCGCGGTGGCGGTGACACTCGGCTTGGGCCGCGTGCTGCCGGCGGATTTGGTGACCGAGGCGATGTACTTGGCGTTCATGCTGGCCGGGACGTTGTTCCACTACCACTACCGGGGTGCGCTCGGCCCGGCCGGGTTGCTAGCGGGGTGCCTGGCGATCGCAGTGGCGATGGAGCTATGCTGGGCGATTGGCCCGGACGCAGCGGTGTGGCCAGCCAAACCGGCCAATTACGATTACGCGTTGGCGGTATTCGGCCTGTGCTACGCGCTACGTGGACGGTTCGGCCGGGTGCGCGCGCTGGATGGCTTGGCTGCGATCAGCTACCCGCTGTACTTGGTGCATTCCGTGCTCGGGTTCACGGTGATGTCGTTCCTGACCATGGCATTGCACTGGCCGTACCCCGCCGCCGCAATCCTGGCATTCGCCATCGTCTGCCTGGCTGCCACGATGCTGCACTGGACGATCGAGCGCGCCTCGATAAGCGCCGGCCACGCCCTGCTGCCACATGAGGCAGAGCCGTCGCATTCGCCTTGTGCTTCCTACGTGACGGCTACCGCGACCTCCCCCTCACGAGCGGTCGCTAGCCCATCCGGCCGTGGCAATGCTTGAATTTCTTACCGGATCCGCAGGGACACAGCGCGTTGCGGGGCGTGTTGCGCCAGGTCGCCGGATCGTCTGACACGACCACGTCGTCGCGGGACGGCAGCGTCAGAACCTCGACTGGCTCCGAAGCGACCATGGTGAAGGCGGGCGCGTCGAGCACCGCCTCGGGATGGTTCTCCCACATCATCGGCGGCAGCGGCGGCGGCTGGGGCGGCTCGGCTTGCAGTTGCAGGCCGGTGACCGTGGACGTCACGCGTTCCTTCAGGTCGTCCAGCATGGCGTTGAACAGCGCGAAGGCCTCGGTCTTGTACTCGTTCAACGGGTCGCGCTGACCGTAGGAGCGCAGGTAGATGCCCTGGCGGAGCTGGTCGAGCACCAGGAGATGCTCCTTCCAGACGGCATCCAAGGTCTGCAGCAGCACTGACTTCTCAACGAAACGCATCAGGTCGGCGCCGAATTGGTCGGCCTTGGCCTCCATGTGCGCTTCGGCGGCTTCCCGGATGCGCTCGCGGATGCCCTCCTCGTCGATGCCATCCTCGGCGGCCCAGTCCACGACCGGAAGGTCCAGGTTCAGCAGCCGCTTGCAATCCTCGGCCAACTCGGCGGCCTGCCACTGCTCGGCGAACGCCTTGACGGGGATGCGCAACGACACCGCGGCGTCGATCACCTCGGCCCGCATGTCGGCGATCGTCTCGCTCACGTCGTTGGCGAGCATGAACTCGCGGCGCTGGCCGTAGACCTCCTTGCGCTGGCTGTTCATGACGTCGTCGTATTTCAGCACGTTCTTGC
>CAXTCJ010000088.1:0-23429 GCA_964242215.1 uncultured Acetobacteraceae bacterium | reverse complement strand
GTTCCACTGGCTCCAGCAATAGTAGGACATGCCGATCATGCCGATCTTGCCGGTCGACCAGCCCAGACCAGCGACATGCTCGATCATGTCGTGGATCGCCTCGCCTTCTTCACGGGAAACGGGGTCCCAGATCCCTTCGGAGCGACCCGAGCCAGGTACGTCCATCGCGACATAGGCATAACCCTCGTCGAGATAGAGCTGTATCGGACCGTATTCGACGAACGGAAAGACCGGGCTTCCCGGCAGGTGACGCAGTGCTTTTTTATAAGGCGATGCACCGAGCAGCACCGGAAACGGGCCTGTCGCATCCTTTGGCAGGTAAACATCGGCCCGGGCCAAGTCGCCGTGGCGGGTCGTCGTCTCGATCTCGAACGGCGTGACGTTTACATCAACCATGGGAGACTCCCTTGCCCTTGGCGGAGGCGAGTTCCTCGAAGTAGGCCCGCAGCGTGCGCGGCTCCCGACCTAGGATCGCGTGCAGCGTCAGCGCGTTTCCGCGCAGGCCGAACCGGTCATAATGATCGAACATCGGCCGCATTGGCGCGGCCTCCGGGCCGAGCGTGTCGGGATCGATCCGCGCAGCCTTGATTTCGCGGCCGAGAACCTCGCCGGCGATCGCCGCAACGCCGTGCCGGTTGAGCACACCTTCGGCGCATAGTTCGAATGTGCCATCGAGCAGTCGGTCCTCGGTTAGCGCGATCGCGGCGACCTCCGCCACGTCGCGATAATCGACCCGCGAGAAGCGCGTCTCGGTCGACCAGGGTTCGGCGACTACGCCAGTTTCGACGATCCTGTCCCAGCTCGCAGCATAGTTCTGGAAGAATAAAGCCGGATGTAGGAAGCTATATTCGAGGTCTGAGTCGAGCAGGGCCTCCTCGACGGGCCCTTTTTCGGCGTGGTTTACCAGCCCGCTCAGGATCGGGTGGATCACCGATGAAAACACGAGGCGCCTTACCCCGGCACGGATCGCTGCGGCGATCAGCGCCTTGCCGACCTCCGCTTCCCTGGCCAGGAAGGCGGGCGCGATATAGAATACGGAAGTTACGCCCTCTAGCGCGCGATCGATGCTGGCAATTTCGAGCAGGTCGCCGATTGCAACCTCGGTCGCTCCACTGGCCCGGACCGCATCTGCTTTGCTGGGGTCGCGAACGAGCCCCCGGACGGCGGCGCCTCGCTTCGCCAACGCTGGGACGACCAAGCCTGCGAACTTCCCGTCGGCACCGATTGCCAATGTTCTACTACTCATGCTCCAACCCCCCCGGATCTACTTCCAAGCCGACGCCGGATTAGCAGCTCGATATTCAGCTATTCAGCAGAGAAGCGGTTGTGCTTCAGATGGTAACGCTGAAGTGGGCCTGATCGGTTCATCCGTAGCCCCCTCATTCTATGGACACACAATCCCGCAGGTGGCACGGTCGACTCGTGTTTGACCTCAATGATCTGCGGGTCTTCGAACGGGTGGGTTCGCTTCGCAGCTTTGCAGGCGCAGCGCGCGCGCTGTCGCTACCCAAGTCGAGCGTTAGCCGAAGTGTGGCACGGCTAGAGAGCGCGCTCGGCACGCGGCTAATCCATCGCACGACGCGCGAGGTCGAACTGACACCAGCCGGCGAGAGTCTTATGGCACGCTGTGTCGGCGCACTCGGCGAGCTAGGGCAGGCGCTCGACCATATCGGCAATCTGGCCATCGAAGCGCACGGCGAGCTGCGCGTGAGCACGGGTATAGGGTTCGGGATCAACGTCATCGCGGTCCAGCTTTCGGCGTTTCTGCAAAGCCATCCGCACGTCAATGTCCTGCTCGACCTCACCAGCCGCCACGCCGAACTGGTTTCCGAACACATCGACGTGGCGATCCGGCTCGGCCCGTTGGAGGACTCCTCGATGGTCGCCGTCCGGCTCGGCGAGATGAAGCGTGCTCTCTGCGCATCGCCTGCTTATTTGGAGCGCAGAGGTGAGCCCCTCACACCCGAGGAGCTCGCTCATCACGACCTCGTGGAAATGCCGGGATCGAATGGTCGTCCGCGGACCTGGTGCTTCTCACGAGAGGGTAGGATCAGCGAGGTCGTCGTCGAGCCTCGAGTCACCGTCAACGACGCGCTGACGATCCATCGGCTGGTGCTGAGCGGCGCGGCAATTGGCATCATCTCGTGCTATCTATGCGCGCCGGACATCAAGGCGGGGCATCTCGTCCACTTGCTGCCTAAGTGGACCGCGCCGGCGGTCGGCGTGAGCATGATCTTCCCCAGCAAGCGCGAGCTTTCGCCGGCGGTGCGGGCCTTCGTGGATTTCATGAAGAGCGCAAATCCGCCGGGCCTGCACTGGCAGAACAACGAACTGCCTGTCAGGACCTGACCCTGGACGGCGAACAGGCTCTTGCCGACACTTCGACTATAAGGCGCACGAGACATCCGACGCATGGCCCGGCCGGTCGCCGCGATCTAGCGGCTTTCGACCGCCTTCCTTTGTAGCGCGCTTTATCCCAGCGACCCGGTTCTCGGCAGGAGGCGCTCACGGCGCTGGCGGCCGGCCCTTCAACGCGCCTCACTCGCCGGTGCCGCCAAGTGGGGCGCCGACGGTTCTCACGCTGCCGGACCGCTCAGCAGGGGCCTGATCGTCGATCGACTAGGGGTGGGGACTGCTGGAGGGCGACCGGGAGGGTGCGGGAGTCGGCGCGGGAGCGAGGTCGACCAACTGGCGACGCGCCACCTCTGCCTCCGCCCGCATCGCTCGCAAATGATGCTCCACCTCGCGGGCCTGGAGCGTCTCGCCGAGATAGCAGCGTCCAGCGAGGGAATGTGTCGCGCGAGCTGCTCATTGACGGCCAAGGCTACCCCAATGGGGCTATGCCGCAGGATAGTCTATTACCTATTCAATTTCGCTGTTCGTTCCAACCAGCGACGTCTTGGCCGCCAAAGACCATTCGGCGAATGAATGGCTGCGTCAGCGATGCGCTAAAGCCCAACACCGGCGCACTTGCCTCGTCGAGACGCTTCATCACGTCGGCGCTCAACCGGATATCTGTCGCTGCGATGTTGCTTTCCAGTTGCGACACTTTGCTTGCTCCGATCAACGTCGATGCAACACCGGCGCGAGCTAAACTCCAGGCAAGCGCGACTTGCGCCGCTGGTCGGTCGAGCTCCGCGGCAACGATCTTCAGCGCGTCGAGGATCTCCCAATTTCGATCCACGAACTTGCTGTTGCCAAACGGGTTCGCGCCGCTCAGCCGGCCGGTGTCGGCGGTATTCCCGCGCTGATACTTGCCGGACAGGAACCCACCCGCGAGGGGGCTCCAGGGCATGATGCCCATACCGCCCTCCCGCGCCGCAGGGAAATGCTCGCTTTCGACGTCGCGGGCGACCAGCGAGTATTCGAGTTGCAGCGCGATCGGCCCGGGTACGCGCCGCTCGCCCGCGATCGTCGCGGCCTTCATCGCCAGCCAGGCGGGCATGTCCGACAAGCCGTAGTAGCGGATCTTGCCGGCCCGTACCAGGTCACCGAGCGTCTGAGTGATCTCTTCGACGGGGGTGACGCCGTCCCAGATGTGCATCCAGTAAAGGTCGATGTAATCGGTGCGCAGCCGCTTCAGCGATGCATCGAGCGCCCGATGGATGTTCTTGGCGCCTGCGCCGCCCGCATTGGGATTGCCGCCGCCTGGCTGCGTCGCGGTCAGCGGGCTCGACGATCCGTTGAACGCGAACTTGGTGGCAAGCACGATGTCGTCGCGCGCGCCGCTGTCGGCGATGAACCGACCAACGAGTTCTTCGCTCTGGCCGCCCGTGTAGATGTCAGCGGTGTCGACGAAATTGCCGCCAGCGGTGCGGTAGGCATCCAAGATTGCCCGCGAGGTCGCCTCGTCCGCGCCCCACTCGCCGGGACCGAACGTCATCGTTCCCAGCGCGAGCGGGCTGACGACGAGGCCGGACCGGCCAAGCGTGCGAAAATCGGTAAGGGACATGGCCATTGGCTTTCATAGCGTTCGATATGGAAGCCATGCTATGATTGCCGAAGGATGTCAATCGATTACGTAATGCTCACTATGGAACATGATCAAGCCAGTGCCTCGTCTCGCCGGAAACCCGGCCGGCCGCTGTCGTTCGACCGCATCGCCGCGCTCGAACAAGCGATGCTGACGTTCTGGCGCCATGGCTACGAGACGACGTCGATCGTCGACCTGACGACTGCGATGGGGGTGACGGCGCCCAGCCTCTACACGGCCTTCGGGGACAAGAAGCGGCTGTTCCTGGAAGCGGCACACCACTACGCCGGCGATCCCAAGGCGATGGCGCAGGCGATCGATGGCGCGCCGAGTGCGCACGAGGCCGCGCGCGAGATGCTGACCGCCGCAGCGATTGCGTATACTGGCGAGACGACGCCCAAGGGTTGCCTGCTTGCCAGCGCGACCGCCAGCGGCTCGGCCGCGTCGGCTGATGTGCAGAATGCGATTGCCGACATCCGCAGATCGATTGCCGGGCGGCTTCGCGCGCGTGTTGAACGTGACACCGCTTCCGGCGTGCTGCCGCCCGAGACGGATGCTGACGCACTGGTCGGTCTTGTCATGGCTTTGACGCAAGGATTGTCGACGCTGGCACGCGACGGAACACCGCGCGCCTCCTTGCTGGCCATTGTAGAGGTTGCCTTGCAAGGCTGGCCGCGGAAGCAAGCTCGTGCTCGACTTGGAGCAAGAGTCGAAAGACGATTGTAGGATCGCAGAGGATATACCGGGAAAGCCAGACTGAACGCCTCACCGAGCCAGCCTCTAAATTCGGCCAAATGCACTTTCGGTTTCGCTGCTTCTGTAATGGGCCCTTGGTCGTCACGCTCAGAGTGCATCCGATCGCCGGTTTCGTGCTCTGTCCGTGATCGGCGCGAGACCGCAACTTCATGCTGTAAGAGGGAGTGGCGGAGCAATCCAACGGGCGTAGTCTCGCAATTTCTCCCGGCCACTGCAGCGGAACCTGCCTCACCATCTCCGCGTCCCGGCGACGGGACCTCGTGGGAGCTGAACCGCGTTGGCCCGCTCCGAACCGTGTGCCTCCTTGGCGTTATGCGGTGGCGGCCGCGACTGGATCCTTGCCCCAGACGAATTCCGTCCCATCAGCCCAGATGCGATGGAGCACAGTGGCGAGCTTCCGCGCCAGTGCCACCTTCGCCCTCCGCATGCCCCGCCGCTTGGCGACGTCCATCGCCCAGCGCTTCAGCGTGCTGAACTTGGTTGCCCTTGTCAGCAAGCCTCCCGCCATTGCGCGCCGCCTCAGTATCGAACGGGCCAGCGTATACCGAGTGCTCGAAAGACCAACAGCGCCAGCATAGCCGTCCGACTCTGATACCGCTCTTACCTTGCGGCTGGTGTCACGAATGTTGGGTCAGCGCCAGGTTCGACAGATTGATGCACTTGAAGACGCACCACTTAATACGTCCGGCCTTGATTAGGGAGCAATCATTTCCTAATTATGCAAAATGCAAATCCGACCTGAAGACACTGCCCCTCGACGTGCGCCCGGCCGGCCGCGTGAGTTCGACCGCGATGCCGCGTTGGATGGCGCCGTGCAGGTATTTCGCGAGCACGGCTACCATGCGGCGTCGCTGGCTGACCTTTGCGCCGCGATGCAGCTGGCGTCAGGGAGCATCTACAAAGCGTTTCGCGATAAGCGTGCCGTGTTCCTCGCCGCCTTCGACCGATACACGGCCCGCCGCGCCGCCCACGTGCAGCAGGCAACCGAGGCCGAGGCGTTGGGGCGGAACAAGCTTCGCGCCATGCTGGACTGCTACGTCGAGGCATCGCTGGGCGACGAAGGCCGTCGCGGCTGCCTTGTCGTGGCCAGTGCGGCCGAGCTGTCCACCTATGACCCGGACATGGCGGGGATGGTCGGGGCGGCGCTGCAACGGGTCGAAACCCGATTGTGCGACCTTATTCGGCTCGGGCAGGCGGATGGCTCCATTTCCGCGAGCGTCGATGCAGAAGTAGCCGCCTTCGCCCTGTTGTGTTTCCTGCAAGGCTTGAGGGTTGTCGGCAAGGTGGGGCGGAGCCGGGCCGGGATGGTGTCGGCCGCTGACCAAGCTATGCGGCTGCTTTCATGAGCTCGTCCATGCCGGCCGGGTCACCGGTGGTAAGCGTGACTGCCGTACCCGCGCGGCCGACCTTGCTGCTCGCCACGTCCTGCGGCCTGATCGCCGCGAACACCTCAACTCGCCCAGCCGCCCTTTGGCCACGTCAGCGCATCGCTCGGCCTAAAGCCAGGCGTGCAGCACAGTTATATGGCCGGCGTCCTGCTGATCAAGCTCCTGGGCGACCTGATCGCGAACCGGATTTCGATGCTGGCCCTAACTGGCTTCCTAGCGAACGGCCTGAAACCCACTCTGGCGGAGACACACCATGATTACGCACCAGCCAGACCCGGCGAACCTTCCGGCACGCGCGATCATGACCATGCCGGCTTCCCGTCCGGACCCGGAGCTGCCCGGCTTCGAGCACCGCTTTGAGACAGTTGACGGCGTGCGCCTGCACTACGTCACGGGTGGCAAGGCGGACGGAGAGGCGATCGTCCTGCTGGCCGGATTTCCCGAGAGCTGGTTCGCCTGGCGCAAGGTGATCCCGCTGCTCGCCCCCAAATTCCGTATCATCGCACCGGATCTGCCAGGCCAGGGCGACTCCGACCGCCCACAAAGCGGCTACGATACCCAGGCCCTCGCGGTCATGGTGCACGAGTTGCTGCAGCAGCTTAGCATACCCCGCTGCTGCATGGCCGCCCACGACGTCGGCGCCTGGGTCGCCTACCCCTACGCAGCGCTGTTCGGCGGTGAGGTACGGCGCCTGGTGCTGATGGACGCGGGCATTCCGGGCATCACCCTGCCTGATGCGCTGCCGATTGCTCCGGACCTTGCGTGGCGCACCTGGCACTTTTCGTTCCATGGTCTGCCGGATCTGCCGGAGATGCTGATCGGCGGTCGGGAGCGCCTGTATCTCGATTGGTTTCTGCGCCGTAAGACGGCCAACCCGGATGCGTTCTCCGACGACGACATCGCCGAATACCTGCGCGTCTTCACCAAGGACGGCGGCCTGCGTGCCGGGCTGGCTTATTATCGCGCTGCTTCCCTATCGGCACATCAGAACCGCGAGCTGAGCGCCCGGGGTAAGCTCACGGTGCCGGTCTTGGCCCTCGGCGCCGACCAAGGCTCCATTGCCGACATGGCCGCTCCGCTCAGGGCTTATGTTGAGGATTTGCGCGGCGGCGTGGTGGCCAACTGCGGCCATTTTATACCGGAGGAGCAGCCCGAAGCGGCGGCGCGGGAGCTAGCTTCTTTTTTCGGTGAGGTCTGAGATGGCGGACGCTAACTTCATGACCGGCAGCAACGGGTTGATCGCCATCGACAAGGTGGGCAACCAAGTCTTGTTCCTCGACCCGGACAACTATGCGACGGTGCTGATCCTCGACGGGTTCGCGCCGCGCGTTCACGAGGTGCTGGTCGCGGCGGACCGGGACATCGCCTACGTCCCGATTTACGGCGACGGCATTCATGGCAAGAACCCGCATCCCGGCCACCTGATCGCCCTGTTCGATCTGAGGGCCCGGCGGCACATGGGAGATTGGAGCACCGACCCCTACCTGGCGCCACACGGGCTGCGCTGGGGTCCGCAGGGGCAGCTCTACTGCGTGTGCGAGAACAGCGGCGTGGTCCTGGAGATGGATGCCGCAACCGGTGCGGTCCGCCATGTCATCGAGGTCGGCTCCAACAAGGCACACCGGATCGAGGTGCTGCCGGACGGCAGCAAGCTCTACACCGAGAACGAGGAGGACCCGTTTGCGTCCGTGATCGATCTGGCCACCCGCAAGCGCGTTAGGACGATACCCGCACCGAACGGCCTGTCCGGGCTGGGCCTGTCGCCGGACGGCAAGACCGTCGTGCTGGTGGACGCGCAGAAACCGCAGATCATGGTGGTGGAGACCGCTACGGACGAGGTGGTGTCGACCATCCCGCTGGACGGGCACGACAAGGCGGCGCAGGTCGCGCGCTACAGCCCGGACGGCCGGCACCTGGTCGTCACCAGTGTGGACGCGCCGCTGGCGACCATCTTCGACACCGCCCTCAAGACGCAGCGGCTGCTGCGCCTAGGCGAAGGCCCGATGAACATGGCGTTCCACGCCGATGGCCGCACCGTGCTGATCGCCAACCAGAACGAGGGCACGCTCGCCGTCTGCGACCTGGATCTGGCCGAGGTGCGACGCACCGTCCGCGCCGGCATCGGCGTCGAAGCACTGTCCTTCTTCTGAGGTGCCCATGAACTGGCAGCCAACGCCTACCGAGGGCTTGTTCGTCGCGCAGAGCTTCGCCTTCTCCGGCGGTGGGCAAATGGACGTGCGTCTCGCCTACCGGACCCTCGGCACCCTGGCGCCCGACCGCGATAACGCGGTCCTGCTTCTGCACGGCACGACCGGTAGCGGGCACCAGTTCCTGCAGCCGGCCTTCGCAGGCGCGATGTTCGGCCCGGGCGGTCCGCTTGATGCGCGCAGCCACTTCGTCATTCTGCCCGACGCCATCGGGCATGGGGGATCAAGCAAGCCAAGCGATGGGTTGGAACGCTTTTTTCCCTGCTACGGCTACACCGACATGGTGGCGGCGCAGCACCGCCTGGTTACAGAAGGACTGGGACTGCAGCGGCTCCGCTTAGTGATGGGCACCAGCACGGGCGGCATGCAGACCTGGATGTGGGGCGGGCGCTATCCCGACATGATGGACGCGCTGATGCCGGTCGCAAGCCTTCCGGAGCGCGTTACAGGGCGCAACTTGCTATGGCGCCGGCTGCTTCTGCAGCTTGCCCTTCTTGACGAGCCGGGGCGGCACGACGCGCCGCGGCGCGGCCTGGGTTTGGCGCGGGTGCTTTTCCAGATGATGGCCGCCAGCCCAGCGCGGCTGGCCGAGCAACTGGGCAGCCCCGAGCAGGCGGACGCCTACATCCAATCCGTCGCGGACGAGGCACTCGCGCGCGAGAACCTGTTCGACGTGATCAGGGAGTTCGAGGCGTCGCGGGACTACGACCCTGCGGAGGACCTGCCCCGCATCCAGGCGCCGTTGCTGGCCGTGAACTTCGCCGACGATGCGGTCAACCCGGCGGAGCTGGGCGTGATGGACCGCATGATAACGCAGGTGAAGGATGGCCGCGCCGTGCTGCTGCCCGCGAGTGACGCATCGAAGGGTCACCAGACACTGTCGGAACCAGCGCTGTGGATCGAACACCTGTGGGATCTGCTGCACCGGAGCAGACCGAAAGCCGATGCGAGCCGTGACGCTCGATGAGGCGAAACATTAAACCATACAGGAGCCGAACGGTGGCCGGCAACGATGATGCCCTCCTCTCAGAGATCGCCGCCTTCGAGGATCGCCGATATGACGCGATGGTCCGAGGCGACTCCATCGCCCTTGCCACCGTGTTCGACGAGGGCCTGATCTACACGCACTCGAGCGGCGTTCGCCAGGACGCTGCCGAGTATCTGCGCGGGCTTGAGGCTGGCACGAATGTTTATCGGAAGATCGAGCATGGCATCGACCGGACCGTGCGGCTCGCGGATAGTGTGCTGGTGTACGGCTGGCAGCGCATGACCGTGGAGTCCGGCGGTGCTACCCGCGAGCTGGACAACCTCTCACTCGCGGTGCTGTCGCGACCGGGCGGCAGATGGATGCTGGCCGCCTATGTGTCGACCCCTCGAGGCCACCCTGCAAAGCCTAAAGCCTCGAGGAGTTGAAGCGCCATGCCGATCCTGGGCAGCCTTGCCCGCTACGACGATCTCGGCTTGCTTGTGGCCCGGTGCCTTCTGGCCTTGGTCTTTGCCGCGAGCGCCTATGATAAGTTCAAGGCGCCGCCGCGGGAAATCGCGATGCTGAGCAGCCTGCACTTGCCATTCCTCACCTGATCGAGCGCGGCATCGGCGTGTTCGAGGCCGTCGGCGTCGCGTCGCTCGTGCTGGGCGTTTATGCGAGGGCGATGTCCCTGCTCCTCGGCGCCTTCATGCTGGTGGTCACCATCCTGCTCGTGCGCTTCTGGTCAGAGCACGGCGAAAAGCAGTCGGTTGATCGGAACGTCTTCGTCTCCAACCTTTCCATCGTTGGGGGATGCCTTCTTTCGGCAATCTCGGGGCCAGGCCGGATGGCATTTGCAACATGATACCGCGCTTGGCGCCGTGGCGAGAGCGCAGCGTCGATTGCCGCTGCGGGTCTTCCGCGAAAATGGGAGCGGCCTGGGCGGCCCGGCGCCCGGAATACAGCGCGATCGTGAAGGCTGGAGAGAAGACTGGAACAGATGGCGGAAATCCCCTTGGTGCGCTGCCGCTCGCTGGAGGGATGGCCTTCCTGGCTGGGGCGACCGACGTATACGGCTTGTCCACACTGCGGGACGAGTTCGTTTCCTTCATGAGCGGCAACACGACCATGCTTGGCCAGGCGATCAGTGAAGGCGACATGCGTCGGTGCGGTGTCTTCTTGGGGATCATCGGCTGCTTCGTTGCCGGCGCCGCAGTTGGCACGATGCTGGCCGAATGGACGGGGCGGCGGCACGCGGCTGCGGTAGGCTTCCTTGTCGCCGTTCTGCTCGCGGCGAGCGCGGTCGCGTCAGCATGGGAAACGGCCTTCATGGTGCTGGCGATGGGAGCGCTGAACGCATCGATGACGCAGGTCGGGCAGGCCAGCGTCAGCCTCACCTATGTGACTGGCACCCTCGTCAAGGTCGGCCAAGGAATTGGCAAAGCCTTGTGCGGCAAGGGCCAGGGGTTCGGCTGGGCGCTGCAAGGGGCCATGTGGCTCTTCCTGCTGGCAGGCGCGACCACTGGAGCGGCGTTGCTGATGCCCTTGCAGCCTTATGGGACGTGGCCGCTTGCAGGGTTCGCGTTGCTGCTGTCCGGCGTCGCCCTCACGCGCGCATGAGCAGGCCGATCTACGAGACGAATACCGTAACGAGCTTTGAATACGGAGACCGGCGCAAGCTGCCAGTTACGTCGGACAAGTTGCTGATGGCTTGACGGTCCCTTTTGGGACAGGCCCTGACCGTTGAGCCTACAAAAACATGGGAACTTTATCATGAGCGCAGACCGCATCGATGTTCACACCCACCTCGTGCCGCCTTTCTGGGCCAAGGATCTGCCCCTTCACGGCGGCGACGTTAACCGACGTGTGGGGCGGGCTTGTCGATAGTCGGTAAGAGCTGCTGCAACGTTTGGAAGGCGCGCTTCAGATGCGCATCCAAGCCTGGTCTTGGATCGTCAAACCAGGCCAACGTAGCGTAACCGAGGGCAGCCATCCCGACCTGGGCCGCGAGGTTTGCGAGGCCATCATCAACGCCTCTTCGAACTAACGCAGCTGATAAAGCGCCGGTGAGGCTTGCCGTCTTGGTCAGCACCCGCTCCTGTAGTGCCGGAGTGCGGGCGATGATCTCCTGTCGGGGCTCGGTAAACGGGCGATTGTGTTCAAGCAACGGCTCGACTGAGCGGAACGCGTAGAGCAAAGCATCCATAGGAGCCAGCCCTTCAGGTGCCCCGACAACCGCGTCGCTCAAGCCGCGACGGAATGCTTCTTCTCCGTCGAACAACGCCTCCCGCTTGTCTGGGAAGTGCCGGAAGAAGGTGCGCTCCGTTACGCCAGCCCTCGCGGCAATTTCCGCCGTCGTAGTCGCGTCGTACCCGCGCTCGCGGAACAGTTCCAGGGTCGCCTGCTGGAGGCGGCGACGTGCAGGTTCTGCGTTGCGTGGCATCTTTCGCTCATACCCGTATTGTCAGCCGCTGTCTCTAAGCCTATGTGTCAGTGACTGTCGTAACAGGAGATGCATTGGCAATGAGAACGCTCCGTTTCCATGCGTATGGCGAACCCCCGGACGTGTTGGGCTTGGATGAGGTTGCGGTGCCTGATCCACGCCCCGGGCAAGTCCGCGTGCGCGTTCATGCGTGCGGGCTCAATCCTGCGGATTGGGCCCTATGTCGGGGGCTGTTCGCCGGCGATCTCCCCCGTGGGGTTGGGCTGGACGTGTCCGGAACGGTCGAGGCGGTCGGTGAAGGCGTAACAGACGTCCAAATCGGACAAAACGTGCTGGGTGTCCCCGATTTTAGAGGATTTCCGAGCGCCGGCGCGTCGGACGAGGCGGTCCTGGCCATCTGGACACCCGTCCCACAGGGCCTTGATGCTATCGACGCTGCCGCGCTGCCGATGGCGATCGAGACCGCCTGCCGGAGCCTGGACATCTTGGCGGTTGCGGCTGGCCACACGCTGTTCGTCTACGGCGCGGGAACGATGATCGGCTTCGCCGCCGTGCAAATGGCGCTCATGCGGGGAACGCGGGTGATTGCAGCCGCGGGCGACACGTTTGCAGGACGGCTCCGCGCATTTGGAGCGGAGGTCACGCCTTATGGTGACGGAATGGTGGACCGGGTGCTCGACATCGCCGGGGGGACGCCGGACTTGATCCTGGACGCCGGCCCGATCAGCGGAGTGCTGCCTGAGCTCTTCCGGATCGCCGGTGGCGACGGCAAGCGTGTGGTCACGGTCAGCAACCATGGTCCGATCGCCGAAGGTTTCGGAATGCGCAACAGCTTCGAGGGTGAACTGCGCTACAACGTGCTTGAGGACTTCGCGAAGTTCGCGGCCGAGGGGCATTTCACGATACCGGTCGCGCGCACCTTCGCTCTCGACGATTGGCAAGAGGCGCTAGACCTAAGCCTGAGCGGGCGCGCGCGCGGTAAACTCATCCTCCTTCCTGCAGGCGCAACCGCCAGAAAGTGAGACTGCGCCGGCAGGAATTGCGTTCGGCTCGATCGCAGAGGATGATTTCGACCTCGCACACCGCGTTCAAGTCAAAGCTCCGTTCTTCCTGACGTAGACATTGCTGCCGCTCATTGCCGACGGCGGACGGATTGTGAACATCTCGTCGGGGCTGACCCGGATCATCTATCCCGGCCGGATCGCTTATGGCGCGATGAAGGGCGCCGTTGAAGTCATGACCCGCTACATGGCCAAGGAGCTCGGTCCGCAGCGTATCGCCGTGAAAACTGTGGCACCTGGCGCGATCCAGACCGACTTCTCGGGCGGCATGGTCCGCGATTATCCGGAAATTGCCCGGCACATTGCCGAAGCGACCGCGCTCGGCCGCCCGGGCCTACCCGACGATATTGGCCCTATGATTGCCTCGCTCCTTTCGGAGGACAATCGCTGAATAAACGCGCAACGTATCGAGGTCTCAGGCGGGCAGGCAATCTGAGTTCGCTACCTGTAGTTTCGGCCTCTGGGCGCGGCCGTTGCGCCCAGAACGGTCAAACTGGTGGGATGAGTCTGTTCACCCTCGAGCGGATACTTACGTCTTGCTAAGCCATCGGGCGGCCGCTTCACAACTGCTATCTGGGCTCGAATTGAATGCTAAAAGCGTTTCGGGCGCGCCTTGGCGGACGGCGTTCACGACCGCTTCGAATTCGGGAACGTGCTTTTCAGTCATTCGCACACCCGCACCGATGACGATGCAATCGTAAGATTGGCTGTTGAGGTGGTCGAGCACTTGCTGCCGCAGGTTCTCGTCGGATCGAATTGGGAGGTGTTCAGCCACCCATCCCCTATCCCGCATTCGTTGCAGATCCATCTGGATGCCTTCAGCCATCCGAGTTTCGTCCAAGCCGGGCGGAATGGCTGGATCCTTAAAATCGACAGCTTCGGGTGCATATCCAACAACCAAAACACGAACCATGGTGGCTTCCCTTAACCTGTCCGTTCCATCCCTGCTTGTCACACAGGAATTATCCACTCCGGGCGTTCTGAGCGTTTGAGCCGCACCAGAAGCGGTCCTGGACCGCGCATCAAGCGCAGATGCTGAGCACCAGCAGGCTTGTATCGCAAGCGCCTCCCCCCTGATGTCGTTTAGGCGGCCTCGGACGCGATCTCGCCTTGGAACTTCGCAAGGAAATCGTCGCGGCCGACTTGGCCCAAATCGACCGCCTTGGCGTTGCCTGCGGCGATGCAGGTGACGTCGGTAATACCGATGACCTTGAGGATTAGCCGGATGTATTGGACGATCGGCAGTCTTACCCTTGACCAGCTTCGCGTGCTGGTCGCGATCGCGGACACGGGCAGCTTCTCGGCCGCGGGCCGCAGGCTTAGGCGCGCGCAATCCGCCATCAGCCAAGCCGTAGCGACGTTGGAGGGTGTGCAGGGCGTTGTGCTGTTCGACCGGTCGGGATTCCGTCCTGCATTGACCGACGTGGGCCGCGTGCTGGTGGGACAGGCCCGAACCGTCCTGTCCGGTGCCACTCGCTTCGAGGCACTGGCTGCCGGCGCGCGTGAGGGGCTTGAGCCCGAGCTCACAGTCGCGATCGATCCGCTGGTTCCGACCGCCGCCTTCATCGAAAGCCTGCACGCGCTACGCGGCAAGTTTCCCTACCTTCCCGTCAGCTTCTCCACGGAGGGGCTGGGTGGGGCCGAGCGAAGGTTGCGCCGGGGCGACGCAGCACTCGCGCTTTGTACGCTGTTGCCCAGTGTGCCCGAAGACGTGGCCGCCGTGCCGATGCTCGCTATCAACCTTATGCCGGTCGTATCGCCCGCTCACCCCTTAGCCGGGCTGGAACGGCCGGCAACCCGCGCCGACTTGGACGAGCATGTGCAGCTCGTGCTGTCCGATCCCGCCACGCCCGATGGCCCAAGCTACGGCATCATCGGCACCAAGGTTTGGCGCTTCGTGGAACTCGGGCGGCGATTGGACTTCCTGTTGGCCGCTCTGGGCTGGTGCCGAATGCCCGAAAATTTCGTGGCACCGCACCTGGCCGACGGTCGCCTTGTCTCCCTGGCGATTGAAAACGATCCCGCCCGCACCATGGGCCGCTGACCATCTACGCTGCTCACATGCGGAATCGCTTCCTGGGTCAGGCCGGTAGCTGGCTCCTAAACGATCTACAGACTCGCCTCGGCCCGGTCAGCTGACTCAAAATATCTGACGCTTGGAGCCCGGCTGACGCTCCCAATGGGTCGGCTGAAGCCGCTTGTTGGCACTTGCCAAAGCTGGGCTTCACTCGGCTGAGCAGGATGCCCGTTGGCAGCTTGCCGACGCCCTCGGGACTGTCCCAGCGGAAGAACGATGTTGTGCCCATCCTGGAAGCGTACGCCGACGGCGGCTAGTATGTCAGCCGGAGGGCACTCATTGCCTTCGGTCGACACCGCTCACCGGTCACAGAAACAGGGGGTCCGGTAGCAACGGAACCGAAACTGCATTTCAGAGCTTCTTTCGCTCCAAGAGGGTCTAAACCCTGAGGACGCCGCTGTTCCAGATGCCCAAACCGACCCTAATGGCACGCAGAAAATGTTCCTTGTCAGCGTGCCGCTAGGGTCTACCTCAATGGAGCTGTAGCTGAGAGTGTGGAACGGGCATTCGGGGTCCGCCCCATCCTCAGCCGCCACTCCGGTGGAAAGACCAGGGCGTCCGGCTCGTCGACCACCGCATAAACGTCAAGTCCACTCAGCCCACAGCGAAGGCTTTCAGGATTTGCTCCCCTTTGATCGTGCGGAGAACGGCAATCGGATTCCAGTAATCCTTGTAATGCACGATGTTTCCGTCACGCACCCTGATCACCGAGACATACCGTTGGTCGTAGGGCTCGCCCGTGGCCAGTCCGTGACCCAAGCCTGCGAACTCGACGACGAGGACCTCTGGATCACTCGTTTCGTGCGTGACGACTTCGGAGACGGTTAGGTTGTCGAGCTTGATAAGGTTCGAGGCCATCTGCAAATGAGCGGCTATGGCGTCCCGGCCTACAAGTGGGGTTCTGAAGCCCGGCGGAGCAAACGGCAACTCCAGCACGCCATCCGCGGCGAACATGTCAAGGAAGCTCGCGACATCGGGCTTGAAACGCAACACCCGACGCAGCATCGCCGGGAAGCTTTCGACAGTATCAGTGGCGGACATTCGTTCTCTCCATCAGATGGTGCGCGAGATGCGCGTCACGATGGAAGCGGCCGGCCTGCGACCTGGGGCCGGGATCGCTCCCGACTGGGGACGATAACTATGGACCATGGTCCATAGTCAATAGTAGCATTCGGCGATGATGATTTCGGCTTTTGCCCGCCAGAGCGGCCTGTCCGCCGATACATTACGGTTCTACGTGCGCCGAGGACTGTTGCACCCGACAGTCGGGCAAAAAGGCGGCTCGCGCCCTTACCAGATGTTCTCAGCGGCGGATTTGGAACAAGCGCGGGTCATCCGGACCTGGCAGGTGCTAGGGTTGTCTCTAGACGAGATTAGTGCGGTTCTCGAGAAACAAGCTCACCACGCGATGGCACCCTCGGAGTTTGTTGCGCTTCTAACCGATCAGCGTGACCGGCTCAAACGGAAGGCCGCCGATTTGCAGAAGCTCATCGCGTTTCTCGACGCAAAGATAGTGTGGGTTAGCAACCCCGACGTGGGAATCTCACCCAAGTTCCCGCTGGGGATCCATGGTTAATCAACACCTTCCGCCACCGGGTTCCTGCAATCGGAACCTCAATCTTCTTTGGTAAGTTGAAATGCAGTTTCGGTTCCGTTGCTACCGGACCCCCAAACACTGGCTGGCCGGGCTTGGGTACGGGACACGAGTATCAACGTATCACCGCGTTGGAGGCTCTGTCGAACATTGCCTCCCTGCAGATGTTCCGCTCTACCCGGAGCAAGACGCTTCGGAAACTATAGGCCCGCATGGGCATCCAGCTCCTCAACTCGACTACTCGGGGATTTGCCTAACTGTTGCTCGCCCGGTTCCAGCCTGCTGCAGATGAGATTGACGCTGCCATACACGAAGTCTGCTGGCCGTATAAACCCATCCGCCTTGGCAGCTTGATACCGCGTGATTTCAAAACAGGCCCCTGGTCAGAACGGCTTCAACGAGTGTTTCGACGGCAGGTCCTGACGCCTTTTCGATGATCGGCCCCAGCCGCCCGTCAATAAGCAGCATCGCGAGACCGTGTGCCAGCGACCAGTGCGCTATCGCGGCAGCAAGCGGGTCTACGCCGAAATCGACGGTAGGTGCTTTGTCCCCCTGCTCCATGAGCAGAGCGAACGCGTTGGCGCCCGCAGTCGCGAGTTCTGGACGCGACCAGTCCAGCCGCCCTGAGCGGAACATCAGTTGGAACAGCCCGGGGCTGTCGCGCGCAAACTGGACATAGCCATGGCAGAGACCGATCAAGCGGGCTCTTGGATTCAGGCTGGCGACCGATGCCTCGTCCTGCAATCGCGTGTGGAAACGGACGAAGCCGGTCGCGGCCAAGTCGCTCAATAAGCCTGCCAGGTCACCAAAGTGATGGGCGGCCGACCCATGCGTCACGCCGGCCTCTCGCGCCGCCCGGCGCAAGGTCAATGCCTCGACGCCATCGCGTTCGAGGATAGTTTCGGCTGCCGCCAACAAGCTTTCTCGCAGCGCACCGTGGTGGTAGGACCGTTTCATGTCATCCTTACACTGACAGAATTAGCTTGACCGGGAACCTTTGACGGCCAAGTCTGATCCAGACGACGTAAGAATGCGAGGGTGGGTTGGTGGAACGGGCGCGCGCGAGGTGATGGCCACGATTGCGCCCTCCTCGCCTCTTCGGATCGCTGTCCTTGGCGCAGGCAAGATTGGGAGCGTTTTCGCCTTCCAACTGGCCCGCGTCGTCGGTCACGATGTCACAGCCATCGCGCGACCTGGTTCCGTCCGGCTGAAGCAACTGCAACGCGACGGTGGGATTATCGACGTCAGCGGCGAGCGGGCGAGCGTTCGTGTGATCGATACCCTGGACGAGGAGACCCCGTATGACCTCGTGATCGTCACCCTCCTGGCCCATCAGACGGATGCGATGCTGCCTACCCTGCAGCGTAGCGCTGCCAAATCCATCCAGTTCATGTTCAACACGTTCCACCCCGAGCGCCTGCAAGACGCGATCGGTGCCGGACGTTGCGCATTCGGCATGCCGTTCGTCCAAGCGACGCTGGATGGCGATGGCAAGCTAAAGGCGACGATCGGCGCTGCCGGTCAGAAGACCATCATGAGCGAACAACCCTGGGTGGATGTGTTCAATGCAGCTGGTTTGCCCGCCGCCATAGAGCCGGACATGCCTCTCTGGCTGCGTTGCCATGTTCCGCTGTGCATTGCTTTCGAGAGCATTGCGGTCGCCGGCGAGCGGCGCGGCGGCGGCGCTTCGTGGGGAGAAGCGGTTGTCCTGGCGCGCGGAGTCCATGCGGGCTTCAGCCTCATCAAGGGGCTTGGCTATCCTATCTATCCAGGCGCCAAGAAGTTGATCGACAGCAGCCCAATAGCGGTCTTAGCGGCAACGCTATGGTCCATGTCGCGCATCGCCTCGTTCCCTGAGGTTTTGGCGACCGGGAAAGACGAATGCCAAATCCTGGTAGATGTCATGATAGCAGCAGCGCCGCTCGCGCAACGGCCTGTCGATGTGGCCCGCATCCAAGCGATGAAGCCCTCGTAGGCAGTTGTGTCAGCTTCTATATCCGGCGCTTCCTTCAGGGCCACAATGAGGCCTGTTCAGTGCACAAATATCGTGAGTCGTTTGATGGGTTGGCTAGTACAGTCACGAGTGGTTTGACGGACAAGATCAGCGAGTGCAGCAGTCTCACTGCCGGCGGATGCTGATTTTCAATCAACAATGGCCAGCTTCAACTCCTCCTCCGCCCATTGACGGAAGCTGGTTGGTCCGATGATGGCGGTCGCTCGTGACGCCACGTTGTCCATGCCTTCCTCTTTCGCGCGCAACATATCGACGTAGCCCTGTGCGAAGGCGTCCGTCAGCCCGCGTGCCATCGCGCTCTTCTTATAGGCTTCGTAGGTTTGATGCTCATAGCAAACCTCCCGGTCGATCACCTCCGAGACGATCGCCGCCAGATCGGCATAGGAAAGCTCCTCGGGACCGAGGACCGGCACGTCCTCCTGCCCGGACCAGCGACAGTCGATCAGCAGCCCGGCGGCGGCAGCGCCGATATCGCGCGCGGCAGTGTGGGGCAGTTTCTTGTCGGGAGCGATCAGGCCGACCATCTTGCCCTGGCGGATGGCCTCCGCTTGCCGCAACGCGTTGTCCATGAACGCCGGCAGCGCAAGCCCGCGAACGGCAGCGCCCGTCATGCGCAACACATCGACCATGTGGATCGAGCCAGTCGCGTTGCCGGCCCGCTCCTGCCAAGCAGTGTCGCGACCGAGCGTCGTCGCCGCGACGACATGGGGAACGGCGTGCCGGCGCATCGCCTCCGCGCCCGGCCGGGCGAAATCGACCGTCGCGGCGGCGGGCGTCGCCGAAGGCGTGGGCGGGCAGAGCCAGAACACCGCGTCCGCTCCCCGGAACGCCTGATCGACAATCCTGGCATCGCCGTGCGATCCTTCGATCACCTCCACCTGGTTGCGCACCTCCTGCGGCAGCTTGGCCGCATTGCGCACGACTAAGCGCAGCGCCTCGCCGGCATCAAGCAGGTGTCGAACGACATGGCGGCCGATGTTGCCGGTTGGGGTGGTGACGACGATCACGGGAACACTCCAGTTTATGAATGCCGTAGATGGTCACAGCGCCGAGCACGATCTATACTTGATCGTGCTTATTTCCTTCGCCATCGTCCGGGGCTGCCATGGACCCTCTGTCTGACATACTCGCCATCCTCAAGCCCGAAAGCTACCTCACCGCCGGCCTCGACGCAGGCGGCGATTGGGCGATCCGGTTCGGCAACCGGCCCGGCACGATCAAATGCCACGCGGTGACGGCCGGCGCCTGCTGGCTGGCGGTGGACGGCATGGATGCCGAAGTGCGGCTCACGGCGGGAGATTGCATCATCCTGCCGAGTGGCCGCCCCTTCATGCTTGCGAGCGACCTGAAGCTGACCCCGGCTGATGCGCACGATGTGCTCGGCGGTGCCCGGCCGGGCGACGTGATCGTCCACAATTGCGGCGGCGGTTTCACGTTCGCCGGCGCCCGCTTCGAGGTGGACGGCCGCAAGGCGGGAACGTTGCTGGGAACGCTGCCATCGCTCATCCATCTTCATGAGGCGGATGATCGGGCAGCAATGAGATGGTGCATCACGCAGATGATGACGGAGATGCGGCATGGGAGGCCGGGCGGCGCGCTCGCCGCTCGGCATCTGGCGCATCTGATGCTCCTTCAAGCCTTTCGGCTCCACCTGTCGCGGCAGGCTGGCGACCGTGTGGGCCTGCTCTACGCGCTTGCCGATCCAAATCTAGGCGAGGCGATCGAAGCCATGCACGGCGACCCCGCACACCGCTGGACGCTTGCTGAACTGGCGGCCCGGGCCGGGCTGTCACGGTCGATCTTTGCGCAGCGTTTCCGGGAACGGGTTGGGGAAACGCCGATCGGCTATCTGGCCCAATGGCGCATGATGCTAGCCAAGGACCGGCTGACACATGGCCGCGACACCCTTGGGACGATTGCCAATGACCTTGGATATGAGTCAGAAACTGCCTTCAATACGGCATTCCGGCGCGTTGTCGGCTGCTCGCCGCGTCGCTATCCTCGTTTAGAAGCAACCGCCCGTTCACCTCAATGAGGCTATGACTGCTTGGTCTGTAAAGCGGACTGACTCCGTAGCTAAGCGGAGATTGCTGATATGATTGCAATGTTTACGAGGCCGCAAATCACGTAGCTGATAAGCTGTTGCGGGGCGAAGCCGAGTGGACGAGATGTGCCCGAGGTGAACTCTGGGTCAATCCAGGCGGTTTTCGGAAACAACGGCGCGAGCGCCATCGTCACGAAGTAGTTTGCCGCGATGGCCGCCGCCAGCAAAAACATGGGGAGGGTGAGCGATGGCGTGCCGAACAGGATGGCCAGGGACAAGGTGCCGCTCACGAGGCCCATCATCATGGTCTGCGCATTGTGGAATTTAGCGTGCGGTGGCCAGTGTGGGTTGAATAGATGCTGCCGGGCAGTGGCCGGCACGATCGCATCAGCAACCAGACCGCCAAAATTGAGCACGGCAACGAAGGCAATTAGGTAGCGGGCGATTTCCATAGGACGCTCCTCTCCCTCTGCGGGGAAAGGACGCGCAGGTTGCCCACGTCTAGGATAGAGCGTGTAAGCTGCACGAACGCAAAACGTCACCCGGACTACCGACCGGGCAGTGACTTTCGCACGTCCAAGCGGACCTATATCGCGTGCCCGAGTTTGTGTCAATCGGCCTCTAGCCAATGACAGCGGGCGCCGGTCACGAATTATGCAATGCGTCAGTCGTCAACATTTCCTCCGTCCGCGGCAAAGGGGCGATGGCGACCTACGGCCCATACAGGCGCCTGCAACGTGCATCTGCTCTGTGAGCTTGCAGGTCCGATCGCTGGCGAGCATGCCGGCGAGGACCTGCAGTTTTCAGGGCCGGAGCACGGTGATGCGGAACGGCCCGGCATTGGCAGCTGCGTGCGCAACGGCCTCGTTTGCGTTGTCCAGGGCGAATTCGGTGACCTCGAACTGGCCGAGGTCCAGCAGCCCGGCCCGGACCAGCGCGATCATTCCAAGGATTGCGCTGGGCTCGAACATCCACTGGCCGTGGATGCTGACGCAGTTCCGCATGATCCAGGGATAGGGCAGCGACAGGTCATCGCCGCCCAGCATTCCCACGCCGCCCATCAGCACGGCCCGGCCGTATGGGCGCACTGCCATCACGGCGGCCCGCACCACTGTCGCGCCGACGGCTGGCGGCAGGATGTCCAGCACGCAGTCGATCGGGCCTGGTGCGGCAGCCTGCATTCGCGCGCGGTCCGTATCCTCGTTGCCGACGAGGGTCACAGGCCGCACGCGCGAACCGAAGCGGCGCACTAGGTCGGCAAGCGTTCGTTCGTTGCGGCCGGGTGCGACGACGCAGCCAGCACCCATCGCCAGCGCGGTCGCCACGGCGGCGCTGCCGTAGTTGCCGGTGGCGCCGCTGACCAGGAGAGTTTCCCCAGCTTGGAGCCCCGCCGCGAGAAGGCCGCCGTAGGGCACCAGCGCTACGCCCGCCGCGCACCACCGTCCGGCGTCCGCCTCGTCGATAACGCCAAGCGGGACGGCGTTCTCGGTCGGCACCATCATGCGTTCGGCAAACGGACCGTTGTGGAAGTGCTTCTGCAGCCGCAGGCCTCCTTCGCCGCGGGAACTCCAGCCCTGCAGCGTGATGTCAGGGGCGAGGCCGCCATCGCGCGACCGCACGGTCGGGTCGCAGAACACCCAGTCGCCGGGCGAAAGGCGTGTCGCATCCGGCCCGGCGGTGCGCACGCGGCCGATCGCCCCGCAGCCAGGCACCACAGGCAACTCCAGCGGGTATTTGCGCGCATCGCTGAAGACATCCGCCGTATAAGGCAGGATGCCGGTCGCCACGACATCGACGACGACCTCGCCGGTGCCTGGAACAGGGTCGGGCACGGCGCCGATGGACAGGGGAGAACCGAACGCGAGCAGGGTGGCAGCTTTCATGGCGAGGGCAGTCCCATGGTGAAGGACCTCAGATGGGCAAGGTTCGCAGGTGCATGAAGGACTGGCATTGTCCTAGCATCAGCTACTACCTCCCAGGCGGCACGCATGACGGACACGGCCCACAGCGCATTCGGCGGCTTTCTTCGTTCCCGGCGCGAGAAGCTGGAGCCACACGCGATGGGCCTTCCGAATGGGACGCGGCGCCGGACTACAGGGCTGCGGCGGCAGGAGGTGGCGGAGCTGGCCGGCATCGGCGTGGATTGGTACATCCGGCTGGAGCAGGGCCGGGCTGTACGACCCTCCGCCGCCACGGTGGATGCTCTGGCGCGGGCGCTGCGCCTGGACAAAGCCGAGCACGCCCACCTGCGCGCACTAGCGCTTCCCAGCAACCGCCCGGCTTTCGTGCGGGAAATCGTGCCGAACACGGTCCGCCGCATCGTCGAGCGTCTTGACCAGCCGGCCTACGTCACAGGGCGGCGATGGGACGTGTTGGCGTGGAACGACGCAGCTTGTGCGCTGTTCACCAACTTCGGCCGGATGGCGGAGGCAGACCGCAACATCCTCGTCTATGTGCTGACCGACCCGGACTCGCAGCGCGTGTTTGGCACTGCCTGGGCCGTGCAGGCGGCGCGCATGGTGGCCCGGTTCCGCGGAACCCACGATCTCTGGGCTGGTGACCCGGCGTTCACGAGCCTGGTGCGCAGC
This sequence comes from uncultured Acetobacteraceae bacterium, assembly GCA_964242215.1. Classification (GTDB taxonomy): domain Bacteria; phylum Pseudomonadota; class Alphaproteobacteria; order Acetobacterales; family Acetobacteraceae; genus LMUY01. The sequence goes on along the minus strand of CAXTCJ010000088.1, from coordinate 317 downwards.
TTGCGCGAGCGCAGCCCCGAGTTCGCCGGCTGGTGGGACGCGCACGAGGTTGGCAGCAGCGCCGGGACCGGCGAGAAGGTGCTGGTTCACCCTAGTGACGGCCCGCTGCGCTACGAGTACGCGACGTTTCAGGTCAACGACGACCCGGCGATGCGCCTTACTATCTACACCCCGATCGGCGTGGTTCAAAATCCGGCCTTTTTGGGTTACACAAGGCGTGCTGAAACGACGGGCCTGTGAGGGCCAGATTTCAGCGGGAGCAGCGGACACTGTTGGCGAAGTCGCCCGTCACATTGCCATGGATGCGAAGCGTGAGA
>CAXTCJ010000087.1:0-23938 GCA_964242215.1 uncultured Acetobacteraceae bacterium | reverse complement strand
AGGACAAGATCAACTTCAAGATGCCCGGTGGGCCTGGCTTCAAGGCGCACCAGGATCAGCAGGCAGGTTGGACGCGGTACGCCCCCATCTTCGTCACGGCCCTGGTCACCATCGATGCTGCGACGTTGGAAAATGGCTGCCTGGAAATGGTGCCGGGCCGGCATCGGGAAGGCTTGATCGGTGAGGAGTGGAACCCACTCGATGAAACCGGGCTGGCGCTACACGCTGTGCCGACTGCGCCCGGCGACGTCATTTTCTTCGACAGCTTTGCCCCTCACGCGTCGAAGCCGAACTTCACCGACAAGCCACGGCGGATTTTGTACCTGACGTACAACCTCGCCAGCGAGGGCGACCACCGGGCGCAGTATTACGCCGACAAGCACGCCAACTTCCCGCCCGACGTGGAGCGCGATGGCAGCACGGAGTATGTCTTCCGAGTGTAGCTCGCGGCTTGGCTGACGAGGCCGGCCATCCGGCACATGGCGCCAGCGAGGCCGAGTTGACCGGACGCCGGGTTCGCATAAACCTCAGCAAAACGGCGCTGATTGGGACGGACGGTGGTGACAGACTGCAAGGCCATATCGCGCTCGCGGGCAGTGACGGCCGGGGCTGCTCTCGTGGCACTCGCCGCATTGGTGGCGGGGTGTGCGCCCAAGCCGACCACCCCTGAGGGCGTCGCTGATTACAACGAGCGCAACGACCCGTTGGAGCCGACCAACCGCAAGCTGTTCGCGGTGAACGAGGCGCTTGACCACAACGTGCTGCACCCCGTTGCCAGCGGCTACAAGGACGTGACACCGGCGCCGGTCCGCAGCCATGTGCACAACGTGCTGTCCAATCTCGGCAACCCCGCGCAATTCACCAACGACGTGCTGCAGGGTAAGCCGCGCAAGGCCGGCAACACCTTCATGCGGCTGGTGCTCAACACCACGATGGGGGTCGGTGGCGTGTTCGACGTCGCGACGGGGCTGGGCTTTCCCGACCATGATACCGATTTCGGCCTGACCTTGGCGATCTGGGGCGTGCCGAACGGGCCATTCCTGTTCCTGCCGGTGCTCGGGCCGAGCAGCCCGCGGGACGGCGCTGGTTACGGCATCAACACCACGCTCGATCCACTGACCTGGCTCAGCTTCGGCGGCAGCGCCACACTCGGCTACGCCCGGTTCGGCGTCGGCGCGGTCGATGGCCGAGCACGCCTGCTCGACCAGACCGACGCGATCGATAAGTCGGCGCTGGACCCCTATGCCACGTACCGCAGCCTCTATCAGCAGCACCGTGAGAGCGCCGTCGAGGACGGACGGTCCGATCTGCCGGCCACCGTGCCGAACTGGTACTCGAGCCGTCAGGCCGCACCGAACCCGGCCCCGCCGCAAACACTGCGGCCGGATGTCAGCCCTATGATCGCGCCGCCAGCGTCCATAGCCCCGTAGTGATTCGGGCCCGCTGGTCCGGAGTTCTTTCCCGACGAACTTGCGGTTCAGATCACTGATCGTAGCTCGCTGGGGATGCGGTTGTGGATCGGCCCACTAGAGAACGTCGTCCCGGATACAGGCTTTCAGGTGTCCCGGCGCCACTTGGCGCAACTCCGGCACTGCTGTCGCACAGTCGGCAATGGCGTAGGGACAACGGGTGCGGAACACGCAGCCGGAGGGTGGGTCGATCGGGCTGGGCAGATCGCCGCTGAGGATGATGCGGCGCCGCCTGCGCTCCGGGTCGGGTTCCGGCACAGCCGAGAGCAATGCCTCGGTGTAGGGGTGCTTCGGGGCCCGCACGATGTCGCGCGCGGGAGCGATTTCCATGACGTGACCCAGATACAGCACGGCCACGCGGTCGGAGATATACTCCACCACCGCGAGGTCGTGCGCGATGAAGATCATCGCCAGGCCCATCCGCTGCTGCAGGTCGCGCAGCAGGTTGATGATTTGCGCCTGGATCGACACGTCGAGCGCACTGACCGGCTCGTCGGCCACGACCAGCTCCGGCTGCATGGCGATGGCGCGTGCGATGCCGATGCGCTGGCGTTGCCCGCCGGAGAACTGGTGCGGGAAGCGCGAGAGTTGGTCGGCGTTCAGACCCACCGTGCGCAGCAGCTCGGCCACCCGTGCGCGGCGGTCCTGCCGGCGCACCAGGCGATGCACCACGAGCGGCTCGCCGACGAGCTGCTCGACTGTCATGCGCGGGTCGAGCGAGCCGAACGGGTCCTGGAAGATCGGCTGAGCCCGGCGGCGGAAGTCGAGCAGCCGGCGTTCCGGCGCCCTGGTGATGTCGTCGCCGCGCCACGTGATCTGGCCGGAGGTCGCCTGGTCCAGCCGCAACACGAGGTTGCCGATGGTGCTTTTGCCGGAGCCAGACTCGCCCACCAGCCCCAGCACCTCGCCGGGCTGCACGGCGAACGACACGCCATCCACCGCGCGCACCGGGCGCGAACGTTTGAACATCCGGCCGCCCGTCGGGAAATGCCGCACGAGGTCGACCACTTCGATCAGCGCGGTCACGCGAGCTCCCGCCACCGTGCGCAGCGGACCTGGTGGTTCTGGCCGCATGGCTCCAGCAATGGGCGCGCCGCCTCGCAGGGTTCCGGCCGGGCGTGCTCGCAACGCGGCGCGAAACTGCAGCCGGGGGGCAGTTCGGTCATGTCCGGGACGTTGCCGGGTATGGCGTGCAGCGGCCCGGCCCCGCGGTCCATGCCGAGCCGCGGCACCGAGGCGAGCAGGCCCCGTGTGTAGGGCATCCGGGTCTGGCGGAAGATCGCCTGGCGCGATCCGGTCTCCACCGCCTGGCCCGCGTACATCACCAGGATGCGGTCGGCGATTTCCGCGGCGACGCCGAGGTTGTGGGTGATGAAGATCACCGCCATGGACAACTCGCGCTGCAGCCGGGCGATCAGCTCCAGGATCTGCGCCTGCACCGTGACATCGAGTGCGGTGGTGGGCTCGTCGGCGATCAGCAGCGAGGGGCGGCAGCTGAGCGCCATGGCGATCATGGCCCGCTGGCGCATTCCGCCGGACAATTCGTGCGGGTATGCGTCGAAGCGGCGCACCGGCTCGGGGATACCCAGCAGCTCCAGCATCTCGATCGCGCGACCGCGGGCGGCGCGGCCGGAGAGCGCTTCGTGCAGCTGCAACGTCTCGGTGATCTGCGTGCCGATGGTGTACACCGGGTTGAGCGCGCTCATCGGCTCCTGGAAGATCATCGCGATCTCCGCCCCGCGCAGGCGTTGCATCTGCCGCGGCGAGGCCTGGGCGAGATCACGCACGCTACCGTCGCGGCTGCGGAACAGGATCTCGCCGCCGGCGATGCGGCCGGGTGGAGAGGGTACCAGGCCCATGATAGCCAGGCTGGTGACCGACTTGCCCGACCCGGATTCGCCGACGATGACCAGCGTTTCCCCGCGATCGATGCTGAACGAGATCCCCCGCACCGCCGGCACCGCGCCGAACTCGACGCGCAGGTCGCGCACCTCGAGCAGGCTCACCCGCGCCGCCGTGGGTCGAAATGGTCGCGCATCGCGTCGCCCAGCATGTTGAAGCCGATCACCACGAGGAAGATGGCGAGGCCGGGGAAGGTCGCGATCCACCACGCCGACAGGAAGTAGCTCTGGCCGTCCGCCAGCAAGGCTCCCCAGTCCGGCGAGGGCGGCTGCGCACCGAGGCCGAGGAACGACAGCCCGGCGGTTTCCACCACGACCGAGCCGGCCTGCAGCGTCGCCATCACCAGGATCGGCGTGAAGCTGTTCGGCAGGATGTGCCGCAGCATGATAGCGACCCGCCACGATCCCAGCGCACGGGCCGCACGCACGTAATCGGCGCCGCGCACCGCCAGCACCTGGCCGCGGATCAGGCGCGCGTATTGCGGGGTGTAGACGATGGCGATTGCGATCATGGAGTTGGTCAGGCCGGGACCGAGCGCCGCGACGATGATCAGCGCCAGTAGCAGGTAGGGAAACGCCAGCAGAACGTCGACGATGCGCATGATGACGGCGTCGACCCGGCCGGCAAAGAACCCGGCGACCAAGCCCATGCCGCAGCCTGCCACCAGCGCCAGGCCATCCGCGACCACGACGGCCAGCAACGCGCTGCGGGTGCCGTACATGACCCGGCTGAGCATGTCGCGGCCGTACTGGTCGGCCCCCATCCAATGGTCCCACGAGGGCGGCGTGAGCGCGCTCGACAGGTCCTGGTCATAGGGATCGTACGGGGCGAGCAGGGGCGCCAGCACGGTCATCGCCAGGAACACCAGGGTGATCGCGAGCCCGATGCGCGCCGTATTGCGGCGGAACATGCGCCGGATGCCCGCCGGAGCCCGGCCCGGCGCCACGGTTGCCGCGTCCGTGCCGCTCATACGCGGCGGATCCTTGGATCGAGCAGGCTGTAGCTGAGATCGACCGCGAGGTTCACCAGGACGAACACCAGGGCGATGAACAGCGCGCCGGCCTGCACCACCGGGTAGTCGCGCGCGAGGATCGAGTCGACCATCAGGCGTCCGAGCCCGGGGAGCGAGAAGATGGTCTCGGTCAGCACGGCGCCGGACAGCAGCAGGCCGGCCTGCAGACCGATCACGGTGACTACGGGGATCAATGCGTTGCGCAACACATGCCGCAGGATCACCCGGCTTTCCCGCATGCCCTTGGATCGCGCGGTCCGCACATGGTCTAGCGTTCCGGTGGCGAGCATCTCCGAGCGGGTGATGCGGGTGATGATCGCCAGCGGGATGGTGGCCAGGGTCGCAGCCGGCAGGATCAGGTGGGAGGACGCGGCGCGGATCAACTCCCACCGTCCGGATAGCACACTGTCGACCACGCTCATTCCGGTGACCCGGGGGGCATCCAGGCCGACCGGCATCACGCCGCCGATCGGCAGCCAGCCGAGCCCGGCGCCGAACAGCAGCAACAGCATCAGCCCCAGCCAGAAGATCGGCATCGACACGCCGAACAGCGTGACGGTCATGATCACATTGTCCAGGGTTCGCCCGGCGCGCACCGCCGCCAGTACGCCGAGCGGCACGCCCAGCGCGGTCGCCAGCACCAGCGCCGCCAGGGTGAGTTGCAGCGTCACCGGGAACGCCTGCACCACGTCGGCCAGCGCCGGGTGGTTGTCACTCAGCGAAACGCCGAGATCGCCGCGTGCTGCGTGGGCGGCGAAGGTCAGGTATTGCACCCAGATCGGCTGGTTCAGTCCGAGTTGCTCGCGCAGGCTGGCCAGGGCCGCCGCGGTGGCGCGGTCGCCCAGCAGCAACGTGGCCACGTCGCCGGGCAGCACGTGCATGGTGAAGAATACCACCATGCTCACGCCGATTAGGACCAAGCCCAGCTGCCAAATCCGGGCCGCGATGTACCCGGTCACGGCCTGGCGGCCGCTACTGCAGCGATACTTTCTCCATGTCGAAGAACATCTGCGTTGGGTTCAGTTCGAAGCCGTGCACGGTCTTGCGGATCCCGCGAACCTGCAGCGTGGAGTTGATGAAAATCCACGGCGCATCGTCGAGAATAACCTTCTGGATCTGCGCGTAGAGCTCCGCGCGCTTGGACTGCTCGGGAACCACCAACGCCTGTGCCAGAAGTTTCTCCACCTCGGGATTGTTGTAGTGCGACCAGTTGTTCACCGGGATATTGCCCGCGCCGAACAGCGCGTTCAGGAAGTTGTCGGGATCGCCGTTATCGCCGGTGAAGCCTTGCAAGCCGATGCCCTGGAAGTTGCCCGATCGGACACTCGACAGGTAGGCGCCAATCTCCATTTGCCGCACGTCCGCTTCGATGCCGACCTTCTTGAGGTAACCCTGCACGGCCACGGCAAGGTTCGCCCCGGCCGGGTTGTAGCCGCGCGGCGAGTTGTAGGTGAGGAACTCGACGTGGGTGCCAGGCTTGAACCCGGCCTCCTTCAGCAATTCCATCGCCTTCTTCGGGTCGTAGGGATACCCCTTGAGCGACTTGTCGAACCCCCACTGCGCCTCGGGCAGCGGCGACGTCATCGGCACTGCCAGCCCCTGAAACAGCGCCTTGTCGATGGCATCCTTGTCGACCGCATAGTTCAGCGCCTGCCGAACGCGCTTGTCGTTGAATGGCGCGGTGGTGGTCGGCAGCAGCACGCCGCTGACCGCGAGGCCCGGCTGCGTCAGCAGCGTGAGATTGGGATCGTTCCGGATCGCCGGGACGCTTTGCGAACTGACATCGCCGAGGATCTGGATCTCGCCCTGCTTGAGCGCCAGAACCGCGGCCTGCGGATCGGGGTATTCCTTGAAGACGAGGTGGTCGACCTTCGGCTTGCCGCCCCAGTAATCGGCATTGGCATCCAGCACCACCTGATCTCTCTGGCGCCATTCGCGAAACACGAACGGGCCGGAGCCGACCGGGTTGTTGCGCAGGTCCTTGCCGAACTTGGCCGCCGCGGCCGGGCTTACCAAGCCGTTCCAAACCATCGCCAAGCTGTTCAAGAACGCCGCCGACGGCTTCTTGAACTTGAATTCCACCGTGCTGTCGTCCACTGCGCGGTAGCTGTCGACGTCGCCGTAGGTGAAAGCGAGATAGCTCTCGACCGGGCCGGTGTTGTAGACGTATTGCGGGTTGGACTTGTTGAGCTGCCGGTCGACGTTCCACACCACCGCCTTGGCGTCGAGCGGCGTGCCGTCGCTGAACTTGAGGCCAGGGCGAAGGTGGAAGGTGTAGGTCAACCCGTCCGGCGACACCTCCCATTTCTGCGCCACGCCTGGCTCGACTTCGGTGGTGCCGGGCTTGTATTTCACCAGGCTGTCGAAGATCGTTGCCATGACGAAGCCGGACGTGTTGTTGAGCACCGCTTCGGGATCGAACCCGGTGGGATCGGCTGCGATACCGATGACCAGCGTGGTGTCGGCGTGCGCCGCGCCGACGCCCAGTGCAAATGCGGCAACTGCCGCGACGGCCAAGCGCTTGATCATCCGTTCCCCAGTCGCAAAAAACGCACCATTGGCACACAGCCTTCAGTGGTTTTGCCGAGGGGTCAAGAGATGACGCGCCGGTGCTCCGAAACTGAGGTGTATCGCGCGCTACGAGACGGAGTTTATGCGACCGATACTGCCTCGGCCCTATGGCCGCTCGTTGGGGCGAGCTCTTGGAACCGGATGCTCGAACTCGGGCGCCTGGGGTATGGCCGCCGTGCTGACGGAACTAATGAAGCTTCACGACCGGCTCCGAGCGGCGGGCCAGCCTGCGAGCCAGAATGCTGAACATGACCTTGCCTCCTCCGTGCAGCGAATACTCGTGCATCTTGTACAGTGACAAATACATCTGCCTGGCAATCCATCCCTCAACGCGGAAACTGCGGCCGACAACAAATCCCATCAGGCTGCCCGTTGTACTGTAGCGCCCCAGGGAGACGAGCGACCCGAAGTCGCGGTATTTGTAAGGCGCAAGCGGCTTGCCCTGCATATGACGCAGAATTTGCTTGCTGAGATGACCCGCCTGCTGGTGCGCAGCCTGCGCCCTTGGCGGCACGGGGGTGGCAAACCCCTCCCGCGGACATTCGGCACAGTCCCCCATTGCGAAGATGTCCGCATCCCGTGTGGTCTGAAGCGTTGGCGTCACCACCAGCTGATTGATCCGGTTGGTCTGCAGCCCGCCGACGTCGTGCAGAACGTCAGGCGCCTTTACCCCCGCGGCCCAGACAACGAGTTCCGACGGGATGAACTCGCCACTGGCCAGTTTGATACCGTCCGCCTGGACTGCCGAAACCCGTGCTCCGGTGCGGACTACGACGCCCAGTTTGTGCAACAGGTCGGTCGAGGATTTGGAGATATGCTCGGGTAATGCCGGCAGAATGCGCTCGCCAGCCTCGACCAGGATGATTTGAATATCCTTGGACGGATCGATGCGGTCCATGCCGAAGGCGACGACTTCGCGTGCCGTGCGGTGCAGCTCGGCCGCTAGTTCCGTGCCGGTGGCGCCAGCGCCGATGATGGCAACGTGCAGTTGACCAGGTCGGATCGGCTCATGTTGGGTGTGGGCTCGGAGGCATGCATTGACCAAGCGCCGGTTGAAGCGCTTGGCCTGTTCTGTGGTCTCGAGCGGGATGGCGAACTGGGCTGCGCCGGGTGTGCCGAAGTCATTGGTGATGCTGCCTATGGCGATGACCAAGGTATCGTAGCGAACGCTCCGCATCGGCGTGATGAGCCGGTTCTCGTCGTCATAGGTCGCGCCCACCGTCAAACGTTTCTCGGTGCGGTCGAGGCCGATCATTTCGCCGAAGCGGAAGCGGAAATGGTTCCAGTATGCCTGCGCCAGGTAGTCCACCTCGTGTTCACCCGGATCCATGCTGCCCGCCGCGACGGAGTGCAACAGAGGTTTCCACAGGTGAGTCCGCGCGCGGTCGACCAACGTGACCCGCCCCGTGCCTGAGCGATGAAGGCGGTTGCCCAGCTGCGTCGCAAGTTCGAGCCCCGCAGCGCCACCGCCGACGATTACGACATGGTGGTCGGCAACGTCGCTGGGACCGGCAGGGGCCTCGGGATGGTCGATGCTGAGTTCGGACATGATACCCTATGATGAAATTGAGAAGCCGAAATGGGCTACCAGGCGGCGATGATAAAACGTGTCCGGAACATCGGGCTTTAGCGTCGGCCTGAGCAGGTCGCTTGATTGACAGTAACACGATCGAGCGCCGCCGCCCGCGGCGACTGCAGCAGACGGCCCGGACTCACGGGTGCCCGGCTCGTGCAATCGCAGCACGCGAAGCAAAAGCACCGTCGTGCCAGGGCTTGACCCTGGTTCCACGGGATTGGGCTGATGACGTCAGACAAGTGTTTGGCAACCCGGCCCGGCCGGCGTTTGCGGACCGCCGTGGATACCAGGATCAAGCCCTGGCATGACGGCATGGCATTCCCGGATCACCCGGCATGCCTCTGACTTCGCTTGAAGAAGGCGTTCGCAGCGAGGGTCACGGCGCCTTAGCATCGCAACGACGTCTCCAAACCCTCGATCCAGGGCGGCGGATGCGGCATTTAGTGTTATTTGTTGCGATGAATAGTGTGAAGCTATCCCGCGACAGGCCGCAGTCTGTCTGCTGTGACGATCACGGCCCGGCATCCACCAAACAGTCGATGTTTGATAGGAATCTCGATATTGGTTACATGCTTACAACGGTCGCCGCCGGCGCCGGCGCGCGCCAGATGAGGGAAGGAAAGCAGCCTTGCAGGAGGAGCAGTATCTCAGCACGTTGCACCTCATCCACGAGGCCGCATTGTCTCCGGCGGCATGGGATAGCGTGTTGCGCCGACTGGCCGGACTGACCGGATGCATCGCTGGCGGTCTGACGCACGAGGATCCCCATAGCGGACACGGCGCTCCCATCACCTATTTCGGCTTCGACCCGAGCCACGTCGCGCGGACGTTCGAGTATTTCCTGCCGATGAACCCGCTATTCGGGATCGCCGACCGCATGCAGCCCGGTCTCATCGTCACCAATGGCGATGTCGTGCCGCTGGAGGAGTTTCAGCGCTCGGACTTCTACAATGGGTGGGCGCGGCCGCAGGGTCTGTGCAGCCCGATCACGCTGGTGACGCACCGGACGCCCGACCGGTATCTGCCGCTGACACTGGTGAGACCGGACGGCGCCGGCGAGGCATCGGCCGATGACCGGGCGATCATGGCCCGCTTCGCGCCTCATTTGATCCATGCAGTGACCGTGGCGCTGCAACTCCAGAGCACCAAGGCTCGCAACGACCAGCTTCTCCTTGCCTTGGCCTGCCTGTCCGATGGCGCTGTTCTCGTCGATGCCCGCCGCCGGGTCGTGTTCACCAATCCGGCTGCCGAGCTTTTCCTGGGTCAATCCGCCGAGCCGCTCGGCGTCGTGCAAGGCGAGTTGGTGGCGCGTGACGCGGGATCCGACACCAGGCTGCAAGCTGCGGTGTCGCTTGCGCTCGCGACCGACACCCCGCCCCGTGGCACTGCGGTGCCAGTGCAGCGCCCCAGCGGCATAGGGTCGATCACGCTGAACCTGTCCCCGCTGCCGCATGGCAGTCCCTGGGAAACCGCCGCCGAAGCCGGGAGCGCCGGCCGGCCGGCCTGCATGATCCTGATCGACGATGCCGGCGTATCCGCCTTGTCGCGCACCTATCATCTAACGCCAGCCGAAACGCGCCTGGTCGAGGCGGTCGTCATCGGCAAGGGCCTGTCTTGGGCTGCATCTGAGTTGGGCATCAGCCGATCGACGGCGCATACCCACTTGGACAGGGTGTTCCAGAAAACGCAGACGAACCGCCAGGCGGAACTCGTGGCATTGGCCCATGGCGGCCGGCAGATATCGTAGCGCCCGATCTTCTCGGGCCCCGCTCGGTCACATGTCATCACGCCCCACTGCGGTGAGAGCACGTGTCATTGCCGCTCCCGTGGAACGCGTCTCGCCGGTGTCGGGCATGAAAGCAGAAATCCGCTCCCTGACCGGACTGCGGGGAGTGGCTGCCACGGCGGTGATGATCGACCATTACATGGCCGTCGATTTCTCGCGGCCGTTCCCGTGGCCGCTCCTGCCGCACGCTTATGTCGCCGTCGACATGTTCATGATCCTCAGCGGCTTCGTACTGGCCATGAGCTACGAGGGCCGGCTTGCCACCCTCCCTGCAGCCGAATTCTCCATGCTGTTTTTCAAGCACCGCATCGCTCGGCTGTTTCCGATGTATGCCGTCATGACGCTCGCCTGCTTCGTCCTTTGCCGGCTCGGATGGCTCACCTTCCTGTCACCGGACGCCTCATGGGCAGCCCTGGCGGCCAACTTGCTTGGGATCCAGACTTGGATCTGGCCGGGCAGCAGCCTGGACGGACCGGGTTGGTCGGTGAGTGCCGAATGGGCCGCAAACCTGCTCTTCCCGGTGCTGATGTCGGTCATGCTGTCGCGGTCCATCATACGCGGGACGGCCTGTGCGGGTGTAGCAATCCTCGTCCTGCTGGTCAGTGCAATCGCTTTCGGCAGTTTGTTCGACATACCGGCGCGCGGCGTCGTCAACATCATCAGCGGTCCCGAGGCGCTCGGCCGCTGCGTCAGCGAATTCGTCATTGGCATGTACCTGTGGTGCGCGAAATCCCGTCTCAGCTGGCCACGCGTCTTTTCGGGTGACGCCATACAGGCCGGGCTGCTGGTCGGCATGGTCTTGCTTCTGCTCGACCCGGCGCTCGATGTCGCGGTCGTGGTGTTATCCGGCTTGCTGATCGTCGGCCTATCGTTCGACCGATCGAGACTGGCACGCCTGCTCGCATCGGGCCCTGCCCACGCATTGGGCGTCATCTCCTATTCGATCTACATCGTGCACATCGCGCTGCTGCCGCTGCGTGACGTGATCGCGCAACGCTTCGACGCCGCGCGGCTGCCGCATAGTTGGATCAGTGCCGTCGTCTGTACGGCAGCGCTGGCCATCGGCCTCGCGACACTTGGCTACTACCTGATCGAGAGGCCGGCACAGCGTTGGCTGCTCGGCGTCCTCAGAGCCGACTCGAAAAGCAGGTACAGGCGAGCCGTTTGACCACGGGCCTACCGTCACACCGGGGCTTGGCCGTTGTGCCGACGGCCCTCGTTGGCGTCATTTGCCGGACGCTACGATCGCCGCCCGACGAGCCGCCGCATACAGGTTCAAGCGCGAGTAGACGCCGAAGGCTGATCCATCGTCCAGGAAGCCGCCGCCGGGCCCCTCGGTCTCCGTCAGGATCTGGTTGGCCTGATCTAGCGTCAGCGATGCGAAGGCGGTGGTCAGCAGGTAGCCGGCTTCGGGTGCAAGCTTGCCGACGTCCTCCACGACGTTTGCCGTCTCCGGATAGACAACCGGCAGGCTGTAGGTCTGCGTGACGGCGTGAAATGCTTCCACCGCCGCGGGATTGCTCAGCCGTCCGATGTCCTGCCCGGCGCAAACTGCGATGCTATCGCCGCATCCCGCCTGCAACGCCGTCCTCACGTCCGAACGCGCGGCCTTGAGGGCGGCTTGGTAGTCCGTCACGACGGGTGCGTGCCGCAACGTGCGCCCGATGTAAGCCGGGTCGTTCGCCAGAAGATGCGCGAGGTCGTAGGTGGCCAGCGTGCGCCCGGCGAGCACGTCCATGGCGTAGTGGGCGCCCATGATGATGCGGTCGTCTCCGTACTCGGCCGCCCGCGCCATCATCTGGGGGAACCGTTCCGGCACCATCTCCGCCAGGATCAGCGCCCCCATGTAGCCGTAGGTGGTATGGCCGCTCGGAAAGGAGGGGCTGTCGACCAGGTTCATGATCGGGCCGCGATTGTAGACGGAGTTGTCGGCGAGGACGTCGAAGTAGTCCAGTCCAACAAAGGAACGGGTTTCCCGCTCGGTCTGGAACGGGCGGGAGTCACCGTAGGCGTCTGCTCCAGGCGACCCGGCGGGACGACCGTAGCTCGTCCCGAACGGGTCCGGCGAGCCTTTGATGCCTCTCAGGACATCGGCCGCCTCGCCGGACACGGCCGTCTTCCCGTCCGTGGTCGCGTTGGCGAAGAAGTATTTGCCCGAATTCGAGTCCGAGCCGGTCGTGGCGTTCGTGTAGGCGATGAGATCGGCAACCGCCTTGGACACGCTCGTGAAGGTCTCGCGGTCGTTGTAATGCGCGCGGGCCTGGTAGGCGGCTCCCAGCGTCGTGCCGAGACCGTCGGCGAGTTCGGCGAGGTTGCCGTCGGTGATGAAGGCGTCCCGCAGCGCCTGCTGTTGCTGCTCGGCGAACGGCAGCAGGGTTGGCTGCCGGATCGCGCCCGTCTGGATCCCGCCGGTGACCGTGTAGTTGGCGCCGAGCGCGGCCCGTCCCGCCTGGGTATTCGCCAGCGTGGTGACTGGCGCCAGCCCTTTGAGCCCCGCCATGTTGGTTGGCGTTTGTGCCTCGAGGCGCAGGGGTATCAGGGCGCAGGCAGCGAGTAGGCCGAAAGCAATCTTGTTGAACATGGTCTCTCCCGCGGCACCGCCGCACACCTAATAGGCCAGACAAGCCGCACCTGCGGCAATGGCGAGGCAGGATGCGACCCGGCGCGCGGAGAGTTTTTCGTGGAGGAACACGCGCCCGATGATGGCCGCGTAGACCACGCTGGTTTCCCGCAATGCGGAGACCACCCCCATCGCATCGAATTGCATGGCCCAGATCACGATGCCGTAGGCGAGGATCGAGACCAAGCCGCCGGTCAACGCCATTGCCGTCTGGCCGCCGGTGTAGGCCGGTGGCTTGCCGCGCATGGCGTAGAAGATGGCGGGCATGGTGATGCTCCACAGCAAGAACATGGTGTTTGCGTAGGCGAGGCTGTTGCCGGACAGCCGGACGCCGATGCCGTCGACCACGGTATAGGCGCCGATTAGGACGCCCGTCGTAAATGCCGCGGGCAAGAAGTCGGCCCGGACTTTCTTACCCTGGAACGCCAACGAGATGATTCCGGCGGACACCAAGGCGATACCGAAGCAGGCTGTGAGGCCGGGTATCTCGTGCGCGAACACCGCAGCGCCCAGCGCGACCAGGACGGGCGAGGAGCCGCGTGACACGGGATAGGTCTGACCGAGGTCGCCGGAGCGGTAGGTTCGGACCAGTGAGAGATTGTAGCCGACGTGGATGATCGCCGAAGCGATGACGTAGGGCCAACTCGCCGCGTTGGGCCAGGGCAGGAACGGCAAGGCGATCGCCGCCGCCACGGTGATCGCGATCATCATCAGCGTCATCGACCACAGGCGGTCGCTCCCGCCGCGCAGGACCGCGTTCCACCCGGCGTGCAGGATGGCGGCGCAAACCACGAAGCCCAGGACAAATGAGGTCATCGCGTTGAGGAGCGGTGGCGATGCAGCTTCAAGAGCCTTGGAGGGGGGCGTCGGACGCCAATCGCGGCGCGAGCAGGACCATCAGCGGTATCACGCACAGTGCCGCCGAGGCCCCCACGGCCGTAGCCCATGACGGCCCCGCCCAGTCGCCGAACGCCCCGAGCAGCACGGGGATCAGGGCGCTGGATCCAAGGGTGCCGGAGTAGAACAAGGCGAAGGCGTGCTCGACTTTTTCGCCCGCGACGAGTTCCGGCACCGTGCCGTAGAGCACTGAGGACGTACCGTTCAACATCACGCCCAGAAACGGCAGCAGGATGAGGCTCGGAATGAGGGGGAGAGCCAAGACGGCCAGGATCGCCGCCGCCGTGCCGAGTTCGGTTCCGACCACCGTCGCAAGCAGGCCGATCTTTGCTCCCAGCCAGCCGCACGCCGCTTTACCGCAAGCGCCCCCGACGAAGATCAGCGCCAGGGCGAGACCGAGGGTCGGCAGCGAGGCACCTTTGGCACGCAGCAGCGCGGGCAAAAACAGCAGGAAGGTCACACCTGCCGCGCCGTCCAACATGCCGATGGCCAGGAGCAAGCCGAAGCCGCCTTTGCCCTTGCCAGCAGCCGGAGCGGCGACGGGCTGTGGCACAGGCTGATCGACTTGCGGCATCAGCAATTGGATCAGCAGCGCCACTGCAATGCCCAAACCGGCGACGATCCACAGGGCGTGGCGCCACGGAAGGATCGTGAGCAGCAGTGCCAGCAGTGGTGGCAGCGATGCCTTCCCAATGTCGCCTGCGAAGTTGTAGGTGCCGAGCGGGCCGCGCGCGCCCGGGCCGTAGGCCCGCGACACGGCGGCGGAGGCGAGCGGGTGTTGCGTACTGCTGCCCGCACCCGCCAGCGCAAGCGCCACGCACAATCCGACCAAGCCGCCCGAGAAACCGGCAAGGGCGTAGCCGACCGCGCTGAGCAGGGTGCCGAGCGCGAGCACGGTCCGCGGCGACAGGAAGCGTGCCAAGCGCGTGGACGGCACCTGAAGCAGGGCGAGGCTCCCCACGTAGAGGGCCCGGAGGACCGCCATGGCGCCGTAACCGAGAGCAAACTGGCTCTGCCAGACCGGCAGCAGCACGTAGATGCTGGACGTGTAGCCGTCGTGCAGCGCGTGGGCGAGACCCGCGACCGCGAGGGTTCGGCGGGCACGCGATATCCGGGCGGGCGTGATGTCGGCGGCTGAGCGGACGGCGATGTCACTCATGTGCGGGCTCCCTCCCGTGGCGAGCGGCCCGGCGCCGCGCCCTGTTGCTCACTTGCCGCCGGTGACATCGAGGAACGTGCCGGTGATGAAGGAAGCCTCGGCACTGGCGAGCCACAGGATCGCCCGCGCAACCTCTTCAGGCTGGCCGCCTCGTCCCATGGGGATCGAGTCCTTGACGCGATCCACCCGTCCCGGCTCTCCGCCGCTGGCGTGCATCTCGGTATAGATGTGCCCGGGGCGAATGCAGTTGACGCGGATCCCATCGCGCGCGACTTCCTTGGCGAAGCCGATCGTGAATGTCTCGACGGCACCCTTCGACGCAGCGTAATCGACGTATTCGTTCGGACTGCCGAGCCGGGCCGACGCCGACGAGATGTTGACCACGGCGCCGCCCCGCCCGTTGTGACGGTACGACATGCGCTTCACCGCTTGCTGCGCACACAGGATCGGGCCGATCGAGTTGACCGCGAAGATACGCCGCATCCGCTCGAAATCGAGATCCTCTAGCCGGGACTGCTTCGCGAGTACCGCCGCGTTGTTCACGAGCACATCGATGCGGCCGAACGTCCTATCGATCGCGGCGAATAATTGTGCGACCTGCTCTGGATCGGCGCAATCCGCGCGCACGGGTAAAGCCCGGCGGCCAAAGGCTTCTACATCCGCCGCCACCGCAAGGGCGGCAGACTCGTTGGAGATGAAGCTGATCGCGACGTCGTAGCCCCGTGCGGCAGCAAGCCGCGCCGTTGCTGCGCCCACGCCACGACTTCCACCCGTTATCAGAATCAGCGGTGCCTGGACGGTATCCATTTTATCGAACCTTCATGTGGTAGTGCACCGGCTAACGTAGTATCCGACGCGCTTTCAATTGCGACAAACGAGTAATCCTGGACAATGATGTCAGGAAAACTCACATGTCTGGTCGACGACTGCCGCATTCCCGGCTAGTCCAGTCCCTTCCTCTTCGAAGGCCGTCCACCGGCTCTAGAGTTGCCAATGAAAAATTCTGCCAAAGCCAAGCGGGATTGCAGACGAGCTAGTCTGCGGACGTGCGTAAACCCATCGTGGAGCTTGCTTGCATGCGACGAAGTCCTCTTCCGCCGCTCAACGCAGTTCGCGCTTTTGAAGCCGCTGCTCGCCATGGCAGCTTCAAGGGCGCAGCCGCGGAACTCGGTGTCACCCATGGGGCGATCAGCCGCCAGGTTGGCCTGCTCGAGGAATGGCTGGGTGGTGCGACCCTGTTTCGGCGGTTGAGCCGGAGCATGGCATTGACGGTAGACGGCGAAGCCCTGCATGCGGAGTTCGGCCCGGCACTCGAGCGCATCGCGGCTGCCGCGGGGCAACGCAAGAACCGGCGTGGCGAGCCGACCACGACCGTGCTGCGCGTCAATGCGCTTGCGACGTTCAGCCTGCGCTGGCTGCTGCCGCGCTTGGCGCTGTTCCGAAAGGAGCATCCCGCCATCGAAGTGCGGCTAACCACCTCCAATGAGGCCATAGACTCCTTGTCGGAAGACTACGACGTGATCATCCGCGGCGGTCCGGACTCGTTCCACGGATACGGTTCGTATCCGGTGATCGCCGAACGCAGGCTCCCCGTCTGCAGCCCCACCATTCTCAAGCGACTGCCGCTGAAGACGGTCTCAGACCTGGAGAACCACACGTTGCTCCACGTCGCCACAATGCCGAGGCTGTGGCGAGATTGGCTGACCGAAGGCGGCTACTCGGGGTTGCAGCCATCGGCAACCCTCACGTTGGACCACTTCTACCTGTCAATTCAGGCTGCCATCGACGGTTTGGGTGTTGCGATGGGCCCGACCACGCTTGTCGGGGATGACCTTTCAGCAGGTCGATTGGTGGCGCCGTTCCCCGGGATCAGCCTGCCAGCGCGCTCTTACTTCGCCTATTTCCCTCAAGTTGGTCAGGTCAACCCGGCAGGCGAGACGTTCCGCGAGTGGTTGGCCACGATAGCAGAGACGCCGCTCGGAAAGCGGCCTGAGTTGACCAGGGCATCGTCGGCTCGGAGGCCCGGCCGCCCCTGAGGATATCTAGATGTTCCGCGATGCAGCATCGATTGTTGTTGATGAAATCGCGAGCGCTGAAAAACGCAGGCGTGCTTCGGTTCCTTAAGCCCTCTCGGGTGCGAGGCTAAGAGGGAAGCCGCTGCGGCGAGAGCCAATGCCGGTGCTGCCCCCGCAACTGTAAGCGGCGAGCTTGGGTCCACCATGCGTCACTGGGATCGATGATCCCGGGAAGGCCGGACCGGAGCAATGACCCGCGAGCCAGGAGACCTGCCGCAGAGCGAATCCGCGGGCGGGGTGCCCCGGTCTCGCCTCGCTACTCGCGCTCAATGCGCCGGAGAATCGCCGCGGCTGGTAAGCGATGGTTCCGCCGCTCGGCGCCCGTTCACGAGCGTGGATAACGGGCCTGCGTACAGGCTGTGCAGACTTGTTCGATGCATCCTCGACCAACGCGCGTGACGCGGCAGCAAGGGCCTCGGCCTGCCGAGCGTTGGCCAGTCCCGCCAAACCGGCAACGTCTTGACTAGTCCAGTGCTGTCCTGGTGCAATGTAGCAATATCGTTCGTTGGAATAGGTACTGCGGACAAACCCTCGCCTCGGACCAGTCCACCTTGCCCAGCACCCGGCTCCTCTGCCGGTCGTGCCGGCCGGGTTGCAGCGTGCGCGGAGATGGGGCCGAGCCGTCGCCCTGACGTGGTATCTTGGCGGGTTCCTCGTGTTGTTCGTCTGCGCGATCAGCCAAATCGGCCCCTCTGCCTGGGTCGCGGCGTGGCAGGTGCGCCACTGGGGCTTCGACAACGTACTTGGCAGCTTTCTGCCGGGGTTTGCAGTCCTCCTCCTGCCAGTGGTTGTTCTCGCTATCCTGCCGCGGCGGGCTGACTGGCCGTTCGTCTCTGGTGCGAAGGAGGCGGTGTGGTCACGGCATCAATCGCCCCGGGCAGTTCTGCCGCTTGACCGACGGCTACGCCTGTTCCGGAAGGCGCGGTGGATCGCGGCGGGGTTGGCGGCGACCTGCCTCTTGGCTACGTGCATTGCCTGCTGGGTGTCGCTGGCGCCGGGCGCCCAGGCCGTCGGCAGTCCGCTGCCCGAGTTGACCCCGGCGGCCGTGAGCGTGCCCGGTGTAGCACTACCGGGATATGCCCGCATCATCGGCTCGACCGCACGGCGCGAGTCAGCCTGGGAGCACGACGAAATCTTGAGCCGGACCTCGATCCAAGACCTGTACGTCCCGCTGACCGCGCCAGGGTGGCGGCCCGGCGACCCAGTCGACCTGCTGCAACTGGATCATCGCAGCATCGCCGGCCAACCCGGCCCACCCGAGGGCACGCTGTCGCACGGCGTTCCGGCCTGGTTGCTCGCCTCGATGCGCGAAGCCGGGCTGGCGGTCACAGGTGACCCGGTGGTGCTGACGCGCCAGGCACTGGGCGGTGTGGTGCCCGCACCCGACGGGATCGCAGCCGTTATCTCGGTGATACTGGGCGGGGCGCTGACCGTGACGTTCGGAATGGCGGCGCTCTCGTTCCACCTGGCCGGCCGTCGTCTGCTGACGCCGGCTGGTCGCTAGCCGTGGCAAGTTCATCCAAGGTTGCCCGGCCCCGGGCTGCTTCGAGCGCACGGCTGCTTCTCCTGTGCATCGCCATGCCGGTTGCGTTCATTGCCGTCGGGGGGTGGCAAATGGACCGCAGCCTCGTGGCCGCGGCATCGTTCAGGCTGGACGCAACGGAACTGGGCCACACCGCCGATCGCCTGGCCGTGGTCGCGGCGCGCGAGCCGATGCGCATCGTCCGTTTCAAGGGCTATCCGGAGGGCTACGCAGCCCCGCTCGCTGTGCAAATGATCCACGACGGAGTCGGCGTGCTGCGGCGGGAGGTCATTGTCGCGCGGGTGCAGCAGGCGATCGCAGGGGGCACGATAGCTGCCGCGCTGCTGGCGTTGCTAGGCTGCGGCACCGGGCTGCTCGTCACATCGCGGGTAAAACGCACCGGACTGCAATCCCGTGCTGCATTGATCAAGTCGTTCATGCGGATCCAGCGCATCCTGCCGGGCCTACTCGGCACGGTCGCCGTCGGCACGCTGATGGCCGTATCCTGCGTCGTGCTGTTCGAGGCCGTCGGCGTATGGTACCTCAGCGACATCAACGGCATCGAGATGCGGCTGGTCGCCGTGGCGCTCGCCATCGCCGGCGTAGCGACCTGGCTTGCCGTCGTTACACTACGACGATTGTTCAGGACCATCGCCGCCTTTGCGCCCGAACCAAAGTTCGTGCTGGGACGCCAGGTTGTGCAACAGCAAGCTCCGGGGCTGTGGTCCCTGGTCGCCGACTTGGCGCGGACGCAGGGCGCCATGCCGCCCGACAACATCGCCGTGGGGCTGGACGACGGCTTTTTCGTTACGGCGTTCGATATAGCGCTGTGGCCGCACGACGTGCACTTGACTGGACGCACCTTGTACGTGCCGGTCCCATACCTCGCGTTGCTGAGCCCGGCAGAAAGTATGGCGATCATCTGCCACGAACTGGCGCATTTCGCGGGCGAGGACACCGATTACAGTCAACGCTTCCTGCCGGTCTATGCCGGCATCGAACAAAGCCTGTCGCGGATCAGCGATGGTAGCAGCCTGTCGAAAACGGGCGCATCCGCGTGGGGCTTGTATCCGGCCACCGCGCTGGGGCTGCACATGATGGAGGTGTTCGATGCCGCGGTGAAGCATTGGAGCCGGGCCCGCGAGTTCGCCGCCGATGCCGCTTCGATCCCGCAAGCTGGCATCACCGCCGTCGGCACGGCGCTGATCCGGACCGGAGGCATCGCAGCGGTGGTCGACCGCGTGCTGTACGAAACCGCGCAGTGGCCCGCTGATGCGCCCAGCGACCTGGTGGCGGCCATGGTGGAGCGCGCGGGACAGGACGGCCTCGGTGACCCGGCGTCGCGCCTGGAGGATTGCCAACCCCACCCGACCGACACGCATCCGCCGACCCTGCAGCGCATCAAGGCGCTTGGGCTGGCGGTGGACGAGGCGCTGCTGGGGGCCGCCGTTCGCCCGGTGGCGGAACAGGACGCGGTGTTCGCCACCGGACTGTTCGCCGACTGGTCCGGCCTGTGCGCCGGGCTGAGCGCCGATGCGATCGCCGTCGCGGCAGAGCGCGACCTGGAGTGGGAGCAGGCCCTGAAGACAGTCGCGGCCTCCGCCCCTGTCGCGCGCGAAACCCTGGTCTACGAGGACGTTCGGCGGCCGCTCTGGTTCATGGGTTTGTATGGCGCCGGGCTAGGAGGCACCGGGCTGTTCCTGTTCTACGTTCTGGCCGAGTGGACGCTCGCGGAGCCGTCCGAGTTTTCGACCGTCCTGCTGGCTGCCTGCGGGCTGCTGCTGGCGGGGCTGGTGGTCGCCGGGCTCGGCGTTGCGCGGTTCGCGTCCCGGCGCACACCATTCCTGATATTGGGCACCGATGGTTTCACAGGCCGCGGGCTGGATCAGGCGGTGCCGTGGACCGGCGTGGACCAGATCAGCGTGGTGAGTGGCCACACCTTCATCACCGGGTTCGACCTGTCCGCTACGACACCGCTGCCGCGGCGTGTGTCGGGGTGGCGCACCAGGGTTCACAGACGCCGGCGCCGCGTGTCGCTGATCGGCCTGCGCCCGCGGACCTTGACCCCGCAAGCCTACCTGGACCTGCTTCTCGCCTATCACGCCGCAGCGCTGGCTCGACGCGCGCTCGAGATGCGGCAGGCGACACCCTACAGAATGGTCCTATCCGAGGACGAGTTGCAGGCGCTTCTGAAGGACCCATCATCGGCGGCATAGACGTGATCGATGCTCCAAAGGCCGGGTGCATGGCGGCCATCCTACGTGAACCATTCGGTCTCACCCGAAGAGGCGCCGAGAGAAGCATGGGCGGCGACGGCCTTGGCCTTGGCCGAGGCGTGAGCTGGGATCGCCAAGTCGACCGCACCCGGTCCTCGACCGTAGCTCAACAGAGCGATCCCGGTTTGCCGGGCGATCTCGACGGTCATGGCGCCTACGTGGGCGCGGGTTGCGTCGTCCGGGCGGGGGCCGCAGATGACGTTGAGGTCGCGCATCCAGGTTAGGAAACCAACTGCCTCGACGATCTGCTCGAAGAATGTGCCGCAAGCTGACAACGCCCCGTCCCGCACTCCCAGCATCAACAAGCGGCCCGGCGGCAGCCCTAGCGCATGAACTGCCGCGCGCGTTTCCCGCTCATGCGCCGCGGCCCGCGCATCCCTGGACAGATCTGCCGGGCCGATCGAGGCGCCGTCGGTCAGCACGGCAACCAACGGGGATCGGCCGCGGGCGCAGGCCTCGGCGATCAGCCCGCCACAGGCCAGGCTCTCGTCGCCAGGGCGGGCGGCGAGCACCAGCATGGTGCGGCTAGCGATCAGGGCGTGCAGGTCGGTCGTGGTCTGCAAGGTCGTCGGCGCACCTAACGCTGGGCATTTCTCGGAGCCGGACTAAGGTAGGCCCGGCGATGGAGGTTGTCATGGATCACGTTCAGCACTTGTCCGAGCCGCCCGATGGCGTCCGCTTCCCCAACCCCGATGGGTCCCGCGTGCCGTACACCGTGTTCGACTCGGCCGCCGTGTATGCGCGGGAGCAGGAGCGCATCTATCGCGGACCCACCTGGAGCTTCCTGGGCCTGGAGGCCGAGATCCCCAAGCCGGGCGATTTCAAGAGCAGCTATATCGGCGAGGCCCCCGTGGTCATGACCCGCGCGGAGGACGGCTCGCTGGCAGCCTGGGTCAATCGTTGCGCGCATCGCGGGGCGGCGGTCTGCCGGCTGCCGCGGGGCAATGCGCTGTCGCATAGCTGCGTCTACCACCAGTGGAATTACGGCACGAAGGGTAACCTGCAGGGCGTTCCGTTCCGCCGCGGGCAGAAGAATATGACCGGGATGCCGCCCGATTTCGACCCCAAGCAGCACAACCTGCATCAGCTCCGCGTCGACAGCTACAAGGGTTTGGTCTTCGCCACCTTCAGCAGTACCGTCGCGGACTTGCCGGACTATATCGGGCCGCAGATGCGGCCGTGGGTGGACCGGATATTCTGCAAGCCGATCGTTTATCTCGGCTGCACCCGGCAATTCTCGAACTCCAACTGGAAGCTGTATCTGGAGAACGTGAAGGACCCGTATCACGCCAGCCTGCTGCACCTGTTCCACACCACGTTCAACATCTTCCGCGTCAACATGAAGGCTCATGCCATCGCGGACGAAGCCACGGGGCTGCACAACATCGTCTGCGCCATCCGCAACGACACCGACGGGTCGGACTCCTACAAGGACCAGAAGATCCGGTCATACGACGACAGCTTCAAGCTGGAGGACGAGTCGCTGCTGGCGCTGGTGCCGGAATATGCCGAGGTGGCGACCAACCACATCCAGCCGATCTTTCCGCAACTGGTGATCCAGCAGATCCACAACTCGTTGGTCGCCCGGCAATTGCTGCCCAAGGGTCCGGACAGTTTCGAGCTGGTGTTCCACTTTTTCGGCTACGAGGACGACACGCCCGAGATGCGGGCCTTGCGCATCAAGCAGGCCAATCTGGTCGGTCCGGCCGGCTATATCTCGATGGAGGATACCGAGGCGACGGAGTTGGTTCAGCACGGCATCGCTGGGCATTCCGGCGCGGTCTCGATCCTGGAAATGTCCCGCGCCGCGCCAAACGAGCAGGCGACGCTGATCACCGAGGGTTTGGTGCGCAAATTCTGGGTCGGCTACCAGACGCTGATGGGGTACGATTCCCCGGTCCTGCCATGATACCTGCCGATCTTGTCCTGCGGCTGGAAATGCAGGAGTTGCAGGACCGCTACATCACCGCCATCGACGACGACCGGCTGGAAGACTGGCCCAAGTTGTTCGTGGAGGATTGCCTGTACGAGATCATGCCGCGGGAGAACGAGGAGCTGGGCCTGCCCGCGCCACTGATGCGGTGCGAGGGCGCGGCGATGATGCGCGACCGGGTACTGTCGCTGCGCCAGGCCAATATCTTCGAGCAGCCGGTCTATCGGCACATGGTGTCGGGCTTCGCGATCACGCGGGAGGATGATGGGGCGGTGGCGATGTCGTGCAACTACCTGGTGGTGAACACCTCGCAGGAGGGCACTTCCAGCATCTACCAAGCGGGGCGCTATCTGGACCGGGTGGTGCAGGCGCCGGAGGGGTGGCGGTTCACATCCAAGCGGGTGATCTACGACACGCTGCGGGTGCAGACGCTATTGGCCTACCCGATATGACGACCGTGTGGATTGATGCCGCCGCGCTGGCCGATGTGGCCGAAGATACAGTGCTGCCGGTCGAGGCGGGCGGCCACCAGATCGCGCTGTTTCGGCTGGACGGCGCTGTGTTCGCGCTACTGGACCAGTGCAGCCACGGTTACGCCCGCTTGTCGGACGGCTATATCGAGGAGGGCTGCGTCGAATGCCCGCTGCATCAGGGCCTGGTAGACATCCGCACCGGCGAACCCCGCTCGGCCCCCATCACCGACCCGGTCCGCAGCTTCCCGGCCCGGATCGTTGGGGATCGGGTGGAGATCGCGATCGTAACGCCGCCGTGAGCTATCACGTGAGTCGCAACGAACGCTTATGAAGCGGGCACGCGTAAACCTGGTCAGGAAGAGGTCGAGCTTAACTAGCCGGTTTCTCTGGCACGAAGTCGAATTGGCGCAAAGCCCCCGGTGATCATCTCATTCCAGTTGCGCAACTGGTTGCGATGGTCGCGTACGGCCCTGATGGGGGAACCCATGCTTCCTGCTGGCCCTCTCATACGAAGCTGATGTTAGACTGGTATCGGCGAGAACGCAGGAACGGGAAGGATCGGGGTTGCCCTTCGAGGCCGATGTGATTGTAGCAGGCGCCGGGCCGGTAGGGCTGGTGGCGGCGCTCAGCCTGGCGCTGGCCGGGGTGCGCGTGCTGGTGCTGGAGA
>CAXTCJ010000086.1:9238-24185 GCA_964242215.1 uncultured Acetobacteraceae bacterium | reverse complement strand
CCCCACTGGGCGAACTTGTCGAGCGATCCCTGCTCGCCGTTGGTGGTCAGCGGCGGCAGTTCCTTGTCCAGGTCGAACTGGGAGAAATCGATATCGGTCACGGTGCCGATCGCCGCCAGCCCGGCCTCGATGAACGCTGGGTTGTTCACCATGCGGCGATACTTCGCCCAGGCTTCGTCGTTGGTCTCGCCGATCACCGGGTAGATCAGGAACAGCACCTTGATGTCGTCCGGATCGCGCCCCGCCGCGGCCGCCCGGGCGCGGACGTCGTCGCGATACGACTTCATGCCGCTGTAACCGTTGGCCGTGGCGATGATGCTGTCGGCGGTGCGGGCGGCGAACTCCCGCCCCCGTGGCGAGCCGCCGGCCTGCACGAAGGTGGGCCGGCCCTGGGGCGACGGCACCGTGTTCAGCGGTCCGCGGCACTTGAAGAACTTGCCCTCGAAGTTGATCGGCTTGATCTTGGTATGGTCGGCGAAGGTGCCGGTGGCGCGGTCCATCACCACCGAATCCGGCCCCCAGGAGTCGAATAGGCGGCAGACCAGCTCCACGTATTCGTCGGCCATGGCGTAGCGCTGTTCACGCGGCGGTAACTCGTCCATGCCAAAGTTCTGGGCAGCGGCGTCCTCGCCGGAGGTGACGATGTTCCAGCCGAACCGCCCGCCGGCGATGTGGTCCAGTGTCGTCGCGAGCCGGGCCAGCATGAACGGCGGGTAGGCCATGGTGGACATGGTCGCCACCACGCCCATCCGGCTGGTCTGGGAGGCGATCATGGCGGCGAGCGGCATCGGGTCGTGCTTGGGGGCCTGCAGGGCGTGTTTCAGCGTGGCCTCGGCCGTGCCGCGGTAGGCTTCGGACACCATCAGCGTGTCCTCGAGCATGATGTAGTCGAAGCAGGCCCGCTCCATCGCCTGCGCCATCTCGACGTAGAACTTGCCGTCCCAGGGTGGGGTCATCGGCGCGTAGGGGTGGTTCCACTCGCCGGCCGAGAAGTTGCAGAACCAGGCGAGGTGGAAGCGGTTGGGCATGCGAAGGGCTCCTGTTAGTCAGCAGGCAGGCAAGATCGGTGCCGGGTCAAAGGCAAGGCGATGCATTTACCACATCCTCCCTCGCGAAGCGGGGGAGGGAGACCATGCGAAGCATGGTGGAGGGGGCGCAGGCACCGTCCGTACCCGCGCCCCCTCCGTCGGCTTTGCCGCCACCTCCCCCGTTAAGGACGGGGGAGGATGAGTTAGTGCGATCGCCCTGGAGTTAGAGGGCAACTGGAATCAGTCGGGCGCATCTGCCGCAGGGCCGCACCGAAGCGGGCGGCGTCCTCTTCGTCGTTGTAGACGTGCACGCCGAGCCGCATCGCGCCGCCGCGTTCGGCGACGTACACGCCGCGGTCGGCAAGGAAGCTGAGGGCGGTGTCCGCGCTAACGCCATCGGGCGGACGCAAGCCGAGGATGTGGGGCGGACGCTGCGCGCGCGGCACCGGCGTCCAGCCGGACGCTTCGGCCTCCGCCGCCAGCAGGTCGGTCAGGTGGCGCAGTCGGGCGGCGACCGGATCGCGGCCCCATTGCTGCAACAGGGTCATGCCCGCCAGCGCCATCGGCAGGCCGACGGGGTTGAGGCGCTCGCCCATGTCGTAGCGCCGCGCCGTGGCAATGGGCGTGCCCAGCGACCCGGTGAACGGGGCCGCTCCGCCGACCCGGTTGGCGGAGTGATGTTCCAGGGGCGTGCCGTTCTGTCGTGCCGGGGCAGCATAAAGGAAGGCGAGGGTGTAGGGGCCGAAGACCCATTTGTAGGTGGGAAAAACCAGGAAGTCGGCGCCGAGCGTGGCCACGTCCAGCGGCAGGATGCCCGCCGCCTGGGTCGCGTCCACCACGATCGCCGCCCCATGGTCGCGCAACGCTGGCACCAGGCGGGCGATGTCGATCAGCGTGCCGTCGGTCCAATGCAGCGGCGTCAGCGCCGCGACGGCGATCGGCGGCAGCCCGGGCTGCTGGATGCGGGCGAGCAGCGCCGCGGTCCAATCGCCATCCGCCGGCCTCGGCACGAGATCCAGCATGGCGCCGTTTGCCTGCACCTGGCGCGCCCAGGCCAGCGATTGCGAGGGGAACTCGCCATCCACGAGCAGGATACGGCTACCGGGCGCGATGGCCAGGTTGGCGGCGGCGGTGGCGATGCCATAGGCAACGGAGGGCACGATGGCGATGTCGTCGGCTTGGGCGCCGACGAAGCTGGCGGCGGCGGCGCGAACCGCCTCGGCACAATGGAGGGCGGCGTCGCCGTCCATCGACCACGGCGTGCTCTTGGCGGCGACACCCGATTCGCCTGCCTCGCGGACCGCGCGCGGGAGGGGCGTGTAGGCCGCGTTGTTCAGATAGGCGATTTCGCGGGGAACTTCGAACAGGTGGCGTTGAGAAGCGAGCATGCCCGATCATAGGTGAATGACGCGCGGCCGTGCTACCGTGGCTTGAGCGCCCGAACGAACTTCGTATCACCCGCTCGCGTTGCGGGCGGGCAGCCCTGGAGTGCAGGCATTGAAAAAGCTTCGGCGTGGCGTCGGCGAGCGGGTCACCAACTTCGTCAAGGACTGGTCCATCCCGCGCCAGATCGCCGGGCAGAGCGTCATGGGCAAAGCCGCCGAAAGCGCCACCTCCCGCGGGCTACGTCCCCGGCTGGAGCAGGCGGACACGATCGGCACCAGCATCTGCCCCTTCTGCGCAGTCGGCTGCAGCCAGCTTGTGTATGCCAAGAACGGCAAGCCCATTCACATCGAGGGCGACCCGCGCAGCCCCGTGAACCAGGGCACGCTCTGTCCCAAGGGCGCCTCGACCCTCGGTGTGCTGTTGTCCCCCCTCCGCCAGACGTCGGTGCTGTATCGCGCGCCGAAAGCGACCGAGTGGGAAGAAAAGCCGCTCGACTGGGCGATGGAGCGGATCGCGCAACTGACCAAGCGCACGCGGGACGAGACGTTCACTACGGCGCTGCCGGATGGCCGGGTGGTGAACCACACCACGGGCATTGCCTCCCTGGGCGGTGCGACGCTCGACAACGAGGAAAACTACCTCATCAAGAAGCTCCTCGGGGGTGGGCTGGGCGTCGTCAATATCGAGAACCAAGCCCGAATCTGACACTCCTCCTCGGTGCCTAGTTTAGGCACCTCCTTCGGACGCGGCGCTGCGACCCTGGCCCTTTGGGACCTGGAGAATGCGGACGTCATCGTCAACATGGGCTCCAATATGGCGGAGAACCATCCGATCGCGTTCCGCTTCGTCGTGGAAGCGCAACGGAAGGGTGCGACGTTCATCCATGTCGACCCCCGGTTCACCCGGACCAGTGCGTTGGCGGACATCCACGCCACGATCCGGCCGGGGACGGACATCGCCTTTCTGGGCGGGCTGATCCATTACATTCTCGAGAACGATCTGTGGTTCCGCGACTACGCCCTGAACTACACGAATATCGCACACATCATCGAGGACGGTTACGCCGACCCGGAGACCGGCGATGGCTTGTTCTCCGGCTTCGATGCTGGAACCGAGTCCTACAAGGAAGACACCTGGCAGTACAAGGGCAAGACGGTCCCGTCCTCGATCGCGGAGCACCGGGTCGGGTCGCAGGAGTCCGGCCCGGGCAAGGAGACCATGTCAGACTCGCCGCCGCCGATGGACCCGACGCTCGAACACCCGAACTGTGTCTATCAGATCATGCGCCGCCACTATGTCCGCTATACGCCGGAGATGGTGGAGCGGGTCACTGGGTGCAGCGCGGCCACGTTCCTGCGCATTGCGGACTTGATCGCGAAGAACTCCGGGCGGGAGAAGACGGGGGCGTTTTGCTACGCGGTCGGCTGGACGCATCACACGACCGGTGTGCAGATCATCCGCGCCTGCGCGATCGTGCAGAGCCTGCTGGGCAACATCGGTCGCCCGGGCGGCGGCATCATGGCGCTCCGCGGCCACATCAGCATCCAGGGCAGCACGGATATCCCGACGCTGTACAATATGCTGCCGACCTATCTGCCGCAGCCGAACGCGTTCCATAACCACGCCACCCTGAAGGACTACATCGAGACGGAGACACCGCCGACGGGGTGGTGGAACAACTTCCCGAAATACGCGATCAGCTTGCTGAAGGCGTGGTACGGCGACAATGCGACAGCCGAGAACGAGTATGGCTACCAGCATCTGCCGAAGCTGACCGGAGACCTGTCCCAGTTGCCGATGACCATGGCGATGGCGGACGGAGTGGTGAAAGGCCAGTTCATCCTCGGCCAGAATCCGGTGGTCGGCGCGGTGAACTCCGACCTGGTCGAACGCGGGCTGTCCAAACTCGAATGGCTGGTGGTGCGCGATTTCGCGATGAGCGAGACGGCCAATTTTTGGCAGAAAGGCCGCCTGGTGCAGCGCGGCGAACTGACACCGGAGCAGATCGATACCGAGATCTTCTTCATTCCGTGCGCTTTGGTCGCGGAGAAGGATGGCAGCGTCACGAACACCAGCCGTTTGGTGCAATGGCACGACGTGGTGTGCGAGGCGCCGGGCGACAGCCGGTCCGACCTGTGGTTCATCTACCACCTCGGCAAGCGGCTGAAGGAGCTCTATGCCGGGAGCACCGAGCCGAAGGACCGCGCGATCCAGGACCTCACCTGGGAGTACCCGGTGCGTGGCGAGCGGCGCGAGCCGGATGCCGAGGCCGTGCTGCGGGAGATCAACGGCTACACCGTGACCGACCGCAAGCAGGTGGAGAAATACCAAGACCTGAAGGACGACGGCAGCACCGCATGCGGTGGCTGGATGTATTGCGGGATCTACCCGAAGGACGGGCACAACGTCGCTCGCTCCCGCAAGTCGGACGCCCCGGGCGCGAACGCCAACCACTTAGGCTGGGCCTTTGCGTGGCCCTCCAACCGGCGCAACTTGTACAATCGGGCCTCGGCCGACCCGGCGGGCAAGCCGTGGTCCGAGCGGAAGAAGCTGGTGTGGTGGGACGAAGGCGAAGGCAAGTGGGTCGGCAACGACGTTCCCGACTTCCTGCCCGACCGCCGCCCGGATTACCGCCCCGATTGGAGCAAGCATCCGCACGGGATGGACGCCCACGGCGGCCAAATGCCGTTCATCATGGAGTCGGATGGCTACTGCCAGCTGTTCGTGCCGTCGGGGCTGAAGGACGGGCCGCTGCCGACCTATTACGAGCCGCTCGAGAGTCCGGTGCACAACGTGATGTACGGCCAGCAACACAACCCGACCGCGAAGATCTGGAAGCGGCCCGGCAACGAACTGCACGAGGTAGGTGACCCGCGCTTCCCGTACGTGTTCACCACGTACCGCCTGACCGAACTGCATTGCGGCGGCGTTATCGGCCGTGTGACGCCGCACACGGCCGAGCTGCAGCCAGAAGCGTTCGTGGAGATCTCTCCCGAACTGGCCGGCAAGCTCGGTATCCGCAACCTGGACTGGACCGTGCTCACCACCCTGCGCGGCGAGATCGAGGTCCGCGCCCTGGTGACGGAGCGGATGCGCCCGTTAACGATCGACGGGCGGGTGGTGCACCAGGTCGGCATGCCCTGGGTGTTCGGTTGGGAGGGCTACGCCCGCGGTGACATCGCCAACGTTCTGCTGGCGATATCCGGCGACGCGAACACCAGCATCCACACCACCAAGGCGGTCACCGTGAACCTCCACAAGGGCCGCCTGTCACAGCCCGGCGGGGCCCGCCGTGACCAGTAGCGCGCCTGGGCGCAAGGCCCTGGAACACATCGACCAGGTCCTGGCGGAGCGCCCGAAGAAGAACGACCACGTCCTCTCGCAGGCCACGATGTGCCTGTCGGAGTTCCGCGACGGGCTGGTAGCGGAGTTGCGGCGTGTCGGCATCACGCCCGCACAGCGCAAGCAGTTGGATCATGTGAACGCCGTCATCACCGTCGTGCTCGGGATCCACTTTCCGCTCGGCGAAATTCCCTGGCTCGAGCTGGAGAAGGCCCGCGACTGGCTTGCGGAGGTCGTCGAGGCGGACGAGCCCGTCGCATGAGCCAGAGCATGGATGGTGTGGTCACGGTCGTGCAGGAGGGGCGCCTCCAGCTGACGGACGATCGCGGCGTGTCGCATCTGTTCATCCTCGGCCCCAACGCTGCGGCCGAGACCGATCAGCTCCCGCCGCTGCAGCGCCGGCAAGCCTGGGTCCGGGTGCACTATACGCCCGCCAAGAACGTCATCGGCAACCTGCTCTCCTCCATCACGCTGCTGCCCTAAGGACGTCATCATGTTCATGCACCCCCGCGCACAGGAGGAGACGCGCTCCCAGCTCGACCACATGATACCGAACGAGTCGGAACTGACGTGCGGGACGCTGATCGAGCCAGGCAAGTCCTACGGCTTCTTCACCGACACCACCGTTTGTATCGGCTGCAAGGCGTGTGAGGTCGCGTGCAAGGAATGGAACAACCTGCCCGCCGACAATCTCGGTATGACCGGGCAGAGCTACGACAACACCGGTGCGTTGTCGGCCAACACCTGGCGGCACGTGAATTTCATCGAGAAGGCTGGGCCTACGGGCGTTCGCTCCGACGAACAATCCCCCTTCCAGTCCGGCTGGCTCATGATGAGCGACGTTTGCAAGCACTGCCACAATGCGCCTTGCCTAGAAGCGTGCCCAACCGGCGCGCTGTTCAAGACCGAGTTCGACACGGTCGTGGTGCAGCAGGACATCTGCAACGGCTGCGGCTACTGCGTGCCGGCCTGCCCGTTCGGCGTAGTGGATCTGAACCCGCTGGACGGCAAGGCGCACAAATGCACGCTGTGCTACGACCGGCTGAAGGGCGGGCTGGAGCCGGCCTGCGCCAAATCCTGCCCGACCGATTCCATCATGTTCGGCGAACTGGGTGACCTGCAGGACCGTGCGGAGCGCCGGGTCGTCGCGCTGAAGGAGCGTGGCGTGGAAACCGCGTATCTATATGGCACGCCGGGAGCGCCGGGTGCCACCGGAGGGCTTGGCCACCTCAACGCCTTCTTCCTGCTGACCGACCGTCCCGAGACCTACAACCTGCCGGCTGCACCCACACGCCCCTCCAACCGTGTCGTGCCGAGCTTGGTCAGCGGGCTGGCCATGATGGCGGGATTGGCGTTGACCGCGGCGGCCTTGTTCGCCGGCAGTGCCCGGGAGCGGGGCTGATGCCCGAGCAACCCACCCCGCATCACCCGGACGACCCGGCGCAAGTTCCGGCGACCGTCCACCAGACCGACCTCCACGACAAGGGCTCGTGGCAGGGGCCCACCTATTATGGCCGCTCGCAACTGAAGGCGGCGCCGTTCAACAACTGGGTGGTCGGCGGCTACGTGGCGATCGCGGGCTTGTCCGGTACGGCGGCGATGATCGCCGCTATTGCGGACATGGCCGAGGGGCGGGCGGCGGCACCCACCGTGCGGCGCGGCCGCTATCTGTCGCTGGCGGCGCCCACGATCGGCTCGCTGCTGTTGATCTGGGACCTGCACACGCCGAAGCGTTTCTACAACATGTTCCGGGTCGCCAAGGGCACGTCGCCGATGTCGATCGGCACCTGGATCCTGACGGCGTTCAGCAGTTTCGCCATGGGCACCGCCGCACTGCAATTGATCGCCGATCGCCGCCCCGGCTGGACTTGGCCGGGCCGCCTGGCACGACTAACCCAAATTCCGGCGGCCATCTCGGGCGCGGGGCTCGGCACCTATACTGCGGCGTTGCTGGCGGCGACGAGCACGCCGCTCTGGGCCGCCGCACCCCGTGCGATGGCGGCGCGGTTCGGTGCCTCTTCGGTCGTCGCCGGCGCGGCATCGCTGTCGTTGTTGGAAGGCTCCGGCCGGCGTCGGCGCCGCCTGGACGCACTCACCCTGGCGGCGCTGTCGGCCGAGCTGGCGGCGACGATTGCGTCCCACCAAACCTACGTGCGACGCGGCGTGAGCGGCGCCTTGGACGGGCGCTGGGGCCAGGTCGAGAAGATCGCCGCCACTGGCCTCGGTGCAATGCTGCCGGCCGTGCTGCAATCGCTGTCGCTCGCCGTCGGGCGCGGACGCCCGGGCACGGTGTCGGACGCGGCTTGCCTGGCGGCGATTGCCGGCAGCCTGCTGTTGCGCGTGTCGATGATGGAGGCCGGCGACGTGTCGGCGAGCCGGCCGGACATCAGTTTCCGGTTCAGCCAGCCCGAGAACCTCTAGCACTTCGACCCAAGTCAAGCCCTTCCTTCCAGCGCAGTCCGGCGTATGGTCGTGTTATGCTGCACATGCGAAAGGGCGTTCGCGTCCGAGCCCCAGGAGGATTGGGCGAAATCCTGGCCGGGTTGCGCGACCGCGCGATCTCCTCTGATCCAGGTCTGTTACGGCTGCTGATGGCGGCCCGCGGGACGGCGTCGGTGTTCTTGACGTCGGTCGCGGCAATCGCGCTGGGCAAGCTCTTGAACGTATCCCCGGTCGAGTTCGCCAACGGCATCGTTCTAAGCATGATGGCGTGCTTCCTGATGCGGGAACCGACATGGCAGCAGCGGCTGCGCACCCTGGCGGTTCTGAGCGTCCCCGCCATCGTCGCGAGCGCGCTCACCAGCCTGCTGCACGGCCAGGGCCGGGTTGGGGACACCTATTTCCTCGTCCTGGTGTTCCTGGCGTTCCTACTGCAGGGCCGAGGACCGCGGGCGATCGCGATCGGGCTCGTGGCGGTCGTCGTCAGCTATATCGGCCTCTATTTGGAGCTGCCGCCATCGACGTTGCCGGTCCAGTTCCTCTCTATCCTACTCGCCGTGCCCGTCACCGCGTTCGCCTGCTTCGTGTTGCTGCCGCTTCGGCCGGCGACCACCCTGAAGCGCACGGTGCAGGCAGTGCAGGGGCGGGCGGCGCTGGTGCTGAGCGACGCGGGGGGCTTGCGGGCGAGCGAGCCAGCGACGGTCAACCGCCTGCGCCGCAGCCTCGCGCGGCTGAACGAGGTGGCGCTGGCCGCGGACGACCAGCTCTCGTTGCTGTATCCCGTACGCAGCGTGCCGCTTCGCCTCCATCTGATGGACCTGGAACTGGCGGCCGCCCGGCTCGCGTCGGCCCCGCTGGACGGCACCCCGCTGAGCGAAGCAGGCGACCCCACCCTCACCCGGCGCGACGAGGCGCGCTTGCAGGTGCACGCGCGCCGCCTGCGCCTCGGCCGCTGGACGGCCCGGCACATGCGCGTCGGCGAGATCGAATCCGCGTCGGAAATCGGCGCCGGGCTCGCCGACATCGCGCGTGCGGCGGCGGCCTTTGGGCAGGCGGCGGCCGAACTGCCGGTGAACGCCAAGCCGCAGCCGACGCCCAAGGTGGAGCCGGGCCCGTTGGCCTGGCGGGTGGCGCTACGGGTGACGCTCGCCTCCGCCATCGCCATGGCCGGCGGGATGGCGCTGTCACCGCAACGTTGGTTCTGGGCGGTGATCACGACCTATGTGGTGTTCCTCGGCACCCGGTCGCGCGGCGACACTCTCTATAAGGGTGTGCAACGTCTCGGCGGGACGTTGCTCGGCCTGGTGGCCGGCCTCAGCCTCGCCGTCGTGCTGGAGGGCAATGGAGTTGCCGAGGCGGTGGCGCTGCTCGTCGCCGTGTTCGGCATGTACTACCTGTTCCTCGTGTCGTACACGCTCGGTATCTTCTGCGTCACCGTCCTGCTGGGGTTGATCTACAGCCTGCTCGGCGCCTCGATGGCGCCACTGCTGGTGCTGCGGCTGGAGGAGACGGCAATCGGCGCCGTTTCTGCCGTGGCCGTCGCGGCTCTGGTGCTGCCCGTGCGGACGCGGGACCAGGTCGGTCAGTCGGGCACGGCCGTGCTCAAGGCGCTCGCCGAGGCGGTCGGTGCGTGCCGCCGCGCCCTGGCCGGCGAGGCTGGCGTGCAGCCCGTGCCGGCGATGCGCGCTGTCGATCGCCAGGTCGCGGATCTGCGCCTGGCCCTGCTACCGCTGACGGTTGGTCGCTTCCTGCTGCGCCGGTCGGAGAACGAGCGCCCGGTGCCCGCCTTGCTGGAATGCGTCCACTGGGCCCGCCGGCTCGCCGTCGCCGCCACGCAGCCCGACCCGGCGGCCGCATCCCACGCCGCGGCGATCGAGCAACACTTGCAGGCGCTGGCGAACGGTGACCGCTCGGTTCCCGGCGCGATCGGTGATGGCTGCCCCGTTGCCTCCGAAGGCGCGGCCGCCGTCGCACTGGCGCAGTTGGATCGTGCGGCCGGCGTGCTCAGCGAGCGGCTGGCGATCGGGGCCATGCACGCGTTCCAACTGGAGGGATGAGATGGCGCAGCCGGCACCCCGGATCGATGCCGCCCGGCTCTGGTCCGACCTGATGACCTTGGCCGCGATCGGGGCCCTGCCCGCGGGCGGCTGCGACCGCCTGGCGCTGACGGATGCGGACGGCGCGGCGCGCAATCTGCTCGGCCACTGGTTCGCCGAGGCCGGGCTGGCGGTCAGTGTCGACGCCATAGGCAACATGTTCGGCCGTCGCGAGGGCACCGACCCGGCGTTGCCGCCCGTGCTGGTCGGCAGCCACATCGACACCCAATCACCCGGCGGCAAGTTCGACGGCCCGCTCGGCGTGCTGGCGGCGCTGGAGTGCCTGCGCACGCTGGACCGTGCCGGCGTGCGGACCGAGCGCGCGATCGAGGTGGTGAACTGGACGAACGAGGAGGGCGCTCGGTTTGCTCCCGGCCTGATGGGCTCGGCCGTATTTACCGGTGTGCTCGACCTCGCCACGGCCCATGCCAGCCTGGATCGCTCCGGCCAGACCGTGGGCGAGGCGCTGGACCGCATCCGCTACCGTGGCGCTGTGCAACCCGGCGGCCGCCCCGTGGACAGCTATTTCGAGCTGCATATCGAACAGGGCGACCGGTTGCAGACCGTCGGGCGCACGATCGGCGTGGTGACCGGCAGCGAGTTCAACAGCTTCGCCTTCATCGATTGCTTCGGCGCCAACGGCCACGCCCAGGCAACCCCGATGGCTCAGCGGGTCAACGCGTTGGCGGCGGCTTGCGAGTTGGTGACGGCGATCGAACGCATCGGCGCCGAGCACGCGCCCACCGGGTCGGCTGGCGTGGCGGTGATGGAGGTGTGGCCGAACAATCGCATCAACATCCCGCACCACGCCCGCTTCAGCTATGCCGCCACCCATCCGGATCGCGCGGGTATGGCCGCGATCCGTGGCGCCGTGACGCAGGCGGCGGCGCAGATCGCCGCGAAGACGGGGGTGCGGATCGAGGTCGAGGCGTCACCCGACCGCGACGCGATCGACTTCGACCCGCAACTGGCCGCGTTGGTCACGCAGGCGGCGGGCGAGCTTGGGTTCAGCACGCTGACGCTGCGCACCCGGGCCGGACATGACGCCATCCGCATGGCCCCGTACTGCCCGACGCAGATGATCTTTGTGCCCTGCAAGGACGGTATCTCGCACAGCGAGTACGAGGATTGCACCCAGGCGGATGCCGCGGCTGGTGCGGATGTTCTGCTACACGCGGTGCTGGCAAGGGCGGGTAAGGTCTAAAGCCCCCTCCCCTTGAGGGCAGGGTGATTGCATTTGCTTATCCTCCCTCGCGAAGCGGGGGAGGGGGATCATACGAAGCATGGTGGAGGGGGCGAGCCACACGCACCGACGTGTGCCCGCGCCCCCTCCGTCGGCTTCGCCGCCACCTCCCCCGTGAAGAACAAGGGAGGATCAGCCAAATGCGATCGCCCTGCCTTGAGGGAGGGGGTTGGGGGAGGGGTGGTCACGCCACCGACGGTCCCGTGTGTGGCTTACCCCTCACCCCGGCCCTCTCCCTCAAGGGGAGAGGGAGGTTTTTGCGAGCCATCCTAATAGTGCGGCGTTGAACCCCGCAGGGTCGGACAATTGCGGGGCGTGCCCCAAATCGGCGAACCGTTCCAACGTCACATGCGGGATGACCGCCG
Source organism: uncultured Acetobacteraceae bacterium (assembly GCA_964242215.1). Lineage (GTDB taxonomy): Bacteria > Pseudomonadota > Alphaproteobacteria > Acetobacterales > Acetobacteraceae > LMUY01. The sequence continues at coordinate 12,286 of CAXTCJ010000086.1, read as the reverse complement.
CCGCCTGCTGCGCCAATACCGGGTAGTTACCGAGCGTCGGGCGGATCGCGGGCGGGGCGAGGTCTTTGCCGATCGCGGTGTTGTCCTTGTCACCCACGATCAGCAGCGTCGGCGGCTGCAACGCGCCCAATTCGTAGACCACCGGCTGCGTGTAGATCATGTCGTACAGCAGCGCCGAATCCCACGCCACCGCCGCTTTGCCGGGGCCGTTGTTCAACCCGGCCAGCATGTCCACCCAGCGCTCGTACTCGGGCCGCCACTGCCCGGCATAGTAGGTCTGCCGCTCATACGCGCGGATCGCGTCGGCGCTGGTCTTGAGTTCGCGGGCATCCCACGCGTCCACGCTGATCGACGGCACACCCTTGGCCTTCCAATCCTCCAGGCCGATCGGGTCCACCAGCACCAGCCGGTCCGTCGCCTGCGGGAACATCAGTGCGTAGCGGATCGCGAGCATGCCGCCGGTGGAGTGGCCGAGCATGATCGCGTGCTCGATGCCGAGCGACTGCAGCAGCGCGCGGGTGTTGCGCGCCAACTGCTGGAAGGTGAATTGGTAGGCGGCCGGCTTGCTGGATTTGCAGAAGCCGATCTGGTCGGGCGCGATCACGCGATAGCCGGCCTGTGCCAGAACCCGGATGGTGTCCTCCCACGTGCCGGCGCAGAAGTTCTTGCCATGCAGCAGCACGATCACCTGTCCATTGGCCGGGCTCGTTGGGGCCACGTCCAGATACGCCATCGCGATGTCCTGCCGCTGCGACGTGAACGCGAACCGGTGGACGGGGAAGGCATAGTCGAAGCCCTCCAGTTCCGCGCCGTACGCCGGCTGCTCCGCCGCGCGCGCCGGGCCGCCCGGCAGGAACGCTGCCAACCCGCAAACCAGTGCCAGTGCCGTCCATCGCCGCGCCATCCAACCCCGCTCCCAGTAGCCGAGCCGCAGGGCTTAGCAGATGGCGGCGGCCTTGTGTCGCTGTGCGCTGTTGTCGAACCCAGCCGATCCGTCTACCGGTTGGGGGCGTCAAAAGGTGCGAGGAAAATCATGGCCTTGGTGAAGACGTCGAACCTTGCCGGAAAAGCCCCACCCGCGTTCCAGGCGGACGAGCCAGTGCCCATTCCAGCCGCGACCCAGCGCCGCGCGCGCGAGCGGCAGCGGGCCCGGCGGGAGAAGGCGGCCGAACGGATCGGCGCCGCGACCGAGGAACTCGCCAGCGGCGTCGCCGAGGCATCGGCCGCCGCCGAAGAGTTGCGCCGCGCTTTGATGCAGATCGCCACCGCCTCGGAGGAAGCGGCCGGGGCCGCCCAGCAATCGCAAGCTGCCGTCGCCAACCTTGGCAGCGTATTCGCCCAGGCCCGCGAGCGCGCCGAACACTCGCGCCACCGGACCGAGGGGCTGCAAACATTGCTGGTGACGGTGGCGGGGCAGATCGAGGCGCTGGTCGCCTCCGTGCAGGACAACACGGCCCGCCAGCTCCGTCTGGTGGACGTCGTGGGCGCGCTGGACGCCCAGGCCGGCAACATCGCCGAGATCACCGCCGTCGTGGGCGATATCGCCGACCAGACGAACCTGCTGGCGCTGAATGCGGCGATCGAGGCCGCGCGGGCCGGGGATGACGGGCGCGGCTTCGCCGTCGTCGCCGACGAGGTCCGCGCCTTCGCCGAAGTGTCGGAGAAGCGGGCCGGCGAAGTGCAATCGCTGGCCGATACGATCGCCACCGACATGCGTGCCATCGCCGCCCGTATCAAGGCAGCGGCCGAGCAGGCGCGCAACGAGGCCGAACGCGGGCAGACCGTGATCGGCAGCCTGGTTGCCATCCGTGAGGACATGGGCAGCCTCGCGGGCAGCTCGCAAAGAATCCTGACGGCGGCGATCGAGGCGGAGGCGGGGGTGCGCGAGGCCCAGCGCGGCGCCGAGCAGGTGGCCAGCGCCGCCGAGCAGCAATCCTCCGCCACGGCCCAGGCGCAACGCGCCGTGCAGCAGCAGGCGGCCTCGCTCGAGCAGAGCCAGCAGACCGCCCATTCGCTGGCGCAGATGGCAGAATCGGCGATGGCGGGGGCGGCCCTGACGGCGAGCGCCGAACAGGTCGGGGCCGCCGCCGAGCAGCTTTCCGCCACGGTGCAGCAATTGTCCGGGGCCGCCGGGGAGATCCTCACCGCGATCGACGAGATCAGCCGCGGCGCGCAGGCCCAGGCCGCGGCGACGCATCAATCCACCACCGCCATGGTGCAAATCGGGCAAGCCGCCAACATCACGCGTGCCGCCGCGGCCGACGCGATGGCCCGGGCGGATTTGCTGGCGCCGCGGTTGGCGACCAACCACGCGGCCATCCACGCCTTGGCCGAGAGCGTCAGCCAGTCGCAGCACGATACGCGCGCGGTGATCGAGTTGGTCGGCGGTCTCAACGTCACCTGCCGGCGGATCGAGAAGATCGTCGACAGCATCGCGCTGATCTCGGTGCAGACCAACATGCTTGCCGTCAGCGGCGCGGTGGAGGCGGCGCGGGCAGGTGAGCGGGGCCGTGGGTTCGCCGTCGTATCGGCCGATATCCGCACCCTGGCCCGTGATTCCAGCGACAACGTGGACCGCATCCGCGACGTGGTGCGCTCCATCCAGGACCAAGTCGGCACCGTTGCGCGCGGGCTCGAGGACCTGGCTGCCGCCGCGGCCGCGGAGATCGGCCGCAACGGCGGGGTCGCCGAGCGATTGGCCACCGTCGAAGCCGACCTGGCCGGGATCCGCGTGGCGGGAGCGGAGATCCACGACGGCTCCGAATCGATCGTGGTGTCCGTGCGCGAGGTGCTGTCGGGAACGGCCCAGATCGCCCAAGCGGCCGAGGAGATGGGCGGTGCCGCCGCCGAAGCGGCCATCGCGGCCCGCCAGCAGGCGCGTGGGTCGGAGGACCTCGCCGCGGCCATCGAGGAGATCGCCAGCCTGGCCGACGAACTTCAGTACGCGGAAGGCTGATCACGTGTCGACAGGCACGGCTTCGCAGAGCGTGCCACCCGGCACGGCTTCGCAGAGCGTGCCACCCGGCACGGCTTTGAACAGCGTGCCGC
>CAXTCJ010000086.1:0-9138 GCA_964242215.1 uncultured Acetobacteraceae bacterium | reverse complement strand
CCCGGCACGGCTTCGCAGAGCGTGCCACCCGGCACGGCTTTGAACAGCGTGCCGCCGGCCAAGGATCAGGACGGCGTGTTGACCGTGCTCGTATCCGGGCGGACCGTGTCGCTGCCGGCCGGAGATGTGACCGAGATCGTTCGCACGCGTCCGTTGACCCGCGTGCCGAACGCGCCGGGGGGCCTGCTCGGGTTGGCCAATTTGCGCGGGACGGTGCTGCCGGTGGTTTCTTTGGCGACGCTGCTCGGCGATCAACCCGTAGCACCGTCCCGCAGCCAGCGTGTCGTCGTGGCCGGACGTGGCGAGCGCGTCGGCTTCCTCGTCGACGCCGTGACGAACCTGTCGTCCGAAGGCGATACGGACGCGCTCGATCTGAACGCCCTGCTTGCCCGGCATTTCACCGCCCCGATCCGGCGACCCACCACCCAGGCCGCCGCCCTCAGCCCGGCGCCGGCAGCGGTCGAAGCGGATGACGTGGCATTGGTGACCCTGCGCGTCTGCGGCCAGGACTACGCCCTCGGGCTGGACCAGGTGAGCGCGATCCTCAAACTGCCAGCAGACGTGAACCAGGTGGCGGGCGAGGGCGACGCGATCCTAGGCGTCATCCCGTTCCAGGGCGAAATCCTGCCACTGGTCTCACTGGCCGCGCTCCTCGGCTTGCCACCGGAACCCGAACTCATGCTTCGCATAGCGGTCGTGCCGCTGGGCGGGATCCGCGTCGGCTTGGTGTCGGCCGGCCTCGACCGCGTGCTGCGCGTGCCCAGGCGCGCGATCGGCCCGGTCCCCGCGATTCTCAGTCGCGGCCGGGGCGAGACCCGGCTGGAAGGCATTTGTCACATCGACGGTGGCCGCGTCGGAGATGGGCGCCTGATCTCGCTGCTGGCGCCGGAGGGGCTGTTTGACGAAGCCACCACACGGCGCATCATCGCCCAGGCGGCTCAGGGGGGCGTGCAGGTGCCGGAGCAGCAGGCGAGCGGGCAGGAACAATTCGTCGTCTTCGTGCTGGGTGGCGAACGCTACGGCCTGCCGATCGCGGCGGTGGACGAGGTGGTTCGCCGCCCCGCCAGCCTGACGCGGGTGCCACGCACTCCGGCCTTCGTCGAGGGGGTGATGAACTTGCGCGGCCGGGTCGTGCCGGTGATCAACCAGGCCAGCCGGTTCGCGGCGGCGGCACGACCGGGCGGGCGGGTGATCATCGTTACTATCGGCGGCTTGCAGGCCGGGTTCGCCGTCGATGCCGTCACCGCCATCCTGACCGTCGACGCGGACACGCTGCAAGCGGCGCCGGGCCTGTCCGCCGGGCGGGGCGATGTATTCGACCGCGTCGTCTTGGAGGATGGCGGCTTGGAGGATGGCGGGGCTATGACCTTGCTGATCGACGCGGCGGCCCTGCTCGACCAGGTCGAACGCGACCTCCTCGTCGCCGTTACCCCGGGCAGCCAGGCCGCGTGAAGGTTCTCGTCGTCGACGATTCCGCACTGATGCGTCGCGCGCTCGGCGCAATGATGCTGGGCGAGCCCGACCTGCAGGTGGAATATGCGCGGGACGGGCACGAGGCGATCGCCCAGCTCCACAGCTTCCAGCCGGATGTGGTGACGCTGGACGTGCAGATGCCGAACATGGACGGGCTGGCGTGCCTGGACCGGATCATGCTGGAGCGGCCCTGCCGGGTGCTGATGCTCTCCGCCATCACCGAGGCTGGGGCGGCGGTGACGCTGAACGCCTTGGCGCTCGGCGCGGTGGATTTCATCGCCAAACCCGCGGGCACCATCTCCCTCGCGCTCGACGAGTTCCGGCCGGCCTTCCTGGCCAAGCTGCGGAGCGTCGCTGCGGCCCGGCTGCAGCCGGCCAGGCGCCTGACCGAGCGGGTGAGGTTGCGCACCCAAGGCTTGAGCACCCAAGGCTTGAACACCCAAGGCTTGACTACCCAGGGCTTGCGAACCCAGGGCTTGCGTTCTCAGGGCGTTCCGGCCGAGCCGCCCCGGCAAGCCACGCACCAGCCGGTGCCGATCGCCGCCGGCGTGCGGAACATCGTGCTGATAGGAACCTCCACCGGCGGCCCACCGGCGCTGGACGCGGTGTTGTCTGCTTTGCCGGCCAATTTTCCCTGGCCGGTGATCGTTGCCCAACACATGCCTGCCGCCTTTACCACATCCCTGGCGCGGCGCCTCGATGGCCTGTGCGAGCTCGAGGTCATCGAGGTGACGCAATCCATGCCGATCGTGTCCGGCCGCGTGTTCATCGGGCGGGGCGACGCCGACATCATCGTCGGCCAGCGCCCGGCCGGCCCGGTGGTGATGCCGGCCCCGTCCTCCGCCGAGCATCGCTGGCACCCCAGCGTGGACCGGCTGGTGACCACGGCGCTGCAGCACCTGCCGGCCAGCAGCCTCATCGGCGTGCTGATGACGGGCATGGGCAATGACGGTGCCGCCGCCATGACGCGGCTGCGGCGCGAAGGTGGCCGCACCATCGCCGAAGCGGAGGAGACCGCGGTCGTCTGGGGTATGCCCGGCGAACTGGTCCGTGCCGGCGGCGCCGATGTCGTGGCTCCCGTGCAGGATATCGCCCGGCAGTTGCTGGCATGGGTCCCCGATTTCACCAGCGGCTTTGCCAGCCGTAGTGCAAGCCCATGACCGCCGACCGAACCGACGCGCCCGAGATGAGCGCCGACGCCCTGCGACGCGTGTGCGACTTCCTGTATCGGCGCACCGGCATGTCGTATGGCGAGGCCAAGCGATACTATATCGAACGTCGGGTCACCGATCGGATGCAACGGGCCGGCGTGCTCACCTTCCCCGGCTATATGATGCGGCTGGAAGCCGATGACGCGGAGGCGGAAGCGCTGATCAACAGCTTCACCGTCAACGAGACCTATTTCTACCGCGAGGACCACCAACTCGCCTGCTTGAGCAATTCGCTGTTGCCGGAGATCGTGTCGCGACGCGGGCCGGGTGACCTCGTCCGCATCTGGTCGGCTCCGTGCTCGACCGGGGAGGAACCGTATTCGGTCGCGATCTGGCTGCTCGAGAACTGGGCCATGGTAGACGCCTACAACATCGAGATCGTCGGGTCCGACATCGACACCATCGCGCTCGCCGCCGCCGAACTCGGCCAGTACGGCGCCCGGGCCCTGAGCCGCTTGCCGGAGGACGTGCTGCGACGATATTTCGATACGATGATGGGCAGCACACAGCGCATCATCCGAGACCTTCGGGAGTCGGTGCGGTTCATCCAGGTCAACCTGGTCGACCGGGCGAGCGTGGCGCGGCAGGGGCGGTTCGACGTGATCTTCTGCCGCAACGTCCTGATCTACTTCGACGAGGCGTCCCGCCTCGAGGCGGCCAACAACCTGTTCGAGGCCCTGGCGCCGGGCGGCTTCATCTGCCTCGGCCATACGGAGTCGATGTCGCGCATCTCACCACGCTTCGAGATGCGGCGCTTTGCCGACGCCATCGTTTATCAGCGGCCGGCCGCGTGAGCGACGAGCTGCTGGACCAGTTCGTGGTCGAAGGGCGTGAGCTCACGCAGCAGGCGACCGACGACCTGTTCGCGCTGGAGGCAGCCCCCAGCGACCCCGAGCGGCTCGACGCGGTGTTCCGTGCGCTACACACGCTCAAGGGATCCGCCGGGCTGTTCAGCTTTGCCCCGATGGAGGCGGCGCTGCACGTCGCAGAGGACCTGGCGGGCGCCGTGCGCGCCGGGCACGCCGCCCTGGCCCCCGCGGTGATCGACGCCCTGCTAGGCTGCGTCGGCGTCGTCGAGGGCTGGATCGAGGCCGTCGCGCAAACCGGCGCGCTGCCCGCCACGGCAGCGGAGGTTTCGCGTGCGCTCGCGGCCCGGCTGCGTGTTCCAGGGGCCGAGCCGGAGGTGGCGCATGTGGACGCCGGTCCACCCGCCTGGCTGACGGCGATGCTCGCGCGGCACCCCCCCCTCGCCGCGATCACCGGCCTGCGCTATGTGCCGACCTCCGACTGCTTCTTCCGCGGCGACGATCCGTTGGAGCTGCTGCGCGATGTTCCGGGGCTCGTGGTGCTCGACATCCAGCCGCGCGAGCCGACCGACCCGGCGGCGCTCGAACCGTTCACCTGCAACCTGGTGATCGAGGCGCTGTCGACCGCGCCCGCCGACGAGGTCCGCACGCTGTTCCGGTTGGTTCCGGACCAGGCCGAGATCGCCACCGTCCCCGCGGCCCGGCATGTTGAAGTGCAGGTCCCGGTCGTGAAGCGGGAGCGCGGTTTGCGCGTCGACCCGGCCCGCATCGACCGGCTCGCCGACATTGCGGCCGAACTGGTGGTCGCCAAGAATCAACTCGGCCACCTCGCCCGCGCCGCCGAGACAAACCGGGAGGTATACCGCGCCCTGCTAGCCAACCAGGCGGAGATCGGGCGGCTGGTGGGGGAGCTGACCCGGGCCGTGTCCGCGGCGCGCATGGTGCCGCTCGGGCAGACCCTGCAGCGGCTGCCGCGCCTGGCCCGGGACACCGCCGCGCGCCTCGGCAAAACGGTGACGCTGGACCTGCACGGCGGCGAGACCGAGGCCGATAAGCGCATTGCCGACGGGTTGTTCGAGCCCCTGCTGCACACGCTCCGCAACGCCATCGACCACGGGATCGAGCCTGCGCCGGCCCGGCTGGCGGCTGGCAAGCCCGAGGTGGGCCGGGTCGCGGTGCACGCCAGCCGGGACGGTGAACGGCTAGCGATCGAGGTCACCGATGACGGACCCGGCATCGATCCCGACATGCTGCGGCACACGGTTCTCGCGCGGGGGCTGATGGGCCGCGAGCACTTGGATGCGCTCGCCGATGATGCCGTCGTGGACCTCATTTTCATGCCCGGCTTCTCCACCGCCGGGTCGGTCACCGACATCTCGGGCCGGGGCGTGGGGCTGGACGCAGTGCGCAGCTCGCTCGCCGCCCTGGGGGGCCGCGTGACGGTGGCGAGCGCGCTGGGCAAGGGCACCACCGTCCGCTTCACCATTCCGCAGGCCATCGTGGTCACGACCTTGGTGCAGGTCTTCGCCGCCGGGCAGAGCTTCGGCATCCCGATCGAGGCGATCACCGAAACGCTGCGCCTTCCCACCACGCGGGTTGTGCCGGTGCGGGAGGGGGCGGCGTTCGCGCTCCGCGGTGCGACCGTGCCGCTGCTCACGCTGGCCAGTCTGCTCGGGATGCAACCGGCTGAGCGGCACGGGCCGGACGCTGGGCCAGACATCGAGCCGGACATCGAGCCGGACATCAAAGTCGTCGTCGTCTCGTGCGCCGGCGAATGGGTCGGCATCCAGGTGGACGGCTTTGGCGAGCGGCTCGAAACCGTCCTGCGCCCGATGAGTGGCTTGCTTGCGGGGATGCCCGGCCTGCTCGGCAGCGCCTTGCTGGGCGATGGCACCGTGATGCTCGTGCTGGACCTGCCGGACCTGGTAGCCCAGGCATGACAGCATGAGTGTGGTGTTGGATGGCGCCTCGATCAGCCTGACTGGCGATTGCGGGGTGGAGGAGGCGGAGCTGCTGCTATCCCTGCTGCTCGCGGACCCGCAGCGCCGGGTCGACCTGTCGGGCGTGCGCCGCCTGCACACCTCGTTGTTCCAGGTCCTGCTGTGCCTTCGCCCGACCGTGTCCGGTTCACCGGCGGACCCATTTTTCGCCAAGTGGTTGCAGCCATTGCTGGTTTTGGCACCCAGCTACCCCTTACGGAGCGGTGATCCCTGGACACGGCTATCCCGATGACGGCATAGCAGGGTATGGCCGGCATCCGTGCCCGGCACGCAATGAGGTGCATCTGATGCCCGTGACGGTGCTCATCGTCGATGACAGCAAGCTGGCACGTATCGTCGCAGCGAAGGCACTCACCGGCTTGCAGCCGGACTGGGTCCGGTTGGAAGCCGCCAACGCCGACGAGGCGCTGCAGCTGGCGAACGACCACAAAGTAGATGTGGCGCTGCTGGACTACAACATGCCGGGCCGCAACGGCATCGATCTCGCTGGACACCTGCGCGGGCTATACCCGACGATGCCGATCGCCGTGATCACCGCCAACGTGCAGGACGAGATCATTGCCGCGGCGCGCGCCGTGAACGCGACCTTCGTCGGCAAGCCGCTGACCCAGGACGGGCTGCGCGGCTTCATCTCCGGTGCCGCGCTGCGCCTGAGGGCCGGGACCTAAACGATGGCCGGCGTGCATCTGACGGACCTCGAACTCGATGCGCTGACGGAGCTGGTCAATATCGGCGTCAGCCGGGCAGCGGCGTCGCTGCGGATCATGGTCGGCAAGCAGGTGTTCCTGTCCGTCCCGTCGATCGAGATCGTCGATGCAACTCAAGCCATGGCGCTTATCGCGGAACGGGAGAGCGACCAACTCGTCGCCGTCCGGCAGGATTTCGCAGGGGCATTCGACGGCCGCGCCTTGTTGATCTTCCCGCAGGCGAGCAGCCTCGAACTGGTGCGCGCCGTGCTGCGGGAGGAGTTTCTGCCGGAGGACGCGGCCGAGATGGAACAGGAGGCGTTGGCCGAGACGGGCAATGTGATCCTGAACGGCTGCCTCGGCTCGATGGCCAACATGTTGCGTAGAAGCATCAGCCTGGGTTTACCGCAAGTTCTCCATGGCAGCGGCGCGGACGTGCTGGAGTTGGATCCGTCGCGGAGCACCGACGAACTCGTCATGTTCCTGTACATAAATTTTTCCGTTCAGGATCGCGACATACGCGGCTACATTGCCATGCTGATGGGCCTGCCGACGCTCGACTCGATGCGGCAGCTCGTGCGTGAGTTCATAGCGAGCGTGATGGATGACGAGTCTGCTGCCGCCTGACGCGCAATCGGACAGTGATCACGCAACCATAGACCGGCTACGGACGATCCTCGTCGCCTCGGGTGCGGCGGCTGCCTGGGAGTGGCGACTAACAACCAAGCAGTTCGTCGGCGATGCGGCCTTTGCCGCGCTATACGGCCTCACATCGGAGCAGGCGCTGGCGGGGATTTCCGGCGCCGTCTTCTTTTCCATCATCCACCCACAGGACCGCGACCGTATCCGCCTGGCGATCGGCGGCATCGCGCGCGGCGCCGAGTTGCTGTCGAAAGAATACCGCATCGTACCCGTCGGGGGCGACAGCGTACGCTGGGTTCACCTGCGCGGCCGCAGCCTTTTCGACGAGCACGGGACTCCGCTGCGGTTCGGCGGCGTGCTGGTCGACATCACCGAGCAGAAGCGGCTCGAGGAACAGCTGCGCATCTCGCAGAGTTCCGGCGGGGTGGGCACATTCGAATACACGCTCGGCTTCGGAACGGTGTCGGTCTCCGCCAAGTTCTGCAGCATGCTCGGTCTGCACGTGGCGTCGAACCTGCCGCTCCGCACCATCAACGCCGTGGTGCATGAGGGCGATCCGCCGATCGTGGACCCGGCGAGTATCCGGCCCGCCGGGTTCGTCAGCAATGCCGAGTTCCGCGTGATCACGCCCGGCAGCCAGACCCGTGAGGTGCGCTGGTTCATGCGGCGGGGCGAATATGTCGGCGACAGCGAGGCGCTGGGCGTGCGCTTCAGCGGCGTGATCTACGACATCACCGCCGCCAAGTACACCGAGGCGCAACTGCGCACGCTGAACGAAACGTTGGAGCAGCGCGTCGCCGAGCGCACCCGCGAGCGCGACCGGATCTGGCGTGTCAGCGAGGACCTGCTCGGCGTCGCCAATGCGTCGGGCGTGTGGATCAGCATCAACCCGGCATGGGAACGGCTGCTCGGCTGGCCCGAGAGTGAGATCCTGGGGCGGACCACCGCGTGGCTGGAGGACGCGAACCCGGCACAATCGATCAGCCAGGCCATGGCGCAGTTGGCGGAGGGCGCGCGAACCTCCGGTTTCGAAAACCGGTTGCGCACGCGCGGCGGCGAGGACCGCTCGCTCTCATGGGCGGTGGTGCGCGAGCGCGACTGTTTCTATTGCGTGGCGCGCGACATCACCGAAGCCAAGCAAGCGGCCGAGGCCCTGGCGAAGGCCGAGGAGCAACTACGCCAATCGCAAAAGATGGAGGCGGTCGGCCAACTGACCGGCGGGCTGGCGCACGACTTCAACAACCTGCTCACCGCGATTGCCGGGAGCCTGGAATTGCTGGGCACGCGTGTGCGCGAGGGTCGTTACGCCGCCTTGCCGCGCTACATCGATGCGGCCCAAAGCGCCTCCAAGCGGGCGGCGGCGCTGACCCACAGGCTGCTGGCATTTTCCCGTCGTCAGACGCTCAGCCCCAAGCCCACTGACATGGTCCGTCTGATCGCCGGCATGGAAGACCTGCTGCGCCGGACGATGGGGCCCGAGATCGGCGTGGCGACGAATGCGCCGCCGGATCTTTGGACCACGCTGGTGGACCAGAACCAGCTCGAGAACGCGTTGCTGAACTTGTGCATCAATGCGCGCGACGCGATGCCGCAGGGTGGCCGGCTTAGGATCGACCTATCGAACGAGATCCTGGGCAAAGCGGTGTCCGAGTTGCACGAACTTTCCTCGGGCGAGTATGTCTGCCTCAAGGTGACGGACACCGGCGCCGGCATGTCGCCGGAGGTCCTTGCGCATGCCTTCGAACCGTTTTTCACGACCAAGCCGCTCGGTCTCGGCACGGGCCTCGGCCTGTCGATGATCTACGGCTTTGCGCGCCAGTCCGGTGGGCAGGCGTATATCCGCTCGGCACCCGGCCACGGTACGGCGGTGGCGCTTTATCTGCCGCGCAACCTGTTGGACGCACGGACGGACGCGGCTGCTTCGCCCGGTCTTTCGCTCCTGCCGTCCGGTCAGGGTGAAACGGTGCTGGTGGCGGACGACGAGGCGGCCGTACGCATGCTGGTGAGCGATGTTCTAACCGACCGCGGCTATCGTGTCCTCGAGGCTGGCGACGGCGAGGCGGCGCTTCAGTTGGTGCGGTCGGACAGCCGGATCGATTTGCTCGTGAGTGACGTCGGCATGCCTGGTGGTATGAACGGCAAACAACTCGCCGATGCTGCCCACAGATTGCGTCCGGGACTGAAGGTGCTGTTCATCACCGGGTATGCCGGCCAGGGCATGCTCGACAATACGGACTTCGAGGCCGGCGCGGACGTGATGACCAAGCCGTTCCCGATGGACGCCCTGGCAAGCCGCGTCCGGCAACTGCTCGACACGCCT
>CAXTCJ010000085.1:0-24376 GCA_964242215.1 uncultured Acetobacteraceae bacterium | reverse complement strand
CGGCACGAACCAGTTGCCGAACCCACCGATCATCGCCGGCATGACCGTGAAGAAGATCATGATCAGGCCATGCGCCGTGACCAGGCTGTTCCAGGCTTGCCCGGATGCGATCAGGTGGTTGCCCGGCGACTGCAGCTGGGCACGCATGATCAGCGACAGCACACCACCGACCGTCCCCGCCATCACGGCGAAGATCAGATAGAGCGTGCCGATATCCTTGTGGTTGGTCGAGAACAGCCAGCGATGCACGAAGCCGGGCGCGTGGCCGTGGTGATCATCGTGAGCGTGATCTGGCGTGTGGTCATGGGTTGTGGCCGACATCGTCCGAACTCTCCTGCGCCGCGCGCGATGCGGCCCTGATGGTCAAATAGGCCCGTATTAGGGCGTGGCAACCGACGCGAAATGCTGCTCGCCCGGCCCGGCGTCGCTGGCGAACTTGGTCTTCGCCTGCCCAAGCCACGTCTGGTAATCCGCATCCGTCATCGCTTGCACGTGGATCGGCATCGCGCTGTGATTTGTGCCACAAATCTGGTTGCATTCGCCGTAATAATCGCCGGGCTTGTCGACCTTCATCCAGGTTTCGATCGTGCGGCCCGGAATTGCATAGCGCTGCACGCCCAGCGACGGGACGAAGAAGCTGTGGATGACGTCCGCCCCCGTTGTCAGGATGCGGATGTTCTTGCCAGCTGGCACCACCAAGGGGTTGTCCACCGACAGGCGGCGGATCTGGCCCGGCTTAATGTCCTCGTCGGCGATCATCATGCTGTTGAAGTCGATGTTGCCGCTGTCGGGGTAGGTGTATTCCCAATACCACTGATGCCCGGTGACCTTGATCGTCATGTCGGCATCGCGCGTGCGGTCTTCGAAGTAGACCAGGCGGAACGACGGGATCGCGATCACGACCAGGATCAGCACCGGGATGACGGTCCAGGCGACTTCGAGGATCGTGTTGTGGCTGATGCGGCTGGCGACCGGATGGCGCTTCCTGTCGAACTTCCAGATCACATAAAGCAGAAGAGCGGCCACGAAGACCACCACAGCGATCATCAGGCCGTTTACCAGGGCATGAAGGCTCTGGATGCCGGTCTCGACCGGGCTATGCGACGCCTGCATGCCGATTTGCCAAGGATGCGGCGTTTGCGCCGCGGCTGGCAGGACCGCCCCAAATGCCAGCACGGGGAGCGCCAGAAAGCGCCGAATATGCTTCATTCCCTCAACATCCCCTAACGCGCATCGTACGGTGCCGCACTAACTGAGCCCCCGCACCAGATCAAGGTCGGGACAGCAACAACCGCTCAGTTGGGCAGCCGGACCAAGGTGAAAAGCCCAACCGGTGGTACCGGTGTGCTGATGGCCCGCGCCAGATCCTCCGGCGGCAAGAGCGCCTCGGTCTTGAAGTCTGGATGCCAGCCCAACGCCCGCCCGGCCGGGGCCATCGCGCGCTCGACAGCAAGCCGCGCGCCGCCCGCGGCCGCGAAATGGTTGACGAACAGCAGCGTGCCGCCGGGTTTCACCACCCGGCGCATCTCCGCCAACAACCGCCGCGGGTTGGGCACGACGGACGCCACGAACATGGCGACCGCGATATCGAACTGGGCATCGGCGAAGCCGGTCGCCTCCGCATCGCCTTCCTGCAGCCCCACCACGTTGGCCAGACACTCGCGTGCGACTCGGGTCCGGGCGCGTTGCAGCATGTCCGACGACAGATCGATGCCAGTGACGCGCTTATTGGCGAGGTAGTGCGGCAGGGCGAGGCCGGTGCCGACCCCCACTTCCAGCACGTCCTGACCCGGCAGCGCGTTGACCGCATCGACCGCCCGACGGCGGCCCGGTGCGGAAATGCCGCCAAAGAGCGCGTCGTAGACTGAGGCCCAACGGCGATAAGCGGAACGGACCGAGTCGGCATCGAGCGCCGTACGGCGCTGGCGTGGCGCCGTCATGGCGGAATTTAATCGTGTCGTCATGTCGACTAGCTACGCGTGCCGGACATAACCGGCAAGGGCTTGCGGCAAGCGTAACGAAGTCGATTACTCCGCCGGGGACAATCCGACGGCCGAAGCGCGACCGTTCTGCTGCTCCTCGACCTCGAAATTGACCTTCTGGCCCTCGTCCAGACCCGGCAGGCCGGCGCGCTGGACGGCACTGATGTGCACGAAAATATCCTTACCGCCGGTCTCCGGGGCAATGAAGCCATACCCTTTGGTCGGGTTGAACCACTTGACCACGCCGAGTGCCATGAAGCCGCCACTCCCCTATCGTCCGGAGCGGGCCAGGCCCGCATCCCCCGGCCGCCATTCACGGCCAGGGCCAAACGTAATTGAGGAAGGCGCACTTTCGCAACGAAATCCGTGCGGGCGGATGCTAGGCGGCATCTTCCCGGCGGTCGCGGATCTTTACATAGGCTAGCGCCGCGTGCGTCCGACAATACGGCTTGCCCGGCAGCGACTCGTCATCGCAGAAGCGGAAGGAGCGCGTGCCCGGCTCCCCGATCGGCCAGCAGCAGGCCACCAGCCGGCCTCCCCCCGTCCGGTTGACGGCGCGCAACACGGGCGCCTGCACCGGTGCCGGGCGTGGCAGAGGCCGAACCATTGCGCGCTCGGGTGTGCGCTCGGGCACCCGCTCGGGCTCGACTGCCGCCAGTGCCATCGTCGACCTCTCCATCGACGGCGTCTCCATCGTCGGCAAAGTCGGGCCGGTGACGCGCTTGGCCGCGGGCCGCTTCGGCGCCTCGCCGGGTGGGCCGCGGCGGATCGGCGAGGGGCGGGCATCGAGCGCCAACCGGTGTGCCTTGCCCACCACGGCGTTCTTGGACACCCCCATGCGGCGGCCGATCTCCGCCGTCGAGTGCCCCTCGGCCCAAAGCGCCTTCAGCCGGCTGATGACGTCATCCGTCCAATCCATGGCTTGTGCCTTCCCGTGAAGCTAACCCAAGATACGGTAGCGGCAGGAATCGGTCCGGACTAGGTGTCAAACACAAAAACTTGTGGGTAACTCCGATTCAGCTACTAGCGATGGTCAAAACAGCAGCCCTTTGCGCAACATGCCGTGCACGCCCTTCTCGCCGTTCACGGTTTGGGTCACGTGGAAGTCGACGGCGAGCGAACAGGTGGCATAGGCCTCCTCGCGGGACAGGTTGGTGCGGGCGCAGATGAACGCGATCATCTCCCGCAGCGCCTGCTTCATCGCGAGGTCCAGATCTTCGTTCAGGCCCATGCTGATATAATGCGTAGCGGTCTCGCCGCGCGGGGTGGCCAGTCGGGCTCCCTTGTGCAGCACGAAGGTGAACGTGCCGGTCAGGCACGTCTCGAGCGCGTTGATGCAGACCTCGCCGTCACCCTGCACGCCATGGCCGTCGCCGGCGGAGAAATTCGCGCCGGGCACCCAGACCGGCAGGAACAAGGTGGCACCGGCTCCCAGCTCCTTGTTGTCGAGGTTGCCGCCATGCTCGCGCGGCTCCTTGGTGGAGATTGCCCCGTAATTCGGCGGCGGGGCCACGCCCATGACGCCGAAGAATGGCGACAACGCCAGCTCCGGGCCCCAGGGCAGCTGACACGTGCCGGCCTTCTGATCCACGGCGATGTGGCTAAGCCAACGCTCCGGGAAATCCTCCGGTATGGTCCCGGCCAGCGGGCGGAACCCGCAATAGCCCCAATCCGACCCTAGCTCGATCGCGTCGATGCGGACCTCGAGCGTATCGCCGGGTTCGGCCCCCGCGATCGCCACCGGCCCGGTCAGGATATGGCCAGACATGCGGGGCGGATTGGCGCGGTGGATGTCGAGCAACGCCGGCGGGATGGTGAAGCCCCGCTCCAGTGGGGGCAGCGTCTCGGGTGTGCCGGACAGGCATTCCAGCACGACCGTGTCTCCCGACTGCACCGTCAGCAGCGGCGGAAACGCCGCGTCGAAGATGCCCCAGCGGATGGTCTCGGGCGAGGCAGCGATGCGGTGCGTGGCCATGGGCAAAAACTCCGAACGGGACAGGCGATCCTCCGCCAAAGGACCGTCGGGTCAACCCCTGTCGACAGTTCAATCCTCCCCCGTTCTTCACGGGGGAGGTGGCGGCGAAGCCGACGGAGGGGGCGCGGCACGGTCGGTGCCCATGCCCCCTCCACCACGCTTCGCGCGGTCCCCCTCCCCCGTGAAGAACGGAGGAGGATGCGGGACGACGCACCGAGTCAGGCCGGCATCCACGTGACCGCTAACTCCTCACGGAACGCGAACCGCTTCAGGTGTTCGGTCACCACCCCGGACATCCGCTCCAGATCGTCGGTCCCTTCTAGCGTCATGACCAATTGGTGCGGCGCCGCCTGGAACCGGCACACCGCACCGTTCAGGTTGACGACCCCCTGGGCTGGATCGAACTCGACCTGGAAGCGATGGCTCCAATGCTTGCAGAGCTGCTGCAGGTAGCGGCTGCCCTGCTCCGTGGCCACGGCGGCCCGCAAGGCCTGCATCAGCTGCGCTCCACCGCGACCGCGGCCGCATCCAGTGCCTCGGCAACCTGCCGCAGCTGCGGCTCGGTCAGCGGGCCACGATCCATCCGCAGGCGCAGAGCCAGCTTCAGGTTCTCCATCGCGCGCAGGATCTGCGGAGCTCCCGAACTGCCGCGCATGGTGCCAACCGCCTGGATCCGCGCCAGGGCCGCATCCACGGCGGCCTTGTTCTCGGTCAGAACGGCCTGACCAGCCTCGGTGATCGCGTACTGCTTCTTGCCGCCCGCCTCGGAGACAGTCGCATGACCGAGTTCCTCCAGCATGGTCAGCGTCGGGTAGATCACCCCGGGGCTCGGGCTGTAGCTGCCGGCCAGGCGTTCCTCGATCGCCTTGATGATCTCGTAGCCGTGCCGCGGCTGCTCGGCGATCAGGGCCAGGACCACCAGGCGCAACTCCCCGTGGTCGAACATCCGGCCGCCGCGGCGCCCGCCGTGATGGTGGCCCCGCTCGCCGTGTTCGCCGCCGAGAAAGCCGGTCCGGGGTTCGCCCCGAACAAACCGTTCGCCGCGCCCATGATGGGAATGATCGTGGTCTCTGTGTCTGTGATGCATGTCGTTCGCTCCTCTGCTTTCGACAGTTCTAAGATATATCTTAGTATTGTCTGTGGCAAGCGCCTTGCTGGCCGTCGCGGGGGAAATTGGACC
The DNA here is from genome assembly GCA_964242215.1 of uncultured Acetobacteraceae bacterium. Classification (GTDB taxonomy): domain Bacteria; phylum Pseudomonadota; class Alphaproteobacteria; order Acetobacterales; family Acetobacteraceae; genus LMUY01. Next base: position 19,239 of record CAXTCJ010000085.1, on the reverse strand, counting down.
GTGGCCGACCATCCAAGCTAACAATGGTCCATTAAGACCGGGTGGAACCGCCGATGCATGCCGCTGTCCCGGCTCGCCGAGCGTGGCCGAGCGAGCCTTTGCTGTGGGCGTATCAGACGGTCGCGTTCTACGGCGTGCTCGCCGCCTTCGGCTTGGTCTTCCTCGGCTGGAACCTGCCGGCCAACGTGCTTTACTGGCTGCTGCCGCGCCGCCGGTCCAAGCGGTTCGGCCAGATCATGATCATGGGCGGCTTCCGCACCCTGCTCGGCCTCATGCGCGTTGCCGGGCTGGCCCGGTTCGACCTGTCTGCGATCGATGCCTTGCGGGACGAGCCGGGGCTGCTGATCGCCCCCAACCACCCTACCCTGCTGGACGCGTTGCTCGTCACCTCCCGCCTGCCCCGGGTCGTGTGCATCGCCAAGGCCTCGCTGTGGGATAACCCGGCGCTCGGGGCCGGCGCACGGCTTGCCGGCTATATCCGCAACGACGCCCCGCACCAGCTGGTCCGGCAGGCGGCCGAGGCGATGCGGGACGGCAGCCAGTTACTGATCTTCCCGGAGGGCACCCGCACCGTCACGGCGCCGGTCGGCCCGTTCAAGGCCGGGTTCGTGCTGATGGCCCGACAGGCCGGCGCACCGGTGCAGACGATCTTCCTGCAGGCGTCTTCACCTTACATTAGCAAAGGGTGGCCACTCTGGCGCCGGCCGGACTTCCCGCTGGTGTATCGCGCCCGGCTCGGCGAGCGGTTCGCCGTCGAGGGGTCCGCCACCGCGTTCTCCGACCGGCTGCATGCCTATTTTCAGACCGAACTCGCCCGCAATTGAGACACGCCGTGCTGATGCCGTCCTTCAACACCGGCCCGGCGCTGCTTCACTCGGTGCAAGCGGCGTGCGAAGCCTGGCCGGACGTGTGGGTCGTGCTGGACGGCAGCACCGACGGCTCGGCCGAAATGCTGGCCGCGCTGCAGCCGCCAGGCCTGCGCGTACTGTGCCTGCCCCGCAACAGCGGTAAGGGAGCGGCGATCCTGCATGGGCTGCGGGCCTTGGCGACCGCGGGCTTCACCCACGCCGTCACGATCGATGCCGACGGGCAGCACCCGGCGGAGATGATCCCGGACTTCGCCGCAGCTTCCCGCGCCAGTCCCGATGCCATGATCCTGGGGCTGCCGCAGTTCGGTCCGGACGCACCAGCGTTGCGCGTCGGGGGCCGCCGGATCTCCAACTTCTGGGTCGGACTGGAAACGTTGTGGGCCGGCATCGGCGACTCGTTGTTCGGCTTCCGGGTCTACCCCGTCGCCCCCCTGCTGCGGATCATGGAGCGGCAGCGGTGGATGCGGCGCTACGATTTCGACGCGGAGGCGGCGGTGCGGCTGTGCTGGGCCGGTGTCCCGCCCGTGAACCTCCCCGCCCCCGTCCGCTACCTGACGGCGGAGCAAGGCGGGATCAGCCACTTTCAATACGGCCGGGACAACGCGCTGCTCACATGGATGCATATCCGGCTGATGCTGGGCTTTCTGGTCCGCTTACCGCGGCTGCTGCGGGCGCGCAGAGTGGCACGGCGGCCAGCCCGGACGCCCTGAGATGGTCGAGCAGGCGGGGCAGCACCGTCAGCACCACCGCCTCACCGCCGGGCCGGCGTGCGCAATTGCCGTCATGCATCAGCAGGATGTCGCCAGGGGTGACGCCGCCGACCAGCCGGCCCAGCACACGCTCCGGGTCGGCCGAGTGCGTATCGTAGCCGCGCCGGCTCCACGCCATCAGGTGCAGACCGGCGCGGTGCAGCACCGGGTCGAGCTGCGGGCCGCGGATGCCCATCGGGGCGCGAAACCAGAGCGGGGCGATGCCCGCGACGTCGGCGAGGGCGGATTGCGCGTCCACGATCTCGCGCCGCAGGGCCGAGCCCATCAGGAAGGCGAAGTGCAGCTTGTGGGTCAGCGTGTGGTTTTCGACCGCATGACCCTCGGCCACGATGCGGCGGACCAGGGCCTTGTGGCGAAGCGCCCGCTCCCCGATGCAGAAGAATGTCGCCGTCGCGCCGGCCGCCGCGAGCTGGTCGAGCACGCGCGGGGTGACCGCCGGGTCGGGGCCGTCGTCGAAGCTGAGCGCCACGGCGCGGCGTGGCTGCGGCAGGCGCGACACGGTCGGGCCGAGCAACTGGGTGCGCGGACACATCCCCGCAGCTCCCAGCAGGATGTGATCCGCCAGCACCGTGGCGAGCAAGCCCGGCCACCATCCCGGCCGCAAGGCAAGCAGCCCGACCGCCGTGCCGTGCACCCCGGCCGAGAGTTTGACCGCGATGGTCGGCCGCCACCGCTCAGGGGGCACGGTCGCGCGCAAAGCTACGGAGGGTTGCCACCGGCGAGATATGGCGCTGGCCGCGGAAGCGCCAGCGCCGGGTCGCGTATTCCGCCGCGAACATCGCCCCGACCATGGGCGCATCCAGCACGTTGACGAACAACGACCAGATCCGAACCGGCGCAAACGTGAGCAGCATCACAGACGTCACCAGCTGCATCGTGAAGAACACACACCACGCCTTTGTCACATTTCGCGTGTACGCCTCGATTTCCGGCGACAAAATGCCGCGCAACCTTGCCGCCAGCACCGTGACCAGCGGGATACGGCCCGGCTGCAGGCTGCGGCTGAACAGAAAGAGGGGCGACAGGTAGATGCACGTGTGGGACAGCCCCGACGTCGCGATCAGTCCGATCGTTCCCGGCCTGACCATCCGCACGCCCAGCGCCACCAGCAATGCGCCCACCCCGGCTACGGCGGCGACACGGAGCCAGCCCCGCAGCCGGTGGATCGTCAGCGCCCCGAGCAGAGCAATCTGGATCAAGGCGAGCACCGCCGCCTCCGTCGCGAACCGCCCGGTGGCAATGGCCACGTGCGTGACGAACGGCGTGGCCATGGCGGCGGCCCAGCCCACCGAGACGCTTGCACGCTTGATCCGGTGCACAAACCCGCCGTCCATGTTATTCGCCCCATTTCGGCCGAAGCGTTTGCCCACCGCTATACGGATCGCTACGTTGTAGTCGAGGAAAAGCCCGTGAACACCCTCACCGAGAACAATCCCATCATCAACGCCGATCCACCCCCGTTCGAGGCAGAGCTGGCCGAGCTGATCGTAGCGTCGCTGCACCTGGAGATCACGGCCGCCGAGATAGAGCCCACCGCGCCGCTGTTCGGCGAGGGGCTCGGCCTCGACTCGATCGACGCGCTTGAACTGGCGCTCGCGATCTCTCGCCACTACGGGCTGGAACTGAAGTCCGACGACGAGCGCAACGGCACGATCTTCAGCGATCTGCGCAATCTGGCGGCGTATATCGGCGCGCACCGGACGAAGTGAGCCAGACTGCCCTCACCGATCGCGCTGAGGCTGCCGTGTTGTTCCGGCTCCCTGGGCGCGACGTCACGGCGGGAAACTTCGCCGCCGACGCAGTGCGCCTGGCGCAGCGCCTGCCCGAAGCGCGTTACGCGATCAACCTTTGCGCCGGTCGGTATGCCTTCGCCGTCGGGTTCGCGGCGGCGCTGCTGCGCGGGCAGACCAGCCTGCTCACCAGCGACCGCTCGCCGCACCGGCTGCGAGCCCTCACCACCCAGCACGCGGACGCAATCGCGTTGTGCGACGACGAGGCGGACCTGCCACTGCCGCTGCCCCGGGTCGCGGTGCCGCCCCCGGGCGACGACCGGGCCGCCAGCCCGCTGATCCCGTCCGAGCAATGCGCTGCGGTCGTGTTCACGTCCGGCAGCACGGGGGAGCCGGTCGCCCACACCAAGCTATGGGGCGCCCTGGCCGCGCGCAGCCGGGATGCGGGGGCCGCGTTCGGCCTAGACGTGGCTCACCCCGCCACCATCGTCGGGACCGTTCCACCGCAACACATGTACGGGTTCGAGACGACGGTGCTGTGGCCGCTGCACGCCCCCTGCTCGGCCTGGTGCGGCCCCGCCTTCTTCCCCGCCGACATCCGCAGCGCCGCCGACGCCGTGCCGGGCGAGCGCCTGCTGGTGACGACCCCGCTGCAGCTCCGCACCTTGGTGTCTGACCAAACGGAGCTGCCCGCCCTGCGCAGCATCATCTCTGCCACCGCCCCGCTCGACCCGGCGTTGGCAGCGGCAGCGGAGCAGCAATGGGGCACCGAGGTCTGGGAGATTTTCGGTGCCACCGAAGTCGGCTCGATCGCCAGCCGGCGCACCGTCGCGGGGCCGGAGTGGACCCCCTACCCGTCCGTTCGCCTGTCGGGCGCCGACCGGGGTTTGCTGGTGCAAGCCGAGGGCGCCCCCGACACGGCGCTGGACGACGATGTCGAACACCTGCCCTCCGGTGGCTTCCGGCTGCTCGGGCGCCGCAACGACGTGGTGAAGCTGGGCGGCCGCCGCGCCTCGCTGGCGGGGCTCAATCGCGCGCTGATCGCCGTGGCCGGCGTGCAGGACGGCGTATTCGTGCCGCCGCCCGTCGACGACCGGGTCAACGCGCGCATGACGGCGCTGGTGGTGGCGCCGGGCGCAACCTCGGACTCTATCATCGCCGCCCTACGCGGCCAGATCGACCCGTTGTTCCTGCCCCGCCGCATCGTCCATTTGGACCGTCTGCCCCGCAACGAGTTGGGCAAGCTGGCTGCCTCGACACTGCAGAAACTGGCCACACCGTGAGCCAGCCGACACCTTCCCCCCTCCCCCTGAGGGAGGGGTTGGGGGAGGGGTGGCCACAGCTCCGTGATCTGCCCAGCGAGGCTCTCAGTCCGCTGGTTTGTGCGTCGCCACCCCTCCCCCCGCCCCCTCCCTCAAGGGGAGGGGGAGAGGACGTCCTGGTCGGCCGGTTCACCGTCGCCCACGATCACCCGAGCCTGCCAGGTCACTTCCCCGGGCGTCCCATCGTGCCCGGCGTCGTGCTGCTGGACGAGGTGCTCGCCTGCTTGCCGGGGACCACGCTGGTCAGCGCCAAGTTCATCGCCCCCGTCGAGCCCGGGATGGAGGTGAAGATCCAGCGCCGCACCGCACCGAACGGCCGCACCAGCTTCGTTTGCGTTAGCGGCGGCCGTATCGTGTTGCAGGGCACGGTCACAGCCGCTCCTCAGGAAACGGTCGCTTGACCGCCTGGAACAAGGCACCGGAGCGCGGGGCCGGCTGGCTGGTGACGCTGATGATGTGGCTGTTGCGCCATGTCGCCTGGTTTGCGAGCGGTGTCGTGCTGCCGGGTATCAGTGTTTGGTTCTTCCTGTCCTCGCCCAAGGCACGCGCGGCCTCGCGTGATTTTCTCGGCACCGCCCTGGGTCGGCCGGCCCGGGCGCGCGACGTGCTGCGTCACATCCACGTCTTCGCCTGCGCCATCCTGGACCGCACGCTGATGCTGATCGGCCCGCCGAGCACGGTCTCGCTCGAGGTGAATGGCCTCGACCTCATCGAAGCCACGGTTGCAGACGGGCGAGGTTGCGTTCTGCTGGGTGCCCATCTCGGCAGCTTCGCGGTGTTGCGCCAGTTGGCCGAGCGTGCCCCGGTGCCGGTGCGCATGCTGATGCACCGGGACAACGCCGGCGCCTTCACCCGCGCGATGGAGGCCCTCGACCCGGCGTTGCGCCGCGACGTGATCCAGGTCGGCGACGTGCGATCCATGCTGCGTGCGCACGAGGCGGTCGCGTCCGGCGCCATCGTGGGTGTTCTGGCCGACCGTGCCCCGGCCGGGGCACGGCAGATCACCGTGCCGTTCTTCGGCCGCCCCGCCGGCTTCCCGGCCGGTCCGTTCGTGCTCACCGCCAGCCTGGGCGCCCCGGTGCTGCTGTTCAGCGCCGTGCGCATCGGCCATCGCCGCTACGCCGTGACCTTCGAGCGCTTTGCCGACAAGGTGATCCTGCGCCGCGCCACACGGCAGGCGGACCTTTTGGCCGCGGTCACGCGTTATGCCGCCTGGCTGGAGACGGCGTGCCGCGCCCATCCGTTCAATTGGTTCAACTTCTACCCCTTCTGGGAGCGTGCGCCGCATGCACCGACCCAAGCGCGGCCCCATGGGAAGCAAATGGCTGCTGCTTCTCGCAACCCTGTGGTCAGCAAATCTCTCGGCCCAACAAGCCGCGCTGCCGCTGGATGAGGTCATGGCCCACCTGGCCCAAGCCCCGGCGCGCAAGGCCAGCTTCGTGGAGGACAAGACGGTCGCCGCCCTAACGACCGCGTTGCACAGCGAGGGCCGCCTCGCCTTCCGCAAGCCCGATCATCTGGAGAAGATCACCACCGCGCCGCAGTACGAGAGCCTGGTGGTCGATGGTAACCGGCTGGTGGTGGACGGCGGCAGTGAGCCGCCCCGCGTGGTGGACCTTGGCGGCCAACCCGCGATCCGCACGCTGGTGGACACGATCCGTGGTGCGCTCTCGGGTGACCTCGCCGCTTTGCGCCAGAGCTACGACGTATCCGGCACCGGCACTGCGGCCGACTGGCACATCGTGCTGCAACCGCGCGACCCGGCCGTCGCGCAACTGGTCAGGGAAGTGCGGCTGGCCGGCGGTGCCGACCTGCGCAGCATCGAGACGATCGCGCCGAACGGCGACACGGACACGCTGACCATCACGCCGCAACCGTGATGCCCCAGTACCGTCATGCCAGGGCTTGACCCTGGTATCCACGCGGCAGGGCTCATGACGTCGTCTCCCGGCTGGCAGGCTCAAGCCCTAGCATGACGGTGAACCGGCTGCCCCTGCTCGTCGCCGTCCTGGTGGCAGCGGCCATCGCGGCTCTCGCCTTCCGTACGGTACCGGTGCGCACAGACATGGCCGCCTTCCTGCCGGCCGGCCGAACCGAGGCGAGCCGTTTCATGCTGCAGGAACTGCAAGGCGGCAGCGCGGCCAGCCTGATCCTGGCCGGGATCGAGAACGCCCCGCCCGCCGACCTCGCCCGCATCAGCACGGCGATGGCGCAGGCGCTGGGGAAGACCGGGCTGTTCACCCTGGTCAGCAACGGCCAGAACGCGCTGAACGGCCCGGACGAACAGGCGCTGTTCGCCAACCGCTACCTGCTCTCCCCTGGCGTCACCGCGGACGCATTCACCGTTGCGGCGCTGAAGGCCGACTTCCAGCGCCTGCTGCGACAGCTGCAATCCTCCGCCTCCCCGCTCGCCTCGCAATTCGGCTTGCCGGACCCGACCGGTGCCTTCCTGGCGATGGCGCCGGCCTGGAGCGGGCAGTCCACCGTCCGCACGATCGACGGCGTGTGGTTCGCACCCGAGCGGGATCGTGCGCTGCTGCTGCTGCAGACCGCCGGGCCGGGCATGGATATCGGCGCGCAGGACCAGGCGGAGAGTGCGATCCAGGCCGCCTTCACCGCCGCGGACCCGGGCGCTGCCAAGCTGCTCGCCTCCGGCCCGGCCGTGTTCGCGCGGGAGGCAGCTTCGGCCATCCGGTCGGACGTGCGGCTGTGCACGATCGCCTCGGGCGTGCTGGTGGTGGGCTTGCTGCTGTGGCGGTTCCGGTCGCTGGCGGTGCTGGCCGCGATCGCCGTGCCGCTGCTGCTGAGCATCGCCGCCGCCCTGTTCGTCACCTCGGCCGTGTTCGGCTACGTGCATGGCGTGGCACTCGGCTTCGGCATGACGATGCTGGGCGTCACGGTGGACTACCCCGTGCTGTTCATCGGCCACCGCAAGCTCGGCGAGCCCGCCGCCGGCACGCTCGCACGCATTGGGCGGGCCTTTGCGCTGGCCGTGATCTGCGCGGCACTCGGCCTGAGCGGGATGGTGTTCACCGGCTTCCCCGGCATTGCGCAACTCGGTCTGTTCGCCGCCACCGGGGTGCTGACGGCGGCGCTCGCGACCTGGCTGGTGCTGCCCCGCCTGGTCGTGGCCGCCAATCTGGCACCGGTCTGGGCCGGCGACCCGGGCAAGCTCGTGCGGGTGGAGGGTTGGCGGCGCTACCGGCTATGGACGCTGTTGCCGGTTGGCGTCGCGGCGGCCGGATTGCTGCTGGCCGGCGGGCCGCGCTGGGAGGGCGACGTCGCCAATCTAAGCCCGGTGCCGCAAGCGACGCGCGACCTGGACGATCAACTGCGCAAGGAAATCGGCGCGCCGGACCTGGGCGTGATCCTCGTCGTGCACGGCCCGTCCGCCGAGGCGGTGCTGGCCCGGCAGGAGGCCTTGTTCCCCCACCTTCCCGCCGGCTACGAGGCCGCGGCCAAATTGCTGCCCTCCGCGTCCGTTCAAGCCGCGCGGCAAGCCGCCCTCCCCGCGGATCTGCCCGCGCGCGTGACCGAGGCCGCCGCCGGCCTGCCGTTCCGCCCCGAGGCGTTCGCCCCGTTCGAGGCCGCGGTGGCCCAGGCCCGCGCCGCCAAGCCGCTCACCTTGGCCGATCTCGCCGCCCCGGCGACCGCGGCCCGGCTGCACTCGCTGTTGTTCGAGCGGGCCGGGCAATGGTGGGGGCCGATCGCCTTCGCCAGCCCGCCCGATGTCGCCGCCGTCAAGGCGCTGGCCGGCCCGGATGCGCTGTTCGTGGACATGCACGTGGAAACCAACGGTCTGGTCACCGGAGGGGCCGAGCGCGCCGGCGGCTGGCTGGCAGCGGCCGCGGTGGCAGCGCTGGCGGCGATGCTGGCCGGGCTGCGGCAGCCGCTGATGGTGGCGCGCATCGCGCTGGCGATCGGCTCCGCCGCCCTACTGACGGTGGCGGTGCTGAGCGCGTTCGGCGTCCGCCTTTCGATGCTGCACCTGGTTGCGCTGCAATTCGTGGCCGGGGTCGGGTTGGACTACGCCCTGTTCTACGCCCGCCGCCAGCTGGACGAGGAGGAGCGCGCCCGCACCCTGCGCACCCTGGTCACCTGCAACGCCATGACCCTGCTGACGTTTGGTCTGCTTGCGTTCTGCCGCACCCCCGTGTTGCAAGCCATCGGCGTGACCGTTGCAATCGGGGCGGTCTCGGCCATGTGCTTCTCATTCTTCTTTGTTGGATTGCGCCCCCAGCCGGATGCCCCCTGAACCCCTCGCCCTTTCCGCAGCCACGGCCGTCAGCGCGATGGGGCATGGCAGGGCGGCGATCCTCGCCTCGTTGCTCGAGGGTCGCAGCGGATTACGGCCGAACGATTTCGATCGCGGCGGCTGGATCGGTAGGGTGGACGGGATCGAGCAGCACCGCCTGCCGGCCGCCTTGGCGGAGTTCGACTGCCGCAACAACCGGCTGGCGGACATGGCGCTGCAATCGGACGGCTTCGACGCGTCGGTTGCCCGCGCGGTGCAGCGCTACGGCGCGGACCGGATCGCCGTGGTCATCGGCACCAGCACCTCGGGCGTCTTGTCGTGCGAGGAGGCCTATACAGCCCGCGGTCCCGATGGCGCCTTGCCGGCCGCGTTCGACTACGCCGGCAGCCATGACATGTTCTCGTCCGCCCGCTACGTGCGCGCCGCGCTGGGGCTGCGCGGGCCGGCTCTGGTGATATCGACGGCCTGCGCCTCGTCCGCCAAGACGCTGATCGACGCGGGCCACCTGATCCGGACCGGGCTGTGCGATGCCGCGGTGGTGGGCGGGGTGGACACGCTGTGCCACCTGACTCTGCGCGGGTTTGCCTCGCTCGAATTGATCTCGCCCGACCCGTGCCGCCCCTGCGACTCCGAGCGGTCGGGGATCTCGATCGGGGAAGCTGCCGGGTTCGCGCTCCTGGACCGGGACGGCACGTTGCACCTGCTGGGCGCGGGGGCGACCAGTGACGGCTACCACATGTCCTCCCCGCACCCCGAGGGGGCGGGCGCGATCGGGGCGATGCGCGGCGCGATCGCGGCTGCCGGGCTGCAGCCGGCAGACATCGACTACGTCAACCTGCATGGCACGGCGACCAAGGCGAACGACGCCATGGAGGACGCGGCCGTGACAGCCGTATTCGGGCCGGGCATGGCGTGCTCCTCCACCAAGGGCTGGTCCGGACACACGCTGGGCGCGTGCGGAATCCTCGGGGCGGTGATCGCGGGGCTGGCGATCGAGCACGGCGTGTTGCCTGGCTGTCTGGGCATGCGGTCGCCCGACCCGGCGTTCCGCAGCCGCGTGCTTGCGCGCAACGAACACCGGCCGGTGCGCCGGGTCGCGGTGAACTCGTTCGGCTTTGGTGGGATCAACTGCACGCTGGTTTTAGGCGCGGCCGCGTGAACTCGGTCAGTATCGTGGGTGTCGGGCTGCTCGGTCCCGGGCTGCCGGGCTGGGCGGCCAGCCGGGCAATCCTGGCTGGCGACGTGCCTTGGCAGCACGGGGAGATGCAATTGCCCCCGCCGGCGATCCTGCCCGCGACGGAGCGCCGCCGCACCGGACCGGTCGCGCGCCTGGCGCTCGCCGTAGCAACAGAGGCGGCGGCGGCGAGCGGGTTGCCGCCCGCCTCGCTGCGGCCGGTGTTCGGCAGCGGCAATGGCGACGGGGTCACGCTGGGGGCGATCCTCGACGCGCTCTGCCGTCCGGATGGCTTCGTCTCGCCGACGCAGTTCCACAACTCGGTGCACAATGCCGCGGCGGGGTATTGGTCGATCGGCAACGGCTCCAGCCGGCCCGCGACGTGCCTCGGCGGGTATGATTGGACCTTCGGTGCCGCGCTGATGAAGGCCGTCGCGGAGTGCGCGGTCGAGCGGGAGCCGGTGCTGCTGTGCGTCTACGACGTGCCGCTGCCGGGGCCGTTGGACGTGAAGCGGCCGATGACGGGGCCGTTCGGGGTGGCGTTGGTGCTGGCACCGGATGGCGTCGGACCACGGGTATCGGTAGGTTGGGACGCAAACTTCCCCCTCCCCTTGAGGGAGGCATGGCAGCCCACAGAGCCCTGCATTCAAGAAAACCAAACACGCGACCAACTCGCGTGTGGCACCCCTCCCCCCGGCCCCCTCCCTCAAGGGGAGGGGGAGGAGTGGCGGCGGTTGGCTATGGGTAATCCGGCCGCGCGCGCTCTGCCGCTACTGGAGATGTTGGCCCGGGGCGACAGCGGGACCATCCGCGTTCCCCTGCTGGACGGGGCGTTGGTGGTCACCGTGGCCGCGTGAGCATAGATATCGCCACGCTGATTCCGCACGCCGGGTCCATGTGCCTGCTGGACAGCGTGGCCACCTGGTCGGACGACGCGATCACCTGCCTCGCCACCTCCCATCTCGACCCGGCGAACCCGTTGCGCAGCCGCGGCCGGTTAGCGGGCGTGTGTGGGATAGAATACGCGCTGCAGGCCTCGGCCGTGCATGGCGCCTTGCGGGACGGGACGCCGCAATCGGCGGGCTATCTGGCTTCGGTGCGGCTCAGCCAACTCAGCACCGCCCCGCTCGACGACCCGGCGCTCGGCACACTCGCCGCCCATGCAACTCGAGAGCATGGCGATGCAAACGGACAGCTCTATGCCATCCGCCTCGCGGCCGAGGACGGGCGGGTGTTGCTGGAGGGCCGTGCCACCATCATCCTGCAACGGGCATGAAGCGAGCGCTGGTCACCGGCGGCGCCTCCCCGCTGGGCGAGGCGATCTGCCGGCGGCTCGCGGCGGACGGGCTGCATGTCGTCGTGCACGCTCATGCCAACGCCGGTCGCGCCGTCGCACTTGCCGCCGAACTGGGCGGGGAGGCGATCGCCTGCGACATCACCGACATTGCCGCCACGGCTGCCGCCCTTGCGCCGGTGCTCGAGCAAGGGCCGGTGCAGGTGCTGGTGCACAACGCCGGGTCGCATGACGATGTGCCGCTCGCGGGCATGACGGAGGCGCAGTGGCGCGGCGTGCTGGACGTTTCGCTGACCGGTTTGTTCGCCGCCCTGCGCCCGTTGATCCTGCCCATGATGGGCACGCGCTGGGGCCGGGTGGTGGCGGTCTCGTCCGTCTCGGCACGACTGGGTAACCGCGGCCAGGTGAACTACGCGGCGGCAAAAGCGGGGCTGGAGGGCGCGGTGCGCTCGCTGGCGCGGGAGGTGGCGACACGCGGCATCACGGCCAATGCGGTGGCACCGGGCGTGATCGCCTCGCCGGCCGTCGACGCCGCCATGGATGCCAAGCGCATCGCCGAGATCGTGCCGATGAAGCGCGCCGGCCGGCCCGAGGAAGTGGCGGATCTGGTGGGCTTCCTTTGTTCCGATCGCGCAAGCTACATTACGGGCCAGGTGATATCGATCAACGGCGGGATGATTTGAGCATGGCGACCCTGTGTGACGTCCTCGTCGTAGGTGGTGGTCCGGCCGGCAGCACGGCGGCGGCGCTGCTGGCCGAGCGCGGCTGTGACGTCGTGCTGCTGGAGCAGGCGGAACACCCGCGCTTCCACATCGGCGAGTCGCTGCTGCCGGCGAACATGCCCCTGCTGCGCCGTTTGGGCGTGGCCGACGAGGTCGCCGCCATCGGCACCTTCAAGCCGGGCGCCGAGTTCATCGACGACGACACCGGGCAGCGCAGCGCCTTTGCCTTCAATCTGGCCATGAACCAGACCAACACCGCCGCCTACCAGGTGCCGCGCGCGCCGTTCGACGAGATCCTGTTCCGCACCGCCGCCGAACGCGGCGCCCGCACCGCCGAGCGCACCCGGGTGGTGGACGTGCAGCTGGCACCCCCCGGCGGGCGCGCGAAGGTCACGGCCGAGCGCGACGGCGTCGCGGAGGAATACGCCCCCCGCTTCATCCTGGACGCGACCGGGCGGGATACGCTGATGGTCGGCAAGCTCGGGCTGAAACGGTCCAACAAGCGCAACTCCACCGCCGCCGTGTATGCGCATTGGCGCGGCGTGCAGATGCAGATGGACGAGACGCCGGGCTTCATCACCATCCACCTCGCCGATGACGGCTGGTTCTGGATGATCCCGCTGCCGGACGACGTGATGAGCGTGGGCTTCGTCGGCAACGCCGAGGTGTTCAAGAACCGTCGCGGCAGCGCGCAGGAGCTGTATCTGGACCGGCTGACCTGTTCCCCGACGGTCGCCGCCCGCATGGTCGGCGCCGAGCGGCTGGGGGAGATCACGTCCACCGGCAACTACTCCTACCGGGCGACCAGCGCACACGGCGAGGGCTGGATGGCGATCGGCGACGCCTTCGCTTTTCTCGACCCGGTGTTCTCCTCCGGGGTGTTGCTGGCGATGACGGCGGCGGAGCTGGGGGCGAACGTGGCCGAGGCGTCGCTGCGGGATGCGAAAGCCGGCCGGGCCTTGGCCGAGCGGGCCGAGCGGCAGCTGTGCAATGCCATGGATACGTTGGGCTGGCTGGTCTACCGCATCAACACGCCGGTGCTGCGGGCGATGTTCATGTCGCCGTCCAACAAGTTCCGCATGCGTGACGGGCTAGTGGCCATGCTGTCCGGCAATCTGAAGATCGACTGGCGGATGCGCGGGCCGGTGATGGCGTTCAAGGCGACGTATTACATGCTCAAAGGCCTCTACCGCCTGGGTTGGCGGCCGGAGCCCGTGCAGCAAATACAGGCGGCCGAGTAGCCATCCGCCTCGCGCCACGGCGGTCTCCGCGTTGTGCGAAGGCGCTACTCGCCGACCTGTTTTTTCAGCGCGGCAATCAAGGCGCCAAGGTCGCCGTCATGATGGGCCATGAACGAGGCGTAGTCGCTGCGCTGCGTCATCCGTAGGCTCATGCCCTCGGCGACCACGTCGGCGATGCGCATCGTGCCGCCGTCGTCGGTCACCAGCCAGGTGATGTTGACCGGCTTGTTGCCTTCGCGCTCCACCACCGTGGGAACGTAGATCCCGTCCGGCTTCTGCACGGGTGTGTTGACGCTGACCTTCACCGCCCCGGCCTGGTAGTCGCCGAGCCGGGTCACGACGCCTCGCAGCAGCACGAGGCGGAACAACCGCAGATACTCGGTCCGCTGCTCCGGCGTGGCGGTCAGCCAGTAGCGACCCAGGCAGAACCGGGCGACACCGTCCTCATCCACCACGCGCAGCAGATAAGGACCCAGTCGCGCCTGCTTGTCCTGGGGCGAGGTCGACCCGGCCACGACGCCGGCGAGTTCGGCGCCGGCCTGGCGGACGAAGGTCGCCGCCTGGGCCGGGTCGGGCTGGGTCTGAGTCTGGACCTGGGCCTGGGCGTGCGCCGCAATCGGAACCAGCAACACGCTTAGTAGCAAGCTACGGCGGACCATCATCAGCAATGGGACGCCGGCATGGTGAACGTTGCCAGCTTGCCGTTCACCGTGAAGTCCGAGAAATCCATGTTCAGCGCGTCGGCGACGCCGTTCGACCAGTATCGCATTCCGACCTCGTAATCCGGCTGCTGCGCCTCCGCCGTGCGGGCGAAGAACGCGACGCGCACCCGGCCTGACGGAAGCTCCGCCAGTTCAGGATACGGCGCCGCCGAGGGACCGGTCCAGTTGCTGATGAAAATGGACGTGTTTTGGGCGCCATCGGCGCCAGTGCCGTCGAACAGCGGCAGAGTGAGGAATTTCTTGCCCGCCTCGGCCGCCGTTATGATGGCGGCGGTGTGGGCCATGGGGAACAGCGTGCCGGCGGGCAGCGGCGTGATCTTGTCCTCCGGCTGGGTGTAGTGGATCTGCCCATTATCGCCGGCCGCGTTCTTGGTGGCATCCCCCTCGACCTGCTCGGTGACAGCATTGTTGGTGGTTTGCTTCATGTGGAACCGCAGCTTGCTGCCGTCCTTGCTTTCCCAGGTCAAATAGTCGGACACCATCTCGACGTCCTGCCCGTCTCGGTTCGACAGGATCATATCGAGCCGCTGACGGACGGCCCAGCCGTCGCAGGCATCCGTCACCTCATAGGCCATGTTGCCCCGCACGCCCGTTACGTTGCTGCTTTGCTGCACGGTGTCGAGACCGAGGGTGTAGCTGGCGCGGTGGGCGGCAAGTTGCACGGGCTCGGCCAAGGCAGGGACTGCGAGCAGCACGAAGAAGGCGGCCAGTGAGCGCATGCGGGTTCTCCGATGAAGACCGAGACATAGGCTCGCGGAGCCCATCCCGCTAGCGCCTGTGCAAAAGCGACCACACGAATATTTTACCGGTTAAACTCCGAAGGGTGATTATCATTTATTAGAACTGGCCGAGAATTTTGGAGTAAGCCGATGGTCTTTTATGAAACGGTCAAGGTGTTTGATCTGTCTAACGCGCCGCGCGATCTTCGAGAGGCCGATGATTTTTCCGACTTGCGACCGAATTCTGCTAACGACGACACCGCAATACTTTCCCTGCAAGTGGGAAACTTCTCTAACCCTGAATGCGACCCGTTAGTTGACAGTACAACTCGTGAAGTCACCCTGACCGAATACCGGCTTCATCAGTGGCTGGCGGAACAAGGGGCCGCGCAGGGGGAGAATATTCTACTTCGGTGGAAAAACGGCCGGGGTTGGTAGCGTTCTGCTACTGGAATTGAGCGAGATGTAGCAGCGAAGGGACCAGCCCGTCGACGTCGACCTCGGATGAGCGGTGGTTCACGATTGCGCACCGTATCGCCAGGTGGCCTCCGACATGGGTCGTCGAGGGCGCAAAGCGGCCCTGTTCCTGCAACGCCGCAACAAGCGCCGCATTCGCCTCGTCATCGAGCGCCGTGACCCGAAAACACACGATGTTCAGCGTCACCGGGGCTAACAGTTCCAACAGCGGCTCGGCCGCCACCAACCCTGCCAGGCGCCGGGCGAGCGCACAGCACCGCTCCACCACCTCGCCCAGCCGCACCGTCCCGAACGTCGCCAACGTCATCCACACCTTCAGCGCGCGAAATCCGCGCGACAGATCCGGGCCGAGGTCGCAGGGCCAGGGATACCCGTGGGCAAGGCCGCTCGCCTGCCGTCGCAGATACGCGTTGTCCTGCGCGAAGGCGTCCAGTTGGTGCTGCGGGTCGCGCACCAGGATGCACCCGGCATCGTACGGAACCTGCCCCCATTTGTGGAAGTCGAACGCCAGGCTGTCGGCCTCCGCCATCCCGTGCACCACGGCCCGCAACGATGGCGCGAGGGCGGCGAATGCCCCGAACGCCGCGTCCACGTGGAACCACAAACCCTCCGCCCGGCAGATCGCTACGAGGGCTGCCAGGTCGTCGACGGCGCCGGTATCGACGGATCCCGCCGTGCCAACCACCAGGAACGGCCGCAAGCCCGCTGCCCGGTCGCGCGCGATCGCCGTCACCAGCGCGGCCGTCGCCATGCGCCCCTGCGCGTCCACCTCGATCAGCCGGAGCGCGTCGGTGCCCAAGCCCGCCATGTCCATCGCCTGCGGGATGCAGCCATGGGCCGCGACCGAAGTGTAAGCGACCAGGCCGGAGCCGCCGACGCCGTCCGTGCGGCATCCCGGGCCGAGGGCCGCGCGCCGGGCGACCAGCAGGCCAATCAGGTTGGCGATCGACGTACCGGTGACCAGCACGCCAGACGCGGTGGACGGAAAACCCACCATGGCGGCGGCCCAGGCGATTACCTGTTGCTCGACGGCGATCGGCGCGTGGTCGCGGCCGCCGCAGTTCGCGTTCAGGCCGCCGGCCAGCAGCTCCGCCAGCATGCCGACCGCGGTCCCGCCGCCATGCACCCAGCCCATGAAGCCGGGATGCAGGTTACCCACCGAATAGGGCAGCACCTCGCGCCGGAACACCTCGTAGACCGCGGCCAGATCAGCGCCCTCCTGCGGCAATGGCTGCGCGAGCGCGTCGTTTGCGGGACGCTTCTGCCACACCGGCC
This sequence comes from uncultured Acetobacteraceae bacterium, assembly GCA_964242215.1. Lineage (GTDB taxonomy): Bacteria > Pseudomonadota > Alphaproteobacteria > Acetobacterales > Acetobacteraceae > LMUY01. The sequence continues at coordinate 2,669 of CAXTCJ010000085.1, read as the reverse complement.
CATCCCGCAGCCCGGCGAGGTGGTCGACCATGTCGTCCAGCATGCGATGGCCCAGCGTGCGTAACTCGGACCAATCTGCCGGGTCGAGCCCATCCGCCTCGGCAGCGGTACCTGCATCTTCCGGCATCGACGGCACCATCCAACGTTATCATGCATATGTGTGCCACTTTTACGGCGGCGGCCTATGTCTATACTGCGGCATGTTCGCGACCAGCATTGGCGGGACCACATACCGCTTCCCCGATCTACGCACCCTGCTGGCGCGCGCCACGCCGCACCGGAGTGGCGACGCATTGGCCGGGCTGGCGGCGGCATCAGAGGAGGAACGGGTCGCGGCCCAACTCGCCCTCGCCGACCTACCGTTGCGCCGGCTGTTGGACGACCCGGTGATCCCCTACGAGACCGACGAGGTCACCCGGCTGATCTGCGACACGCACGACCCGGCGGCCTTCGCGCCCGTCGCGCATCTAACCGTCGGCGGGTTGCGCGATTGGCTGCTCGGCGACGAGGCCACGACCGCTGCCTTGCGCGCCCTTGCCCCTGGGCTGACGCCGGAGATGGCCGCCGCCGTCGCCAAGCTTTGCCGGCTGCAGGACCTGGTAGTGGTGGCGGCGCGCTGCTCCACCGTCACCCGCTTCCGCAATACGATCGGGTTGCCGGGCCGGCTGTCGGTGCGGCTGCAGCCCAATCACCCGACCGACGACCCGGCGGGGATCGCCGCCAGTATCCTCGACGGCCTGCTGCTCGGCGCCGGCGATGCGGTGATCGGCATCAACCCGGCCAGTGACAGCCCGGAGCGGACCCACGCCCTGCTGTGCATGCTGGAGGAGGCGCGAACCAAACTCGCCATCCCCACCCAGAGCTGCGTGTTGGCCCATGTCACGACGACGCTGGACCTGATCGGACGCGGCTCACCGGTGGACCTGGTGTTCCAATCGATTGGCGGCACCGAGGGCACCAACCGCTCCTTCGGCATCGACCTTGCCTTGCTGCGGGAGGCCGAACAGGCGGCGTTGGCGCTCGGCCGCGGCACGGTGGGGCCGAACGTGATGTATTTCGAGACCGGCCAGGGCAGTGCGCTCTCGGCCGGCGCGCATCACGGCGTGGACCAGCAGACCGTCGAGGCCCGCGCCTACGCAGTGGCCCGGCATTTCCGCCCGCTGCTGGTGAACACGGTGGTAGGCTTCATCGGCCCGGAATACCTGGCCACCGGCAAGCAGATCATCCGCGCCGGGCTGGAAGACCATTTCTGCGGCAAGCTGCTCGGCCTGCCGATGGGCTGCGACGTTTGCTACACCAACCACGCCGAAGCCGACGGCGACGACATGGACGCGCTGCTGGCCATGCTGGCCGCCGCCGGGGTGAATTTCGTCATGGGCGTGCCCGGCGCCGACGACATCATGCTGGGCTACCAAAGCACCTCCTTCCACGATGTGCTGGCGATGCGTGAGCTGTTCAGCCGCCGCCCGGCGCCCGAGTTCGAGGCCTGGCTCGGGCGGCAGGACCTGCTGGACCCGGCCGGCCGGGTGCGTCCACATGGCCTGCCCGCGCCGATGCAGGTGTTGCTGCCGTGACGGCTGACCCGTGGCAGCGTCTGCGACCCCTGACGGCGGCTCGGATCGGGCTGCCCCGCAGCGGCGCGTCGCTGGCCACCGCCCCCCTGCTCGCCTTCCGGCTCGCCCACGCTCAGGCGCGTGACGCCGTGCACGCAAGCCTCGACACCGACGCCCTGGCACTGGCCGTGGGACCTTTGCTGGTGGTGGACAGCGCGGTTCGCGATCGCACGGAGTATCTGCTGCGCCCCGATCTCGGCCGGCAACTCGCGCCGGGCACTGCCTTGCCACGGGGTGAGTATGACCTGGCTCTGGTGCTGGCGGATGGGCTGTCGGCCCGCGCGGTGCAGGACCATGCTCCGGCGGTGCTTGCAGCCCTTCGCCCCCTGCTGGAGGGCTGGCGGATCGCCCCGCTGGTAGCCGTGCGGCAGGGCCGGGTCGCGGCTGGGGATGCGGTGGCGATGGCGCTGGGGGCCGAGTGTGCTGTGGTGCTGATCGGCGAGCGCCCGGGTTTGTCGGCCCCCGACAGCCTCGGGGCGTATCTGACCTGGCGGCCAAGGGCGGACACTACGGACGCAGCACGCAATTGCGTGTCCAACATTCGCCCAGCTGGCCTACCCCCAGCGTTGGCCGCGAGCAAGATCGCCTGGCTGCTCGGCGCAATGCGGGCTCGCGGCGTGTCGGGCGTCGCGCTGAAGGACGATGCACCCGCTATTCAGCTGATTGCGGACGCCAGCAACCGGGAGATGCTGGACACGATGCCTCCGTTGCCATTAACGGACGATTAACTCGCTGGAATATTCAAATGCGCGCCGTCTACTTGTTTGCTGGTCTCATCGTGGCCTTTCTGCTGGGGGCATTCGTGGAGCATACGTTCGACGCTCCGTTCGGCTATTTGGATGGGCCTTGGTTCGCCTCGCGATCCGCGCCCCCGCCGCTGCCGACGGCCAGCACCGCCATTCCGCGTTACAGCAATGCCCGCGGCGCCGAGGATGCGCCGCGTGACGATGTCGCGTCCGGCGGCAAAACGGATTTCCAGCGCTGCGTGAACACGATGGTCATGCGCCGCGAGCCGGAAGCCGAGGCACGGACCGTGTGCCAAAAGATCATCTCCGG
>CAXTCJ010000084.1:0-24377 GCA_964242215.1 uncultured Acetobacteraceae bacterium | reverse complement strand
TGCGAGTTGTTCCGCCTCATCAGTCCCAAAGCAGGAACTGGTTGGGGGACGTGGATTCGAACCACGATAAGCAGAGTCAGAGTCTGCTGTCCTACCGTTAGACGATCCCCCATCCGGCAGCGGCGGGCTGATACCACCCGTGGCCGCCGGGCGCAATGCACTCTGAACCAGCGTAGGCGGACGCACCGTCACCCACACGCAGACTCACACGAACACATAAAGCTAGTACGTACGTATAACGCTTTCTATTCGCCTTCAACGGGATGACACTGATTTGTAATGCAACCGAGCCCTGCCCATTCTGATCGGCGCTTCGGCGGCCCCGTGTTCGCGGCGGTCGATCTCGGCACCAACAACTGCCGTCTGCTCGTCGGCACCCCAAGCTTGCGCGGCTTTCGGGTCGTGGACAGCTACAGCAAGATCGTGCGGTTGGGCGAGGGCCTGCAGGAAACCGGGCAGTTGAGCCAGCAAGCGATGGATCGGGCGCTCGACGCCTTGCAGGCCTGTGCCGACCGGCTGGCACGACGGTCCACCCACGGCCTTCGGGCCATCGCGACCGAGGCGTGCCGCCGGGCGTCCAATGCGGGGGAGTTCCTCGAGCGCGTGGCGCAGCAGACTGGGCTGCAACTGGATGTGATCTCGACCCGCGAGGAGGCCAAGCTCGCTTTGGAGGGCTGCACGCCGCTGTTGGCAGGGGAGGCACGGCGGGCGCTGCTGTTCGACATCGGCGGAGGCTCGACCGAGCTCGTCTGGGTGCGGCTGACGCCGCATCAGCGGCCGGAACTGATCGGCACGCTGTCGATGCCCGTCGGCGTGGTCGGCCTCTCGGAGCGATACGGCAAACAGGCCTTCACCCAGGATGGCTTCGCTTCGATGGTCGCGGACGTGGCGAGCCGGCTGACCGCGTTCGAACAGGTGCATCGCATCGGCGACGAGATGCGGCGGGGTGGGGTGCAACTGCTGGGCACCAGCGGCACGGTGACGACGCTCGCGGGCGAGTTCCTGGCGCTGGACCGGTACCGGCGGTTCCAGGTCGACGGCCAGGTGCTATCCCTCGCGGCGGCCCAGGGCGCGGTCCGCGCGCTGCGGTCGATGGGCCCGCAGCGGTTGGCCGCCCACCCCTGCGTCGGGGCGGAGCGGGTGGATTTTGTGTTGCCGGGCTGCGCCATCTATACCGCTATCCACACGATGTGGCCGGTTCCCCAAGTGACGGTGGCGGATCGCGGATTGCGGGAGGGCATGCTGCTGCGCCTCATTCGCGACGCCCGATCGCGCGCCGGAGATCGATTGGCGACGGAGCAGCCTTGACGGAGAAGAAACGCTTGGGGACCGAGAAGAAAGGCGCGGGGACGGCGAAAGACGGCGTGGGCGCGCAGCGTGGGTTGGACGTGTCGCTGAAAACGGCGAAGGGACGCACCACCGCCCAGCAGATGTGGCTCCGGCGGCAGCTGAACGATCCGTATGTCGCGGCGGCTCGGGCCCAGGGCTGGCGATCGCGCGCGGCGTTCAAGCTGATCGAACTCGATGACCGTTATGGGTTGATTAACAAGGGCGCGCGCATCATCGATCTGGGCGCGGCCCCCGGGGGATGGAGCCAGGTCGCGGCCAAGCGAGGTGCCGGGCCGATCGTGGGCGTCGACTTGCTGCCGATCGAGCCGGTGGCGGGCGCGCGCTTCCTGCAAGGCGATTTCAACGACTCGGACATGCCGGACCGGCTGCGCGCCGAACTCGGCGGCCCGGCGGACTTCGTCATGTCCGACATGGCGCCCAATACCACCGGGCATACCGGGACCGACCACATCCGCATCATCGCGTTGGCCGAACTGGCGCTGGACTTTGCCATCCATGTCTTGGCGCCGGGTGGCAGTTTCGTCGCCAAAGTGCTGCAAGGCGGCGCGGAACGGCAGCTTTTGGAGCCGATGAAGCTGGCCTTCAGCAGCGTCCGCCACGCCAAGCCGCCCGCCAGCCGCAAGGATTCGAGCGAGATGTACGTCGTTGCCAAGGGGTTCCGCTTCTCGGTCGCAACACGCACGTAACTTGCACCGGACGGGCGCGCGCCCTATGTCGGATCGCCAAGCGCGGAACCCCCGCTGGAGATCTCGCCATGGCACCCGACACCACACCGATCGCGTCCGCCTCCATTCGGTTGGAAGCGGCGATCCAGGAGGCACTCACCTTCGATGACGTGCTCGTGGTGCCGGCATTTTCCGATGTGCTGCCCTCCGCCGCCGACACCAGCACGCGCTTTACCCGCACCATTCGGCTGAACGTTCCCCTGGTTTCCTCCGCGATGGACACGGTGACCGAGGGGCCGATGGCGATCGCGATGGCCCAGCTCGGCGGCATCGGGGTGATCCACAAGAACCTCGACCCGGCGCAGCAGGCCGCCGCGGTGCGCCAGGTGAAAAAGTTCGAATCGGGCATGGTGGTGAACCCGCTCACCATCAACCCGGACCAGACGCTGGCCGAGGCGCGGGCGCTGATGTCCACCTACCGCATCAGCGGCGTGCCCGTGGTGGAGCGCGAGAGTGGCCGCCTGGTGGGCATCCTCACCAACCGTGACGTGCGGTTCGCGACCGACCCCGGCGTGCGCATCTACGAGCTGATGACGCGGGAGAACCTGATCACGGTGCAATACGGCGTTCCGGCCGAGGAGGCGAAGCGTCTGCTACACAAGAACCGGCTCGAGAAGCTGCTGGTGGTGGACGATGCGTATCGCTGCGTTGGGCTGATCACGGTCAAGGATATGGAGAAGGCGCAGGCGCATCCCCTGGCCAACAAGGACGAATTGGGCCGGCTGCGGGTCGCTGCCGCGATCGGGGTCGGGGAGGACGGCGCCATCCGCGCCCGCGCCCTGATCGATGCCGAGGTTGACGTTTTGGTAATCGACACGGCGCACGGTCACTCGGCCGGCGTGTTGGCGGCAGTGGGCCGCGTCAAGCAAATGTCCAACGGCGTGCAGGTAGTGGCGGGCAATGTCGCGACGCCGGAAGGGGCGCTGGCGCTGATCAATGCCGGCGCGGATGCGGTGAAGATCGGGATTGGGCCGGGCAGCATCTGCACCACGCGCGTGGTCGCCGGGGTTGGCGTGCCGCAATTCACCGCCGTGCTGGAAACCGCCGCTGCCTGCCGCGAGCAGGACATCCCCGCGATCGCCGACGGCGGGGTGCGCACGAGCGGCGACATCGTGAAGGCGATCGGCGCCGGGGCAGACGCCGTCATGGTCGGCAGTCTGCTGGCCGGCACGGATGAGGCGCCGGGTGAAGTCTTCCTTTATCAAGGGCGTAGCTACAAATCTTATCGTGGCATGGGAAGCATTGGTGCCATGGCGCGCGGTTCGGCCGATCGCTATTTCCAGCAGGAGATCAAGGATACCCTCAAGCTGGTGCCGGAGGGGATCGAGGGCCGCGTCGGTTATAAGGGGCCGGTCTCTGCGGTGGTGCACCAGCTGGTCGGCGGGCTGCGGGCCGGCATGGGCTACACCGGAAGCAGCACGATCAACGAGTTGCAGTCCAAGACGCGGTTCCGCCGCATCACCGGCGCGGGTTTGCGGGAGAGCCACGTGCATGATGTGGCGATCACCCGTGAAGCGCCGAACTACCGTCAGGAAGGCTGAGCGTGATCGTGGCGACTGACCGGCTGACGTGACACCCGCCGCAAGGCTCGCCGGCGCGATCGAGCTGCTGGTGGAAGTCGACACATTTCCCCGCCGCCCCGCCGACGCCGTCGCCAACGATTTTTTCCGGGCCCGGCGCTTCATCGGCTCCGGTGACCGCCGCGCCGTGTCGGACCGCGCCTGGACCGTGTTGCGCACACGCCGGCGGCTGAGTTGGTGGCTGGAGCGCGCCGGCACCGCGCCGACCGCCCGCATGCTGGTAGCGGCCTCGCTCCTGCTCGAGGGTTGGACGGTTGCGGGGGTGAAGCAGAGCTACTCCGGCGGGCAATATGGCCCGGCACCCATGCTGGCCATGGAGCTCGCCGCGGCCGAGCAGCTGGCTGGGCACACGCTCGATCACCCGGACATGCCGCCGGCGGTGCGTCTCGAACTGCCCGACTGGCTGCTGCCCCATCTGGAGAGCCGGTTCGGCGACGCCCTCGCGCCCGAGATGCTGGCGATGGAGGGCGCGGCGCCGCTCGACCTGCGCGTCAACACCCTGCGGGGCACACGGGACGAGGCCGTCGCGGCGTTGGCGGCCGAGGGGATCGCGACGGAACCGACGCCGATCTCGCCCTGGGGCTTGCGGATCGCGGGGCGGCGGTTGGTCACGTCGGGCAAGGCGTTCCTGTCGGGGCTGGTGGAGATCCAGGACGAGGGCAGCCAATTGGTCGCTGCCCTAGTCGGCGCCGGGCCGCATATGCGGGTGGCGGATTGGTGCGCCGGGGCAGGGGGCAAGACCTTGGCTTTGGCGATGGCGATGGGCAACCAGGGCCACATCGTCGCATGCGACGTGCACGACAAGCGGCTGGAGGGCGCGGTGCGCCGCCTGCGCCGGGCCGGGGTGCACAATGTGGAGCGGCACCTGATCGCGACCGGCGATAAATGGACCAAGCGCCGCGCCGGCACGTTCGACCGCGTGCTGGTGGACGCGCCTTGCACCGGGACTGGAACCTGGCGGCGCAATCCCGACGCCCGCGGACGGCTTCGCGAGCTCGACTTGCAGGAATTGCTTCCCAAGCAGGCAGCGATCCTGGACGATGCGTCCAGGCTTGTGCGGGCTGGCGGGCGGTTGGTTTTCGCGACATGCTCCCTTCTGCTCGAGGAGAATGAGGCGCAGGTGGACGCATTCCTTTCCCGCCATCCGGATTTCGCCGTGGTTCCCTTGGCGCAGGCCTGGACGGATGGCGAGCCGCCTTGCCCCGGTCCCTACCTGTCGCTGACGCCGCGCAGCCACGGCACCGACGGCTTCTTTGGCGCCGTGCTGGAGCGACGTGCGCCGTGATTGCGGTCCGCCGGGCTCGGCCGTCCGATGCGCCGTTGATCGGGGCGGTGCATGTCGCGGCGTGGCGCAGCGCGTATCCTGGGATCCTGCCCGAGAGTTATCTCGCCGGCCTGTCTGTCACCCGGCAGGCGGCCTATTACGACCGGCAGATCCGGGCGGGTGGCGGGGTGTACGTTGCGATCGCCTCGGGCCAGGACGTCCCGACCGGCGTCGGTCCGCGTTTGGTGGGTTACACCACGGTCGGGCTGAATGGCACGACGATGCCGGGAACGATCCAGGCGGATGGCGAGATCGAGACGCTTTATGTGCTGGACGATTGGCGCGATCGCGGCGTCGGGCGGCGCTTGATCCGAACGGGGGCCGCCCATCTCGCGGCGGCCGGTAGCCGGGCCGCGTTCCTCTGGGTGCTGCGCAGCAACCCGAGCCGCTGGTTCTACCAGCGCCTCGGGGGAAGGCCGGTCGCCGAGGCGGCCACACGCGTCGCCGGAGTGGCCGTCCCCCAGGTGGCCTATGCGTGGGACCCGATCGAACTCCTGATCGCGGCGTCTCCCGCGGCATAAACTTAGGCGCGCGGCTCCTAACGTCTTGTTCAGCCCTCTTGACGTACCATGGCCTTGGAAAAATCAAGGCTCGCGTGGTGTTCACCGAACTCTCCAACTGGCTCGTCGATCCCTCGGGGCTCACGCCGCACGGCTTCTGCCTGCTGTGGGAGCCGGGTCTGCTCTGGCTGCACGCGTTGTCCGATGGGGGCATCGGGCTGGCGTATTTCACCATACCGGTCGCCCTGATCGTGATCATGCGGCGCCGGCCCGATCTTGTGTTCCGGCCGGTGTTTGGCCTGTCCGCGGCGTTCATCCTGCTATGTGGCGCGGGCCATTGGCTCGACGTCCTGACGCTTTGGATCCCTGCCTACGGACTATCCGGGGTCGTCAAGGGATTGACCGGGATCACGTCGATCCTGACCGCTGGCATGTTCTGGTGGTTCTTGCCCCAAGTCCTCGCGCTGCCCTCGCCCGCGCAGCTTCGCAAGGTCAATTCCGACCTACATGATGTGCAGCAGGCTGAGGTCCGTATGGCCGACATCGCCAAGGACGCGTCGGAGGCGCGGGACGCGCTGGCGTTGGAATTGTCGCGCCGGATCGCGAGTGAAATCGCCCTGGCGGATACTAATGTCGGCCTCGACCGCCTGACGCAGCATTTGGCCAGTGCGAGGGATCGGGCGGAGCAGGCGAATCGGGCCAAGTCACGCTTCCTGGCGGCCATGAGCCATGAACTCCGCACGCCATTGCACGGTATCCTGGGCTACTCGCAGCTGTTGCGCAGCGAGGGTGGGCTCAACGGCGTGCAGCTCGGCCGGGTCGACGCGATGTTGGAGACCGGCAAGCACCTGCTGGAGATGATCACCTGCGTGCTGGACGTTTCGGAGATCGAGGCCGAGCAGGTGGAGTTGCGGCCGGTGATGATCGATGTGCACGCGATCGGCGCGGCCTGCCTCGACCTGGTCCGCCCGATGGCCGACGCGAAAGGTCTGCGCCTGACCGTCTCCGTCCAGCCGGGTTACGTCAGCACCCTGGTTGCCGACCCGACCCGGCTGCGCCAGATCCTGCTCAACCTGCTCGGTAACGCGACCAAGTTCACCCAGCAAGGGGCGGTCGAGCTGCGGGTGTCGGCCTGCGAGCCGAGTTCGACAATGCTGATCGAGGTCGCGGATACCGGCCCCGGGATCACGGCCGAGCAGCGGCAGTCACTGTTCCAGGACTACAAGCGGCTCGACACCGATGGCAGCCGCTTCGTGGAGGGCTCCGGCCTTGGTCTTGCCTTGTCGTTGCGGCTGTCCGGCCTGATGGGCGGGCGTCTCGGCTATGCCGACAATCCAGGTGGCGGCAGCATTTTCTGGCTGGAATTGCCGACCAACCTGGCGGCCGCCGCTACGGTGCCCGCCGACGGCGATGCCGCCGCCGCCGAAGATGCGCAGTCCGGCGGCGTGCTGTCGGTCTTGGTGGTCGATGACGTCGCCATGAACTGCGACATTGCGGCCTCGTTCCTGCGCTCCGCGGGTTATCGGGTGACCTCGGTGGAGAGTGGCGCCGAAGCCGTTGCAGCGGCCGCGAACGGTACTTTCGACGCCATCTTCATGGACGTTCGGATGCCTGGAATGGACGGGCTGGAGGCGACGCGGCGAATCCGGGCGGCCGAGACGGGCGGGCAGCATGTCCCGATCATTGCCCTGACGGCGCAAGCCTTCACGGAACAGGTGGCAGCGTGTCGCGCGGCGGGCATGGATACGCACCTGGCGAAGCCCTACACGCCCGACGCGTTGATGGCTGCCTTGCTGGATGCCATTACAGGGTGCAGCGACGCCGATGCTGCTATGGCGGTGACGGAGCCGGTGGACTGAGTGACGCCGTCTTGAGCACGGCGTCCAGGTTGCGCGCCATGATCGAGACCACGGCAGCATCATTGGTGACCATCAAGGCAGCAGTTGCCCCATCTATGAGCAATAGGATCTGCCGGGCCAGTACGGTGGGCTCCGTATACCCGGCTTGCGCGGCGAGGTCGCCGAGGAACGCCAGCACCTCGCCGTGATGGGCAGCTGCCACATCCCGGAGCCACTGCTCCGATTTATCGTGTTCCGCGATCGCATTCATGAACGCGCAGCCATAGAACCGGCCGCCGAGATACCACTGCTGCATCGCACCCGCGATCCCATGCAGCCGCGTGATTGCCTCGGGGCCGGACTTCTCGACGGCGGAAAAGAAGCCGGAGCGCCAATCCGCGCCTTCTCGCGCCAACACCTCGCGCAGCAGGGCGTCCTTAGAGCCGAAACGGCCGTATAGCGCCATCTTGGACGCCCCCGCTGCGGCGAGAATGCGATCGATCCCGGTCGCGTGGATGCCATTGCGGCAGAACAGCTCGCGAGCCGCCTCTACGATGCGCTCGTGGGCAGGCTGAACTCGGGACAAGTCGAGGGCGGCTTCAGTCACACCGGTGAACCTCGCAGCGGAGCGGCCATGCTGCAAGGTGCTTGGGTGGCACGGAGCGTGCATATAACGTGGCAAGGTTGAGTAAGACAGAACGGTCTGTATGGTGATCCACCGGGCAGCGGTCCGGCAACCAACAAGTAAGGAGTTGCTCCATGAGCGCCACCGTCACGAAGCTTCCCGCCGGCCCCGGTGCGATGACTGGCTGCCTCGCCCCGATCGACAAGGGCGGGTTGGACGAACTGATCGCCAAGGGCCGGGCCAATCCGCAGGCCATCAAGACCCTCAAATGCAAGACCATCGCGGAGGGCCGCTTTCGCCACCTCAACATGATCCGCGACCTGCCGCCCTACATCGTCGACGAGCCGCCCGCCCTGCTCGGTGACGATACCGCGCCGAACCCGTCCGAGGCGTCGCTGGCCGCGCTGGGCTCGTGCCTCGCCGTCGGCATCCACGCCAACGCCGTCGCGCGCGGCATCACTGTTCGCTCCCTGGAGCTGGAGTTGGAGGCCGACATCAACATCACCGCGGTGTGGGGCACCGGCGACACCAGCCCGAAGCCGGTCGGCTTCGATGCGGTGCGCGTGAAGGTGCACCTGGATGCGGACGCGCCGAAGGAGGATCTGGATGCGCTGGTAGCGCACGCGCGCACCTGGTCCCCGGTTGCGAACACGTTCAGCAAGCCGGTGCCGGTAAACTGCGACCTGGTTTGATCACGCCGTAGCAGGGGAGCGCCAGGCATGGGTCAATCACTCGCACTCGCCGAACCCGCCGCACCGGCAGGCCCGGACTGGACCGGGCTGCTGGATGCGGACCTGGCGCCGCTCGTGCAACGCATCGACGAAGGCTTCTATCCCGCCGAGATCATGCGGCGGATCGGCGAGGCCGGCGCGTTCCGGCGACATCTTGCCTTGTCCGGCCGCCAGGACCTGGGCGGCGCGATCGCATCGATGGCCGATGTCGCGGCGCACTGCATGTCCACCGCGTTCTGCATCTGGTGCCAGGATGCGTGCGGCTGGTATCTGGAGAACACCGACAACGCCGGGTTGCGGGCCCGCCTGCAACCCGGCATCGCCGCCGGAACGCTGCTCGGCGGCACGGGATTGTCCAACCCGATCAAGGCGCTCGCCAACATCGAGGGCTTCGCGTTGCGGGCCACCCGCGCCGAGGGCGGTTACGTGGTGACCGGCGTATTGCCGTGGGTCAGCAATCTGGGTGAGGGGCATTGGTTCGGAACGGTGTTCGTCGACGCGGATGACCCAGCGCACCGTATGATGGCGATGGTGCAATGCGGTCAGCCGGGCGTGGAAATCCGGCAGAACGTTCACTTCTCGACGCTGGAGGGGACGGGCACCTACTCGGTCCGCTTTCGCCGCGCCTTCATCGCCGACGAGATGATGCTGGCCGACCCCCTCGGCGACATGATTGCCCGCATCCGGCCGGGCTTCATCCTGTTGCAGACCGGCATGGGGCTCGGCGTCATCCGGGCCAGCATCGATGCCATGATCCAGGCCGACACCAGTCAGGAAGCAACCAACCGCCACCTGCCACGCCGCCCGCCGTATTTCGAGGCGGAGTTGGCGGCCTTGCGCGCGACCATCATGCGTCTCGCGGCGTCGCCACGCGACGGCTCCCGCGACTACGTGCGCGAAGTGCTGCAGGCCCGGCTACGCACCGGCGAGCTGACTCTGCAGGCAACGGAGGCGGCGATGCTGCACACCGGCGCCCGCGCCTTCATCACCGGTGCCCCGGTGCAGCGCCGTCTCCGCGAGGGCTATTTCGTAGCGATGATAACACCTTCCAGCCGACACCTCAGCCAAGAGCTCAGCCGTCTGAAAGCGAACTAATCCCACCACAGCCATAAGGAACGCGCTCATGCCCGACACCGTCCTGATCTCGCCCACCGAGCTGTCCGCCCTGTTGGAGACGGGTGGTACTGTGCTGATCGATACGCGGTCGCCGGACAACTATGCCGCCGGGCACATCGCCGGCGCGGTCAACATGTTCGACATCTTCACGTATCTCGCGATGTCCACCAAGGAAGGCATGGCCGAGCTGAAGACCAAGTTCGCCGACGCATTCGGGGCGGCCGGGATCGGCGGCGACGAAACGGTCGTGTTCTACGAGGGCTCGATGAACTCCGGCTTCGGCATGTCGTGCCGTGGCTACTATCTGCTGACCTTCCTCGGTTACAACAAGGCGCACATCCTGCACGGCGGCCTGGCCGCGTGGGAGGCCGCCGGCATGCCGCTGACGACGGAGGTTCCCCACCCCGCGCCGAAGACGTTCCCGGTCTCCAGTGCGGGTGAGCACATGATGCTCGACAAGGACGACATGCTCGCTGCCTTGGCCGATGACAGCATCATCAAGCTGGACGTGCGCGACGTCGACGAGTGGATCGGCACGTCCTCGTCGCCGTACGGCCCGGATTTCGCTCCGCGCAAGGGCCGTATCCCCGGCGCCAAGTGGCTAGAGTGGTATCGCCTGATGAAGCCGACCGCCTCCGGCCCGATGTTCAAGGCACGCGACGAGCTGCTTGCTGAGCTGCATACCGTGGGCGTGACGCCAGAAACGCCGGTCTACCTCTATTGCTTCAAGGGAGCTCGCGCCTCCAACTCCTTGATCGCGCTGCGCGAAGCCGGAGTTCAGGATGTGCGGATGTATTTCGGCTCGTGGAACGAGTGGAGCCGTGACCCGGCGCTGCCGATCGAGACGGGCCTGCCCTTCGCCTAGGGCGGCTACGGCTGCGGGTTGCTCCCCGAGGTCCCGCTTCCGGAGCTCGGGGCGGCGCCGGCGCTGAACTTGCCGACGTTGCCCAGCAACTGCTGCATGAACGACGCCTCGCTGCCCGGTGACGGCGTGGCGCGGGCGACTACGTCCACCTGCTTGGCGTCTTTCTGGTTCATCTGCTTCACCGATGTCAGCAAGCCGTGGTCGTCGAAGGTCAGGGCCACGACATTCTGGCTGTTGACGCCCTGCACCCGGCCGATGCGCGGCTGGGTCACTTCGCTGATGTAGATCCAGGTATTGTCGTCGAAGGTGCCCTTCGCCGTGGGGGAGCCGAGCACACTCGTCACATCGGCGCGGGTCGACGTTCCGGGCACGAGGTCCTTCAGTTGGTCCTCGGTGACCTTGTTGCCCCGAACCTGGGGCGGAAACGTGACCACGGAACAGCCGCTGGTGAGGCTTGCGAGAAGCAGTAGGGCGAAGGCGGAGCGTTTCACAGTATCGTCCTAGCCGGGCGGCGGTGTAGTTGACCCGGCAGGCCGCCGCGTTATGCCGAGATGCCGGTGTGCCGGTCGCTGCGGTGGGGCGTGTCACGTCGGGCGCCCCGGTGTCAACGGGTTGTGGAATGGGGCGGTGATGGCGTTCTTTGGTTTGCTGGGCCGCGGCCGCTACGAGCGCACCGGGTTCGTATTATACACCGCCTCCGTCACGGCGGCGCGCAACCCGTATTTCTACGCCGAACTCGGCGTGCCCGATACGCTGGATGGCCGGTTCGACCTGGTCGGCCTGCATGCGGCCCTTGTGATCCGCCGGCTGCGCGCGTTGCCCCCGCCGGGCGCCGCCATCGCGCAGGCGGTGTTCGACGCGATGTTCTCCGACATGGACATGAACCTGCGCGAGTTGGGCGCCGGCGACGTCACCATCGCCCGCAACGTGCGCGCGATGTGGGAGGCGTTCCACGGCCGCGCGACCGTCTACGAAGATGCGCTCAAATCCGCCGACCCGGCGGAACTGGAGCAGTCGCTGGGCCGCAACATTTGGCGCGGGACCACGACCGGGGATGAGGCGGCAGTCCTGGCGCGCATCGTTCGCGACCTGGTCGCCCAGTTGGAGCAGGCGCCGCAAGCCGAGTTGTTCGCCGGCCGCTTCCGCTTCACCGCCCCGGTGACGGCATGACACCGCTGGAGCTGTCCCGGCCGATCCCGGCCGACCGGGTTGGCGAGGCGGGCTTGGTGGTGACCGTAGAGGCGACCGACGCGGAACGGGCGGCCATCGCGCGGCGCCTGTTCGTGCCCTCCGTTCAAGCCGTGCAATGCCGCTGGTCGTTGCGCGCGGCCCCGGGTGGGGTGGTGGAGGCAGACGGCTCTCTGCGGGCCCGGCTGTTCCAAGACTGCGTGGTGTCGCTGGAGCCGTTCGCCGTCGAGATCGTGGAGGAGTTCGCCGTTCGATTCGTCCCCGGCGGCGATGAGAGCGAAGACAGTGACGACCCGGACGTGCCCGATGAGCTGGCGATCGAGAACGGCGTGCTGGAGCTCGGCGAGGCGACCGTGGAGCAATTGGCCTTGGCGCTGGACCCCTATCCCCGCAAGCCGGGCGCGGTGCTGCCCGAGGCGGCGGGGGATGCCCCGGATAACCCCTTTGCCGCGCTGGCGAAGTTACGCAAGGAGGATTAGTATGGCCGTGCTTGCGGGACCGCCGCGCCTCTGCTAGAGGGCGCGCCCTGAGCTATTGCCAATTTGTGACGTAAGAACCGCGCCGGGATCGGCCGCAGTCCACGCCACGCAGATCCGGAGGGCGAACGCCCATGGCTGTTCCTAAGAAGAAGACGTCGCAATCCCGTATGGGGATGCGCCGCAGCCACCATGCCCTGGTGGCCGAAGCCTTTGCCGAATGCGGCAACTGCGGCGAGCTGAAGCGTCCGCATCACGTCTGTGCGCATTGCGGTCACTACGCTGGGCGCGAGATCGTGGCGGCCGGCAAGGCGCTGAAGGGCGCTGTCCGGGTCTGAGCTGCCGGCATCGCGCCGGGTAGTGAGGAACGACGTGGCAGTTGGAAGTCCCCCCGCCGCAGCGACGGGGGTCTATACGCTTGCCGTCGATGCCATGGGTGGCGATCGTGCACCCGGCGTGGTTATCGACGGATTGGCAATCGCGGCGGAGCGGCATCCGGGCGCACGCTTCCTGGTGGTCGGGGACGAGGCCAAGCTTCGTCCCTTGATGGCAAACAAGCGGTTGGATCATTGCTGCACCATCCGTCATGCTCCAGACGTCATCGGTATGGACATGAAGCCGACTGCGGCCTTGCGCGTGCGCCAAGGGTCCATGCGGATCGCGATCGACGCGGTCGCGGCGGGCGAGGCGGCCGGGGTGATCTCCGCCGGGAATACGGGGGCGCTGATGGCGCTGGCCAAGATCGTCATCAAGACATTGCCCGGTATCGATCGCCCGGCGTTGGCGGCCCTGGTGCCGTCGGCGCGTGGCGACGTGATCATGCTCGACCTGGGCGCCAACGTAGTCTGCGACTCGCGCAACCTGGTCGAATTCGCCGTCATGGGTGACGTGTTCGCGCGCGCCGTCCTGGGGCTGCCAACGCCGACCATCGGTCTGCTGAACATCGGGTCCGAGGAGCTCAAGGGCGACGATCGCGTTCGCCAGGCCGCCGAGGTGCTCCGTGCGAGCCACATCGGGCCGCAATTCCACGGCTTCGTCGAGGGCGACGACATCGCCGGCGGCACGACGGACGTGGTGGTCACGGACGGGTTCACCGGTAACGTCGCACTGAAGATGGGCGAGGGGGCGTTGAAGCTTGTGTTTACACTGCTCAAGCAGGTGTTCAGCAGCAGTCTCGCCGGCCGGCTGGCGTATGTGCTGGCGCGCCCCGGGCTCGAGCGGCTGCGGGAGTGGGTCGATCCACGACGCTACAATGGCGCGATCATGCTTGGCCTGAACGGCGTCGTGGTGAAGTCGCACGGTGGCACCGACGCGGAGCAGTTCGCCTACGCCACGGACGTCGCCATCGACATGGTCGTGCACAAGTTCAACGAGCATATCCGAGACGGACTGGCCAGCATCGCCGGCTTGGGGGGCGACACCGGCCCCGTCCTGGCGGCCGCGCGCTGATGCTGCGCAGCGTGCTGGAGGGCGCCGGGGCGTATCTGCCGGAGCGGGTCGTGACCAACGACGAGCTGTCCCAAACGGTCGATACTTCGGATTCCTGGATCGTCGAGCGCACCGGTATCCGCCAGCGCCATTTGGCCGGCCCGCATGAGACGGCAGCGTTCATGGGCGCGCGCGCGGCAGCCGCGGCCCTGGAGCATGCCGGGGCGACGGCTGCCGACGTGGACGCGATCATCTTGGGCACCAGCACGCCCGACAACGCGTTTCCGGCCACGGCGCTCGGCGTGCAGGCGGCGCTGGGCTGCGGCGGCTTCGGCTTCGACGTGTCGGCCGCGTGCAGTGGTTTCGTGTATGGCCTGAGCATCGCCGACAGCATGATCCGCACCGGGCAGGTGCGCGGCGTGCTGGTGATCGGCGCCGAAGTTTACTCCCGCATCCTGGACTGGAACGACCGCGGCACCTGCGTGCTGTTCGGCGACGGCGCAGGTGCGGTGTTTCTGCGCGCCCACGAGCAGAGCGGTGGCGCTGCCGATCGTGGCATCCTGTCCACTCACCTGCACGCGCAGGGCAATCTCGGACCGCTGCTGTATGTGGACGGCGCAGTCGGCCGGCGGGAGATGTCCGGCCATCTGAAGATGAACGGGCGCGAGATTTTCCGCCACGCAGTCGCGAAGCTGTCCTCGGTCGTGGACGAGGCGCTGGCCGCCAACGGGATGGACCACTCCGACATCGATTGGTTGGTGCCGCATCAGGCAAACCTGCGGATCATCGATGCCATGGGTCGCAAGCTGTCCCTCCCGGCGGAGCGTGTGGTCGTGACGGTGGACCGTCATGCCAACACGTCGGCGGCCTCCATTCCGCTGGCCCTGGCCGAGGCCTGGCATGACGGGCGGATGAAGCGGGGCGACGTGATCGTGCTGGAGGCTTTGGGTGGCGGGCTGACCTGGGGGTCGGCGTTGGTGCGGCTCTAGCGCCACAGCGGCCGTAGTTTTGTTTATTTCCAGTGCGTTTGCTTGACGGTCGGAACCCCCACCGCATAGCGTGCGCCGTATGCAAACCGTCACCCGCGCCCATTTGGCCGAGCGTATCTATACCCAGGTTGGCCTTTCGCGGAACGAGTCTGCTGACCTTCTCGAGACTGTACTCAGCCGCCTCTCAAAGTCGCTCGAGAGTGGCGAGTCGGTCAAGATCAGTGGGTTCGGAACCTTTTCTGTCAGACAGAAGGGCCGCCGGGTCGGGCGCAATCCAAAGACCGGCGTGGAAGTTCCGATCCTGCCCCGCCGCGTGCTCGTCTTCCGTCCGAGCCAGGTGTTGAAGGCTCATGTGAACGGCACCGCCATACCCGCTGGTGACGAGTTCGCCGGTGACGAAGAATGATCCTGAGCGCTCCGGCGGACGACGCGCCGGACCCGGCACGCACACGGCCCAAGAAGGCGCCGAACGCGTTCCGCACGATCAGCGAAGTCGCTGACGAACTTCATATCCCGCAGCATGTGCTGCGGTTCTGGGAGACGAAGTTCCCGCAGGTGAAGCCGCTGAAGCGCGGTGGCGGGCGGCGTTACTACCGCCCGGACGACATCGCGTTGCTACGCCGTATTTCCGACCTGCTGTACATCCAGGGCTACACGATCAAAGGCGTGCAGCGTCTCCTCCGGGAGGGCGGCGGCAAGCTGTCGGACGACATTCCCCCGGCCACCGAGGCCGAACGCGCCGCCGCCGCCGCCGAACGCGCCGGCCAGCCCGAGCAGCAATCGCTACTGCCGATGGACGCCGCGGCGGTGCCCGTTCCCGTGCTGCAAGCGGACCCGGCGCTGCAGGAGGAAAACATGCGGCTGCGGATGCTGCTTCAGCATGCGTTGGATGAATTGGCGTTGATCCGCAGCATGCTGCCCTAGGCGTTGCGGCGGTCCTAGGCGGCTGCTACACACACCGCAACATCGGAGCGTGGCGCAGCCTGGTAGCGCACCTGTCTGGGGGACAGGGGGTCGTGGGTTCGAATCCCGCCGCTCCGACCAAGCCTGATGCTGAGTGTTTTCGTCTGATCGATGCGTGGTTCGATCGCACGCTGCTCTAGAGCTCCTCCCGACCTTGCTTGCTCGACGGCCTCGGAGGTTTCGCTCCAAGGCCTGCCGCGCGCCTCAGCTCCAGCCGCCGGGAACCCACACGTAATTGCCTGTCGTCCCGGCCCAGTGGCCCCGGGTCCAGAGTGCGCCGTGGTCGCCGCGAGGCTCATAGTGCCCGGCTTCGAAGCGATAGGAGCCATTGACATACAGCCAGTCGCCGGGATGCCAGATCAGCTGTTCCTCGCTGACCGGGGGCAGCGGGATGGTTTCGGGCGGGAGCGGCGGCGTCACCGGGTAGCCTGGCAGTTGGGCGCCGCAGCCCGCGAGCAGCAGGACGGCCGCCAAGCCTGGGACGAACATCTTCATGCCGGTGTCTCCTTCTTTTAGGTGGGGAGCAGAACGGTCGCGATCGCCTGGGCCGCGATGCCCTCACCGCGGCCGGTGAAACCGAGGCGCTCCGTCGTGGTCGCCTTGATCGAGATGCGGCTCTCGTCAACGCCCAGCAGTTCGGCGACGCGCGCGATCATGGCCGGTGCGTGGGGGGTGATCTTGGGGCGCTCACAGATCAGCGTCACGTCCGCATTGGCCAGCATGCCGCCCCGTGCTGCGATCCGCTCGGCGGCGTGGCGCAGGAAACGGGCGCTGTCCGCGTCCTTCCACTCGGCCTCGCTCGGGGGAAAGTGGCGGCCGATGTCGCCCTCCGCCAGCGCGCCGTAGATCGCGTCGCATAGGGCGTGGATGCCGACATCGGCGTCCGAGTGGCCGGCCAGGCCCCACTCGTGCGGCACGGTGATGCCGCACAGAACCAGGGCGCGGCCCGGCTCGGCGGCGTGGACGTCGAACCCGCTGCCGGTCCGTGGCGACAGGCCCATGGCAAGCGTGGGCGAGAGGGCGCGTTCGAGCCGCACGAGGTCCTCCGGGTAGGTGAGCTTGATGTTGTCGTCCGAGCCCGGGACGATCGCAACCGAGTGGCCCGCCATCTCCAATAGCGACGCGTCGTCGGTGGCGCCGCTTCCCCCCGTCGCGTGCAGGGCGCGGAGCAGGTGGTAGCGGAACGCCTGCGGGGTCTGGGCCCGGAACAGCCCGTCACGCGCGACGGTGGCGACGATGCGCCCCGATTGGACCCGCTTCAGCGTGTCGGCGACCGGCACGGCGGGGATGGCGCCGTCATGGGTGCGCAGGGCGGCGAGCAGGGCGGGGATCGCGTTGGCCGGCAGGAAGGGGCGGGCGGCGTCGTGCACCAAGACGATGTCCGGCGCGGTCGCGGCGAGTGCCTGCAGCCCGGCCGATACGCTGGCCTGGCGGGTGTCACCGCCGGGCACGGCCGGCAGCACATCCAAGCCGGCCAAGGCAGCGGCGATCGGTTCGGCGTCGCCCACCGGCAGCAAGGTGGACACATGGGGCAGTAGCGCTTCCGCGGCGTGGCGGATCACGGGCTTGCCCGCCACGGTCATGAACTGCTTGGGCGAGGGGCCGCCGAAGCGGCTGCCGGTGCCAGCGGCGACGAGGATGGCGGCAATTCGCATGGCGCGGACCAATGCGCGGGGCGCGCCGCCGCGTCAATGTCCAGGGTTCGGCTCCACCGTGAAAACGCCGAGCATGCAGAGCGATTGCTATGTGATAGGTCGGCGCGTATTTTGCCCAAATGCTAGGCACTGCCACATTTGCTCCGATAACGCTCGGTTCCGGCCCGAATGCGGTGACCATCGCCACGCCGGTGGTGCTCGCGCCGATGTCCGGCGTGACCGACCTGCCGTTTCGCC
The DNA here is from genome assembly GCA_964242215.1 of uncultured Acetobacteraceae bacterium. Classification (GTDB taxonomy): domain Bacteria; phylum Pseudomonadota; class Alphaproteobacteria; order Acetobacterales; family Acetobacteraceae; genus LMUY01. The sequence continues at coordinate 6,787 of CAXTCJ010000084.1, read as the reverse complement.
GCCTGGCCAAGCGGTTGGGGACGGGCATGGTGGTGTCCGAGATGATCGCATCTTGGGCGATGGTGCGTGAAAACCAGGCGACCCTGCGCATGGCCAGCGTCGAAGGCGACGGGCCGAACGCGATCCAGCTCGCCGGGTGCGAGCCGGCGGCGATGGCGGAGGCGGCGCGCATCGCGCAGGGCCGTGGCGCCAACCTGATCGACATCAACTTCGGCTGCCCGGTGAAAAAGGTCGCGGTCGGGCAGAGCGCCGGGTCGGCCCTGATGCGCGACGAAGTGGCGGCCGCCCGCATCCTGGAGGCGACTGTGCGTGCGGTCCCGGTGCCGGTGACGCTGAAAATGCGCATGGGCTGGGACCACGCGACCCTGAATGCCCCCCGCCTGGCGCGTATCGCGCAGGAGTGCGGCATCACCCTGGTCACGGTGCACGGCCGGACTCGGCAGCAATTCTACACCGGATCGGCGGATTGGGACTTCATTGCCGGCGTGAAGGCAGCGGTCGGCATCCCCGTGATCGCCAACGGAGACATCACGACGGTGGAGCAGGCGGCCGAGGCGCGCACGCGCTCCGGTGCCGATGGGGTGATGGTGGGCCGGGGTTGTTATGGCCGGCCGTGGTTTCCGGCGCAGGTGGCGGCGTACCTGCGGGACGGCACGCGCTTGGCGGACCCGGCGCTGGCCGACCAAAAGGCCATTCTGCTCGAGCATTACGACGCGATGCTCGCCCATTTCGGTGTCCAGCCGGGGCTTCGGCTGGGGCGCAAGCACGTCGCCTGGTATTCGCGCGGGCTGCACGGCTCGGCGGAATTCCGGGCGACGGTGATGCGCTGCGACGACGTGCCCTCGGTGCGGCGGCTGATCGATGGGTTCTACGACCCACTGATCGAGGCGTCCCTGAACGAGGCAGCGGGGAATAGCGACGGCCCGGCGATGCTGGCGGCATGACGGGTTTGCCAGGGGCGGCGGTCGCGCGCGGGCTGTTGAAGGTGGTCGGCCGCACGCCGGCTGCCAGCGATCCGGGGGTGATGCTGGGCGCGCTGCCGGTGCCGGTGCTGTTGCTGGATGCCGCCAACCGGTTCCGCTTCGCCAATCACGCGGCCGAGCAGTTCCTCGGCCTGTCCATGCAGCAGCTCTCGCACATGGCGCTGGCCGACCTGCTGCCCGAGGATCACCCTCTGTTCGCCCTGATCGAGCAGGTGCGCAACCAGGGCATCACCATCGCCGACCATGACCTGACGCTGGAGAGCCCTCGCCTGCACAAGCAGGACATCACCGTGCAGGCGACGGGGCTGAACGAGGAGCCCGGCGCGGTGCTGCTGTGCCTGCAGGATGCCTCGGCGGCCCGCGCGCTGGACCGGCAGACGGTGTTCCGCTCCGCCGCGCGTTCGGTCAGCGGGATGGCAGCGGTGCTGGCGCACGAGGTGAAGAATCCGCTCTCGGGCATCCGCGGGGCGGCTCAGTTGCTGGAAAGCAGCGTGGGGGAGAGCGACCGCGAATTGGCCGTGCTGATCCGGGACGAGGCCGACCGCATTCGCGCCCTGGTCGACCGCATGGAGGTGTTCGACGAGAGGCCGATCGAACTGCGCGCGGTCAACATCCACCGGGTTTTGGAGCACGTCCGCCGCCTGGCCCAGAGTGGGTTCGGCGCGCATCTGCGCTTCACCGAGGCGTACGATCCCTCGCTGCCCCCGGTGCTGGGCAACCGCGACCAGTTGGTGCAGGTGCTGCTCAATCTCGTTAAGAACGCGGCCGAGGCGGTGACGGTGGCCGACATGGACGGTGAGATCACGCTCACCACCGCGTACCGCCACGGCGTAAGGCTGACCGTTCCAGGCTCGACCCACCGGGTGCACCTGCCCCTGGTGGTGACCGTGCGGGACAACGGGCCTGGGATCGGCGCGGACATCCAACCGCACCTCTTTAAGCCTTTCGTGACGTCTAAGCCGTCAGGTAGTGGCCTTGGCCTGGCGCTGGTGGCCAAGATCGTGGCGGACCATGGCGGCCTGATCGAAGTCGATAGCCGGCCCGGGCGCACGGAATTCGCGCTGCATCTGCCGGTGATGAGCGATGGCGAAGGGGAAGGGTGATCCGGCCTAGCCGGGCACGGCAGGGGGCACTCGTCCCCTGCGCCCCTGTTGATAGTGGGGTTCGATGACGATTCCGACGGTTTTGATTGCCGATGACGACCGCTCCATCCGGACGGTTTTGACGCAGGCGCTGGGGCGGTCAGGCTATCAAGTAAGGTCCTGCTCCAACGCCGCCACGCTGTGGCGCTGGGTGGAGGATGGCGAGGGCGACCTCGTGATCACCGACGTGGTGATGCCGGACGAAAACGGGCTGGACCTGATCCCCCGCATCCGCCGGGTGCGTCCGGACCTCCGGGTCGTGGTGATGAGCGCGCAGTCCACGCTGATGACGGCGGTGAAGGCAGCGCAACGCGGCGCATTCGAATATCTGCCCAAGCCATTCGACTTGAAGGAACTTCTGGCCGTCGTGGGCCGCGCGCTGGCCGCCCCGCCGCCGCTGATGCCCGTCGAAGATCAGGCCGAGAAGGACGAGAAGCTGCCGCTGATCGGCCGCTCGGTCGCCATGCAGGAGATCTACCGCTCGATCGCCCGGCTCACCACGGCGGATTTGACGGTGATGGTGACCGGCGAGTCTGGCACCGGCAAGGAATTGGTCGCGCGGGCGCTGCACGATTACGGCCGGCGCCGGGCCGCCCCGTTCGTCGCCATCAACATGGCCGCGATCCCGCGCGAACTGATCGAGAGCGAGCTGTTCGGCCACGAGCGGGGTGCGTTCACCGGGGCGCACAACCGCAACCAGGGCCGCTTCGAGCAGGCCGCCGGGGGCACCTTGTTCCTCGACGAGATCGGCGACATGCCGCACGAGGCGCAGACCCGGCTGTTGCGCGTCCTGCAGGAGGGCGAGTTCACCACCGTCGGCGGACGCCAGCCGATCAAGGCCAACGTCCGCATCGTCGCCGCCACCCACCGCGACCTGCGCCAGGCAATTCGCGCCGGCCAGTTCCGCGAGGATCTGTTCTACCGGCTCAACGTGGTGCCGATCCGTCTGCCACCCCTGCGTGAACGCACGGAGGACATCCCGGTGCTGGCCCGGCACTTCCTCGACAAGGCGCGTGAGATGGGGCTGCCCGGCAAGTCGCTCGACTCGGGTGCGCTCGACCGCCTGCGCGCATACCGCTGGCCCGGCAACGTGCGCGAGCTCGAGAACCTCATGCGCCGGTTGGCGGCACTGTATCCGCAGGAGGTGATCGGCGAGGAGGTGATCGCGGCCGAACTCTCCGCCGGCGGGATGGAGCTGGAGGCTCCGGTGGCGAACGCCGGGTCGGAACCGTTGGCGGCTGCGGTCGAGCGTCACATCCGGCGGTTCCTCGCGGCGGGTGGCGATGGCATGCCGATGCGCGACATCTACGACAAGGTGATCGCCGAGGTGGAGCGGCCGCTGATCCAGATGACGCTGTCGGCGACCCGCGGCAACCAGATCAAGGCCGCGGCGATGCTGGGGCTGAACCGCAACACGCTACGCAAGAAGATCCGGGATCTCGACATCTCGGTGGTTCGGGGCATTGGTTGAAGCGCCCCGCGCGGGGCTTGGTTAGCGCCGGAGGCCGGTGATGGATACCAACATCCTGCTCGAATCGCTGGAGCCGGTCACCACGGCTCGGTCCCGTATGGGCCGGATCATGGACATTTTGCTCGGCAAGGTCGTGACCTTGGTGCTGGCGGCGGTGGCCCTGGTGCTGGCGATCGGCACCTTCTGGCTGCTGTCCGGCGGCGCGCCGATCACGCTGCGGCCGAACTTGGTGTTCGTGTCCATCCTTGCCAGCGCCGCCGTGCTGCTGCTGCTGGGCGCGGTGCTGGCCGGCCGGCTGACGCGGGTGTGGGTGGAGCGGCGGCGGGGCTCTGCCGGGTCGCGGCTGCACGTGCGATTGGTGCTGATGTTCGGCGTCGTGGCGGTCACGCCGTCGATTGTCGTGGCAGTGTTTGCGGCGGCGTTCTTCAACCTGGGCATCCAGTCGTGGTTCGACGACCGGATCCGCAACGCGCTGGACTCCAGCGTGATCTCGGCGCAGTCCTCGCTCGAGGAACATCGCAACAATATCAAGGCGGACGCGCTCAGTGTTGCGATCACGCTGAACCGCGCGGGTGCCTTCCTGGCCAACCGGCCGGAGTTGTTTCAACAGGTGTTGGACCAGGAAACGACGTTCCACGGCCTGATTCAGGCGGTGATCTACGACCCCTACACGCATGAAATCATTGTTTCGTCCGGCGTGCTCAGCGGCAACTTCGTGGAGCTGCCAACGGATGAGGAAATCGCGCCGGCCCGGCGTGGCGAGGTCGCGGTCATTGGCGGCGGCACCGACAACCACGTGCGGGCGGTGGTGAAACTGGGCTCCACGCCCGAGCTGATGCTCATGGTGGATCGCCCGGTCGACACCCAGATCATCGCCGCCGTGGAGAACACCGAGCGGCTGGTGGCCGAGTACCACCGTCTGGACGACAACCGGACCAAGCTACAGGTGACGTTCGCGGTGATCTTCGCCCTGGTGGCGTTGCTGGTGCTGTTCGCCGCGGTGCTGACCGGGCTCGTGCTGGCCAACCAGATCGCCCGGCCGGTCGGGCGGCTGATCCATGCCGCGGAACGGGTGCGCGCCGGCGACCTGACGGTCCGCGTGCCGGAGGTTCGCAGCGAAGACGAAGTGGCGGGGTTGTCCCGGGCGTTCAACCGCATGACGGGGCAACTCGCGGCCCAGCGGACCGAGCTGATGGACGCCTACGCTCAGATCGACGAGCGCCGCCGCTTCACCGAGAGCGTGCTTGCCGGCGTGTCCGCTGGCGTGATCGGGTTGGATGGGCAGGGCCGGGTGGATTTGCCGAACCGGGCAGCCTCCGAGTTGATGGGCAGCGACCTGATGGCCGCGATCGGCCTGCCGCTACAGCACGTGGTGCCGGAGTTCGGCCCACTGCTGGAGGCGGTTCAGGCGACGCCCGAGCGCGCAGGCACAGTGGAGGTGCAGGTCGGCCCGCCGTCCAATCGCCGCACCCTGCTGGTGCGGATCGGGACGGAGATGAAGGGGGCGGGCATCGACGGCTTCGTGGTGACGTTCGACGACATCACGGAACTGCTGTCCGCCCAGCGCAAGGCGGCGTGGTCGGACGTGGCGCGCCGCATCGCCCACGAGATCAAGAACCCGCTCACCCCGATCCAGCTCGCCGCCGAGCGGCTGAAACGGCGCTTCACCAAGGAGATCCAGTCCGATCCGGAGACGTTCGCCCAGTGCGCCGACACGATCGTGCGCCACGTGGGTGACATCGGCCGCATGGTCGACGAGTTCAGCGCCTTCGCCCGCATGCCGCAGCCGGTGATCAAGCCCGAGGATATCGGCCGCATCGCTCGCGAGGCCCTGGTGCTGCAGCGCCAGGCGCATCCGGAGATCACCTGGGTCACCGACCTGCCGGACCGCGGCCCGATCGCCGCCTGCGACCGCCGCCTGGTGAGCCAAGCGTTGGCCAACCTGCTGATGAATGCCGCCGACGCTGTCGCCATGCGGCCCCGCGGCGAGGGCGAGAAAGGCTGCATCACGCTGGCGATCAAGATGGATGGCGACACGATCGGCCTGGCCGTCACCGACGACGGAGTCGGCTTGCCGGCGGAGGACCGGGACCGGCTGACCGAGCCGTATGTGACGCACAAGCCCAAGGGCACCGGCCTTGGGCTCGCGATCGTGAAGAAGATCATGGAAGATCACGGCGGTCGTTTGGCGCTGGAGGATCGTGCCGATGGTCCGGGCGCCGTCGCCAGCCTCATTCTCCCGGCGATGGCCAATGTTGCGTGAGGGGTAGCCCCGTAGCCGCCGTATCTCGCCCCCCTCCCTCCCACTTGGCGACAAAGCTGATAAAGACCCTGCATGGCCCATGAGATCCTGATCGTCGACGACGAACCCGACATCCGGCTACTGATCGATGGCATCCTCCGCGACGAAGGCTACGAGACCCGCATGGCGGCGGACTCCGATTCCGCCATCGCCGCGTTCCGGGCCCGGCGGCCCTCGATGGTGATCTTGGACGTGTGGCTGCAGAACTCGCGGCTGGACGGGCTGGGCATCCTGCAGGCGCTGCATGTCGAGGAACCGCAGATCCCCGTGGTGATGATCTCCGGCCACGGCACGATCGAGATGGCGGTCACCGCCATCCAGCACGGCGCGTACGACTTCCTGGAGAAGCCGTTCAAGTCGGACCGGCTGCTGCTGCAGGCCAGACGTGCGCTGGAAGCGGCCAAGCTCGCGCGCGAGAATGCCGAGTTGCGCCTGCGCGCCGGTGCCGAGACCGAGCTGACCGGCGAGAGCGGCGCCATCACCGCCCTGCGCGCCGGGGTGGAGCGTGTGGCGCCCACCGGGTCCCGCGTGCTGATCCACGGGCCCGCCGGCTCCGGCAAGGAAGTGGCGGCCCGCATGGTGCACGCCCGATCGCGCCGGTCGGAGGGGCCGTTCGTCGCGCTGAACTGCGCCACGTTGGCGCCGGGCCGCTTCGAGGAGGAACTGTTCGGCGTCGAAGCTGGACAGGAAGCGCCGGGCTCACCGCGCCGGGCCGGCATGCTGGAGCGTGCGCACGGTGGGACACTGCTGCTGGACGAGGTGTCCGACATGCCGCTGGAGACCCAGGGCAAAATCGTCCGCGCACTGCAGGACCAGACGTTCGAGCGCCTGGGCGGCAATGCCCGCGTCAAGGTGGACGTCCGCGTGCTGGCGATCACCAACAAGGATC
>CAXTCJ010000083.1:3907-24585 GCA_964242215.1 uncultured Acetobacteraceae bacterium | reverse complement strand
CCGTGAAGAACGGGGGAGGATTAGCCAAATGCGATCGCCCTGCCTTGAGGGAGAGGGTCGGGTTGAGGGGTGGCCACGCATCGACGGTTCGTAGTTGTGGCGACCGCGACCCAGCTTGGCGCCGTTGCCCACCCCTCCCCCCTCCCCTAGCCTCTCCCTCAAGGGGAGGGGGATGATTTCTTATCGTCGGCAATCTTTGACGCTTCGCCCCAAAGACCCGCTTGCGTTCGCCTTCGTATCGAGGAAAGTGCGCTCCAAAACGAGGAACGGTGCCCCTGTGAGAAGCAGCCTCCGCATTCTACTCTGCCTAGCCCTCATCGCGCCGACGATCCCCGCGCTCGCCCAACCGGCAGACGGCGGCAACCGGCGGGAGAACGCCCCAAACCCAGCCCCGCGCCCACCCCGGCCGGCGCCCGACGCCGTCACCGAGCAAACGCTCGACCTACCCGGCCGTAAATTGGATTTCATGGCCACCGTCGGCTTCGTCCGCTTGCTCGACGACAAGGGCGCGCCCGAGGCCGACATCAACACCACAGCCTACACTCTCAAGGGCGCCGACCCCGCCACCCGCCCCGTCACGTTCGTGGTGAACGGCGGCCCAGGCATGGCCTCCGCCTGGCTGCAGATGGGCGCGGTGGGGCCGTGGCGGGTGCCGATGCTGTCGCAGCCCTCCGCCTCGCCGGCGCTGCAGCCGAATGCCGACACTTGGCTGGACTTCACCGACCTCGTCTTCATCGACCCGGTCGGCACCGGCTACAGCCGTTTCGTCAACACCGCCGATGATGTCCGCAAACGCCTGTGGTCGGTCAACGGCGATATCGAGTCCCTGTCGCAGGCGATCCGCCGCTGGCTCGACAAGTCCGGCCGCATCGCCTCCCCTAAATACCTGCTCGGTGAGAGCTATGGCGGCTTCCGCGCCCCCCGCCTCGAACAGCGCCTGGCTGCCCAATACGGCGTCGGCCTGCAGGGACTGGTGATGGTCTCGCCCATCCTCGACTACGGCAACCGCAGCGGCGCACTGGACCTGCTGGAACGCGCGGCCGAACTGCCCTCCATGGCCGCCGCGGTGCGGGCCGAGCACGGCCAGGCCGTCACCCGCGCCGACCTGAAGGATGCGGAAGACTACGCCGCCGGGCCGTTCCTGACCGACGTGTTGCACGGCGTGGCCGACCCGGCGGCGACCGCCCGCGTGGTGGACAAGGTAAGCGACCTCACCGGCCTCGACCCGGCGGAGGTTCGCCAGCGCCGCGGCCTGATCGGCAGCTTCGTGTTCATCCACGACCACGACCGCGCGTCCGGACGCACCGACAGCGTCTACGACACGACCGTCTCCACCCCCGACGCCTTCCCCGAGAACCCGTACGGCCGGGTGCTCGACCCGATGCTCGACGGCCTGCGCGCGCCGCTGACCGAGGGCGTGTTGGCGGTGTACGATCGCCTCCACTGGCATCCAGAGGGCGGGATCTACGAACTCGTCAGCGACGCGGCAGGGCGGCAGTGGGAATACGGTAACCAGTTCAACCGGCCGCAATCGTTCGACGCGTTGCGGCAGGACCTGGCGCTCGACCCGGGGCTGCACGTGATTATCGCGCACGGGCTGTTCGACCTGGTGTGCCCATATTTCGGTACGCAATTGCTGCTGAACCAGATCCCAGCCGCATCTGGCGCGGACCGGGTCAAGCTGGTGACCTTCCCTGGCGGGCACATGTTCTACAGCCGCGACGACTCCCGTGCGGGGCTGCGCGACGAGGCGGCCAAGCTGATGGGGGCTGCGCCCTAGTCGGCGACGCTCGCTACCCCGCGGTGACCTCCAGGATCATCCACCCGGCATGCGTGCGGCCATACTCGTCCGTGGCGGCGATCGCGATGCGGTGGGCGCCGGGCAGCAGATCGGCCGGCAGCGTTGCCTGCCAGATGTGCGTCGACTTGTCGGAATTCACCCACGGCTTCTTGGTGGCACGATTGCGGCTGTAGACCTCGTCCACGAACGGGTCTTTCCGCTCCGTCTTCATCATTGCCACCGGCTGCCCGCCGGGGCCGATCGCCATCGTCACCTTGGACCGCGGGCCGCCGTCGAACAGGTTCACCACGACCCGGGTCGACCCGCACGCCGTCTGCGCGATCGGGCCGGCCAGCAGCGCGCCGACCGGGTATTCGTGCAGGACTTCCGGGTCGGCGCGGTGCAGCTGGCTGTCCAGCACGATGCGCATCGGCGTGTGAGACGGGTCGCGCGCCGGCACCAGCGTGGTCTGATAGCGGTTGCCGTCCACGGACAAGATATGGAAGCCGTTCGGGCTGCCGTCGCTCTCGAGCGCGATCGGAATGCCACGTTCATCGAACGGCCCGCTCCACCAACTGCCGGAGACCGCCGCCAGCACGTGATGGTGGTGGGTGCCGCCGGTGAACCCGTCCGCGGCGCCGAAATACCAGTGTTCGTTGGTGTGGGTGTGGCCGCTGAAGCTGACGGCATTCGGGTGGCTGGCGATCGCGTCGAAGAACGCCTTGTTGTCGGTGTTGGCGAAGGCCGGCGTGGCCCCTTGCAAGGTGCGCAGAGGAATGTGGAACGAGTACACCACCAAGCTGTCGGTCGGCACGTTGGCGAGCACGTTGCGGATGAAGCTCAGTTGGTCGGGCCCGAACCGACCCTGGTACTGACCGAACCCGTTGGGCTTGGCCGGGTCGGTGCCGAGATACTCGACGTTGTCCAGCAGGAAGAACGTAGCCCCGCCGTGCTGGAAGGCGTGATAACGCGCGCCGAATACCCGCTTGAACGTATCCCTCGAGTGCGCGTTGTCCGGCGCCTCCAGGTTCATGTCGTGGTTGCCGGGACAGCTGTGCCAGGGCAGGCCGATGGTGCCGATGATCTTGTTGAACCGGTCGTAGTACGACAGGTCGTCGAACATCAGGTCGCCGTGGGTGATGCCGAACGCGGCGTCCACCCCCGCGGTCGTGGCCACCACGTCGTCGCGGACGTAACCCAGTTCGGCCAGCGACTCCGGCTGGGTGTCGGTGAACAGCAGGGCGTCGAACTGGGCCGGCTCGTCGCGGCGCTGCAGGAAAAAGTCGATGCTGTCGGGCAGCGCGCCGGTCGGGGCCAACCCGGCGAAGCGCGGTGCGATGGAACTCGGCGTGCCCTCGGGTGAATGCACCAGCGCGAATCGCGGCAGCTGGGTCACGGGATCGACCGGCGTCATGAACCCGGACGGTTTGATGACGAACACCGAGTCGCCAGGCTGCACGGGGAGGCTCCACCGGCCGTCGGCATCGGTTTTTACCACGTCGCGGCCGTTCGACACCATCACACCCGGCAGGCCCCGACTGGCGGCATTTCGGCGAAAACTTCCGTCGACGTCCTCGAGCACGCTGCCTTTCGCACTCGCCAGTGCGGGCTGCGCGTGGAGGCCACACGCGACGCCAGACAGGGCAATTGCCGCGGTCGCTGCGACCAAGTCCCGCCGACGGAGCAGCCCCGTCGTTTCGCTATGTCCCATGCCATCCCCCGCGTGTCAGGAGACGGGGTTTAGCAAACCCTCCGATCGGCGACGTGACAATCCGATTTCAGCTTCGTCGACGCTGTTAGGGAGTTGCGGTGATCGACACGCCGCAGTTGGTGCGACCGGACAGCAAGCAGTCCTCGATCGTCGCCTTGTAGCGGAGTTGGTTGACCAACCCCACGCAAATCACCACTAAGAATAATGTGAGGGCCAAAGCTGCTAGGCTTGCAGTCTGTCGATTGGCACCAGCTTGATCGTCTTCATTATCGACGAAGCGTTGAACCTGTCGCATCGTTTTTCATCGGCGTCGCGTCCAGCTTGGGTGGCGCCGACCTCCCTTATGTTTGCAGGACACCTCACATATCGGCCTGCATGGTTGGGAAGGCAAGCAACTTCCATTGCGAGACCTTCATCCTTTGATCACATTTGTTGTCCGGAGGCCGGGGCAACCGCCGCGCCGTCGCCAGGAGGGCCTGCATGCCTCGGATGAGCTCTGCCCTCAAGCATCTCGCCGCGGCCGATCCGGCCCTGGCGGCCCTGATCGGCCGCGTCGGGCCTTGCCGCCTCACCGTCGAACCGCGGGAACCTTACGAGGCCCTGGTCCGCGCGATCAGCCATCAGCAACTGCATGCCCGGGCGGCGGAGGCGATCCTTGGCCGGTTCATCGCCCTCTATCCGGGACCCGGCTTCCCATCGGCCGCTGCAGTGCTCGGCACGCCCGACACGGCGCTGAGGGCCTGTGGGCTGTCCGGCAGCAAGGGGGCCGCCATCCGCGACATCGCCGCGCATGCCTTGAACGGCAGCATCCCGAGCGCTGCCGAGGCCGCCGAGCTGGATGACGACGCCCTGATCGAACGCCTGGTCCGGATTCGGGGCGTTGGGCGCTGGACGGTCGAGATGCTGCTCATTTTCACCTTGGGCCGACCCGACGTGCTGCCGGTCGACGATTACGGCGTTCGTGACGGCTGGCGCTTGATCCAGAACTTGCCGGTCCAGCCCCGGCCGCGCGCGCTTGCCCTGATCGGCCAGGCCTGGGCCCCGTTCCGCTCCACCGCCGCCTGGTACCTCTGGCGGGCGTCCGACGAAGGCAAGCAGATCAAACCGGTCGCGCGCGCCAGTGCTGCGCATTTCGATACGGCGTCGTAGCTTGCCCGCGCGCCTCCGATGAGCGAAGTTGCATCAACAATCGTTGAAGTGGATCCGCCGTTGCACCGTTTGGGTTTCGCCTGCTTGCTGGCCACATCTCTGGCCACGCCGGCCCTTGCTGACCCGGCGCTCGTGAGCCTCGGTCTCGGCGGAACCGACATCCTCAACCAACAGGCGCGCACGGCCGGGGATTTCCGGCTGGAATATCGGTCCGGCTATTCGTTGCTGCCGTTCTTCGAAAACTACTTCAAGATCAAGCCGTGGGCCGGCATCGAGACCACCACCCGCCAGTCGATCTGGGGCGGTGGCGGCATCGTGCTGGAGATCCCGCTCGGCCAGCACTGGGTGCTGACGCCGAACTTCGGGCCGGGGCTGTATGGGCAGGGTAATGGCAAGAAGCTCGGATCCTACGTCGAATTCCGCTCCACGTTCGAAGGCGGCTACGTGTTCGACGACGGATCGCGCCTGGTCGCCTCGTTCGGACACACGTCCAACGCCGGCCTGACCAAGAAGAATCCCGGTACGGAGCAGGCCATGATCTCCTACCAAATCCCGCTCTACCGGCTGAACTCCTTCTTCAGCCCCCAGTGATCGCGTGATGCAGCAGCCCCCCGCCCAGCCCGGCATGCGGATCGACGAGGTCGACACGCCCGCCTTGCTGATCGATTTGCCGGCGTTCGAGGCCAATCTCGACCGCATGGCGGCAGCCCTCGAAGGCACGGGTGTGCGGTTGCGGGCACATGCCAAGACCCACAAATCGCCGGTGATCGCCCGCCTGCAGATGGCGCGGGGCGCCGTTGGGCAATGCGTGCAGAAAGTGGCCGAGGCCGAGATCCTGGCCTGGGGCGGCGTGCCGGACATCATCGTCACCAACCAGGTGGTCGGGCCCGCGAAGCTGGCCCGTCTCGCCGCGCTGGCTCGCATCACGCGGATTGCCGTCTGCGCCGACGATGTGCGGCAAGTGGACGCGCTCGACGCCGCGGCGGGCGCGGCCGGGGTTCGCCTGGGCGTGCTGGTCGAGATCGATGTCGGCATGGGCCGTTGTGGCGTCGCGGCTGGTCCGGATGCGGTGGGGTTGGCGCAGCGCATCGACTGGTCGCGCAACCTCGAATTCCGTGGCCTGCAGGCCTATCACGGCTCGGCTCAGCACATGCGCGGCCCGGGGGAACGCCAGGCCGCCGTCAGCGAGGCGGCCGACCGGGCCCGGCGAACGGTCGAGCAGTTGCGCCAACAGGGGCTCGCCTGTCCCATAGTGGGCGGGGCAGGGACGGGCACCTTCGCGTTCGAAGTGGCCAGCGGCGTCTATACCGAGGTGCAGTGCGGTTCATACTGCTTCATGGACGCGGACTACTCCCGCAATGCCGATGCGCCCGGCTTCACCCAGTCCCTATTCGTCCTGGCCACCGTCATGAGCACCGCCCAACCCGGCATCGCCGTGCTGGATGCCGGCCTCAAGGCGCTGGCCGTCGATAGCGGCATGCCGCTCGTTTGGCAGCGTCCCGGGCTGACCTATGTCGGCGCCTCCGACGAGCACGGCAAGCTGACCTGCGAACACGGCACGACGCCGGCGCTGGGTGAGAAACTGCGGCTGGTCCCAGGCCATTGCGACCCTACGGTGGATCGCTACGACTGGTACGTCGGCGTCCGGGAGGGCCGCGTCGAATGCCTCTGGCCCGTCGCCGCCAGGGGTGCGATGGCCTGACCTGACCCAGCGGGCAGCGGCTCTCAGCTCGGCGGGTATCCGGCGCCGACATAGCAGGGTCCGTCCCGCTCGAGTGTGTCATCCAGGCCTAGCAGCGTCTCGGCCGCGCCGAGGTACAGCAGACCGTCCGGGGTGAGCCGTCGGCGGATGAACGCCAGCACGCGCGTCCGTGTGTCGTGGTCGAAGTAGAGCAGCACGTTGCGGCAGAACACGACGTCGAATTGGCCGAGCGACGCCGGGTCGTCCAGAAGGTTCCACTCCCGAAAGCTGCAGAGCGCGCGCAGGTCGGGGTTGACCTGCCACTCCCGTCCGTCGGTGGTAAAGTGGCGGAGTAGGCGTTTGACCGAAAGGCCGCGCTGCACCTCGTATTGCGAGTAGCGCCCAGCCTGCGCCTGGTTGATCGGCTTGCGCGCCAAGTCGGTGCCGATGATCTCGGCCTGACTCCGGTCGGTAAGGCCGTATTCCGCCAAGGTGATCGCGAGCGAAAACGCTTCCTGCCCGGTGGCGGCGGCGGCCGACCAGAGCCGAAGCTTCGTGCCGGGGGAGCGACGGGCACTGAGCGTGGGCAGCCCAGTGGCAAGCAGGTGATTGAACGGCTTTGCATCGCGGAAGAACAGCGTCTCGTGCGTCGCGACCGCCTCAGTGATGTCTCGCGCCAACGCTTCACACTTCCCCTTTGCAAGTCGGTTCGCCAATTGGCCCAGATCGGTCATGTTCTCCCGCCGCAGAATGGGCGCCAACCGCGCCTCCAGCAGGTATCGCTTCCCCGATCCCAGAGCCATGCCGGAGCGGGCTCGAATGAACTCGGCAAGATAGATCAGGCCCGGCAACGGAAGGTCACAACAGGCCGACTTGCGTGAACTTGTCGACGAGGATCGTCTCGTCGAACGGTTTCATGATGTATTCCTGCGCCCCCGCCTCGATCGCCGCGGTCATGTAGGGGACCTCGTTCTGTGTCGTGCAGAACAGCACCGTCGGCCCGTTTGGCCCGAACTCCGCCCGCAACGCCTTGAGGAAGGTGATGCCGTTCATCACGGGCATGTTCCAATCCAGCAGCACGCAGCGGGGAAGCGCCTGGCGGCAGATATCGAGCGCATCCTGCCCGTTCTCCGCCTCGGCCACCTTGTAGCCATGGCCTTCCAGGATGCGGCGGGCGACCTTGCGGACCACCCGGCTGTCATCCACCACAAGGCAGGTCGGCACCACGACGCAGGTCGGCACCACGAGGCAGGTCGGTGACGTTTCACTCATGGCGCGTTCACCGGCAGAGCCAGCAAGCGAGGAAGGTCCAGCACGATCATGAGGCGGTTCTCCAACCGGTAGAGGCCGGTACTGTAGCGCGCCCAATTGGCGGGCAGGGTTGGCGGGATCGCCTCGAACTGCTCCGGCGCCGGCGACACGACATCCGAGATCATGTCGGCCAAAAGCGCGAACATCTCGCCGCCATCTTCTGTCACGACAACGTAACGAGGCTCACCCGTAGCGGCCGGGGGAAGTTCCAGGCGGCGGCGCAGGTCGATGGCGGGGACGATGTGGCCGCGCAGGTTGAGAATGCCGGCAATGTCGGGGGAGGCCAGTGCCACGGGCGCGATCACCTGGTGGCGTAACACGTCGCGCACCGAGCGCACCGGAAGGCCGCAGAGCTGGCCGGCCAGGCTCAGTGTTACGAACACCGTATCCAGGCCGGGAGCGGGGCCTGGGGCGGATGTTTCCAAATGTCCCCGCATCACGCGGCGTGCCGTTCTGGGCGGGCGAGACGGCGCTGCAGTGCGGCCAGCAGCGACGGCCGGTCGAACTTGCCGATATACTCGTCGAAGCCGGCTTCGCGGCCGCGGGCGATGTCGGCCTGGTTGCATCGGCCGCTGAGCGCGATGAGGGGCGTGGCACTCCACCGGCCGCCTTCGCGCAGACGCCGGGCGAATTGCAGCCCGTCGATGCCCGGCATCTCGACGTCCGAGATGATGGCGTCGAAGCAGGAGGGATCGTCCCCGTCGCGCAGAGCCAGCGCTTTCACGGCGCTGTCGACGGCCGTCACGTGGTAGCCCGAGGCAGAGAGGGCCGGCAGCAGGAGCTGCCGGAAGAAAGCGCTGTCCTCCACGACCAGCAAGCGGGTCCCGGTCTCGGCGGCCGTGGACCGCTTGGGGGCGAACCAATCGTCGCGCCCGCGGATGAGCCAGTGCGCCGTGTCGAGCACGTCGATGATCTGGCCCGAGATCAAAGCTGTGCCCAGCATGCCGGGGCGTGGGGTCGCGAGTTCGATCGTGAGCTGATCCTCCACCACATCCACGATCTCCGCCACGATCAGCCCGACGGTGCGGCCTCGCTCGGAAAACACCAGCACCGGCAGCGGGTCGCCATCGGGATAGCGCCCAGCGGGGGCCACCAATGGCATGAGGTAGTCGCGGTAATGCGTGACCATCTGGCCTTGCCGTATCTGAATCGCCCCCCGCGCGATGCTCTCGATCCGTGAGACCAGACCCAACGGGACGGCGACCGGACCCTCGGCCGCCGCGAGGCGCACCAGCAGCATGGCGGCCCGGTCACCGGATCGTTCGGTGATCGTCGGGGGCGGTTTGGCAATTTGGGCTTGCACGATCGCGGACGGCTCTCCGATCGAACGGCATAGGCCGCTCGGGTCCAGGATCATGATCACGGAGCCGTCGCCGAGAATGGTGTTGCCGCTGAAAACTTGGATATGGCGCAACAGCCGGGACGCTGGCTTGACCACGATCTCGTCCGTGTCGAACACTTGGTCGACCAGCAGGCCCGCGACCAAGCCCCCGAGTTGCGCCACGACGATGGTCATCGCAGCGGCCTTGTGGGGGAATGCCTGCAGGCCGAGCAGCTTCGCCAGCGAGACCAGGGGAAGCAGCTTCTCCCGCAGGCGCAGCACCGGCGTGCCATCCACATGTTCCACCACGGGGTGGACCCCGTCGTCTTGCGCGTCGGCTTCGACACGAACCAGTTCCACGATGCAGGTCTGCGGTAGCGCGAAACGCTCGCCGCCCGCCTCCACCACCAGGGCCGAAATGATTGCAAGCGTCAGCGGGATGCGTGCGGTGAACGTCACCCCGGAGCCGCGCAGGCTGCTCACCTCCACCGTGCCGCCGAGCTGTTCGATGTTGGTCTGGACCACGTCCATGCCCACGCCTCGCCCCGAGACGGCGGTGACCGACGCGGCGGTGCTGAGCCCCGGCATGAAGATAAGCCGATGCAGCTGCCGCTCCCCCCACGAGGCGATATCCGACGCGGTGACCAGCTGCTGCGCAATAGCGCGATCACGGATCTTGTCCGTAGGCAGGCCGTCGCCGTCATCGCCGACCTCGATCACGACGGTGCCGCCCTCGTGGTAGCTGTTTAGCCGGATCGTGCCCTGCGCCGGTTTGCCGGCCCGGATGCGGGCGGCGGGCATCTCCAGCCCGTGATCGGCGCAATTGCGCACCATGTGGGCTAGCGGGGCACGGATCAGTTCCAGTACATGGCGATCGAGTTCGGTATCCTCGCCATGCATGTCGATGGTGATCTGCTTGCCGAGCTCGGCCGCAAGATCGCGCACCATGCGGGGAAAATTGCTCCAGGCATGCCGGATCGGCTGCATGCGCGTCTTCATCACGCCCTCCTGCAGGTCCGACGTGAGGTGCGATAGTCGCTGCAGCGGCGCATTGAACCGGCTATCGCCATCGGTGCGCGCGATCTGCAGCAGCTGGTTCCGTGTCAGGACGAGTTCGCTGACCAGGGTCATCAGATTCTCGAGCGTGGCGATCTTCACCCGGATGCTCTGGGTTGCCTGATTTACCGCGACCTCCTCGGTGTGGCTGAGCAACGCGACCGGGTCGTCCATCGTGGCACTCGCCAGCCTGATTTGTGCCGCCTGGAGCATGGCCAGCAACGGTGCGTCATGGCCGAATGGCTCGATGCGATGCGTCGCCACGGCGGCCACGATATCTTTGATCCGGTCGACGGCCGCCAGGACCAGCGTGATCACGGCCGGTGTCGCCTGCCGCTCGGGCTCCCGCAGGGCGCTCAGCAGGTCTTCGGTGACGTGGGCGATCTTGCCGATCCGGGGGACGTTCAGAAAGCCGCTCGTGCCTTTGATGGTATGCACCAGGCGGAACACGACCGCGAGCGTGTCGCCGTCGCTCGGCACGCGCTCGAGCTTGAGCAGCGCCTCATCCAGAGCAGCGAGGTTTTCCGTCGTCTCGGTCAGGAAGTCGGCGAGCAGTTCGTCCATCCACACGCTCCGGGTATCGCCGGATCATACGGTGGCAGTGCCGAAGAAAAGGTTAAGCGGGTGCGAGCAGCAGACGCGGCGCGCTATTCGGCCCCTGGGTCGCGGCCGTCAGGAACGACAGGCGAAGGCCGGCGGCGTGCGCCAGCCGTGCGGTCAGAGGCATTTGCACCGTCCGTGGATCGGTCGCCGGCGCGGAGGGCGGATCGAGCAGCGCACCTGCCAGCCCGGCATCCCACCGGACCGAGCGTCCCTCGACCGTCAGGATGATCCCGGACGCGGGCTCGCCCGATAAGGCGACGACACCGCCCATCGGCAGCGCCTCCGCGCCCAGCATGAGCAGGTTCAGCAGCACGCGGGCGAGCGGGGCGCCGAACGGGCCCGGCGACAGCTCGTCCAGCTCCGCCTTGACGCGGCTCGGCAGCCCCGCGGCGAGTTCTCCCATCCGCGAGCGGTTCATCGCGCCGCAATCTCCGGCCCAGGCCGCGCGCAGCAACTGGAGGCGGCTGATCATATACGTGGCCGACTCGCCCGCCAGCGCCAAAGCCTCCTCCGCGTGCTCCGGCTCCTCGTTCGCAAGTTCCAAGGTGCCGGAAAGAGTGCCGAGCGGGCTGCTGATGTCGTGGCACAGCCGGGCACATAGCGCAGAGGCAAGCTCAAGACACATACGATCGTGGTGCAATAGGACGTTCATGGACATCCCTACCATGGTCATCATGAAGGTTCACGTGCGCATGCAGATGCAACTGACCTATGCTGCCGAAGTTGGGGAGTTGGTCCAGGAGGTCGGGGCAGTGCTCAACGCGCATATCGAACCAGGCCAGTTCGTCGTCCACCCGCAGCAGCGGGACTGGGGCGTGGGACAGGTGCAGTCCGCGATCGACGACCGGATCACGGTCAATTTCCCACATGCAGGCAAGGTTCTGATCAATGCGCGCGTGGTCAGCCTCGAAATCGTTCGGCCAGCACCGCGGGATTGATGTGCCGGGCCTTGAACCACTCGGCTGTCCCGCCGACACTAGCACTATGTTCGAAAACTCTGCTCTCCAATCATTGGCGCACGAGGTGATCGACCCGTTCGGCCGGGCCATCAGCTACCTTCGCGTGTCGGTTACCGATCGCTGCGACCTCCGGTGCGTCTACTGCATGGCCGAGGACATGACCTTCCTGCCGCGGGCGGACGTGCTGACGCTGGAGGAATTGGACCGGCTCTGCGGTACCTTCATCCGGCTGGGCGTGCGCAAGCTGCGGATTACCGGTGGCGAGCCGTTGGTCCGGCGGGACGTGATGACGCTATTCCGGTCGCTCGGCGAGAGGCTTGGCAGTGGGCTCGACGAGTTGACGCTGACCACGAACGGCACGCAGCTCGTGCGCTTCGCCCCCGAGCTGTATGCGGCCGGGGTACGCCGGGTGAACGTCAGCCTCGACACGCTTTCGGCCGAGACGTTCGCCCGCATCACTCGCTGGGGGCGGATCGAGAAGACGCTCGCCGGCATCCGTGCCGCCAAAGCTGCCGGACTAGCGGTGAAAATCAACGCCGTGGCGCTGAAGGGCGTCAACGAGGACGAACTCGACGAGATGGTGGCCTGGTGCGGCCGCGAAGGACTGGATCTGACGTTGATCGAGACCATGCCGATGGGCGACGTCGCGGACCGGGCCGACCAGTACTTACCCCTCTCGGTGGCCCGCGCCCGGTTGCGGCGGCGTTGGACGCTGAACGAGACGGGCTACCGCACGGGTGGGCCAGCGCGGTACTTCGATGTGGCGGAGACAGGGCAGCGCCTCGGCTTCATCACGCCGATGACGCATAATTTCTGCGAAAGCTGCAATCGCGTGCGGCTGACCTGCACCGGCACGCTGTTCATGTGCCTGGGCCAGGACGATGCCGCCGATCTTCGGGAGGTGCTGCGGAGCGGGGCGGACGAGGCTGAGCTCGAGGCGGCAATTCGTGAGGCGATCAGCCGCAAGCCGCGCGGGCATGACTTCATCATCGATCGCCGGCAGCCGCGCGCGTCGGTCGGGCGCACTATGAGCCTCACCGGCGGCTGACACAAAAAGGGCCGGCCCTTGCGGACCGGCCCTTTCTTGCACGCCGAGTTATTCAGCCGTGCGGGCTGGTGACCGGGTGTAGCGCGGCGAAGCGGTGGTCGGCCTGCTGAGCATACCAGCGGTCGACCGACTGGGCCTGCGCATAGGCGACGGTGCCGTTTTCGAACCCGGCGGGTAAGCTGTTCGCCGTCTGAACCGCGCCATTCTGGCCATTCTCCGGCAGGGTCGGTTCACCGAGCGGCTGGAAGGAGCGCGCAGCACTCGCGGTCGGATACTGCTGGCTGCCCGTTTCACCGGCAAAGCCAGACGAATTCGCCTGAACCTGCGCCGCGGTAAACTGCTGCTCGGGGCTGCCACCCTCGCCGGCGAAGGCGGTGGTCGCAAGGCTAAGCGCCGCGACGGTTGCGGCGATCATGATCTTGGTATTCATCGTATGTCCTATTCAGAGAGGTCCGTCGGTGCGAGGCGGACCAAATGCCGGGGCGAGAATGCTGGCCCGTTCGGCACGCGCTAGGTATTCACTCGAAATCCGAAGCGGAATGCGGGGTTTCGGCTAACAGTCATGCCTAAGGGTATGAAGCTGGCGGTGAACCATTCGCATTGCGGCATCCGGCGCTGCGGCGGTCGACCTACCGCCCGTTCAGGGCGTCGGCGAGGCTGGTGGTGGCGCTGCCTCGCGCGGCGGGCTTGGGTTGGGTCGGCCCTGGCGCCCAACCGGTCATCATCGCCAGCCGCAGCGTCGCCCGGGCACGGCCGTTCTCGGTCGGTAACCGGGCCAAGGCCGCTGGAAACAGCTGGGGGTGCGGTATTCGGCGGTCCCGCAGGGCGACGGCATTGGTTTCGCCGGCGGCTTGCAGGTCCCGCAGCAACTCGAGCGGGTCGGCGTAGAGCAAGGTGATGCTGTCAGTGTCGGCGACCGGCAGGGCGAAGCCGGCGCGCTGCAGCAACCCGGCACAATCGGCCAGCCCGGCGAACGGGGCGACCCGCGGGCTTGCGCCGCCGGTCAGGTCGGCTTCGGCCTCGGCCAACGCCATGCGCAGTTCTGCGAGGGTGCCGAGCGCGGGCATGCTGGCCAGCAGCAACCCGTCGGGGCGCAGTGCGGCCCGCAGTTGGATCAGGGCGCCGGGCAGGTCGTTGCAAAAATGCAGTGACAGGTTTGCGACCACGAGGTCGAAGCTGGCGGGTGCGAAGGGCAGCCACTCCGGATCGCCCACCACGGCGCCGTCCAGCCGCGCCATCGCCGGTGAAAGTTCACAACTGACCGTGTCTATGCCGCGCGCGCGCAGCCGGGGTGCCACCTGGCCGCGGCCGCCGACATCGAGCGCGCGGGTGAAGCGCCGGGTCGTGTCGTCCAGCCGGTCGAGCAGCCGGTCGGCGACTTCGGCCAAGATGGGTGCCACGCGTTCGATGCGTCCGGCGGCGCGGTCGCGATGCAGGCGGACGGCCCGGCGGTCGAAGGTGGCGTCGGTCATTCTTGGCATGTGCGGCGGCGATGGTGTGCTGCCAAGGCCATATCCTTATGGACGCGCAATACCGGCAGCGCGTAGCGTCGAAAGATGCGCGGTCTTCCCCGAACCGTTTCGATCGGTCGCACCTGGCTGGCGCGCGCCGCCATGGCCGGGTTGGATTTCGCGCTGCCGCCGCGTTGCCTGACGTGCGACGCCACCGTCGAGGCGCCGGGCCGGCTTTGCACGACATGCTTCCGAGCGACCGGGTTCGTCACCGAACCGTGCTGCGACCGCTGTGGCACCCCGTTCCGGCATGCCGGGCAGGGCGGCCTAGCCGGGCAGTGCGTGCAGTGCACGGATGAGCCACCACCTTGGAGCCGGGGCCGGGCGGCGTTGCGCTACGACGACCAGGCGCGCCGCATCATCCTGCCGTTGAAGCATGCGGACCGGGTGGACGTGGCCGCGGCACTCGGCCGGCACATGGCGCGGGCGGGCGCGGCGCTGCTGCAATCGGCCGACATCCTGGTTCCGGTGCCGCTGCATCGCCGTCGGCTGCTGGCCCGCCGCTACAACCAGTCGGCGCTGCTGGCGCAGGTGATCGGGCGCATCGCCGGGCGCCCCGTGGTGCCGGATGCACTGCGCCGGGTGCGTCCCACCGCGTCCCTGGGGGAGAAGAGCCGGCAGGAGCGTGCCGAGGCCGTCGAGGGCGCCTTTGCCGTCCGTCCCAACCGCGCGGCCGACATTGCCGGCCGGCGCGTGGTGCTGATCGACGACGTGCTGACCACCGGGGCCACCGCCGGCGCCTGCACCCGGGCGTTGCTGGCCGGGGGAGCGGCGCGGGTGGACCTGCTGGTCGGCGCCCGGGCCACGTTGCCGGATGAAGGGTTGTCTTGAGGGCGAAGGATCGCCATTGGTTTGGGCTGCACTTCGAAGGAAGACCGTGCCCGTGCCGCGCATCGAGATCTACACCCAGCCCTGGTGTCCGTATTGCTCGCGGGCAGTCAACTTGCTGACCAAAAAGGGCGCTGCGTTCCAGGAGATCAACGCGCCGCACGGAACGGCCGAGCGGGCGCAGGCTGTTCAGCGGTCCGGCGGGCGCACGTCGGTGCCGCAGATCTTCGTCGGCGAGACCTACGTGGGCGGGTGCGACGACCTGATGGCGCTGGACCGGGCCGGCAAGTTGGACGCGCTGCTGGCGGCCTGATGATCCATTACCAGTTGCGGTGCGGCGCCGGCCACGCGTTCGATGGCTGGTTCCGCAACAGTGCCGCGTTCGAGCAGCAGAGTTCGGCCGGCTACACCACGTGCCCGGTTTGCGGCGCGGCTGACGTGAAGCGCGCGTTGATGGCGCCGGCACTGGGCAAGAAGGGACGCAAGCCGCCCGCGCAGGTCGAGACCACGGCCGTGGCCGCGCCGGAACCGCCGCCCAGCCCGGTCGCAGGGGGCGACTTGCCGGACGGCATGCGCGCGATGTTGCAGAAGCTGCGGGCCGAGATCGAGAAGAAGTGCGACTATGTCGGTAACGAGTTTGCCGCCGAAGCGCGCCGCATCCACTCGGGCGAGAGCGAGAAGCGCGGGATCTACGGCGAGGCCTCACCGGAAGATGCCGAGCGCCTGGCCGATGACGGGATCGACGTCTCGCAAATCCCCTGGGTCCCCCGGGCCGACGGCTAGCAACTCGCCGTGACGCGAATCTACGTCGACGCCAACGACCTCCGGTTCGAGGTGGAGGAAGCCGGCGAAGGGGAGCATCTCGCGCTATGCCTGCACGGCTTCCCCGAGCACCTGGTCTCGTGGCGCAACCAGGTTCCGGTGCTGGTGGATCTCGGCTACCGCGTCTGGGCGGTCAACCAACGCGGCTACGGGCACAGTTCACGGCCGGCCGGGATCGAGCCGTATGCGCTGCACCACCTGCTGGACGACGTCGCCGCATTGATCGATGCCTCCGGTGCGAAGCGGGTGACGCTGATCGGCCATGATTGGGGCGCCATGGTGGCCTGGTGCTTCGCCGCTGGGCAGATCCGGCCGCTCGAGCGCCTGGTGATCATGAATGTGCCGCATCCGCTCTGCTTCCGTGCGGCGCTGAAGCATTGGCGGCAGCGGCGCAAATCCTGGTATATCGGCCTGTTTCAGCTCCCGGTGCTGCCCGAGCGAATGCTGGCGGCCCGCGGCGGCGCTGCGGTCCGGCGCATGATGCGCGGGCTGCCGATCCCGCCGGACGTCGCCGATATCTACGCCCAGCAGGTTTGCGAGCCGGGCGCCGCCACCGCCATGCTGAACTGGTATCGTGCGATGCGAATGAACGCGGGCGTGCCCCGGCTGGACACGCCGATCACCGTGCCGACGCTGGTCATCTGGGGCGAGCAGGACGTGGCACTCGACCTGATCTGCCTGGACGGCACCGACCGCTACGTGCGCGATCTCCGCATCGAGCGGTTGCCCGGGATCTCGCACTGGGTGCAGCAGCACGCACCGGACCGGGTGAATGCGTTGCTGCGCGAGTTCCTGCCGGCGCTCTAGTTTGACAGGGTCCGATCGGGTGAAACCAGCGACTCACCGTCGCGCGCGGGCTTTAACCCGGGCATCCCCGCGGTTGGGCTCAGACGAGTGCTTGGCAGCACCGCCCCGCAGCGAAACACCGTCATGCCAGGGCTTGACCCTGGTACCCACGCGGTTGGGCTCGTGACGTCAGACGGGCGTTTGGCACCGCCGCGTGCAATACGGGCAGGGCCGGTGTCTGCGGACGGCCGTGGATACCAGGGTCAAGCCCTGGCATGACGGTAAACCACTGATCCATCCGGTTTCCGGGACAGAACACGCGTGGGTCAAGCACGGGCGTGAGGATGCGCCTACGCGAGCTGATCATCGGCTAGCCCAGGCTGACAGCAGTGCTGTTTGCGCCGCACAGCACGACTCCGACCCGCTCGTCCGGCGCGGGTTGGTAGCGGCCGGACAGGAGGGCGGCGAAGGCAGCGGCGCCGCCGGGTTCGCTGACGATGCGGCATTTTTCCCAAAGCGCGATCTGGGCGGCCAGGATCGCCGCGTCCGGCACCAGGACGACCTTCTCCACGTGGTCCCGCACCATCTCGAAGGGCAACTGGCCGACCCGGCGCGGCGCCAGCGAATCCGCCGCAATGCCGCCGGCCTCGGCGTCCACGGGCTCGCCCGCCTCGATCGCGCGCGCCATGGTCGGCGCGGCTTCCGGCTCCACACCGATCACCCGGACACGACCTTCGTACCAGGCCGCGATGCCCCCGATCAGTCCGCCACCCCCGACGGCGACCAGCACCGTATCGAGTTCAGGCTCCTGCTGCTCCAGTTCCAGGCCGACCGTTCCCTGACCGAGCAGTGTCTCGGCCGAGTCGTAGGCGTGGATGGGCAGGCCGCCCTCCAGGCGGATGTGCTCCTCGCTGGCGGCCAGCGCGTCGGCATACAGGTCGCCGGTCACCACCAGGTTAGCGCCGAACGAGCGGATGCGCGCGAGCTTGATCGGCGACGCCACGACGGGCACGAAAATAGTGGCGGGAACGCCGAGCGCCTGCGCGGCGTAGGCCACGGCCGCACCGTGATTGCCGCCGGACGCGGCGACCACGCCGGCATCGGGGAGCGGGTGCGTCAGCAAGTTGACGAAGGCGCCGCGCGCCTTGAACGACCCGGTGTGCTGCAGGAATTCCAGCTTGAAGACGAGGCTGCCGCAGGCCAGCCCGAAATCCGCCGGGTCGACGCTGAGTGTGGGGGTGCGGCGAACATGCTGACGGATCAGCGTTTCGGCCGCGGCGATACCCGTTCGATTGGGCGCGGCATGGAACATTTCAGCGGCTTCCTTTTGCAGACGGGGCCGTCAGGATCGGGACGGCGCCGCGGCACCCTGCCACAGACGCCGGGCCGGGCCGGTATGCTGCAACTGGCGCCGCTCCTCGGCGATGACCTCGGCCAGGTGGGACATATCGTCCGGCGACAGGCCCTGGGTGGGAAGCGGGACCGGCCGCAGAGACGCCGCCGGTATCGGCAAGTCGGCGGCGGCAACAGTGGTCAGGTCCGTAGCAACGGGGTCGGGCGGGATCGGTGGCGGCATGCCAGGCAGCGAGCAGTTTGCCTCCAGCAGGTGCCGGACCCCGGTCTCAATCGTGCCGCGTATGCGGGCGCCATGCCCCCGCCCGTGGCGGCCGATCCGCTCCATCACCGGCAGCTTGTCGGGGATCAGAGCCGC
This sequence comes from uncultured Acetobacteraceae bacterium, assembly GCA_964242215.1. Classification (GTDB taxonomy): domain Bacteria; phylum Pseudomonadota; class Alphaproteobacteria; order Acetobacterales; family Acetobacteraceae; genus LMUY01. The sequence goes on along the minus strand of CAXTCJ010000083.1, from coordinate 6,308 downwards.
TTGTTGCGCGATCGGTGTGCCCGCCAATTGTGCCGAAATGTCCCACACGGCGATCAGCAGCCCCCGAAGTTCGTCCAGGGGATCGGGCGATCCGTCGAAACACAGCGATGTTGTGGGCGACGTTGGGGGGCCCGGATCCGTTGCGACCAACTGCAGTGGCCCCGGCTGCCCGGTCAGATCCTCCGCCACGGTCCACAGTTCGTTCACCCCCTGGATCGCGCTTGCGATACGGGTGAGGCTGGCGGCTCCTCCATCGGTCGTCGGCAGGTGAAGCACTAATCCATTCGCCTCGCCATCCGCCGCGGATCCCTGGTCCTCCAGCAATCCGGCCAGCGCGGGGAACCCGTCGACGACGAATTTCAGGCGCGCGCGCATCTCCAGCAGGTCGGTGGCGACATCGTCCGGAACGCTGGCCCGAGCCGTCGCCGCGATCAGCCCCGCCCACCAGGCAGAATCCACGAGGCAACCGAGATCGAGCGCCTTGAGCAACACCCGCTCCGGTTCGCCGAACTGAGCATGCCCGGTCGACAACTCCGCAAACGTCTCGAGCAACGCTCGCACCTCCGGCCGCTGTTCGGTGGCATACAGGCGAAGCAGCGCCACGACATCCATCACCCGCGAGCGCGTGACGGAGGCATGCAGCCGGCCGAATGCGCGGGCTAGCCTGTTGGGCATCATTAAGTCGAAATCCTCGCTCGCCCCCGGCCCGACGCCGATCCGAGCCTCATATTTAGGACGATACCACTCATTTTAGGCGTCGTCTTCTCACCAAAACGTAACGAGGCCAGCAGGGTTGCCCCGCAAGCCCGCTTGTGCTGGAAGACGCCATGAAACAGCTCGACAGGCATAGCGAGCGCGTGCTCGTGCTCGATTTCGGTAGTCAAGTCACCCAGCTGATTGCCCGCCGACTCCGCGAGAGCGGCATTTACTGCGAGATTTGGCCGTTCAACGCCGATCCCGGCAAGATTGCGGATTGGCAGCCTCGCGCTTTGATCCTGTCCGGTGGCCCGGCCAGCGTCACCGACCCGGCGAGCCCCCGCGCGCCGGGCATCGTCTGGACGATGGGGGTGCCCGTGCTCGGCATCTGCTACGGGCAGCAACTGATGTGCCAGGAACTGGGCGGAACCGTCGAGCCCGGCGGCATCCAGGAGTTCGGGCGCGCCTTCGTCGACATCACCCAATCCAGCCGCCTGCTGGACGGCGTCTGGTCGCCCGGGATGCGCGAGCAGGTGTGGATGAGCCACGGCGATCAGGTCACCGCGCTCCCCCCCGGCTTTCGCAGCATGGCCGCGAGCGAAGGCGCGCCGTTTGCCGTCGTCGCCGATGAGCAGCGCAACTTCTACGGCGTGCAGTTCCATCCCGAAGTGGTGCACACCCCGCACGGCGCCGACCTCCTGCGCAACTTCACCCACGGCGTGGCGGGCCTCAAAGGCGACTGGACCATGTCCGAGTTCCGGCAGGAGGCAATCGACGCCATTCGCGCCCAGGTTGGCAGCGGACGGGTAATCTGCGGGCTGTCCGGCGGTGTCGATTCGTCGGTCGCGGCGGTGCTGATCCACGAGGCGATCGGCGACCAGCTGACGTGCATCTTCGTCGACCACGGCCTGCTGCGGCGGGGCGAGGCGGAAGAGGTGGACCGCACTTTTCGCGACCGTTTTAACATTCGGCTGGTGCACCGCGACGCCTCCGACCTGTTCCTGAATGCGCTTGAAGGGGTGAGCGATCCGGAGGTGAAACGCAAGACGATCGGCGGCCTGTTCATCGATGTATTCGAGGAAGAGGCCGCCAAGATCGGTGGTGCCGACTTTCTCGCCCAGGGCACGCTCTATCCGGACGTTATCGAGAGCGTAAGCGTCACCGGCGGCCCGAGTGTGACCATAAAAAGCCATCACAATGTCGGTGGCCTGCCCGCCCGGATGCGCATGCAGCTGGTGGAGCCCCTGCGCGAGCTGTTCAAGGACGAGGTGCGCCGGCTCGGGCGGGAATTGGGCATGCCCGATTCGCTGATCGGTCGTCACCCGTTCCCCGGGCCCGGCCTGGCCATTCGCATCCCCGGCGCCATCACGCGAACCGCCCTCGACACGCTGCGGCACGTGGATGCGATCTTCCTCGAGGAGATCCGCACCGCCGGGCTGTACGACGCGATCTGGCAGGCGTTCGCGGTGCTGCTGCCCGTGCGCACCGTCGGTGTGATGGGTGACAACCGCACCTATGACCAAGCCTGCGCGCTGCGTGCAGTGACCAGCACGGACGGGATGACGGCCGAATTCTACCCCTTCGACATGGGCTTCCTCGGCCGGGTGGCGAGCCGGATCGTGGGTGAGGTGCGAGGGGTCAATCGCGTGACCTACGACATCACCAGCAAGCCGCCGGGCACGATTGAGTGGGAGTAGGCGGGTGA
>CAXTCJ010000083.1:0-3807 GCA_964242215.1 uncultured Acetobacteraceae bacterium | reverse complement strand
GGGGGCGAGCGGAGTAGGGGCGCTTACACCGGGGCAATCAGCACCACGCGTAGCCCGGGAGCGTTGTCCTTCCGCGTGAGTTGGCCTCCCATCTGCGCCACCAACCCGTCGACCATGCGCGAACCGAAGCCGCGGCGGGTCGAGTCGCTGCCGCGGCCCCGGTCGGCCACCTCCAGGATGAAGTTGGCGCGGTCGTCGTACAGGCGCACCGCGATCGGGCCCGCGCCGCCGCCGTAGGCATATTTGTTGATGTTGATGAACAGCTCCGTCATCACGAGGCCGAGCGTCACCGCCTTGTCGGTCGGGATCAGCACGGGGGCCAGGTCCAACGATAGGTGGGCGGTCCATTCAGCGCCCATCGAGGCGAGGGTATCGGTGCAGAGTTCCTCGACGTAGCGGGCGCCATCCACCGCGTGGGTCTCGTTGCCGGAATATAGCCGGCGGTGCACCAGCGCCACGGCGGTGATGCGACGCCTCGCCTCCTCCAGCGTCGTACGGACCTCCGGGTTGGTCAGTGTGCGGACCTGCAGCTGCAGGAAGCTCGACACCAGCTGCAGGCTGTTCTGCACCCGGTGGTTCACCTCGCCGATCAGATAGTCCTTCTGCTCGACCAGGCGGGTCTGTTCCTGCAGCAGTCGCGTGAGCTGAACGTTCAGCTCCTTCAGTCGCCGGGTCTGCCGCAGGTCCAGCAGGGCGACGCGCATGCGACGGGCCGAGTCTACCTCCACCAAGGTCCAGCGGCGCGAGCGTTCGCGCACCGTCTCCTGCCACGCCTCGAACGAGGCGCGCGGGCTCAGCGTCTCGCCCGGTCCGACGTTGACCGCCTTGTGCGGGTTGCCCGCCCAGTTCACCACCTCCACCTGCTCGGCGCGGAACCAGATCACCAGCCAAGGCTGCTCGGCGGAGACCACGACGGACAGGATGCCACTGCCGCTGGCGCTGTAGGCCGTGGCTTTTGGAAAGAGTTCGGACAGGGCGGACGATGCGAGTACGGCGTCCCCAGGGCGGTCCAGCAACCAGCCCGCAAGATGTCGGATGTCCTCCGCCGCGGGATGGACGCCGTTGGTGATCAATTCCGGCCCGCGAAGCACTGCGACGCCGTCGGCTTCCATCATCTTGCAGAGTTGCGGCAGGTGGTTGCCGAGGGCCTCGTCCAGCGTGCCCTCGCGCGCCAGCAAGTGGACCACCTCATCCTCGATGATCCGAACGCGGATGCGCTGCCGGTATATGTCGGCGTCCTCGCGCGCCTTGATCTGGCGGGCCAGCGCGCCGGCCAGCACACGGCACGCCGCCCGGACCTCGTACGTCAGCCGCCAGGGTGTCTCGTGGTGGCAGGCGACCATGCCCCAGAGCACGTCGTCCCGCACGATGGAGATCGAGGCGGACGCGCGTACGCCCATGTTGTGCATGTACTGCAGGTGAACCGGCGACACGCTGCGAAGGGTGCTGTCGCTCATGTCGAGGGGCGCGGGCCTGGTCCATGCCGGGCGCAACGGGGCCGGCTGGTAGGTCGCATCCGGAATCCCGCGGACCAGATTGCGGATATACAGCGCCCGCGCCTGCTTCGGGATGTCGCTGGCGGGGAATTGGTGGTTGAGGAACGAGTGGGTGCCAGGGCGGCGCGCTTCGGCCAGCACCCGCCCGGCGTCGTGCTCACCGAAGCGGTAGATCATCACCCGGTCGAACCCGGTGAGCTCCCGGAACATGATCGCTGCCTGCTCGCACTGGGCCTGCAGCGACATGGCGCGTTCGAGGGCGACGGACGCAGTTTCCAGGCGGCCGACCGCGATCGCGGCTGGCTCGCTTTGGGCCGGAGCGGGCTCGAGCTCCACACCGACCAGGTCACCGCTGAGGAAGGCGCTGACATCGAACGCTTCGCCGGAGCTGGTCTTGATCTGGTCGAGGAAGCTCGACCGGGCATCGGCGCCCTGCAGGAGGGTCGCCACGCGATCCGCGGCTTGCGGACCGATCAGGGCGCCCAGGCTCATCCCGACCGGTCGCTCGACGCCCAGCCGGCCTTCGACGTCGCCCGCCACATGGCAGATCTCGAGGCTCGCGGCGTCTGCCACGAGCAGCAAGCCATAGGGCTGGATCGCGCTGGGAATGTGGATCGGTTCGGCATCGCAGGTGGCGATCGCCTCGGCGGTGGTGAGGGTCACGGCGAAACCCGGCTGGCCAGGCAGGCACGGGCCAGGTCGTAGCCTTTGCGCGCGCCGGTCCCCGCCCGGTCGAGGGCTGCCGCATCGCCGGCCAGGTTGTGCTCGAGCACATGCAGCAGGTCGCGCCAGATTTCTCCGGTTCGCGCCCCGTATGGATTCAGGAAGCCCAACTCGTCCGTCATCACCCCGGCACGCTCCAGCTCCCGCAACATCACCCGGCCGCCCAGCGCCGATCCTACCATGACATAGTGAAACCCGAGCGCTTCGGCCGGGCTGGTCAGAAACGAGGTCAAGGCTGGCTCAACGGCCCCAGCTGCTGCCGATGTGTCTCCTGAAATGTGCGCCGAGCGATCGAGACCGGGTAGCGTGGCCCACCATGGCGCCATCGCAGTCGCCGTGCGGCGTTGCATCTGGCGGTAGCCCTCGATCAACGCGGTGCGATGCTGCGGGGATCTCAGTCGTGCAACGACCTGGAGATCGCTTTCGAGTTCGTCGTGCATGGATCTGGTCGCGGTGCGGAGCTGGCCAAGCGCCGGTCGTTCGATGTCCGACATTTGGTTCATGTCGGCTGCGGTCCGCCCGATCGATCGCCGCCAACTCCGAACAGCATGAAATGTTACCCCGGCCCCTGTATAGATCGGCCAGCCCGGCACAGCCACAGTCATGTGCGGTTAGAAGGCGGGACAAGGGAGAAGGCGGTTGACCTAGCCGCCGCTTCGCAGGACGAAAGGCGGCGAATAGGGAGAGAAGATCATGGGACGCAAGACGGGCCGCCAATTCTTTGCCAACCCCGGGCCGACCAACATCCCGGACTCGATCCTGCGCGCCATGGACCGCCCCACGATCGACTTCATGGATGGCGAATTCGGCGAGGTGTTCGCCACCGCCGTGACCGGGTTGAAGCGGGTGCTGCGGACCGAGGGCGACGTGTTCCTCTACACCGCCTCCGGCCACGGTTCGTGGGAAGCCACGCTGGTGAACCTGTGCTCGCCCGGCGACACGGTGCTGATCGTCGAGACCGGGTGGTTCAGCGAGGGCTGGGCCGCGATGGCCGTGAAGTTCGGGCTGAAGCCGGTGGTCGTCGCCGCGCCGGACTGGCGCCGGGGTGTGGAATACGGCGCGATCACCGCCGCGCTGAAGGCGACCCCCGAGGCGAAGGCGGTGATGTGCGTGCACAACGAGACAGCGACCGGCATGATGCTGGACCTGGCCTCGGTGCGCGCGGCGATCGACGCCTCGGGTTCGAGCGCGCTGCTGTTGGTGGATACGATCTCGTCGCTCGGTTCGCTGGATTTCCGTTTCGCCGAGTGGGGAATCGATGCCGCGGTCGGCGGTAGCCAAAAGGGGCTGATGCTGCCGACGGGATTCTCGTTCACCGCCGTGTCCGACAAGGCAATGGCGGCCCATGCGAGCGCCGGGCTGCACCGGCATTATTTCGACTGGACGGAGATGAAGAAGCGCTCCTTCGGCGCCTTCATGGGCACGATCCCGACGGGGCTGTTCTACGGCCTGGCCGAGTCGGTGCGGCTGATCGAGGCGGAGGGCCTGGAGAACGTGATCGCCCGGCATCACCGTCTTGCCGAGGGAGTGCGTCGCGCGGTGCGGACCTGGTCGGGCAACGAGGGCGGGCCGGAGCTGTTCTGCCTGA
>CAXTCJ010000082.1:0-24731 GCA_964242215.1 uncultured Acetobacteraceae bacterium | reverse complement strand
GCCGGCCCTCGGCGTCGGTGTTGATGATCTCGACCGTCTGGCCGGAATAGCTGGTCACCACGTCACCGGGCCGCTGGGCGGTGCTGCTGGGCATGTTCTCCACCAGCCCAACCAGCCCCACGACATCCACGGGGGCTTTCCGCCCGGCCAGTGCCGCCATCGCGCCGATCACCGCGCCGGCGCCGGCCATGTCCCACTTCATGTCCTCCATGCCACCGGCGCCCTTGATCGAGATGCCGCCGGTGTCGAACGTCACGCCCTTGCCGATGAAGGCGAGCGGCTTGGACTTAGGTCCAGCCTTCTTGCCCTTACCCTTGGAGGCACCGTTCCAGCGCATCACCACCATCCGCGGCTCGGTGGCGCTGCCGAGCGCGACGCCCATCAGCATGCCGAACCCGAGCTTATCCATCTCCTTCGGCCCGAACACCTCGACCTTCACGCCGAGTTCCTCGAGCGCCAGGCAGCGATCGGCCATCTCCTCCGGGAACAGCACGTTCGGCGGCTCGCTCACCAGGTTGCGGGCGAGGGTGACGCCGTTCACCACGGCCTCCATCGGCGCCCACGCCGCGGCCGTCGCTGCCGGGTCGGCGCACAGCACCGACAGGCCGGTGAGCTTAGGCTTGTCCTCCGGCTTCTCCTTGGTGCGGTAGCGGTCGAACCGGTAGAAGCGCAGGCAGGCCCCCATCGCCACCGCGGCGGCCAGCATCGGGGCGACGCTGCCGGTGGCCACCGCCACCTCCGCCTCGTTCGCCAGGGCAGCCGCGAGCGTGCCACCGGCTTCCTCGGCGGCAAACGGGGTCAGATCCTCGGCCTTGCCCAGCCCCACCGCGAACACGCGCGACAACCCGGCGCCCGGGGCGAGCACCGAGCACGTGCTGCCCTTCTTCCCGGTGAACTTTGCGGCCGCGAACGCCCGGGTCACGGCGCCCCCGCAGGCATGGTCCAGGTCGGCCGCGAGCCCGGACGGGGCTGTCCCCTCCGGCACCAGCAGGGCCAGCGCCCCGGAGGCGGGCAGGGTGGCGCGGGCGAAATCGATGGACAGCATGGATGACCCTCGGGAATACGGTAATGACGGACTGTAGCAGTGCGCGGCGGCATTGCCAGGCACGCGGGTTGAATCATTTGACGCACCCCGTTTGCCATACTACGTCCGCTGCAGCGTCACGCTCACCGGGCGTTCCGATTGATTTCACAGAGAATTCTGCCGCCTGATCCGTGCGGCTTGCGTCAATCCAACCAACGCGCATAGGGGTATGGCCGCATGATGGACGAAACCGCACTCCTCGAGCTGGCCGCCGATCTCGCGCTGAAGGCCGGGGCCGTCATCCTGGCGGTGCGCGCCCGCGGCTTCGAAACGATGCACAAGGACGACAAGAGCCCCGTCACCGAAGCCGACCATCTGGCCGAGGAACTGATTGCGGCGGCCCTGCGCCTAGCGACGCCCGACATCCAAGTGGTCGCCGAGGAGGAATCCGCCGCCGGACGCGAGCACGACGCGGCGGCCGCCTACTGGCTGGTGGACCCGCTGGACGGCACCCGTGAATTCGCCGCCGGACGCGACGAGTTCGCCGTCAACATCGGCCTGGTCCGCAACGGCGTGCCCGTGCTGGGCGTCGTCGGTGTGCCCGCCTTGGGCGAGTTGTTCGGCGGCATCGTGGGCCGCGGCGCCTGGAAGCGGACGGCGGCGGGCGAGGAACCCATCAGCGCCCGCGTTCCCCCCGTCGCGGGACTGACCGTGGTCGCGTCGCGCCACCACGCCAACGACGCGCGGCTGGACGCATTCCTGGCCGACCGGCCGGTGGCCTCGATCGCCAATTATGGCTCTGCCCTGAAGATCGCCCGCGTGGCGGAGGGGGTCGCCGACCTCTACCCCCGTTTCGGCCGCACCATGGAATGGGACACCGCCGGGCCGCAGGCCGTGCTGGAGGCAGCGGGCGGGCGCTTGCTGGACCTGGCGGGCAACCCGCTCGGCTACGGCAAACCCGGCTGGGAGAACCCGCACTTCATCTGTTGTGGCCGTTGACCCGGCGGCTGCAACCCGGTGACCCGGAGGCCGCCACCCTGCTGCTCGCAGGTGATCTGGTCGCCTTCCCCACCGAGACGGTCTACGGGCTCGGGGCGGACGCGACGTCCAACACCGCCGTTGCGTCGATCTTCGCAGCAAAGGGGCGGCCGCACTTCAACCCGCTGATCTGCCACTATCCGGACGCCGCGGCCGCCTTCCGGCACGTGGACGCCACCCCGCTCGCCGCCGAGCTGGCGGAGGCATTCTGGCCCGGGCCGCTCACGATGGTGCTGCCACGCCGGGTTACCTGCCCGGTGGCGTTGCTTGCGGGCGCTGGGCTCGACACGCTGGCGGTGCGCGTTCCGGCGCATCCGGTCGCGCTGGCCCTGTTGCGCGAAGTGGGGCGGCCGATCGCGGCGCCCTCGGCGAACCGGTCGGGCGGCGTGTCTCCCACGTCAGCGGACCATGTGCTGGACGGGCTGGAGGGCCGGATCGCCGCCGTGGTGGATGGCGGCCCCTGCCCTGTCGGGGTCGAGTCTACCGTGCTTGATCTGTCGGCCGCCAACCCCTTCCTGCTCCGCCCCGGCGGGCTCACGGCGGAGGCGATCGAGGCACTGATCGGGCCGATCGGCCGGGCGATCACCCCCGCCGAGGCCGAACAATCCCGCAGCCTGCGCTCGCCCGGCCTGCTCGTCTCGCACTACGCGCCGGGCCTGACCGTCCGGCTGAACGCGACCGACATCGCGGATGACGAGGCCCTGCTCGCCTTTGGCCCGCCCCTTCCCGGCGCCGGCGTGGCGTTTGAATTGAGCCGTGCCGCCGACCCGGTGGAAGCCGCCTCCCGCCTGTTCGAGGGCCTGCGCTGGCTGGACCGGGAGGGTGCGCGGCTCGGCCTTCGTGGCATCGCCGTCATGGCGGTGCCGGACGCCGGGCTGGGGGCGGCCATCAACGACCGGCTGCAGCGCGCCGCCGCCCCGCGGTGAACCAGTTCGACGTCGTCGTGATCGGCGCCGGTGCGGCCGGCATGATGTGCGCCGCCGTGGCCGGGCAGCGCGGCCGGCGGGTGTTGCTGCTGGACCACGCGGACGAGCCCGGGCGCAAAATCCTGATCTCCGGCGGCGGGCGGTGCAATTTCACCAACACCGGAACCGTGCCGGAGCGCTTCTTCTCGGCCAATCCGCATTTCGCCCGCTCGGCCCTGGCGCAGTACACCGCGGAGGATTTCTGTGCCCTGGTCGCCCGCCACGGCATCCCGAGCCACGAGAAGACGCTAGGCCAGTTGTTCTGCGACGGTTCGGCGCGGGCGATCGTGGCCATGCTGCTGGCCGAGTGCGAGGCCGCCGGGGTCGATCTTCGCCTGGGTCATCGCGTCACCGGGTTGAGCCGCTCCGACCGGTTCAGCGTCGAGACGGATCATGGCGTGTTCAATGCGGCGTCGCTGGTGCTGGCGACCGGGGGGCTCGCGATTCCCAAGCTGGGCGCCACTGGCTTTGCGTACGACGCCGCACGGCGCTTCGACCTGAAGCTGACCGAGATCCGCCCGGCCCTGGTTCCGCTGCTCGGCAACGACGCCGACGTGGCTGTGTTCCGTCCGCTCAGCGGGGTGGCGCTGCCGGTGCAGGCCAATTGCGGCCGGGCGTCGTTTCAGGAGGCGATGCTGTTTACCCATCGCGGCCTGTCCGGCCCGGCCATCCTGCAGATCTCGTCGGCCTGGCGCGAGGGTCAGACGGTGACGCTGGACTTGCTCCCCGGCACCGACAGCCTGGCGGCGTTACGGGCGGCAAAGGCCGGGCGGCCCCGTGCCGCGTTGCGAACGATCCTGGCCGGCCTGCTGCCGCAACGACTGGCCGAAGCCCTGGCCGCGCGCTGGCCCGGCGGTGAGATCGCCAACCTGCCCGACCGCGTCCTGGTGGATGTGGCGTCCACCCTGGGACGGTGGGCCGTGACACCTGCGGGAACCGAGGGTTACGTCAAGTCGGAGGTCACTCTCGGCGGCGTGGACACGGCGGCGCTGTCGTCGCGGACGATGCAGGCGAAGGCGGTCCCAGGGCTGTTCGTGGTCGGCGAGGCCGTCGATGTCACGGGTTGGCTCGGCGGCTACAATTTCCAATGGGCTTGGTCGAGCGGGTGGTGCGCGGGTATGGCGGCTTAGGGCAGGCCAATAAGCGGAGCGCGCCGGGCGTCAATTAGTTAAACTTACAGTAATCTTGGTCCACAAAACACCTCGAACTACAAGGATGGTCCCGCCATTGTGAAGTCGAGACCGTTTCACTTTGGTTGCGGAGGGTCAAAGACCGATGCAGGGTCTTTGCAGAGGAGTCGGAGGAACAATGATGAAAATATCAGTCAAGCATCTACCACTTTGGCTCGCGCTCGCGGTGCCTCTCGCGGGCTGCGAGACGGCTGCATCCCAAATTAGTTCAAGCGGGACTATGGGGAGTGCCGACGCGGACTTCGTGACAGCGGCATACAGGATTGCTCAACTTGACGAACAAGCGGGCAAGCTTGCCGCGACCAAGGCGACCGATCCGCGCGTTGTCGATCTCGCCAGCCAGATGAGCTCCGAAGCGCAGGTGATGTATCCCAACCTGCAGGCTGCCCTGCACGTCGAGGGCAAGACGCTGCCCAACAGCCCGCCGCCCGAGGTGACGGCTGAGGTTCAGACGCTCAGCGGCCTGAAAGGCACGGCTTTTGACCGTCAGTTCGTGGCCGACGAGTTGGCGGCGCATCAGCAGGCCGTGACGATCCTGCAGAAGGAAGATACCGCGAGCAAGGACGGCGCCATGAAGGGGCAGGTCGAGACGGAACTGCCGGCCGTGCAGGCCAACTTGGCGAAGCTGCAGTTCCTGTCGGGCGATCTAGCTCCGTCCAAGTCGAGCTGATTGCCGTGTCCTCCCCCGTGTCTCGCGGGGGAGGACACGAAGCCGGGTGGGTCTAGCTGGCCTGCGCCGCCGCAAGTGCCTGGTCCTTCTCACGCGCTTGGATCATCGAAGGCCGAGCGGTGATCCGGGCGACATAGTCCACGAACTCCGGACGCGGTGGCACCAGCTTGAAGTGCATCGTCCAGGACAGTGCGCTGCCCCACAGGATATCAGCGGCGCAGAAGGTGCTTCCCAACAGGTAAGGACCGGGCTGCAGTGCGCCCGAGACCGTGTCCATGACGGCATCATAGCTGCCGTAGGGACTCATCGCGCGGTTGCCGGGCTCGGTGCCGCGAGCTTTGTCCACCACGGCCGGCTCGAACGCGGCGGCGTAGAACGCCATCCAGCGTAGATAAGGCCCGCGCATCTGGTCCGTCACCGCAGGGGCCAGCCCGGCTTTCGGGAACAGATCGGCCAGGTGCAAGAAGATCGCGACCTGCTCGGTGACGATGGCCGAGCCATCCTGCAGGGCAGGCACCTTGCCGAGCGGGTTGATCGCCAGGAAAGCCGGCGCTGCATTTTCACCCTTGCCGCGGTCCAGGACGGTCAGCGTGTGGGGCGCACCCAGTTCCTCCAGCAGGGCGAGCACGCCACTGGATCGGGTGTTAGGGCAGTGGAACAGGGTGATCGGACGTTCGCTCATCGTTTCCTCCAGGTGGCGCTTTACGCTTTGGTAAGGCCGTCCGTACCAGAATGAGCTCTCGCACGGGAGCGGCAATATGCTGGACGGACGCCTCAGTTTCGAGATCCAGGACGGGGCTGTGCCGCTCATTCACGGCATCGCCCGGCTGGCAGGAATGCTTTACGCCGGCGGTGATTTTGGCGACCTGCTGGACCTGATCGGGCCCGAACCAAGCAACCCGCTCGAACGGGCCGCCTGGCTGATGGACCGGTCCTGGGCCTATTCGCTGAACTTCGCACCCTATCAGGCTGCGGGTTACCAGCAGCAAGCGCTGGCAGTGCAGCAAGTCTTCCGCTTCCGGACCACGGCCACCGGGCCACGGCTGCTGGCGTTGGCGGCCCCTGGCGACCTGATGGTCAACGCGCCGCTCGACTTCATCACCGAGCCGGCGGGATTGCGGCTGGACCTGGCGTTCATCAAGCCCGGGGGCGACTTGCCTGCCATCTTGCCGGAGCACGATGTGGCCATGATTGCCGCCAGCGAGAGCGCGCCGGAGGCATTGGCCGGGTTCGCCCGCATCTTCGGCCTGTGGCCGCGCCCCATTCTGAACGACCCGGACCGCATCGCGCCGATGTCTCGCACCTGGCTGCCGGGCCGGCTGCAGGGTCTGGCCGGCCTGACCACCGCCCCCGCCCGGATCGTGAGCCGCGCGGATCTGGCAGCCGTTTACCTGACGTCGCTGCTGCCGGGATCGAATTTCCCGTTCCTGCTCCGCCCGCTGGGCTCGCATGCCGGGAATGGGCTGGTCCGGGTCGAGGGGCCGCAGGACGTGCATCGCTTCTTGGCCGATGCAGAGGGCGATGCGTTCACGCTGACCCAATTCATCGACTATCGCGGGGCCAATGGCTGGTATTGCAAATACCGCATCGCCTTCGTCGCCGGCCACCCTTTCATCTGCCACATGGCCGCCTCCGAGACGTGGATGGTGCACTATCTGAACGCCGGGATGGACGAGAGCCCCGCCAAGCGCGCGGCCGAGTCAACGGCCATGCTGGACGACGCTTTCACCAGCCGCCACGCCGCGGCGCTTACGGCGTTGGCAGAGGCGATGGGGCTGGACTATTTCTCGGTCGACTGCGCCGAGACGAAAGACGGGCGGCTGCTGGTGTTCGAGGCGGACACGGCGGCGATCATCCACTCGATGGATCCGCCGGAGCTGTATCCCTACAAACGGCAAGCCATGCAGCGCTGCTACGATGCCTTTGCCGCCATGGTGCGGGATAAGGCTGGTGCGAGATAGTGTTACCCGTCTTGCCCGGGCTGAGTCATTGCTGTCCGGCTCGGGATATTACCGCACTCGAAGTAAAGACGTCCTCAAGCCAGGGTTTGACCCTGGTATCCGCGGGGTTGGACGGGTGACGTCAGACTATTGTCTTGCGACATCGCATGCACACGGCCCGGCCGGCTTTTGTGGAGCGCCGTGGATACCAGGGTCAAGCCCTGGCATGACGGTAAGCTATTGATAAAGGCGGGCTCATGACGTCAGCCGAGTGCTTGGCGCAACCGCGTGCAACACGCACACGGCCAGTGTCTGCGGACGGCCGTGGATATCCAGGTCTAGCCGAGCGAGACGGTGACCGTTCTCTATCGTGCGGTAACACCACGAAAACCTCCAGCCGCATGCCTGTCTCGCACATGGGGTCATTGCCCAGCCACCCGATCTGTCCCACCTGTCGGGTTCGAAGGAGCCCGCGATGCCTGACTTGCCCATGCCGGCCGACATCATCAGCGAGCTTGGGCGCTTGCTCGGCCAGCGCGGCCTGCTCACAGACCCTTCGGACCTGGCCAGCGCCGGAGAGGATTGGCGCCGGCTCTACAATCACCCGCCCGCCGCCCTGCTCCGCCCCGCATCGGCCGACGAATTGGCCGCGGCGGTGAAGATCTGCGTCGCCAACGGCCTGGCCATGGTGCCGCAAGGCGGCAACACCAGCATGGTGGGTGGCGGCGTGCCGAGCGGGCCGGGCCAGGTGGTGGTCAGCCTGGCGCGGATGAACCGGGTGCGGGCCAGTGACGCCATCGACCTGACGATGACGGTCGAGGCCGGGGTCACCCTCAAGGCCGCCCAGGACGCAGCGGTCGCAGCCGGGTGCCTGCTGCCGCTCTCCATCTCGTCCGAGGGCACGGCGCAGATCGGCGGCGTGCTTGCCACCAACGCGGGCGGCAACAACACCGTGCGCTACGGCAACGCGCGGGACCTGGTGCTCGGGCTGGAAGCGGTGCTGCCCGACGGCTCCGTGTGGAACGGCCTGCGCCGGCTGCGGAAGGACAACACCGGCTATTGCCTGCGCCAGCTGCTGGTTGGCTCCGAGGGTACGCTCGGCTTCATCACCGCCGCCGTGCTGAAACTGTCGCCGCAGACCCGGCAGCGGGAGGTGGCGTTGTGCGCCCTCCCCTCGGTGGACGCGGTGCTGGACCTGTTTGCCCGCTTCCAGCGGCACGACCCGGCGTCGCTGCAGGCCTTTGAATACATGGGCGGACCCGGGATGGAGCTGGTGACCCGGCTGATCCCCGGCGCCACGCTGCCGATCGCCCCCGCCCCGCACTATGCCCTCGTCGATCTCGCGACCGCGCGGGAGGGCGACGATCTGCGAGGGGTGATGGAGGCCGTCCTGGAGGCCGCCATGGAAGCCGAGATCGTCACCGACGCCGCCATCGCCGCCAGCGACGCGCAGCGCCTGGCCATCTGGAGGTTGCGCGAAGAACACGCCGAGGCCCAGAAGCGCGAAGGCGCCTCCGTCAAGAACGACGTCTCCGTTCCCGTGTCCCGCGTGCCCGAGTTGCTGCGCCGGGGCGAGGCGGCGGTGGCGGCGCTGATCCCGGGGGTGCGCTGCGTCGCCTTCGGCCATATCGGGGACGGCAACATCCACTTCAATTTCGAGCAGCCCATCGGTATGGACGGCGCCGCGTTCCTCGCCCGCGACCACGAGATCATGGATGCTGTCGGCGCCATAGTACAGGAGCTGGACGGGTCGTTCTCCGCCGAGCACGGGGTTGGCCAGCTGAAACCGTACATGATGCCCGGCTGGCGCGGCGGGGCGGAACTGGACGCGATGCGGCGGATCAAGGCAGCGCTCGACCCGCTCGGGCTGATGAACCCAGGCAAGATCCTGCCGTGAACGACATGTCCTCAGGCGTCGCCGTGCCCTCCATCGAGGAGGCGCCGGACCCGAACCGCTGGCCGGCGCTGGTGATATTGCTGACGGGCGCGTTCCTGCCGGCGTTCGACTTCTTCGTCGTCAATGTCGCGCTACCGGCCATGCACACCGAATTGGGGGCCCGCCCGCAGGATCTGGAACTGGTGGTGGCGGGCTACGGCCTGGCGTTCGCCATCCTGCTGATCACCGGCGGCCGGCTGGGCGACCTGTATGGGCGCAAGAAGCTTTTCATCATCGGGATGGTCGGTTTCACCATTGCCTCCGCCCTGTGCGGGCTGGCGACCAGCCCGGCGGTGTTGATCACCTCGCGCATCCTGCAGGGGCTGACGGCGGCGCTGATGAACCCGCAAGTGCTCGCGATCATCCGCGTCACCTTCCCGGAGGGCGAACGCGCCCGTGCCATCGGATACTTCGGCACGACGCTCGGTCTCGCCTCGATCGCGGCGCAGCTGGTCGGGGGCGCGCTGATCCAGGCCGATATCGCCGGATTGAGCTGGCGGCCGATCTTCCTGGTCAACGTCCCCGTTGGCGCCGTGGCCCTGGTGTTCGCCGCCCGCACCCTGCGCGAATCCAAGGCGCAGGGCCGGCCAACCCTGGACATCGGCGGCATCGCGCTGGCGACGCTGACCCTGGTGCTGTTGGTCTATCCCCTCGTCGAGGCGAGCGGGCTGGGTTGGCCGTGGTGGACATGGGCCATGCTGGCCGCGTCCGCCCCGGCTTTGGCGCTGTTCGTGGTCTATGAGTGGCAACTGCAGGCGCGTGGCCGCTCGCCGCTGGTCAGCATGCGGCTGTTCCGCGATCCCGGCTTCTCGCTGGGGTTAATCATGGCGGGGACGTTCTTTTCAGGGCTGGCCGCCTTCTTCATGGGCATCACGATCTTCCTGCAGCAGGGCTTCGGCTACGGGCCGTTGGCGGCCGGGCTGGTGTTCGTGGCGTTCGGCGTCGGCTTCGTGGCCGCATCCCTGAAATCCTCCAACGTGTCCCGCCGAATCGGGCCGTTGACGATCAGCGTCGGCACCGCCCTGATGGGAACGGGGCTGCTCGCGATCGTCGGCTTGGCAGTGCTGGCTCACGGGGCGCCGATCAACCTGTTCGTGCTGTGGCCGGTGCTGGTTTGGTATGGCTGCGGCCAGGGATTGGCGCTGCCGACGCTGGTCGCCTCCGTCGTCGGCAGCAGCCGCATTCCCGCGCAGGAGGCGGGGGCCGCATCCGGGGTGTTCACCATGGTGCAGCAGGTTGCGTTCGCCTTGGGCGTCGCTGTGATCATGGGCCTGTTCTTCGCCGTCCTCGGCCCCTCGCAGGCCCCGGCCGACTACGAAAGGGCGCTGGCACTGTCACTCTCCTGCAACGCCGGGCTGATGGGATTGACGTGCCTGCTGGCCTTCTTCCTGCCGCGGCGCGCACCGGCGCCGGGCGTCTTCGTGCACATCGAATAGCCCGCCGCCCGAGGGCACCCGTTTCGACGCCGTGCATCCGAGTGTTACTGGCCGAATGTCCCGCTTTGAACCGGGGTCAAGGCGAGGGTATGGTGCGCCGCCCTACCCAGGACAGTGCCGCTCCTTCATGTCTCGCCCCATCGTCAACCGCCTCGACCGCTACGTTTTCCGCCAGCTGCTGATTGCCCTCGTCGCGGCAACCAGTGCGCTCGTGGCGCTGATCTGGCTGACCCAGTCGCTTCGCTTCGTCGAGCTCGTGGTCAATCGCGGCCTATCGCTGTGGGTGTTCCTGCAGCTGACCGGGCTGCTGATCCCGAACTTCGTGGCCGTGATCCTGCCGATCACCACCTTCGTCGTGGTTCAGTTCGTCTACGGCCGCCTCGCCGGTGACCGGGAACTGACCGTGATGCGCTCGGCGGGCATGTCTCCGCTGGCGATCGCTCGCCCGGGGCTGGCGGTGGCATCGGTCGCCATGGTGGCCTGCCTCGTGCTGAACGTCTGGATCGTGCCCAACAGCTACGCCTCGTTCCGCGAATACCAGTTCGAGATCCGCAACCGGATCGCCGCCTTCCTGCTGCAGGAAGGGGTGTTCACGCCGGTCTCGGACGATCTCACCGTCTACATCCGGTCGCGCGACGTGGATGGGACGCTGCGCGGCATCCTGGTCGAGGATGGGCGGCAGAAGAACAGCCGCGCCACCATCCTGGCCGAGCGCGGGCACCTGGTGGAAGGCCCGAACGGCCCCGCGGTGCTGCTGGAGAACGGCTCCCGCGAGGAGATGGACAAACAGACCGGCCGCCTGAACGTGCTGACCTTCGCGCAGAACTCGGTGGAGCTGACCTCGGCCAGCAAGGCTGACGACGTGCGCTACCGCGACGTGAACGAGATGTCGCTCCAGGAGCTCAACCACCCCGAGACCAGCGCGCTGAATGCCCGTGACGCCGGCAAGTTCTATGTCGAGGCGCAGCGCCGCCTGTCGGCCCCGGTCACCGCGCTGTCGTTCGCCCTCGTGGCCTTGCAGTCGGTGCTGGCGGGGGCGTTCCGCCGCCATGGCAACGTCTTACGGCCATTGACGGCGGTGATGTGCGTGGTGGCGCTGCTCGCGATCCAGCTCGGCGTGGCCAATTTGGCGGCGCGCGCGACGTTCCTGCTGCCGCTGATCTGGGTTGTCGCCGCCGGGCCGGGGCTGGTTTGCGCGTTCCTGCTGTTCAAACCGCTCGGCCGGGCTTTGCCTGCGGGCCTGCGGCTGGCATCACACCACGCATGATCATCGCCGCCACCTTGTCGCTGTACGTGGCGCGCCAGTTTACCGCAGCAGTGCTGGCGATGCTCGCCGGCCTCTCGGGCCTGGTCTCGCTGTTCGACTTCATCGAATTGCTACGCCGCTCCGCCACCAAGCCGGACGCGACGTTTGGGCTCGTGTTGCAGATCGCCGCCCTGCGGCTGCCTTACATCTCGATGCAGATCATGCCGTTCGCCGTGCTCCTGGGCGGCATCATCGCGTTCTGGCGCCTCACCCGGTCGTCGGAGTTGATCGTGGCCAGGGCGGCCGGCGTGTCGGCGTGGCAGTTCTTGTCGGCGCCGGTCGCCTGCGCGCTGCTGCTCGGCGCCATCGGCACCGCCGTGATCAGCCCGCTCTCGTCCGTGATGCTGGGGCGGGCCGAAACGCTGGACAACACCTATCTGCGCACGTCCGGCGGCCCGTTGGCCCTGGCAGGGGGCCAGCTTTGGCTCCGGCAGGCCGACCGGGAGTTCGACCCGGCAGGTGTGGCGATCCTGGACGCTCAATCGGTGTCGTTGAAGGACGACCTGCTGACCGCCAAGGACGTGAGCATCTTCCGCCTGAGCAGCAACGACCGGCTGCTGGTGCGCATCGAGGCGACGAACGCCGAACTGACGCCCGGGGCCTGGCTGCTGCACGGTGCGCGCACGATCACGCCGGACCACATGCCGGAACAGGTCGGAACCATGCGCCTGCTCACCAATCTCACGGTCAATCGCGTGCAGGAAAGCTTCGCG
Source organism: uncultured Acetobacteraceae bacterium (assembly GCA_964242215.1). Lineage (GTDB taxonomy): Bacteria > Pseudomonadota > Alphaproteobacteria > Acetobacterales > Acetobacteraceae > LMUY01. The sequence goes on along the minus strand of CAXTCJ010000082.1, from coordinate 12,513 downwards.
TCGCCTGACACGCTATCGGTCTGGGCACTGCCGGACTTCATCGCGACGCTCGAGCGCTCGGGCTTCTCGGCCATCCGCCACCGACTGCACTTCCAGACGCTGCTCGCGCTGCCGCTGCTAGCGGGCACCATGGCGCTCGTGTCCGCCGGGTTCTCCATGCGGCCGACCCGGCGCGGCGGGGTGGCGCAGATGATCGCCAGCGGAGTCGCCGCCGGTTTCATGCTGTTCGTGGTGTCCAAGGTCACTGAGGAGTTCGGTGATTCGGGCGCGCTGCCCGCCATGCTGGCCGCCTGGGCACCCGCACTCGCCGGATTGCTGTTGGCCGTCGCACTCCTGCTCCATCTAGAAGACGGCTGATGGCCCATTTCCAAGGGCGTCGCACGCCCTTCCCTCGAGGGCGACTGGTGCACCGACTTCAAACCCGCAAGCTCCATCGTCGTATCCTGGTGCTGGCCACCATCGGCGCGGCAGCGATCGCAGCCCCGCTCGACGCGGATGCGCAGTTCGCCGGCGGCGCGCGTGCGGGGAGTAAGGCCGTCACGCCACTGGACCGCAACCAGCCGGTCGCGTTCACGGCGGACAATTTCGAATACGATCGCACGACCGGCATCGTCACCGCGACCGGGCACGTCGAGGCCTGGCAGAACGACCACGTACTGCGCGCCGACAAGGTTACCTTCGACCGCAACACCAACGTCGCCGCCGCGGCCGGCAATGTGGTCGTGGTGGAGCCGGACGGCGAGGTGCTGTTCTCAGACTATGCCGAGTTGACCCAGGGCATGCGCGAGGCGGTGCTCAAGGGCATGCGCACGCTGATGGCCGAGAATGGCAAGCTCGCCGCCAACGGCGCCCGGCGCACAGACGGCAAGATCAACGAGTTGACGCACGCGGTCTACACCACCTGCAATCTCTGCAAGACCGACCCGACCAAGCCCCCCTTGTGGCAGTTGCGCGCGTACACCGCACGGCAGGACCTGGAGAACAAGCGGATCGAGTACGAGGACGCCACGCTCGACATGTTCGGCGTGCCCGTCCTGTACCTGCCGTATTTCTCCCATGCAGACCCGTCCGTGCGGCGCGCCAGCGGCTTTCTAGTGCCGTCTTTCGGGCAGAGCAGCCATATCGGGCAGTTCCTGACGGTCCCCTACTATTGGGTGATCGATGACCAGCAGGACGTGACCCTGTCGCCCGAGATCACCACCGGGTCGGGCGAACAACTCACGGCCGAATACCGCCGCCGGTTCAACAACGGCAACATTACCGCCGAGGGAGCCGTCGCGATCGATCAGGGCAAACCTGGCGGTTACATCTTCTCCAAAGGCACGTTCAACTACGACGACACGTGGCGCTACGGCTACGACCTGAACCGCGCCAGCTCGACCGACTATCTGCGCGACTTCAACGTCGCGGGCTACAGCAGCGTGTTGAACACTTCGGCTTACATCGAGGGCTTCGGCGTCGGCTCGTACACCAAGCTGGACGCGATCGCGTATCAGGGCCTGGCGACCACGATCACGCAGAGCAAGCTGCCCTACGTGCTGCCGCGCTACGAATACAGCTTCTTCAGCGAGCCGGAGTGGGGCGGCAGGTTCCGCTTCGACACCACCGACTTCAACGTTATCCGCGAGCAGGGCACCAACACCCAGCGGGCCGGCGCCAGTGTGGACTACCAGAAGCCGTTCACCGGAGACCTGGGCGAGCAGTACAAGGTCACCATCCACGCCGATATGGCGGCCTACACCGCCACCAGCCTGGACCAGCAGCCAACCTACGGCACCGCAAGCAGCACCGAAACGGCGCGCGCCCAGCCCACCGTCGCGGCCGAGATGCGGTGGCCGTTCATGCGCGATGGCGGCAGCACCGGCACGCAGGTGGTCGAGCCGATCGTGCAGCTGATAGCGGCTCCGAACGCGGGGTCCTTCCTAAATCGGAATATCCCTAACGAGGACAGCCTGGACTTCGAGTTCACCGACGCCAACCTATTCGCCATCAACCGCTTCCCAGGCATCGACCGGTTCGAGGGCGGCCTGCGCGCCAATGTCGGCCTGCACACCAGTTGGACGATCGGCACCACCAATGTCGACGCCCTGGTCGGGCAATCCTATCGCGAGCACCTCGACAAGGAATTCCCGCTGCTGTCCGGCCTGGAACACCACGCCTCCGACGTGGTGGCGCGGGCAACGATCACACCGGCGAGCTGGTTCGACTTCACTGGGCGCACGCGGGTCGACCCGCGGCAGGGCGACATACGCTTCGTGGACGCCGTCGCCTCCGCCGGAGTGCCGCTTTTGCGGCTGTCGGCGGGCTATCTGTATTCTTCCACCAACCCCTACTTCCTATACGATCAGGCGCCCTCGACGGTGCCTCCGAGCGGATATCCGGCAAGCTACTTCATCCCGCGCGACGAAGTGACGCTCGGCGCCGCCACCCAGTACGGCTCCTACAAATTGAGCGGTTACGTCCGGCAGAACCTCACGATCGGCAAGCTCGACTCGATCGGAGCGCACGGGACATATGAGGACGAGTGTTTCATTTTCGACGTAAGCTTCTCCAGGCGCTATACCTCGATCGATAACGACAACGGTGGGACGACGCTGCTCTTCCAGGTCACTTTGAAGACGGTCGGGCAGTTCGGCTTCCACGGCTAGGATTGGGATACCAGCGCATGCGAAACATCGCCTCCCTCGGCCTGCTCTCGGCCGGGTTGTGTCTCACGTTCGCTCTGCGGGCCGGCGGTGCCCAAGGGGCCGGCCAGGTTCCCCCGCGGCCCGGTGCCGCACAGCCCGCCAGCTCCAGCCCCGGCCAGGGCGAGCATATCGTTGCGGTCGTCAACGGCGACGTCATCAGCCAGGGCGACGTCGACGCACGCGGGCGGCTGTTCGCCCTGTCGACCGGCATGGGCCTGTCGCCCGACGTTCTGGCCCGGCTACGCCCCCAGGTGACCCAGCAGCTGATCGACGAGCGCCTGCGCTTGCAGGAGGAGCAGCGGCGCAAGATCGTCGTATCCGACAAGGACATCGCCGACGCCGTCAACGGCATCGAGCAACGCAACGGCATGGCCAAGGGCGCATTGCGCACCAATCTCGGCGCCGAGGGCGTGGCGCTGCGTACGCTGTTCGACCAGACGCGGGTCCAACTCGGCTGGACGCGGGTGCTTCGGGAGGAACTCGGCCCACGGGCAGACGTCTCGGACGCCGACATCGCCGCGCAACAGAACGTGCTCAAGGCAGAGGCGGGCCAGGCAGAGTACCATGTCGGCGAGATCTTCCTGCCGATCAACGACCCGTCCAAGGCCGCCGACACGCAGCGCTTCGCCGACACGGTCATCGGCCAGTTACGGGCCGGCGCCGCCTTCTCCGTGGTTGCCGCGCAGTTCAGCCAGAGCCAGACCGCGCTGCAGGGCGGTGATCTCGGCTGGGTGCACCTCAATCAGCTGGACCCTCAGGTGGTGGCCGTCCTGAGGGAAATGCCCGATGGCGCGGTCAGCAACCCGATCCGCGTGCCCGGCGGGATCTCCATCGTAACGCTTCGCGGCAAGCGTGAAGTCGGCAAGGACATGGCAACCGTGCTGTCGCTCCGCCAGGTATTCCTGCCGTTCAGCACCCCGCTCGACCCGGCGAACCCGAGCGAGCAGGCAAAGCATCAGCTCGCCACCGCCCAGACCATCGTCAAGTCCGTGCATGATTGCCCCGGCATGGAAGCGGCGGCCAAGTCGTCCGGCAGCCCACGCCCGGCCGATCCCGGCGACGTGCGCCTGGAGGGACTTGCCGGCCCAATGCGCGCCTTGCTGGCGGGCTTGCAACCGGAGCAGGTCAGCCGCCCCTTGGTCTCGACCGACGGGATCGGCCTGGTGATGATCTGCTCTAGAGATCAGAAGAACATCGCCGAGGGCGGCGACAAGAACGAAATCGGCGCCCAGCTGCTGAACGAGCGGGTGGAGTTGGTCTCCCGCCAGCTCGTGCGCGACTTGCGCCGCCGGGCGATCATCGACATGCGGGATTGACCGCGGCGGCAGACGCACCCCAGGGCGTTGATAGGGGCGTTCTACGGGATGTCATCGCCCGGCACGGGTTGGATGCACGCCGGGCACTCGGCCAGCACTTCCTGCTCGACTTGCACCTGACGGCCCGGATCGCGACCCTGGCCGGCGATTTGTCCGGCCGCCATGTGGTGGAGGTCGGGCCCGGTCCGGGCGGTTTGACCCGTGCATTGCTGGACAGCCCCGCCGCCGATGTGACCGCCATCGAGATCGATCCCCGTGCCGTCGCCGCGGTCCAGGAACTTGCGGAGGCCGAGCCGCGGCTGCGCGTCGTCGCCGGCGATGCGCTGAACATCGACCTTACCGCGTTGGTGCCCTCCCCCCGCGTGATCGTGGCCAACCTGCCCTACAACATCGCGACCCCGCTACTGGTGGGATGGTTGCGTCAGGCCGCTTCATGGGAGCGACTGACGCTGATGTTCCAGCTGGAGGTGGCGGAGCGGATTTGTGCCGCGCCGGGCAGCAGTGCCTATGGCCGGCTCGCCGTGCTGACGCAATGGACGGGGACGCCCGCGATCCTGACTCAGATTCCCCCCGCCGCGTTCTGGCCACCGCCGAAGGTGGTGTCCGCCGTGATCGGCTTTCGACCCCATCCCGAACAGCCCGCGCCCGACCTGTTCGCCACCATGGAACGGGTCACGGCCGCTGCCTTCGGGCAGCGGCGCAAGATGCTGCGGGGCTCGCTGCGCGCATTGGGTGGCGAGGCGCTGTTGACAGAGGCCGGGATCGCGCCGGACCGGCGGGCCGAGACCCTCGGCATCGGCGAGTTCGATCGTTTAGCCCGCCTCGTGCAGGCCCGTGTCTCCGAAGCGTCGCCGCAGCCCTAAACCATTCGAATGAGAGGCGCTGCGGCGATGGTTATCGTCGTTTGACGTCGCCACAGCCGTCAACTTTCACCTTGCGTTAACGCCGCTCGCCCATCCTGCGGAGGCAAGGTGAGCGGAACCATGATGGCCGAAGAAGAGCGCCTGTTTGCGCTGCAGAGCTACGAGATCCTCGACACGCCGCCTGACGAGCGGTTCGATCGGATCACAAAGTTGTCGGCCGGGCTGTTTGGAACGTCGGTAGCGATCGTCTCGCTGATCGATCGTCATCGCCAGTGGCACAAATCCACGCATGGCTGGGCCATGGGAGAGATCCCGCGGACCCTATCGTTCTGTACGCACACGATCGAGGGCGGCCGGAACTCGGTTATTGTGGTCCCCGATACGACGCGGGACCCTCGCTTCGCCAGCAATCCGTTCGTCGTCGGCGCGCCCGGCATTCGGTTCTACGCCGGTGCATCACTCACGACGCCGTCCGGTTATAATCTCGGCGCGTTGTGCATTCTCGACACGGAGCCACGAGCAGCCCTCACCCCGGTCGAGTTGGCGATGTTGCAGACCCTCGCATCCTTCGTCGTCGACGAACTCGACTACGCGCACAAGGCGCGCGTCATCGAAGAACACGAGCAGCTCTTCAAGCTGACGAAGTCGATGGCCGGTATCGGGCATTGGCGCTACGATGCGAGGTCGGGGGAAGTGACCTGGGGGGAGGCCGTCTACGCCATCCACGGCGTAGACCCGGCGACCTTCGTTCCCACCACGCAATCCGTATCGTCGCTGTATCGGCCGGCCGCGGCCGGGAGCTTCCAAGACCTGATCGAGCACGCGATGCAAACGCGGGAGGAGTTCTCCACCCGCTTCACGCTCGAACGGACCGACGGCACCATTCGGTTATTGGACTATAAAACGAAATGCACCTTCGGCAGCGGTAACGAGGTCAGCGCCATCATCGGCGTGCTGCAGGATGTTACGGAACAGATCGCAGCGATGCGCCTGGCGAAAGACAACGAGACGCGGTTCCGCATGCTTGCGGAGAACACGAACACCATGGTGTCGCATGTCGGACGCGACGGCACGCGCCTCTATGTCTCCCCGGCGTGCGAAACGCTGCTCGGTATGCTCCCCAGTGATATGGAGGCCTCGGAGGTCTGGCCCTGCGTCCACCCCGACGACCAGGCCGGGATCGGGCAATGGCGCAAGCATCTTCTGACCGAACCTTTTGACAACGAGACGAGGATGTTTCGTGCGATCGACGCGTCCACGGAGACGGTCTGGATCGAGGCGTTCGTGCAAAGTGTCACATGTCCGGTCACGGGGGAGCCAGACGGGTACATCTCCATATGCCGCAACGTCTCCGATCGCCGCGCGGTCATCGCAGCACTGCGTGCCAGCGAGGAACGGCTGCGTGTCGTGAATGCCGATCTGGAGCGGCTGACCCGCCATCTCACCGGGGCCCGAGACCAGGCCGAACGGTCCAGTGAGGCGAAATCGCGGTTCCTTGCCTCGATAAGCCACGAACTGCGTACACCGTTGCACGGGATACTGGGCTATGCACAAATGCTTCGCCGCGAGAGCACGCTCACCTCGAACCAGTCGACCTGGATCGACGCCATGCTGGACGCCGGGACGCATCTGCACGCCATGATCAACAGCGTGCTGAACCTCTCGGCAATCGAAAGCGGCGCCGCCGAGGCGAGCATGGCCGATATCACTATCGGTGATCTCGTCACCAGCTGCCTTGATCTCGTGCGGCCGAAAGCCGAGTCCAAAGGCATTGCACTCATTCGCGACACGCCGGCCGATCTTCCGCGATCCCTGAGATCGGATGCGATCCGTCTGAGGCAAATCTTGGTAAATCTTCTCGGCAACGCGTTGAAGTTCACGCCGAGCGGGCGTGTTACCCTGAGCGTGACCTCCGTCAACCGCGGTGCCGCCTTGCGGTTCAGCGTGACCGATACCGGGCCCGGCATACCACCCGAGCACCGGTCCACGATCTTCCGGGAATTCGAGCGGCTCGATTCCACCACGGCCACCCACGAGGAGGGCATGGGTCTCGGGCTTGCCATCTCCACTCGCCTTGCCATCCAACTGGGGTCTCGGCTGATCTACGAGGAGGGCCGCTACGGCGGTAGCGTGTTTGCCCTGGAACTACCGATCAAGGGTATCGGCCTACCGCTGGAAGCGGAAAGCGAGCCCGGCGCGACACGGGTCAGCCGGCTCGCAACTTCGCTGCAGGGCTTGGACTCAGTCCAGCTCCGACGGCTTAAAGTCCTCGTGGTCGACGATGTGGAGATCAATCGCGACATCGCGTGTTCGTTCCTGCATAGCGCCGGTCACACGGCGATCGTCGCACAGGGCGGCTTCGAGGCCGTTGCCATGGTCACCGACAGCGATTTCGACGTGGTGCTCATGGACGTCCGGATGCCCGGTGTGGACGGGCTGGAAGCGTCACGGCGCATACGCAAACTGATTGGGCCACAGCGCCACGTCCCGATCGTTGCGCTCACGGCGCAGGCCTACGCCGATCAAGTCGAAGAGTGTCGTGAGGCCGGGATGGGCAGCCATCTTTCCAAGCCATTCACCGCCGCGGATCTGCTCGAGATCGTCGCCGCCGCGGCCATAAGCGGAGCCCAGCAACTCATGCAAGCCGATACCACCGCAGCACCGCCCACGTCGCAGCCGGAGGTGCCATGCCCTCCGGCACTGCCGATCTTGAACAAGCAAGTGTACGATCAAACCGCCGCAGTACTGTCTCCCGACGCCGTCAAGCGGCACACGGCGACATTGGCAGACCGGTTCGACACACTGCTGCTTCGGCTTGTTCAACCGAATGCGTTGGCAGTGGATGGCGCCAAGTTGGCGGAGGCTGCCCACACCGTCTCCGGCTCCGCGGGTATGTTCGGTTTCGAGCGGCTTTCGTCCGACGCCAAACTGTTCGAACGGTCTACCACCATCAACTCGCCCGACATCACGGAACGCACCGACGCGCTGATCGCGACGCTACGCGAGTCCGCCACAGTCATCCGGGCCGAGCGAGAGGCTGCGCAGACGTTCGAGGACCGACGCACCAGCGCCTCCGTTTGAGCCGCTGCCACCTCACTGTCGACCGATGGAGCCGCCAATGCCGTTACGAATCCTGATCGCCGAAGACGATGACCTTCAGGGTGCGCTTCTGGAGGGCGCGTTGAAAAGCCGGGGCTATGACACCGAAATCGCGATCAACGGGCTCGAGGCCGTGCGCCGTCTGCGGACCGGCCGCTTCGACCTGGCGCTGATCGATTTCAACATGCCCGAGATCAACGGGCTCGCAGCGGCGCGGTTGACGCAGGACCTGCTCACGCAAGACGAACGGCCGCAGATGATCGCGATCACCGCCTCTGCCGAAAAACTCCACGCGGAGCATGAACTCGGCGTGTCGGGGTGCTTCGACGCTATCGTTTCGAAGCGCGCGAGTCTTCCCGCGCTGCTCACGCTGATCGAGACCAATCTGCTCCATCGCGTGGAGCGGCGGGCTACCTTGGAGCTACAGGCAAGCAGCTCCCACACACCGCGGCGGCTACGCAGCCGCCGCCTCTTCGGGCTACTCTGCGCTGGGCCGGCCCTTGCGATGGCGGCGGCCTTTGCCGTGGCGGGCGGCTTGGCGGTGACGTCACTCACCTCTGTCGAGACGGCGCTCGGCGCCACGCAGAATGCGGAGGCGTTGACGGCCAACACCGCCGCCCTGATCGACACGATGCAGGATGCGGAAACGAGCCAGCGCAGTTTCCTCGCGTCCGGATCGGCCGCCGATCGCGCCCAGTTCGAGGCTGATGCGCAGCGTGTCGACCAGTTACTGGCGTCACGTGCGCCAATGTCGGCCGACAATTCCCCCGGGTTCAGCGGCAACGACGAGCCGCTCGCCGTCATCGAGCCGAGACTGAAGGCGCTCGCCGCAGAGGTTCAGCAGCGTGCAGCAATCGACTCACCTTCGAATGGCGCTATCACGGGCGAGGCTGGCCGTAGCTCCATCGAGCAGCTTCGCATCTGGGCATCGACACTTCTCGGCGACACCCTCGGTGCTGCCCAGGGCGGCTTGGCGCTGGTAAGGAGCCATATCTATTTCGTCGTGGTGATCCTTGCATTCGGCATGCTGTACAGCTTGTGGAACGCGCGGCAGATCATGCGGCGCCGCGCGCTCATGGCGCAGAGCGTATCACTGTCACGCAAATCCGCTTACGCGCCCGCGTCGGTTACGATCTTACCGAGGACCCACCCGACGTTGCTGCTGGACGGCTAGGTGAACAGCAGGCCTCAGTCTTCGACCCAACGGACACTCCATCAGAACCATGGATTAATTCGAGACATGGCGCGAGGAATCGACATGCAGACCGGACACAGTGTGCAAGGCGACCCACAGGGCGTTATCGTCGTCGACGACGACCCGATCATTCGCGACATCCTGCGCGCCAATTTGCTCAAGCTCGAGCAGGACGTCTATCTCGCCTCCCATGGTCTCGAGGCGCTTCGCTATGCCGAGCAGACGAATGCCGCGATGATCATCCTGGACCTCAATATGCCGGTCCTGAACGGATTGCAGACCTGCGAACGTCTTCGCAAGCTACCTGGCTACGAGGACACGCCCGTGATCGTCCTGACCGGGCACGATGATCTCGGCGCACAGAAAGCGGCGCTGCGCGTCGGCGTGACCGCCTTCCTCACCAAGCCGTTCCAGCCGATCCAAATGCTCGACATGCTCTCGCGGCACCTGCCCATACGGCCAGGGCTTTTGGCGTCCGTCCGGCGCGACGCGGAGCGTGCGATATCGATAAGCAAGCTTGCCCCTCAAGCAATGAACTCGGGCCACCATCGCGCAAGCGCCGCGCCCGAACCGAGCGAGTTCATCAGGGCCAGGCGGCTTCTGACCGTGCTGCGGAGCTAGCCGGGCCGGCTATCATGACTTGGTCAGCTGTTCATCCACGGCGCCTCCCCCGCTCGTCGGGGGAGGCTGTGGTGAAGCCGGCGGCAGTCGGATCAGTATACCACGACGCTTCGGATGCTCTCCCCGCGCGTCATGAGGTCGAACCCATCGTTGATCTGCTCGAGCGGCAGAATGTGGGTGATCAGATCGTCGATGTTGATCTTCCCCTCCATGTACCAGTCGACGATCTTCGGCACGTCCGTCCGCCCGCGTGCGCCGCCGAATGCGCTGCCCTGCCAGACCCGCCCCGTGACCAGTTGGAAGGGGCGCGTGCTGATCTCCTTGCCGGCCGCGGCGACACCGATGATGGTGGATTTGCCCCAGCCTTTATGCGCGCACTCCAACGCTTGACGCATCAGATCGGTGTTGCCGACGCATTCGAAGCTGTGGTCAGCACCGCCCTTCGTCAGCTCCACCAAATGCGCAACGACGTCACCGGCCATGTCCTTCGGATTGACGAAATGGGTCATGCCGAATTTCTCGGCCAACTCCTTACGCGCCGGGTTCGTGTCCACGCCCACGATCATGTCGGCGCCCGCCATCCGCGCGCCTTGCACCACGTTCAGGCCGATCCCGCCCAGACCGAACACCACGACATTGTCGCCGGGTTGCACCTTGGCGGTGTAGATCACCGCGCCGATCCCGGTCGTAACGCCGCAGCCGATGTAGCAGATCTTGTCGAACGGCGCGTCCGGCCGAACCTTAGCCAACGCGATCTCCGGCAGCACGGTGAAGTTCGCGAACGTCGACGTGCCCATGTAGTGCAGCAACGGCTTGCCCTTGAACGAGAACCGGCTGGTGCCGTCCGGCATCAAGCCGCGCCCTTGAGTGACGCGGATTTTCTGGCACAAATTGGTTTTGCGGCTGAGGCAGTATTCGCATTCGCGGCATTCCGGCGTGTAGAGCGGAATGACATGGTCGCCTTTCGACAACGACCTGACGCCGGGGCCGACATCCACCACGATGCCTGCGCCCTCGTGGCCGAGAATGGCGGGGAACAGCCCCTCCGGATCCGCGCCGGACAGCGTGTATTTGTCGGTATGGCAGATCCCGGTTGCCTTGATTTCGACCAGGACCTCGCCCTCCCGCGGGCCGTCCAGTTGCACCGTCTCGATGCTCAGCTTCTGCCCGGCCTCGAATGCCACGGCTGCGCGCACGTCCATGCTTGATGATCCCTCTGTCGTCGGCGGGTCGAGCTTAGGCCAGGTGGTGCGGCGCGTCTTCCCGTCGGATCAGGCCGTTTGCCGCACACCGGTCTGCAGCGCGAGCGCGGCCTCGAGGATTGCGGCGGCGGCCATCGCGGCGAGTGCGGCGGCGAACAACAATTCGTAGTCGTTCGTCTGGCCATAAACCCAGGCCAGGCCATAGGCACCGACCGCCTGCCCGATCGCCCAGGCAACTGTGGCGAGGGTCCAGCCACGCTGCCGGGCCACGCCGTCACTGCCCGCCATGGTGCCGACCCGGCCGAGCATGACCGCGGTGATCCCTGGCACGATCGAGCCTGCGACCAGGGCCGACGCACCGATCGCTATCCAGCTGCTGGAGACCAGGAGCACGAGCAGGCACAGCATTTCGGTCGCGATCACGGCGCGCATCGCCATGGCCGCGCCAAACCGATCGGCCAGCCGGCCGGACACGATCGGGCCACACAGCGCGCCGGCGCCGAACAGGACCCAGACGATCGCCCCCGCATTCAGCCCGCGCCCCAGGCCGCGCGCCACGAAATCCACCAGGAACACCATGTGCGGGACCATCCCGACGGCGCACAGCCCGTAGGCCGTGCAAACCAGGCCGAACCGCACCGGCGAGGCCCCCGAGACCGGGATCGGCGGCGGGAAATCGGGCCACGCGCGCCAAGCGACCAAGGTCAGCACCAAAGCCACGGCCGCGAGCCCAAGCCAGGTTTGCGTCAGCCCCCACAGCAGAAGCAGCGGAACGAGCGTGCCAGACGCGGCAATGCCCAAGCCGACGCCGGTCAGGATCAAGCCACTTGCGACGCCGCGGCGGGCGGCGGGCACTTGGGCCATCACGCTCGAGGGCGCCAGGATCATCAGCGCCCCGCCCACGACGCCGGAGATCAGCCGCCAGACGAAGAACCAGCCGAACGGCATCTTCACGCAGCACGCGGCCAACGACACCGCCGCCAGCAGCATGGCGCCTCGCAACACTGCGCGGATGCCGAACCACTGCCCCAGGCGGCGCGCCGCCAGCGCACCCCCCAAGTAGCCGAGCAGATTGGCCGCCCCGAGATAGGCCGCGTCCGCCGGCGCGAACCAGCCGTGCGCGATCAGAACCGGCAACAACGGTGAGTATGCGAACCGCGCCAGCCCGATACCGACCAGGGTCGCCATCGTCGCAGCAAGGACAGTGCGCAGCGGCAGACGATCCACCTCGGCCATGTCGGGAAGGCTAGACCGCCGATCGTCGCGAGGCGAACCGGTATGTTGCGGGGGCAGCTATGCCACGGCCAGCCTCAGGTGTGCGTTGCCTGCTGGAGGGCGGCCTGCTGCTCTGGCGAGGCGGCCTTCTGGTGTTTCGCCTGCCACTCTTTGTACGGCATCCCGTAGACGATCTCCCGTGCCTCGGGGTCGGACAGGACGACGTCACGGGCTTCGGCCGCCTCACGATACCAGCGGCTGAGGCAGTTGCGGCAGAAGCCGGCCAGGTTCATCAGGTCGATGTTCTGCACGTCC
>CAXTCJ010000081.1:9848-24873 GCA_964242215.1 uncultured Acetobacteraceae bacterium | reverse complement strand
GACTTAAAATCCGAGGCCGTAACAGGCGTGCCGGTTCGAGTCCGGCGGCGGGCAAATCGGCAACAACTTCATCTTCGACCAGCCCACCTGCACCCGGTCTCGACGGGGCAACGACCGGTCGCCCTCGGGCCAATTCATCCTTACGCATCCTGACGAAAGCTAGCTTGAGGTCGACTGCTGCAGGAGCGAGTCTCCTGATCAGTTCTTGCTGAAAGTACCCGCAAACATGCTTTTACTTCTCTCCACCGTGCTGGCCGGCCTCGCTGTCGCTGCATCGGTGAGGAGTGCGATCGGCGAGTGGAATGACCGCCGAAACGGAACTTGGCACTGGGTCGACGTAAGAGAAAACCTTTAACTCCCGGAAGCAGGACCGCGTTCAATTTGTCCAACCGGACGAACGTGGATGTGCAACCACCTCCTCTGCCGGGACGTCGCAAGCCGCCCGCGGGGGCATCTGCCCCGTTGGAACGTTCTGGCCGCCGCCTCAGGGAGGGCTTGTTGCTACGCGCTCAGGCCCAGTGCCACGTCTCGAGGTTCCAGGTGTTCAGCCGGACGTTGATGTTGGGTTGATAGCCCTGGAGGTTGGACTTCGTGCCTTCAATCTCCGCGTATTGCTGCTGCGGCAGGAACGGCAGGTCGTCACGTAGCGCCGCCTGCAGCTTGCGGTAGATCTCGGCGCGCTTGCCTTGGTCCAACTCAGCGGCGCCGTCGGCAAGCAGCTGGTCCACCACCGGGCTGGTATACTGCATCACGTTCTGCCCCGACCCGGTCTTGACCGCGATGGAGGCGCTCGAGAAATAGTCCGAAGCGTCGGGATCGGGTCCCACCATGAAGTCGATGCCGACGATGGCGGTCTCGAAATGCGACTTGATCCAGTAGTCGCCCCACATCACCGCGGGCGGAAGATTCTTGATCGTCATTTCCACGCCGATCTGCTGCCAGTCTTGTTGCAGGAATTGCTGCACCTGTTCGCGCAGATGATTGCCGGCCGTCGTCGAGCAGATGAAGGACAGCTTCACGCCGTCCTTGGCCCGGATACCGTCCGGGCCCGGTTTCCATCCCGCGGCATCCAGCGTCGCCTTCGCCTTGGCGATGTTGTACTCGTGCGCCGGCAGGTCCGGGTTGTGGGCCCAGGACTGCTTCGGAAGATAGGATTCCGACGGCGTAGGATGGCCATAATAGATCTGCTGGATGATGCTGTCCTTGTCGTACGCATAGTACAGCGCCTGCCGAACGGCTTTGTCCTGGAACTGCTTCATGCCGAGATTGAAGTAGAAGTTCTCGATGAAGGATTGCGGCACGCTGGAAACCTTGCGCCCTTCGAGCTTGACGGCCTCGTCGTAGTGGTCGGCGGAGATCCCCTGCAGCCCGATGTAGTCGATGTCTCCAGTGCGGAACTGCGTGAACAGCACCGTCAGATCGGGGATGTATTTGTAGATCGCCGTCGCGAGCAGCGGCCCGTCGCCGAAATACGCGTCGTTGGCGACGAGGGTGATGTGGTCGCCGGGCACGCGCTGCTGCCACTTGAAGGGGCCGGTGCCTATGGGGTTCTGCACGAAGTCGCCGCCCATCACGGGCTCGTTGGCGAGCTTGTGCTGCGGCACGATGTAGGTCCATGCCAGGATTGAGACGTAGGGCGCAAACGTCTTCTTCATCGTCCAGGTGACACGGTCCGGCGCCGGCGTCTGGATATTGGTCACCAGTTCGTGGCCGGTGCGGCTATAGGCGGGGAAGTCCGGCGACGTGATGCTCTCCAGCGTGAACTTCACGTCGGCCGAGGTAAACGGCGTGCCGTCGTGCCACTTGGCGTCCGGCCGCAGCTTGATCGCCCACGTCAGCCCATCGGCGGACACGCCGCCATTGGCCACTGTCGGCACCTCAGCGGCGAGGCGCGGGAGCAAGTCACCGCTCGGGGCCACCGTCCAGAGCGGTGAGAACAGCGCCATGTAGACACCCTCGTCCACCTCGATGTGCGGGCGGCGCGGGTCGAATACGGTGGGTTCCTGCGACAGGCCAATCACGACCTGGCCGGACGGCTTCGGCTTGGCGCCCTGCGCGAAGCTCGGCCGCATGCCCACAAAAGCCCCGGCCGCAGCCGTGGTGACGAGCAGTTGGCGCCGGGTCGGGGTGAACGGGACTTTGTTGGGCATTGCGAGCTCCTGGGTTAGCGGGTCAGCCGGGCACGAGCGCGGCCACGGGTTCGGCGGTGAGCGGGGAGGCGAGGGTGAGCTCCGGACGCCGGCACGCGGCCCAGTGGCCGGGGGCGCGCTCAGTCAGCGGCGGCATCGCCTCGGCGCAGGCGGCTTCGGCGTAGCGGCAGCGCGTGCGGAACGGGCAACCGGAGGGCGGCGAGACCGGGCTCGGGATGTCGCCCTCGAGCAGGATCCGCTGGCGCCGCTCGCCGATGTCGGGCACGGCGGAGAACAGCGCTTCGGTGTAGGGGTGGCGCGGCCGGGCAAACAGGTCGGCAGTCGGCGCGAGCTCCACGATGCGGCCGAGATACATCACCGCGATCCGGTCGGAGATCAGCCCCACCACGGCCAGGTCGTGGGCGATGAACAAAATGGACAGGTCCAGTTCCGCCCGCAGATCGAGCAGCAGGTTCACCACCTGCGCCTGTACGGAAACGTCCAGCGCCGAGACGGGCTCGTCCGCCACCAGCAGCGCCGGGCTGCAGATCAGCGCGCGGGCGATGCCGATGCGCTGCCGCTGGCCGCCGGAAAACTCGTGCGGGTAGCGGTCGGCTGCCTCCGCGAACAGTCCGACCCGGCGTAGCGTCTGCTCAATGCGGGCGCGCCTTGCGTGGCGGTCCAGCGCGGGCTCGTGCACCTGCAGCGGGATGGCCAAGATCTGCTCGACGCTCATCCGCGGATTTAGCGAGCCGTACGGGTCCTGGAACACCAACTGCATGTGGCGCCGCACCGGGCGCAGCGCGCGGCGGGACAGGCCGGTGAGGTCCTGGCCCCGGAAGCGGATGCTGCCGCTGGTGGGCGGGGTCAGCCGCAGCACGGTGCGGCCGAGCGTGGTCTTGCCCGAGCCCGACTCGCCGACCACGCCGAGCACCTCCCCGGCCGCCAGCGTGAACGACACGCCATCCAGCGCGCGCAGCACCCGGCCACCACCGACCGGGTAGTGCTTGCAGAGGTCGTCGACCTGCAGCAGCGGCGGGCTCATGCCGCCAGCTCCCGCCACCGGGCGCAGCGCACGGCGTGGTGCGAGGCCGCGGCTTCGAGCGCCGGGCGCGCGGACTCGCAAGGCTCCGGGCGGCGATGGGTGCAGCGTGGCGCGAACAGGCACCCGGGCGGACGGGCGAGCGGGTCGGGCACGTTGCCGGCGATGGCGGTCAGGCGCCCGCCTTGGAGGCGGCGCCGGACGTGATCGAGCCGCGGCACGGAGCCGATCAACCCGGCGCTATACGGCATCAGCGGGCGACCGAGCAGAGTTGCCACGGGAGCGTCCTCCACCACCTGGCCGGCGTACATCACCAGCACGCGGTCCGCGATCTCCGCCACGACGCCGAGATTGTGGGTGATGAAGATCACCGACATGCCGGTCTCCCGCTGCAGGTCGCGCAGCAACTTCAAGATCTGCGCCTGGATGGTTACGTCAAGCGCCGTCGTGGGCTCGTCGGCGATCAGCACGCGCGGGCGGCAGGCGAGCGCCATGGCGATCATGGCGCGCTGCCGCTGCCCGCCGGACAGCTGGTGCGGAAAGGCGCGGGCACGCAAGGCGGGCTCCGGAATGCCGACATGGCCCAGCAGTTCCACCGCCCGGGCCTCCGCCGCGCGGGCCGTGACGGGTTCGTGCGCGCGCAGGCCCTCGGCGATTTGGGCGCCGATGCGGTGCACCGGGTTGAGCGAGGTCATCGGCTCCTGGAAGATCATGCCGAGGTCACGGCCACGCACCTGCGTCATGCGTCCCTCGGGCAGTGACAGCAGGTCGAGCGCCTCCCCACTGGCGCGGGTCAGCATCGCGCGGCCACGCACCGTGCAGCCGGGCGGCTCGCCGAGCAAACGCATCAGCGCGAGGGCGGTGACGCTCTTGCCCGAGGAGGATTCGCCGACGATGGCGAGGGTTTCGCCCGCGCCGAGGGTGAACGACACGCCGTCGACGGCGTCCACCACGCCGCGTTCGCCCTTGAAGCGAACATGCAGGTCGTCGACCCGGAGCACGTCGGTCATCGCACCGTCATGCCAGGGCTTGACCCTGGTATCCACGGGGTGGGGCGAGACACGTCGAGGGCGCGGACATTCGGTCGTTGCCAAACTGGCCAGGCCGGTTGCCGTTGCTGGCCCGTGGCTACCAGGCTCAAGGCCTGGCATGACGGTACGGGTGGCTTCACCGGTTTACATCCAGGCGCGGGTCCAGCGCGTCGCGCAACCCGTCGCCGAGGAAGTTGAAGCCGGTGACGGCGAGCGTGATGGTGGCACCCGGGAACAGCGCCAGCCACGGGGCGCTCGTGAGGTACTCCTGCGCCGCGTTCAGCATGTTGCCCCACGAGGGCGTCGGCGGCTGGATGCCGTAGCCGAGATAGGACACGTAGGATTCCAGCAGGATCGCGCGGGCCACGTTCAGCGTCGCCGCCACCACGATCGGGGCGAGCACGTTCGGCAGCAATTCCCGCAGCATCAGGTGGGCGTCCGACACGCCGATTGCCTCCGCCGCCACGGCGTAATCCCGCTCCCGCAGCGAGCGGACCTGGCCTTCCACGACGCGCGCGACCTCCATCCAGGCGGTCAGCGCGACGATCAGGGTGATGGTCACGACGCCGGGGCTGACCAGGGCGGCCAAGGTGAGTAGCAGGAAGATGGAGGGGAAGCACAGCACCGCGTCCACCAGGCGCATCAGCGCCGTCCCGGTCCAGCCGCCGTAGAACCCGGCGAGCAGACCCACCGCCACGCCCACGGCGGTGCTGAGCGCCATGGCGGCGAACCCCACGAACAGCGAGATGCGCCCCGCGAGCAGCAGCCGCACCAGCAGGTCCCGCCCCAACTGGTCCGACCCGAGCCAGTGCGGCCCGGCGAACGGCGCCTGAAAGCGGTGCCGCAGGTCTATGGTGAGCGGGCCATACGGCGACAGGTAGGGCCCCACCACGCAGGCCAGCACCAGCAGCACGATGGCTCCGGCGCCGAACAAAGCGAGCCGGTGGCGCAGGAAGCGGCGCAGCGCCGGGCGGCGGGCACGCGGCGGCAGGGCCAGGCTCGCGCCGAGAGTGGCGCTCATGCGAGCCGGATCCGCGGGTCGGCGATGACGTACAGCAGGTCGGCCAGCAGGTTGCCCGCCAACACCAGCAGGGCGGAGAATATCAGCAGCCCCATCACCACGGGATAGTCGCGGTAGCCGATCGAATCGAGGAACAGCCGGCCCATGCCGGGCCAGGTGAACACCGTCTCCGTCACCAGCGCGCCGCCGAGCACGGTGGGCAGTTGCAAGCCGGCGATGGTGATCATCGGCAGCAAGGCGTTGCGCAGGGCATGGTGGATCAGCACGGCGTGACGGCGCAGCCCCTTGGCGCGGGCGGTGCGGATGTAGTCCTGGTTCACCACGTCCAGCATCGAGGCGCGCATGTAGCGGCTCCAGGTCGCGATCGTGACCAGCGTCAGCACCAGGCAGGGCAGCACGAGGTGGCGCGTGTAGTCGAGCAAGCTCTGGGCACCATTGGAGTACATGTTCCCCGACGGCAGCCAGCCGAGCCAGACGGAAAACACGTAGATCATCACCAGGCCGAACCAGAACGTCGGCACCGACAGCGCCACCATGGCCCCGATCGTGGCTAGGTAGTCGGCGAACGAGTAGCGCCGGATCGCGCCCAACACCCCGACCCAGGTGCCCCCCAGGATGGCGAGCAGGGTCGACGAACCCATCAGCTCGAGCGTGGCACCGAGATGCGAGGTGATCACCGCCAGCACCGGCGACTGGTCGCGGTAGGAGCGCCCCCAATCGCCGCTCAGCAGGTGCCCGGCCCAGGCGAGGTATTGGATCGGCAACGGCTGGTCCAGCCCCATCTGGTGCGAGATCTGCGCCAGCGTCGCCGCCGACATGCCCGGCGTCAGCGCGAACTGGCTGAGCGGGCCGCCGGGCGTGAGATGCAGCAGCCCGAACCCGATCATCGACACCAGCACGAGCAGGACCACGCTCTGACCCAGCCGGCGAACGATGTAGCGGAGCATCGCCGCTATCCGTGCAGCGTGAGCGGGGCGGTGGCGCCGACGCCGCCCTCGAAGCGGCCAAATGCGAACGGGGCGATCGGCAGGTTGGGCGTCTCGTCCCGCGCCAGTGCCGACAGGATGCGGCCGGTCACTGGGCCAAGGCAGAAACCATGGCCGGAGAAGCCCATTCCGAGCACCAGCCCGCGCACCTGTTCGCTTCGCTCGATTACGGGCAGGGCGTCCGGGGTGGAGTCGATCAGTCCCACCCAGGCCTCGTCCAGCGCCGCTTCCAAGGCGGCCGGCACCAGCGCGCCGAACAGGGCGGCCACGTGTGCCACGTCACCGACCCGGGGGCGCAGCGCCGGGCCGGGGTGGCGCTTGCCTGGCGCATCGCCCTGCGCGAACGCGAGCGGCTGCGGAAAGGGCTCGGCCGCGCCCGTGAAGCGAAACCGTCCGTCCCGCTCCTGCCGCCCGGCGCACGAGGCATCTGCGACACCGATCACCTGGTCGAGCACGCGGGCGCCCGGCACCGTTCGCAGCAGCGTCACCGCGCGCGGCTCCATCGGGACGTGCAGCCCGAGCGGGGCGAGCAGGGCGTTGCCCATCACCCCCGTCGCCAGAACGGCGGTGCCGCACGGGATGCGCCCTTTGTCGGTGCGAACCGCGACGACTCGGCCGTCCTCCTGTTCGATGGCCAAGGCCTGCTCGCCGAAGCGTAGCACCGCCCCTGCCCGCTCGGCTGCCGCTACGAAGGCCGCCACCGTCGCGTGCGGATCGGCGTGCCCGTCGGTGGGGCAGAACGAGGCGCCGAGCACCTCGGGCGAAACGGCCGGCGCCCGCTCCCGCAGTGCCGCCTGGTCCAGCAGGGTCAGCCCCAGCCCGGCGGCGTTCTGCTCGGCGACCATGGCGGCGAGTTGGGTGAGATGGTCCGGCGTGAGCGCCAGCCGCAGGTTGCCGCCCTGGATGTAGTGCGTGGGGGCATCGAGTTTGGCGGACAAATGCTCCCAGTCGGCGACGGCCGCCTGGGCCAATGGCAGTTCCGCCGGGTCGCGGCCTGATTGGCGGACGCCCGCGAGCGTCCAGCCGCTGGCCATCGCGGCCGGACCCCAGCGGTCGAGCAGCACGACGGACACGCCGGACATCGCCAATTCGTAGGCGGTCGCCGCTCCACTGATGCCCGCACCGACCACGACGACGTCCGGCATGCCGCTCTCTCTCACTATGACCAGGCTACTGCCATTCAAGGCCCGTGCCAGCCCTCACCTCCAGGGCGACATACCGGTGGAGGTAACGAGATCGCGACTGGTTATTCTCTACTTGACAGGTAGGAATTGAATGTCGCCTAGTGGCGCTACGGATCGGGTAACGTTCTCCCGGTTCCCAGGAAAAAGGAGGCCGTTCCATGACGAACTACGCAAGCCTGAGCGCGGCAGATATGTATCATGTGTCGTCTCTCGTAATTGGCCAGCAACAAGCGGTCGAGCCATTCCTGATGCACCGGCTCATCCTTGACATCGACCACGCGGTCGCGTCGGATCGGCTTTCAATACACGAGACTGTCGCTGCTATATTGGCCGAAGGCGTCGACAGGCCGGAACTGCTGGATGGCCTTGCCTGCGCCGGTTCGGCCGAGCATTACACCCGGCATCTCCTCCACGACGGGGTCGATCACTGCGTCGTCGCCATCGTTTGGATGCCCGGACAGATGTCGCCGATCCAGGCCAACCCGTTCTGGTCGACGTTGGGCGTCCACGCCGGTGAACTTGTCGAGACATCTTTCAAGCCCAGGAAGGACCCTGTCGCCGGCAGCAGCGCGCTGCGCGTGACAGGCTGCCGCCATCTTCGGGCCGGCATGATCCGAAGCCGTCCGGGCAGCGACACGGATTTCCGCCGTTTGGCCAATCTCGGCGACAAACCGGCCGTTTCCGTTCACGTCTACGGCGCCGCGTATGACCGGCTGCCCCCGAGGTTGGACCAAGTCTGGGCAGGCTGAGCAGACCCCGCCAGACGGGTGCACCGGCGTTGACAGCAGGCCGTTTCGCCTGTCGAGTTCTTCCAATCCTGACTGGCTTGGAAGAGAAACGACATGCTTGTTCCTTTGAAGCGACGGACTGCACTCGGCCTCGCAGCAGCATCGGTCTTCGCAACCCGGGCCGGCGCGGCACCGCTGGACGATCTGGTCGCCGCGGCCCGCAAGGAGGGCAGCGTCAACAGCGTCGGCATGCCGGACGACTGGGCCAACTGGGAGGCGACCTGGAAAGACATCACCGCCCAATACGGCCTCACGCATGTCGATACCGACATGAGCAGCGCCGAGGAGTTGTCGAAATTCGCTGCCGAACGCTCCAACGCTTCGGCGGATATCGGCGATGTCGGGTTCGAGTTCGGCGCCATCGCCGCCCAACGCGGGCTCGCCGCTGCCTACAAGCCCTCGACCTGGTCGCAAGTCCCGGACTGGGCGAAAGACAAGGACGGCCTCTGGATGCTCGCCTACACCGGCACGATTTCGTTCGCCGTAGCGAGTGACATTCCGAACCCGCCCAAGACCTGGGCCGACCTGTTGACGGGGACCTACAAGATTGCCGCGGGGGATGTGGGCAAGGCGTCCCAGTCCAACGCGGCGGTGCTGGCCTGCGCGATCGCCATGGGCGGCAGCGAGACCAACGTTGCCCCAGCGATGGATTTCTTCGCCAAGCTCGCCAAGCAGAAGCGGTTGCTGACCATCACGGCCCTGCCCGCCAACATGGCCAAGGGCGAGATCCAGGTCGGCCTGATGTGGGATTTCAATGCCCTGAACTATCGCGACAAGGTCGGCAGCGGGCGGTTCCACGTGCAGATCCCGCAGGATGGCACGGTGACCAGCGGCTACACGACCGTGATCAACAAATTCGCCAAGCACCCGAACGCGGCCATGCTCACGCGGGAGTTCATCTTCAGCGACAAGGGCCAGAACAACCTAGCAGAGGGCTACGCACGGCCGATCCGGGTGGACCACATCACCCTGTCGGACTCGGCCAAGGCGAAACTGCTACCGACCAGCGAATACTCCAAGGCTCGCCCGGTGGACGCGCTGACCTGGATGGACGGTGCCAAGAAGGTGCCGGCACTCTGGCAGGAGCACGTTCTGGCGGAGATGTAACGCCCCGATGCGCACATGGATGGCAGCGCTCTGGACGCTGCCGTTCCTCGTGGTGGTGGTGCTGTTCGACGTGCTGCCCATGGCATCCGTCGTGGCCGGCAGCGTGTTCGAGAACGACGGCTGGTCGCTGGGCAACTTCGCAACGATCCTGGCCAGCCGCTTCTATCGCGGCGCGTTCGAGACCAGCATCTGGTTGTCGTTGCTGACCAGTGCCATCGGGCTGCTCATCGGCTTTCCGCTCAGCCTGGCACTGTATCGGCGCTCCATCGGCGTGCAGCGGCGATTCCTCACCCTGTTCAACGTCGCATCGAATTTCGTGGGAGTGCCCCTCGCCCTCGCCTTCACGATCCTGGGCGGCGTCAACGGCGTGGTGACGCTGCTGCTCGTGCGCTCCGGCCTGGTGGCAGAGTTCAACGTCTATTCGTTGCAGGGGCTCGCCCTGGTCTACAGCTACTTCCAGATCCCCTTCACCGTCCTGGTGCTGTTCCCGAGCTTGGGCGTGCTGACGCCAGACCTCGCGGAGGCGGCGACGCTGATGGGGACATCGCGTTGGGCCTATTGGTGGCGCATCGGGCTGCCGATCCTGCTGCCCAGCCTGGCCGGCACGTTTATCCTGCTGTTTGCCAACGCGATGGGCACCTACGCCACCGCCTACGCCCTGATCGGGGGTGGCGCGAACCTCGTCACTATCCGCATCGGCGAACTGGTCGGGGGAGACGTGTTCACTGATCCAGGCCTGGCCAACGCGCTGGCCGTGCTGCTCGTGATAACGTTGCTGGTGCCGATCCTGGCTGACCAGCTGCTGCTGAAGCGCAGCCGTGCCCGGTAGTGCGGCGTTCGACCGGCTGCTGATCGGCATCGTCTCCGCGCTGCTGCTCCTGCCGGTCGCCGCGGTAGTGGTCGATGCCTTGGCCACCGACTGGTACGGCGGCCTGTTGCCGAGCGGCCTGACCCTGGGCTGGTTTGGCCGCGTATTGACAGACCCGGTGTTCCAGTCGGCCCTCGCCCGCTCCCTGTTCCTGTCGATCGGCTCGGTGGTGCTGAACGTGGTGATCAGCCTGCCGGCCATTCTGGCGGCGCATTGCTATCTGCCGGTGCTCGATCGCTGGATGGAGCGGCTGGTCATCCTGCCGTACGCACTGCCCCAGGTGGTGCTCGTCGTCGGCTTGCTGGCGATGTATGCGAACGGCCCGGTGGTGTTGATCGGCACGCCGTGGATCCTGCTGCTCGGCTATCTGCCACTGGCATTTCCGCTGCTGTATTTGCCGTTGAAGAACAATTTGCGCGCGCTGGATGTCCACGAGTTGTTGGACGCCGGGCACCTGGTCGGCGCCGGTGATCTGGTAGTGGCGCGCAAGGTCCTGCTGCCGTGCCTGGCACCCGGCCTGGTGGTCGGGTTGTCCATGGTGTTCGCGCTCACCTTCGCCGAGTTCGTGTTCGCCAACATGCTGGTCGGCGGCCAATTCCAAACCCTGGCGATCTACCTGTTCGGCCAGCGCCAAAAGGTCGGCCAGGTGACCGCCGTGATCATCACCGTGTATTTCGCCAGCATGTGGCTGGCGACCGCGATCGCGTTGTCGGTCCTGAGGCGCACCGCATGAGTTTCGTTGCCGTCCAAAACTTCGCCAAAAGCTTCGGGGCCGTATCCGTTTTCGCCGACATCGACCTCGATGTGGCCGAAGGTGAGATCTGCATCCTGCTGGGCCCGTCGGGTTGCGGCAAAACGACGCTGCTGCGGGCGATCGCCGGGCTCGTGCAACAGGACCGTGGCACGCTGTGGATCGACGGCCGGGACGTGTCCCGCCTGTCGCCGGCGCAGCGCGGTGTCGCGATGACGTTCCAACACTACGCGCTGTTCCCAAATATGACGGTGCGGCAGAACCTCGCCTTCGGACTCGAGCGCAAACGGCTGGCCAAGTCCGAGGTGATGCGCAAGGTGGATGCGGCCTTGGCCCTTATGGAGCTTGGCCCCCGCGCCGACGCCCGCCCCGGACAGTTGTCCGGCGGCCAAAAGCAACGCGTGGCGCTCGCGCGCGCATTGGTGCTCGAGCCGCGGTTGTTGCTGCTGGACGAACCGCTTTCGGCCTTGGACGCCCAGATCCGCAAACGCCTGCGCGACGAGCTGAAGCGGATCCAGCGCGAAACCGGGCTCACCAGCATCCTGGTCACGCACGATCAGGAGGAAGCGTTGGTGCTCGGCGACCGGGTGGCCGTCATGAACGCCGGCCGCATCGTCCAGGTGGACGCGGCGCGGACCCTGTACGATCGCCCGGCAACCCGCTTCGTCGCCGGGTTCATCGGCGATTTCAACCTGCTCGAGCCCGCAGTGGTCGAGCGCCTGTTTTCGGTTCGGCCGCCGCATGCCTGGGCTATCCATCCGGAGGCGTTCGACGTGCGGATGAGCGCGGCCGACAGCTATGTGCTGCAAGGCACCGTGACCGACCAGCGCGTGCAGGGCGCCACCGTGCGCTATCTCGTGGCCGTCGGCGACATTGTCCTTAAGGTCGACGTGTTGAACCGAACAAGCGTGGCAATGTTCGGCCAAGGCGAGGCGATCACGCTGCACCTGGACTGGACGCAGCCGCGGGAGATCCGTGACTAGGTCAGGGCTTCGCCCCGAACCCCACCAGAGGACAGTCGTCCTCTGGACACCTGGATGAAGGGGTAAAGGGGATGACTATCCCCTTTCGGGTGCAGGGCAGAGCCCTGCGGCTTAGCCAAAGATCGCTCGCCAATCTTTGCGCGCCGCTTCGAAGTCCGTCTCGGTCAGATCACGCCAAGCGACGTCCACCAGCTTCATCGCCTCGATATTGGGCGCGTAGTCCGGGACCGGGCTTTTGAAGCCGGTGCGGCCGGAACTCATCGCCTCCCGTTTGGCCAAGATGATCTGGGCCGGCTCGCTGAGGATGAAGTCGATCCACAACTTCGCCGCGTTCGGGCGGGGCGCAGCCTTCCAGATGAAGGTGCATTGCGGCATGAGCACCACACCCTCCGCCGGAAACACGAATTTGAGCGAGGCGCCGCGGTCGTTGTTCTGCAGCGCGCGCGTCGGCTGGCCGAAGATCGCCATCAGATCCTGCCCATCCACCAACCGCCCGGCGATCTGTTCCGATCGCACCAGGAATTGCGGCTTCCCCTTGGCGAGCGCGCGGAAATAGTCGTCTCCTAAGACCTTGCGCAGCCCGACGAAGGTTCCGAGATAGGCCGCCGAGTTGGTCGCGTCGCCGATGCTCATCCGCCCCGCGGGTACCACGCCGGGCACGTCCCGCCAGGACTTGATGGCCAGGTTGCCGTTGTCGGCGTTCCACATCGGCAGGAAACAATAGCCGCCGTTGAACGCGAAATAGCCGGGCTCGCCCAGGCCGCGGTCGAACACCGTCTTGTAGTTGGCGTATTCGGGCGACTCGTATTGCAGCACGTCGCCGCTGCGGACCTTACCGAATACCCAGCTCGGCTGCGCGATGCCAACCACGTCCGTGCTCGGCCGGCCCGCTGACAGCTCCTGCTCCGCACGGGTGATCAGGTTGGCGGTCGAGAGCAGCGTGTAGTTGACCTTGAACGAGGCCGGCAGCCCCCAGTGCTTGCGGAAGGCGGCGACCAACTCGTCGTTGGTTTCCGGCTGGATCACGGCGTCCCAGTAGCTGAGGCTGCCCTCCGCCTTCGCCGCCTCGACCAACGCGGCGCTGTCGCCCTGGGCCCGCGACGCAGTGGCGACGGAGGCGGCGGCAAGCGCCCCAAGTGTGAAATCGCGGCGCTTCATGGGATCATTTCCTCGTTGTGGCTTTCGGGAAGGCCGTTCTCCACGTGGGTGACCATTCCCGCGCGACGCGCCGCATTCGCAACGGGCAACCCGCTCCGCCAAAGATGCGCGTCCAGCCGCACGCCGTTCACCCCGTCAGCGGCCGGGCTTACGATCCACAGCAGCGGCCCGACCATCGCCTCGGGGTCGAGCAGCGGCGGCATGCTCCCCGCCCGCGCGCCGTCCCGCCATTCCTGCGCCATGCCGGGTGTGTCGGCACCCATGCCGGGATTGACGATGTTCGCACTCACCCCGGTGCCGTCGAGCTCCTTGGCCCAGATCTCCGTCGCCATCTCGAGCGCCGCCTTCGACGGGCCGTAGGGCGAGCTGCCGGCGCGGTTCATCGTGTCGAGCTTGGTGGTGACGTTGATCAACCGGCCCCAGCCGCGCTCCACCATCCCGGGCGCCAACAGCCGGGCCATGCGGTCCGCGGCCACGAAGTTGGTGTCCATCACCGCCTGGACCAGCGCGTCGCTGCACTCGTAGAAACGCTGCGGGGTGGTGCGGCGCATCCGGTCCGGCGCGATGGTGGTGAACGTCAGGCCGGCATTGTTCACCAGGATGTCGATCGGCCCGAACCGCTCGGCCGCACGCTGCACCAGGGCGGCGCACGCCTCCGCCTGCCGCAGATCGACCACCTCGGCCACGCAGCGATCGGCCGCGATGCCGCGCTGCTGGAGCTCCGCCGCGAAGTCGGGGATGTCGGTGTCGATATGGCCGACCGCAACGACGCGATACCCGGCACCCGCCAGGCCGATCGCCATCGAGCGTCCTAATCCGCGCAACCCGCCGGTCACGATCGCCGAGCGTCCGCCTGCCATGCCGTTTTCTCCCGAGCCACTCGTGACGGCGGCCGTTGATGCAGACCCTAGCGAAGCGGCCATGCCGATGGGAATGTGGCCGGACGGCAATACCGTGTTTCCAGAACGTCCGACTGTCGGAGAATGAGCGCGGGTGAACAAGTTTATGGCCATCACCGTGTTCACCAAGGTCGCCGAGCATGGCGGCTTCACCGGCGCGGCGCGGCGGCTTGGCCTCTCGGTATCCGCCGTGACCAAGACGGTCGCGCGGCTGGAGGACGAGTTGGGCGTCCAGCTGTTCAACCGCACCACCCGCAAGCTCCACACCACCGATTACGGGCAGGAGTTCTACGAGCGCTCCATCCGTATCCTGGCCGAACTGGAGGATGCGGAAGCGACGCTGCGCAGCGGCAGCGGCGTGCCCCGGGGGCGGGTTCGCGCCGTGGTGCCGTTCTCGTTCGGCCGGGTCACTTTGGTGCCGGAGCTGCCGGGCTTCCTGCGCCGCTATCCCGAGATCACGGTGGAGCTCGACTTCAGCGACCGGCCGGTCGACCTGGTTGCCGAGGGCTTCGACGTCGCCGTGCGCACCGGCACCGTGACCGACTCGCAACTCGTGACACGGCTGCTGACCCGCGGCCCGCAGGTCACCTTTGCCGCACCGTCCTACCTTCGGGAGCAGGGCACGCCGGACACCCCGGAGCAGCTTCGCGCGCACAACTGCCTCGTCGGGCGGTTCGGGCCGGAGTGGACGTTCAAGGGCGAGGCTGGGCGACCGCAGACCATCCGCGTCCGCGGCAACATCGTGGTCAACAACGGTGACGCGCTGCGGGAAGCGGCCGTGGCGGGGCTCGGGATCGCGCAAGGCACCTGGTGGCTCGCCCGCAAGGATCTGGAGGCGGGCGCGGTCGTGCCGATCCTGGAGGATTACGCGCTGGAGGGCATGCCCGTGTGCGTGCTGTATCCGGCCCAACGCCACCTCCCCGCCAAGGTGCGCGCCTTCATCGACTTTCTGGTCTCGATCACCCGCGCCGGGTAAAGGCGACCGAATTCCCCTCCCCTTGAGGGGAGGGGGAGAGTTACCCGGCTGGCAGCACCACGCAATCGGCCGCCCGCGCCAGCAGGTGCACGACATCCCCGG
>CAXTCJ010000081.1:0-9748 GCA_964242215.1 uncultured Acetobacteraceae bacterium | reverse complement strand
GCTGGCAGCACCACGCAATCGGCCGCCCGCGCCAGCAGGTGCACGACATCCCCGGCGCCCGCCCCATTCGCGGGCTGCACCGCCTTCAGTTCGGTGCCGGCGGCCGACAGCACGTATTCCTCGGTCAGGCCGTTGAACGCGGCGGTGCGCACCGTCGCGGCAAGCGCCCACTCGCCGGGTGCGGCATCGGTGCCGAACCGCAAATGCTCCTTGCGCACGCCCAGCAGCACCGAGTCACCCCGCGCCGCGGCGCCGACGGGGATGCCGGCCAGGCGGGTGCCATCCGGCAGCACGACCTCGCCGGGCGACCCGGCGGTGCCTTCCAGGATGTTGAGCCCCAGGAAACGCGCCACGAACGGCGTCGGCGGACGATGGAACACGGCGCGCGGCTCGCCCAGAGCCTCGATCCGGCCGGCGCTCATCATCACCAGCAGCTCCGCAAGGCCGAACGCTTCCGCCTGATCGTGCGTGACATAGATCGCGGTGAAGCCGAGCCGGTCCTGCAGCTGTTTCAGCTCGAGCCTGACCTGGTCCCGCAGCAAGGCATCGAGGTTGGACAACGCCTCGTCGAACAGCACCAGCCGGGGCTCGTGCACCAGGGCGCGGGCCAGCGCCACACGCTGCTGCTGGCCGCCGGACAGCTGCGTCGCCGGCCGGTCGATCCACCCGGCGAGCCCCACTTGCCCGAGCACCCGCGCCACCCGTTCGCGGATCTGGGCCTTCGGCACCCGGCGCACCCGCAGCGGCAGGCCGACGTTGCCGGCCACCGTCATGTGCGGCCAGATGGCATAGGATTGGAACACGATGCCGAGTTCGCGCGCTTCGGGCGGCAGGTCGATCCCGGCGGCGGCGTCGAACACCACCTGGCCGCCGATCCGGATCACGCCGGCATCCGGCGTTTCCAGCCCGGCCAGGCAGCGCAGCATCGTCGTCTTGCCGCACCCGCTGGGGCCGAGCAGCGCGGCCGTACCGCCTTTGCGGACGGAGAACGAAACCCCGTCCAGCGCCGCATGCGCTCCGTAGCGTTTGACCAGCCCGTCGACCTCGATGAACCCGCTCATCGTGCAGCCTCCTGCCCGAACGACGCGCCCGACAGCCGGAACGCCCCGAACGCCGTCATCAGCAGCATGAGCTGGATCACCGCCAGCGCTGCCACGTAGCCCGGGCTGCGTTCCGCCAGCAGCACCAGGGCGACGCTGATGGTTTCCGTGCCCTGGCTGTACAGCAGGATGGTCGCGCCTAGTTCGCGCACGAAGATGACGAACAGCATCAGCCAGGCAGCCATCAGCGCCGGGCGCAGCAGCGGCAACATGACCAGCCACATCGCCTGCAGCCAGGTGGCCCCGCTGGCGCGCGCGCTCGCCTCCAGCTCGGGGTTGATCGCGAGCATCATGGCGGAGACGGTCCGGGTGGCGAACGGGAAAAACCTGGCGACGTAGGCGAGCAGCACCAGGCCGAGCGTGCCGTAGAGCGGCGTGCGGATCCCCGCGATCAGGAAGCCGAGCCCCAGGACGATGCCGGGGATGCCGAGCGGCAGCGACAACACGGCATCCGCCAGGGTGCGGCGCCGGGCCGGGGCACGGTTCAGGTAATAGGCCTGCAGCACGCTTAGTACGAGGCCGATGGTGGCGCCGGTCAAAGCCAGGATGAGGCTGTTGGTGATCGCCGTCCGCGTCAGGTCGTAGTGGAACAGCACGTAGTCGAAATTGCCCAGGCTGGCGCGGGACGGAAAGAAACGCCCGGTCCAGAGCCGTGACAGCGACACCGCCAGCAGCGCCGACATCGGCAGCACCACGCCGGCGCCGAGGAAGCCCAGTTCGAACACCAAGGCGGCGGCCCGGCCAGCCCGGCCCAGGCGGAGCAACCGCGGCCGGTAGGACTTGCCCGACACGATGTCGAATCGCCGGTTGGCGAGGAAGCGGCGCTGCAGGGTGGTCAGCAGCAGCGTGCCGGCCAGCACGACCACGCCGAACGCCGCGGCTCGGCCGAAATCGGCCGGGTATTGCACGGCGGAATAGATCTCCGTCGGCATGGCGGGGATGTTGCCCGGCGACGCAAGGGCAAGCGGCACGTCGAACAGCCCGGCGGTGGTGACGAACACGACGAGCGCACCGGAGAGCAGCGCCGGGCTGAGCAGGGGGATGCTGATATGGCGCAGCGTGTAGCCGAACGAGGCGCCGTGCACGCGCGCAGCATCCTCCAGCGCGGCGTCCATCTGCCGCAACGGCGGCAGCACGAACAGGTAGACGTACGGCGTGTAGAACAGGGTCAGCACCCCCGTGACGCCCAGCAGGCTGTAGACCGGCAGTTGGACCCGCCACCCGAACCAGTCCTGCAGGGCGTGTTCGATCAGCCCGCTATTCGGGGCGGCGAGATAGATCCAGCTGATCGCACCGACATAGGGCGACAGGAAAAATGGGATCAGGTTCAGCAGCTCGAACGAGCGGCGGCCGGGTAAGTCCGTGCGCACGACCAGCCAGGCCAGGGTAAACCCAAGCACGCAGGCCCCGACGGTGGCCCCGGCGCCGCAAAGGGCGGTGTTGCCGAGGGCGCTCCAGAACCGCGGGTCCGCGAACAGCGCGCCGAAATTCCCCAGGGACACGCTGGCCTGGCCGCCGTCCCAGCGCAGCACGCTCCGGCCGACGGTGGTCACCAGCGGAATTGCCACGAGCAGCAGCCCCGCCAACACGCCGAGCGCCGGCAGGAGCCGATCGAGCCGCACCCCCGGTCGGAACCGGCTGGCGGTATGCGCCGGCGCCGCACTGTCCGGCACGACGGTCAGCGCCGCCGATCGGGGTGCGCCCACGCTAGGGCGCCGGAACGTAGCGGAACGCGTCGCCGTCCGGTTCGACGAAGCCGCGGCTCGGGAACGGGAAGTGGAAGCCCTGCACCATGATGTGCTCACGGGCCAAGCGGTCCAGCATCGTCCGCCGGGTCGCCTCGGCCTGCGCCGGGTCCTGGTCGTAGGCCGCGCGCCAGCCCGGATGCGGGATGAACAGGTATGGCACGTGGGTCATGTCGGACTGCACGAACAGACGCTGCCCCTCCGACTCGACCATGAACGACGTGTGCCCGATCGAGTGGCCCGGCGTGCCGACCGCCGTCACGCCGGGCAGGATCTCCTCATCCCACTCGTAGACGCGCGTTTGGTCCGCGACCGCGCTCAGAATCCGGCGGTTGGTGTCGAACAGCCCCGCCATACGGCCGGCGGGGGCCCGAGCCCGCTCCGCATCGTCCATCCAGAAGCGCCATTCCACGCCGGGGACCAGCACCTGCGCACCCGGGAAGGCCGACCGACCCTGCGCATCGAGCAGGCCGAGCACATGGTCGCCGTGGCAGTGCGAGATGACCACGGTGTCGATCGCCCCCCGCTCGATGCCGGCGGCGGCAAGGCTTTCACCAAGCCGGCCGGAGGTGCTGCCCGCCGGTTGGGGACCGTTGCCCGTGTCGATCAGCGCGCAGAACGAGGGGCCGGTTAGCATCACGGGGTTGAAGGAGTTGACCAGCTCGCCCGGCGGCAGCCCTGCCCGCACCAGTTCCGCATCGATCTCCTCGCGTCCGGCATTCAGGATCCAGCCATCCGGGATAGGCGCGATGTGGCGGAACCCGTCCGCGAGCGTGGTGACCCGGATTGCGCCGAGTTGCATGTGCTCGAAGACCATCTGATTTTTGTCGTTCACTCGGTTTCCCCCGTGCCGCCTTATCCACTATCCGCCAGGATGGGGTCCGCGGCTGAGAAGCTGCAAGATGTTGCCGGCGGGATCGCGCACCGTCACCGTCCGCCCGTGCGAGCCCATGTCCCGCTCCGCCACCACCGTGCCGCCGTGCTGGGTGACGCGCTCGCACATGGCAGCCAGGTCGGCGACCTCGAACACCACGCAGGCGCCCTGCTGGCCCTGGGCTGCCTCCTCCGGACACGCGACGGCCACGTTCACGCCGCCGACGCCGAACTGGACCCAGCGATCGCCGTCGCGGAACCGTTCCTGCAGCCCGAGACCCTCGCGATAGAACCGGGCCGTGGCCGCCACGTCGGCCGTTGCGTAATAAGCGTTCTGAACCCGCAAGACGCCATCGTCGGGCGGTGGTGGATCGGCCATCTCAGCCGGCGATCCGCAGGTCCACCTGGCTGTCCGCAAACGCCGGCATGACCTCGTGCGCAAAGCGTCGCAGGTTGTCGAGCGACGTGCCGCCGCCGTTCAGCAACAGATAGCGGACCCCCATGCCCTCCAGTTTGCGGATGCCGGCGATGATCTCGTCTGGCGTGCCATAGAGCGCACTGGCTTCACTGGCCTCCCTGGTGTCGGAGAATGCCATGATGCTCGCCTTGTTGTTGCCGTCCAGCGTCTGTGCCAACGCCGTCGTCCGGCGCTGACCGGCCAGGCGTCGTTCGATCGCGGCCTCCTTTTCCGCAGCGTTGCGGGCGACGAAAAAGGCGCGCGCGACGGCCACGTCCATCGGGTCGAAGCGACGGCCCGCTGCCTCCACCTCGGAGCGGAACAGCGCGACGCGCTCGCCGATCGTCCCGTGCGGGGCGAACTGGTCGAGCAGCAGCTTGTAGCCGCGCTCCGCCACCCGCTTGATCGACGCCGGACTCCCCGCCCCCATCCAGAACGGGGGATGCGGACGCTGGGCCGGGGGTGGCTCCACGACGATGTCGGAATAGCTCCAGAACTGGCCGTCGTAGGAAAACCGCTCCTCCGAGGTCCAGGCCTTGGTCATGATGGCGAGGGATTCCTCGAAACGCGCCTCTGCTTCCTCCATGGGAATGCGGAAGCTGGCGAACTCGTTGTAGCGGTAGCCCTTGCCAACGCCGAAATCGAACCGCCCGCCCGAGAGCAGGTCCAGCGTGGCCGCCTGCTCGGCCAGCAGCACGGGATCGTGCCAGGGCAGCACCATCACGGCGGTGCCAAGCCGGATGCGCTGCGTCCGCGCCGCGACCCACGTCAGCAAGTTGAGGCTGGCGGAGACCTGGCCGAAGCCGGTGAAATGGTGCTCCACCGTGAAGATGCTGTGGAAACCGAGCGCTTCCGCCTCGACCACGTAGTCGGTCCATTCGCGGAAACCCATGCCGCTATCGACATCCGGGCCCCGCCGGGTCTGCGCACTGCCAAAAAGCCCGAATTTCATCATCGCCTCCCTGGGTAGCGTTAGGTGACACGATAGAGAAACAGCAGCTGCGACAGAAGGTCGCGGTGTGGAACTTGAGTTGTGCCATTCTGTCCGACTATGCGCGGTATTTACGGAGGTGCGAGTTGCAGTTTCGGCGGCCAGCCCGTAGCTGAGGCCCAAACGGAGCATCAACATGGACGACATCAAGGCCAACGCGGCCGAGCGGCACGAGCAGGCTGCCCACCATCTGGAGATCGCGGCGAAGATGCACCGCGACGCCGCCAAGCAGTGCTTGTCCGGCAACTACGCCAAGGCGCAGAGCCTCGCCACCTCGGCCGCCGAGGCCGACACGCTGGCCAACCAGCATGCGATGGAAGCGGTCGACCTCTACCGTCATCACGAGGACGAGGTGGCCGGGCACAAAGCCGAAGTCGCCGCCGAGGAAGCCGCGCGGGTCGCCAAGCACGAAGCCAAGCTCAAGGAGGAGTAGGCCATCGCCAAAGCCGCCTGACAGCCGGGCTTCGAGCGACTAAGGTCAGGGCAATGCTGACCGACCTCCCGAACCTGCTGACGCTGTCGCGGATCGTGGCGATCCCGCTGCTGATCGGGTGTGTCGCAATGCGCACGCCCGTCGGCGACCTGCTGGCGGTCCTGCTGTTCGCGGCGGCAGGCATCACGGACTGGCTGGACGGCCACCTCGCCCGAGCCCGGCGGCAGCAATCCGACCTCGGGCGCATGCTGGACCCGATCGCCGACAAGCTGCTGGTGGGCGCCACGCTCATGCTGCTCGCCGGGCTGGGGCGCCTGCCGGACGGAGCACTGTATCCGGCAATCATCATCCTGCTGCGCGAGATCCTGGTCAGTGGGCTACGCGAATATCTCGGCGGCATCCAGATCAGCCTGCCGGTCACGCGGGTGGCGAAGTGGAAGACAGGGTTCCAAATGGCCGCACTCGGCACCCTGCTCGCCGGCAACGACGTCGGTGCGCTACTGCACGTGCCGCTGCCGGTGGCCGGGATCGGCGAGGCCATGCTCTGGGTCGCGGCGCTGCTGACGGTGATCACGGGCTGGGGCTACCTGCAGGCCGGATTGCGCCATGTTCAGGGTGCGACCAGCGGGCGGTGAAGCGGCAAACCCTCCTCGGCATCGCAGGCTGGTCCGGGGCCGGCAAGACCACCCTGATCGAAGCCATCCTGCCCCGCTTGCGCGACGCCGGTCTGGTGGTCTCAACCATGAAGCATGCCCACCATGGCGCCGAACTCGACCGTCCGGGCAAGGATAGCTGGCGGCACCGTCAGGCCGGGGCGCACGAGGTGCTGGTAACGGCACCGGGCCGGTGGGCGCTGATGCATGAAGAACCCGGCCTGGATGCGGCCTTGCCGGACCTGCTCGCGCGGATGGCCCCGGTCGACCTGGTGCTCGTCGAGGGCTTCCGCCAGTCAGCCCTGCCGAAGCTGGAGGTGCACCGGCCCGCCCTCGGGAAGCCGCCACTATGGCCGGATTGGCCCGATGTGGCCGCCGTCGCGAGTAACGCATCGTTACCATCCTGCGACCGGACCGTGCTGCCGCTCGATGATTCTGCGGCAATTACGTCATGGATCGTGGCTTTTGTGCAGCGCAGCCTCTCGGAACCTTGAGCAGATCGCCCGCAGGAGGCACAGTCCGGCCGACCCCGGCCGCCCGGCCATCTTTGGAGCCATCGTTGATGCGGCGTTCTGCCCTGTCTATCTTCGCTATCGCGTCTGCGGGTCTATTGTCGGGCTGCACGGGAATGGGCGTTTTCCTGGACCACACGACCCAGTGGTTTGGCGCCAACCCGAATGCCCCGGCTGGCAGCAGCGAAACGTTTCTGCGCATCAGAGGCGAAAACGTCGATGTGCCTCCCTTGGTGCCGGAAAACGGCAATGTCTGGCCAGTTGACGCCGGCCCGGACCTGACGATGCAGGACATCGAGAAGCAGCAAAACGACCAAATCCGGCGTGGCGGCGGGCAGCCGATCACCGGTCCGACCAATGGCCCCAACCCGCAGGTCAACCGCGCGAACAACGCGGACCAAGGGCTCCCACCACCGCAAACCCCGCCGCCGCCGCCGCGTCGGCGGGGCGTGACGCCGACCCCGGGTGGCCCGTCGATGGATGTCGGCGGCGGCACGGGTCGCGGCTACCAGCAGCTGCAGACGCCGCACGCACCGAGTGGGGGTAGCGGGATCCTGGTGCCGAACGGCAACGGGACGAGCACGCTGATCGGGCCCGATGGCAGCGTGCAGACCGTGCCGACCAAGTAGTGCAGCTGAAGATCGCCTATTTCGCCTGGCTGCGGGAGCGCATGGGGCGCGGTGAGGAAACGCTCGCGACGCCGCCCGGCGTGACCACCGTGGCCCAACTCGCCGAATGGCTGCGCGCCCGCGACGATGCCGGGCTGGCTGCATTCGCCGACCTGCGCACCGTCCGCGCGGCCGTGAACCAGACCTTCGCCCAGCCCGCCGACGACCTGCACGACGGCGACGAGGTGGCATTCTTCCCCCCGGTGACCGGCGGGTGACCCCCACGATCCGTGTCCAGACGCAGCCATTCGACCTTGGCGTCGAAGTGGCGGCGTTGACGCGGGGGCGGACGGATATCGGCGGCCTCGGCAGCTTCATCGGCATCGTCCGCGACGACCCGGCGCGCCCCCTGCTGAGCCTCACGCTCGAGCACTACCCCGGCATGACCGAGGCCGCGATGGCCGCGATCGCCGCCGAGGCCAGCAGCCGGTGGTCGCTGCTGGGCTGCACGCTGATCCACCGGGTCGGGCGGCTGGAGCTGGGCGCCGACATCGTGTTGGTGCTGGCGGCCGCTGCCCACCGCGGCGCCGCACTTGAGGCAACCAATTTCCTGATCGATTGGCTGAAGACCCGCGCCCCGTTCTGGAAAGCTGAGCAATTCGCGGACGGCCAGACCCGTTGGGTCGAGGCGCGCGAGGCGGATGACAAGGCCGCGTCCCGCTGGTGAGGCGGCTGGCGGCCATCCTCGCCGGGGCCGCCTTGCTCGCCTGGCCGGCTCTGGTCAATGGATATCCGCTGGTGTTCAGCGACACCGCCGGGCTGGCCGACATGGGGCTAGAGCCGAACATGGGCTGGGACAAGCCCTGGGTGTACGGGCCGCTGATCGTCCTGCTGCATTGGAGCCGATCGCTCTGGGGGGTCGTTGCCGGACAGGTGCTGGTGGTCAGCGCCGTGTTATGGCTGGTCGGTCGCACCATCGTAGGGGGCGGTGCCTGGCGCCATATCGTCCTGTGCGCCGTGTTGGCGATCGGCAGTGCCGCACCCTGGTTCGCCACCTTCGTCATGCCGGACATCTTCGCCCCGCTCGCCGTACTCTGCGTGGTGCTGCTGGCATGGGGCCGGCTCGGACGGCTGGGAACGGCTGGCGTGATGCTGCTCGGCACCATCGCGATCGCCGTCCATCTGGCCCACCTCATCGTCGCCGCCGGCTGCCTGGTCGCGGTGCTGCTCGCCCGCCCGCGCCGTCTGCTGGTCTGCGCCGTGCCGCTGGTGGCGGCTTTGGCCTGGCTGATCGGGAGCAACATCGTCGGCAACGGCGTGGTCGGGGTTTCGCCTTACGGCTCGGTGTTCGCATTGGCCCGGCTGCAGGCGGACGGGCCGGGCGCCGACTACCTCCGCAGTGTCTGCCCGGCGGCCGGGTATCGGGTGTGCGCCTGGGCCGACCAGTTGCCGATGGACAGCGATGACTTCCTTTGGTCGCCGGATGGCCCGGTCTGGGCGCATGAGTTCGGCCCCATCCTGTTCGCACCGGAGACCGCCCGCATCGTCCCGGCGATCCTGCGCTACGACCCCTTGGGTGTCGCCCGCGCCGCGGTCCTGAACGCCGCCCGGCAGTCCGTATTGGTCAGGGTCGGCGACACGCTCGGGCCGCAACACCTGGTGTCCACTGTCGGCCTGCTGATGCGGACCTACTTCCCGCCGGCCGAAATGGCGCGGTTCATGGCGTCGCGCCAGGTGGCCGGCACGCTGCCCGCCGTCGCCGCACCATTGGCGCCGCTTCGGCTGGTGCTGTTGGTGGTGGGCGGGTTCGGGACCGTAGTGCTGATCCCGGTGGCTTGGCGCCGCAACCCGGCCCTGGCTGGCCTGGCCCTGACGGTGGTGCTGGGCGTTGCTGCCAACGCCTTCGCCACCGGCGCCCTGTCGGCGCCGCACGAACGCTACGGCGCGCGGATTGCCTGGCTGCTGCTGCTGCCCCCTCTGCTCGTGGTGTTGAACGCGATCCGGCGCCGCGGCGTTGAGAGCTGACGACAGGGAGATGCATCCAATGGCCAATGAAGCTGCTCCGACCTCCGACCCTGGCCGTGCAGGCACAGCGCCGGTCGATCCCACGAACCTGGTGCCGGGCGTGGACGCCGACCGCATGCAGGACGGCGCCGAGGCGGCGGCCGACGCGGCGGGCGCGGAGGGCTCCGGCCCCGCGGACCCGATTGGCGGCGAGGCGACCAAGGCCGCCACCGCGTGGGGCGGGGAAGACGCTTCCTCTTCTCTTGAGGGAGAGGGCGGGGGTGAGGGGTAAGCCGCACGCGATCAACCGGGCGTAGCCCCCTCCCTCAAGGCAGGGCGATCGCATTTGGCTGATCCTCCCTTGTTCTTCAC
>CAXTCJ010000080.1:21952-24964 GCA_964242215.1 uncultured Acetobacteraceae bacterium | reverse complement strand
TGCGGCGAAGCGCCGTTCTACACGCTCGGGCCACTCACGACCGACATCGCCCCGGGCTACGATCACATCACCTCGGCGATCGGCGCCGCGATGATCGGCTGGTTTGGCACCTCTGTGCTCTGCTACGTGACCCCGAAGGAGCATTTGGGCCTGCCTAACCGCGACGACGTGAAGACGGGCGTGATCACCTACAAGATCGCAGCCCACGCCGCCGACCTCGCGAAGGGGCATCCCGCCGCCCAGCTCCGCGACGACGCGATCAGCCGTGCGCGGTTCGAGTTCCGCTGGCAGGACCAGTTCAACATCGGCCTCGATCCCGACACTGCGCGCCAATACCACGACGAAACGCTGCCGAAGGACGCCCACAAGGTCGCCCATTTCTGCTCGATGTGTGGTCCGAAATTCTGCTCGATGAAGATCAGCCAGGACATCCGCAAGGACGCCGAACGGCTGGCCGGCCTGGAGCAGAAAAGCGACGAGTTCCGCAACAACGGCGCCTCGCTTTATGTGCCGGAGCCAGTTGCGCGGCTGCCTGAGCAGACGCCAGCCGAGTGACCCCGGAGGACACCAAAGCGCAGGCTCGGC
Source organism: uncultured Acetobacteraceae bacterium (assembly GCA_964242215.1). GTDB lineage: Bacteria > Pseudomonadota > Alphaproteobacteria > Acetobacterales > Acetobacteraceae > LMUY01. The sequence continues at coordinate 24,379 of CAXTCJ010000080.1, read as the reverse complement.
TTGCGCTCGACGCGATCGGCCAGATCCCAGACGGCGAGCTGGATCTGGCCGGGGCCGCCCTGCAACTCGCGCGCATCGACGCCCCGGAGGCGGACTGGCACGCCGCGCGCGAGCACCTGTCGGCCCTCGCGCGCGATGCCGTTGCGATGGCCGGTGAGCGACCCGGCGACGATCCGTCGGTCCGCGCCGGCGCGCTCGCCGGGCTGATGGTCGGCCGCTGGCGCTACACCGGCGACCGCGACACGTACGACGACCTTTCCAATGCCAACTTGATCCGCGTCATCGAGCGTCGCCGCGGCTTGCCGGTGGCGCTTGGCGTCTTATGGTTGCATTGCGCGCGCGCCGCCGGATGGGAGGCGTTCGGTGTCGACTTCCCGGGCCACTTCATGATCGCTTTGCCGGGGCGCAAAAGTCAGCTCGTGCTCGACCCGTTCGACGGCGGCCAGCCGGTCGATGCGCGGATGTTGCGCGCCATGATCAAGCGGATCGAAGGGCCGGCGGCTGAATTGCGCCCGGGCCTGCTCGCGCCCTTGGGGGGCCGCGGCGTGCTGCTGCGGCTGCAGAACAACATCAAGATCCGTCGCGTCGAAGCCGGCGACACGCTCGGCGGTTTGGCGGTGCTGGAGGACATGATCCGGATCGCTCCCGACCATGCAACGCTGTGGCGGGAAGCGGCACTGGTGAACCAGGAACTGGACCATGTCGGCGCCGCCCTGCGGTGTTTCGAGCGTTTCCTGGACCTGGTGCCCGAAGGCGAAGCGGCTGGGCGCGTGCGAAATGCAATGGAGGAGTTGCGCGCCAGGCTGAACTGATCTGCACTGCCAGTGGCCGACACTAGGCGTGCAGGAGCAGCGAATGATACAGGCGGAGTACGACTACATCATCATCGGCGCCGGGTCGGCCGGCGCGGTGTTGGCGGCGCGGCTGAGCGAGGATGCCGGCACGCGCGTATTGCTTCTGGAGGCTGGCCGCGACATGCGCTCGGCCGACACACCGGAGCACATCAGTATCCCCAACCCAATGGCTGCGATCGGCGACGACGATTATCGCTGGCCGCAATTGCTCGCCCGCCGCACCGAACGGCAGGAGCCCCGGCTACTGTGGCGCGGCCGCGCCATGGGCGGCAGCTCCACCATCAACGGCCAGATCGCCATCCGCGGCGTGCCGGACGATTTCGAGCGCTGGGTGGCGATGGGTTGCCACGGCTGGGGCTGGGCGGATTTGCTGCCGTATTTCTGCAAGCTGGAAACCGACAAGAATTTCCCCGATGCCCCCTATCACGGCGCCACCGGGCCGATTCCGGTCTACCGCGCGCCGATCCCGGACTGGGGGGACGTTGACCGTGCCTTACGTGAGTCCTCATTAGGCCTGGGCTACGGCTGGTGCGAGGACCACAACGCTCCCGAGGGGACCGGTGCCTCGCCCTACGCCATCAATAGCATCGCCGGCCGCCGCGTTTCCACCAATGACGGCTATCTGGAGCCGGCCCGTGGCCGTGCCAATCTCGACATCGTCGGCGGCGCCTTGGTCGATGCTTTGCTGATGGAGGGCAACCGCCCGCATGCCTCGGGCGTGCGCGTTCGCGTCGGCGACCAGGTGCACTCACCGCGCGTCACGCGCGAGGTGATCCTGTGCGCCGGTGCGATCCATTCTCCCGCCATCCTGCAACGCTCCGGCATCGGCCCGGCTGCCTTGCTGCAGGGCCTCGGCATCCCGGTGCGTGCCGACCGCCCGGTCGGCGAGGGATTGCTCGACCACCCGATCATGGCGGCATTGCTCCACTTGCGCCCGCAGGCCCGCGTCGGCACGCTGATGCATCGCCACACCAATTGCTGCCTGCGCTACAGCTCGGGGCTCGCTGGCGCCGGCGAGAACGACATGATCATGATCGCCGGCAACATGGCGGGCGCCGCGTTGAGCAAGGGCTCGCCAGACATCACCCGGGGCCGCATCGCCGTTTCCGTCTACCAGGCCTGGAGCCGCGGCCACGTCCGCATCACCACCGCCGACCCGGCGATCGACCCGGCCATCGAGGAACGCATGCTGACCGACGAGCGCGACCTAGTGCGCATGCGCGATGGCGTGCGCCGCCTGCGCGAAATTTGCCGGCACGAGGGTGTCACGTCGGTGGCGGAGCGCGTGGAATATGGCCTGACCGGAATCTCGATGGAGCACGAGTTGCAGGGCGCTGACCTGGACGATTGGTTGTTCGCCGAATGCTCCGACGCGCAGCACGCCAGCGGCACTTGCCGCATGGGCGACCCGGCGGATCCGCTCGCCGTCGTGGACCTCGATTGCCGCATGATCGGCGTCACCGGGCTGCGGGTGATCGACGCCTCCATCATGCCCGAAGTACCTCGCGCGAACACGCATCTAACGACGGTCGCCATCGCCGAACGCATGGCCGACCGCCTACGCCTCTCCCCC
>CAXTCJ010000080.1:0-21852 GCA_964242215.1 uncultured Acetobacteraceae bacterium | reverse complement strand
TCTAACGACGGTCGCCATCGCCGAACGCATGGCCGACCGCCTACGCCTCTCCCCCACCCCTTGAGGGAGGGGGCCGGGGGGAGGGGTGGCCACACGCCAAATAGCTGCCCGTTAGTCACCTAACCGACTAAGGAGAAACCGAATGCCCGAACCCGCCATGCTCGACCGCTTACGCACCGCCGTCGACGCCGGCTTCACCCGCCAAACCGAATTCCTGGCCGACCTCGTTCGCTTCCCCAGCACCCGTGGGCACGAGGCGCCACTGCAAGATTGGATGGCACGCCAACTCGCCGAACGCGGCTACAGCGTCGACCGTTATACCTTGGCTGACGTGGAGATGAGCAACCTGCCGGGCTTCTCCCCCGTCATGGACACGGATTACGCCCGCCACGTGCAAGTCGTCGGCACCCGCCGCGCCAACGCCCCGACCGGTCGCAGCCTGATCATCCAGGGCCACGTGGATGTCGTGCCCACCGGCCCTGTCGAGCTATGGTCCATCCCGCCCTACGACCCGGCGGTGCGCGGCGAGTGGCTGCACGGCCGCGGCGCCGGCGACATGAAGCAGGGCGTATCCGCGATGGTGTTCGCGCTCGACGCCATCCGCGCCGCCGGGTTGGAACCAGCGGCCGATATTCACGTGCAGACGGTCACCGAGGAGGAGTGCACCGGCAACGGCGCGCTCTCCACCCTTGCCCGCGGCTACCGGGCGGAGGCCGTGCTGATCCCGGAGCCGACCGCCGGCACCATCACCCGCGCGCATGTCGGCGTCATGTGGTTCCGCCTAAGGGTGCGTGGCGTGCCGGTGCATGTCGCGCAGGCGCAATCTGGCACCAACGCGATCATGTCCGCCTATCAGTTGATCCAAGCGCTGCAGCACTACACCGCGGGATTGAACGAAGCGGCCCGGCAGGATGCTTGGTTCGGCCAGATCCCCGACCCGATCAAATTCAACCCCGGCGTGATCCGCGGCGGCGACTGGGCCAGCAGCACGCCCTCGTGGTGCGAGGTCGATTGCCGCATCGGCCTGCTCCCGGGCGCGAGTTTGGAAGACGCGCGCGCCGGTGTGCAGGCTTGTGTCGAGGCCGCTGCACGCGCGGACGGGTTCATGGCCAACAATCCGCCGGACATTATCTGGAACGGCTTCCAAGCCGACGGCTACGTGCTGGAGCCCGGCAGCGAAGCCGAGCGCGTGCTCGCAGCGGCGCATGGCCAGGTGTTCGGCGCCGAGATGGAGGAACGCCGCTCCACCGCGGTCAACGACACCCGCTTCTACGGCCTGTATCACCGCATGCCCGCGCTGTGCTACGGCCCGCGCGGTGAGAACCACCACGGCTTCGACGAACGCGCCCACCTGCCCACCCTGCGGCAGATCACGCTGAGCATCGCTTGCTTCGTCGCGGACTGGTGCGGCGTTCGCGAGGCCAAGGCATAGATCCTCTCCCGCGCAGCGGGGGAGGGGGACCATGCGCAGCATGGTGGAGGGGGCGGGGCACGGACGGTGCCGGCCCCCTCCGTCGGCTTCGCCGCCACCTCCCCCGTGAGCACGGGGGAGGATGAAAGTCGGCTTAGGCTATCCCTAACCACCAAGAAACGCGGCACGGATCTCGTCACTCGCGGCGAGATCGTGTGACGCCCCCTGCAGCGTAACGCGGCCGAGCTTCAGTACGACGGCGCGCGAACACACCTGCAACGCCTTCGCCGCGTTCTGCTCCGCGAGCAGCACGGATGCGCCGCCAGCGACGATCGCCGGGATACGCCCCAGCACCTCGTCCGTCAGCCGCGGCGATAGGCCGAGGGAAGGCTCGTCCAGCAACAACAATTTTGGCGCGTCCATCAAGGACCGGCCGATCGCCAACATCTGCTGCTGTCCGCCCGAGAGCTGCCAGCCCAGAGTGCTCTGCCGTTCGCCGAGTGCGGGGAACATCTCGAACATGGCGTCGAGCCGTTGCATCCGAACGTTCGCGCTGCCCCAGCACGCTACGCACAGGTTCTCCCGCACGGTCAGCCCCGGGAAAATACGGCGCCCCTCTGGACAATAGCCGATACCGAGCCTCGCGCGCCGGTCCGCCCGCATTGCGCCGATATCCTGGCCGTCGAACATGATGCGGCCGGCGAGTGGACGTTGCAGCCCGATGATCGCCTTCATCAATGTCGACTTGCCAGCGCCATTCGCCCCGAGCAGGGCCACGGCCTCGTTCGCCGCCACGGCGAGCGCCACGCCACGCAACGCGGCGGTGGCGCCATAGCTCACGTCCAGCGCTTGCACGGACAACACCGTCATGCGGCTGTCCCCAGATAGGCCTCGATCACGCCGGGATCCGCCTGCACGGCTTGCGGGGTGCCGGCGGCGATGAGGCGGCCGTGATCCAGGCAGATCATGCGGTCCACCAGCGGTATCAGGAACGGCATGTTGTGCTCGATCACCAGCAGTGCCACGCCCTCGGCTGCGATCTCGCGCAAGCGATGGGCCAAATCCGCCTGCTCGGTCTCGTTCAGCCCGGCGGCCGGCTCGTCCAAAAGTAGCAGGCTCGGTCCGGTGGCCAGTGCGCGCGCGATCTCCACCCGGCGTGCTAGGCCGGGCGGCAATGCCCCCGCCAACACCTCCGCATGGTCCGCAGCGCCCAGCCGCTCCAGCAACGCCATCGCCTCGCCCCTCGCCCGGGCGGCATCGCGCGACCCGGCGAAAAGGGCGCGCCTAAGTCCAATCCCCGCCGCATGGCGCGCTACGGCAACGTTATCGAGGGCGGATAGGCCGGCTGCCAGCGCACCCGTTTGGAAGGTCCGCGCCAACCCTAGCCGGGCAATCCGGTGTGGTGCGCGCCCGGCGATGTCGTTGCCGGCAAATCGGATCTGGCCGGTATCCGGAGGGAAAATACCAGTGACGGCGTTCAGCAGCGTCGTCTTGCCCGAGCCGTTGGGCCCGATCAGTCCCAGCACCTCGCCGGCCCGAATGTCGAGCGACACATCGTCCAACGCACGCACGCCGCCGAAGCTGCGGCGCAGGCCGGTCACCTCCAGCAGCGTCCCTTCAGCGGCCGCGAGCCGTATGAGGATCGGCGCTGGAAGCGGCCTTGGCGGTGCCACCCATACGCGGGCGAGCAGGTGCTCGGCGGCTTCGATCAATCCGCCGGGGATGGTGACCACGACCAGCAGCAGCACGCAGCCGAACGCGAGCATGTAGTCGTCGCGCAGGAACCGCACCCATTCCGGCAGCTCGATGATCAGCACGGCCCCCGCGATCGCACCCGCCACACGCATGCGGCTACCGACGACGGCGATCGTCAGGCAGGTGACCATGATGGGAAAGCCGAGCACGTCGGGGGACAGCACGCCGACTTCGTGCACATACAGCGAGCCGGCCAGCCCGGCATAGCCGGCGCTCAGCAGGAACGCCGTCAGCCGCAAGGCCCCTGTGTCGATCCCGATCGCCCGCGCGGCGGCCGGATGACTGCGCGACACGCTATAGGCGTCGCCTAATCGGCCACGTCCGATCTGCCAGGCGAGGACTGCCCCAAGGGCCACCAGTCCCCACACGAAGCAGAGGGTTGCGAACCGGCCCGTCACCACGGTGCCGAACAGGGATATTGGCGGTATGCCGCCGATGCCGTTGGCGCCGCCGCTGACGCTCTGCCACTGCGTTGCCACCAGCAGCGCAATCTGCCCGATCAACAGTGTCGCCAAGGCGAAGTAGTGGGTTTGCAGCCGAAGTACGGGCACTGCTACGATCAGGGCAAGCACGACGGGGACGCCGACGCTGAGCGGCAGGGCGGCATCGAACGGAATGCCGTAGCGCGTGGCCAAGACGCCGGAGACGTAGGCCCCGATGCCCATGAACGTCCCCTGCGCGAGCGAGAGTGCCCCCGCGAGGCCGAAGATGAACCTGTAGCCGATCGCCAACAGCGCGAAGATCCCGGCCACTGTCAGCACGTGCATCGCGTAGCCGGATTGGTGCGGCAGCACGAGCACGATGTAGGCGAGCGCCACCAGCAACAGCGGCAAGGCCATACCCCCGCGGGCCAGGCGGGTTTGCCACCGCTTCATGGTCGATGGCCCACGGCCTCGCCGAACAACCCGGTCGGGCGAACGAGCAGGATCACCAGCGCGACGATGTCCAGCATGATCGACGACGTGGTCTGCGAGAACAGCGTATCGGGTAGGCCGTTCAGCACGGGCATCAGCAGCGGCAAGCTGGGATACAGGACTTCGAATGCCGCGATCAGCAGCGCGCCTGCGACGGCGCCCGGGATGCTGCCCCAGCCACCGATCACGACCGCGATATAGGCTTTGAGGATGTAGTCGGACCCGGCCACCGGTGTCACGAAGAACACGTTGGACAGCAGCAACCCGGCCGCCCCCGCGAGTGCCGCGCCGACTGCGAACGTGCCGACCACCATCGCGTCCACCCGGATGCCGATCGCCATCGCGACCTCCCGGTCCTGTGCCGTCGCGCGCAGGCGGCGGCCGATCTGGGTGTGCGCGAACAGCACGTGCAGGCCGACGATGAGAAGCGCCGCGACCCCGATGATCGCCAGCGATTGTACGCTGGTCTCTACCCCGGCAAACCGCACTCGGCCGGTTCCGAGCAAGGGCGGTGCTGCCAGTGGCTCCGCACCGAACAGGCGGTTGGCGGCGCTCTGCAAGATGATGCCGACCGCGATCGTGCTGATGAACACCGCTTCCGGCGGACGGGTCCGCAGCGGCATGTAGGCGAATAGTGCGACCACCGCACCGAGGGCCGCCATGACCAGCAATAGCAACGGCAACAGCACGAGCCCGGAGACATGCAGTTCATTGCCAAGCAGGACGGCGATGAATCCGCCGACCATCACGAGGTCACCCTGGGCAAAATTGACGGCGTCGGTCGCGTTCAGGATCAGGACGAAACCAAGGACCACGAGCGCATAGGCCGCCCCTAACGACAGCACTTGCACGAGGAGCTGTGCAGCTTGCATCAGCCCCGCCGGGTCAGGGTGCGTCGGTGGGGAAGTCGTAGTGCTTGGCGACCGTCGGCGTGCGCGAGGTGCCGTCGAAGCAGACGATGACGGCGGAGTGCGCCATGTTGCCGTGACCGTCCGACTTGTAGGTCATGGCGAGGCCTGGGTAGCTCTCCGTCGAGAGCGCCTTGGTCACCGACGCTGCATCGGTGGCACCGTGGGCGACCGCGTCCAACACCATCATCGTCGCATCATACTGGCCGACCGCGAAGCCGTCCGGGTCGGCGTTGAAAGCCGCATGGTAGCGGTCGAAAAAGCTTTTCATGGCTGCGGTTTCGGCCGAAACCGGCGAGGAACCGGTCTCGGCACAGACGCCCTTGATCTCGGCAGGCTCGAGCAACGCCACCGTCGCGGGTTGCGCCAGGCCCGACCCGGCAACGATCGGCAGGCCGAGGTTCATTGCCGCCGCCGCCTTCAGCAGCAGTGCCGTCGGCCCGGCGTGCAACTGCAGCAGCAGCGAGTCCGCACCTGCGGCGCGGGCCTTCGCCAGAACGGGCTGCATGTCCTTCACCGACACGTCCAGTGCATCCTGATACACGGGCGTGATCCCGGCGGCGGACAGGGCTTTCACGATCTCAGCCTGCCCACTCTGTCCATAGGCGGTGGTCTGAGCGATGATCGCGGGCTTTTTGATGTGGTAGGTGTCGATCGCGTAGCGCACCTGCGCGCCCTTCACCACGCTGTCGGCAGGGAAAAACCGAAACACGTAGGGATTGCCTTTTCTGGTAATGTCGGCGGTGCCCGAGATCGTGATCAGAGGGATGTGTTGGTCCAACGCGATCGGCATCATTGCCAGCATCTGCGTGCCGAGCATGGACGCCACCACCGCGGTCGCCTTGTCGTCGGCCAAGGCCCGTTCCAACGCATTGACCGCTCCCTCCGGCGAGGTGCCGGTATCGGTGACGGAAAACTGCGGCTGAAGACCGGCGGGCGGATTGCGCAACGCCAGCAGCGCGCCGTTGCGCTGGCTGGTACCTTCGGCAGCCAGGAAGCCGGTCGTCGGCACCAGCACGGGAATATCCGGTGTTGCGGCGGCCTGAGCGGCAAATGGCAGCACCGCGGCAAGCAAAGCCAGCGTAGGCCAAACCTTAGCTCTGCAGCATCCTCCCCCCGCGCCTGGGGGAGGTGGCAGCGAAGCCGGCGGAGGAGACTCTTGGACACGAATGATATGTGTGGCCCGCCCCCTCCACCATGCTTCGCATGGTCCCCCTACCCCGCATCGCGGGGGAGGATGTTGCTTGGTCATGGTCATTGCATAGGGGAGAAAGCGGTGGGGCGTAGGATGCGGCTACGCATGGATTGCACGAAGCCCGATGTGCGTTCGCGGAATACCTGCCATCGCGGATCGGCGTCCATAGCGGCCCGGCGGCGTTCGCGGTCGCCCATGTCGTCGTAGCGCCACATGTGCACCACCTCGTTCACCACGCCGGCATCGGTGGTAAACCAGCCGACCAGGTGGCCGAGGTGGCTGATCTGCAGCGCCATACCCTCTGCGACATAGACCGCAAGGTATTCCTTCACATGCGCCGGATGGATGGCGTAGGTACGTTCGTCCATGATCATGCCGTCTTATATCAGGTGATCCACCGCGCGTCCTTCACCTTCCAGCGGGCGGGCGCAGCTGAGCCCATGGCCGCGCCTCCTCCAGGATGGCGCCCAGTCGCAGCAGGTCCACATCGGCACCCCAGCGCCCGACCAGTTGCACGGACGTCGGCAGCCCGGCGGCGTCGAAGCCGGAGGGGATGCTGAGCGCCGGGTGCCCCGTCAGGTTGAACGGATACACATAGCTGCTCCAACCCTGCCGGGTGATGCCGCACCGCTCGCCGTCGATCTCCACCTCGTCGTGCGCCGCGTCGAAATCAGCCGGTAGCGCGGTGCGGGACAAAGTGGGGCTGACCAGCACGTCGAATTGCTCGAATAGCACCTGGATGCTGCGGAACAGGCGGGTGCGGGCATACTGGCCCTCGCGGAATTCACGCATGCTGAACTGGCCGCCACGCTCCATGAAGGCGAGCAGAGTGGGGTCCATCTGGTTGCCCCACTGAGCCAAATGCCGCTGCATGGCCACGTGAAAATTGCCCTGGTACATGATCCGGCCCGGCAGCTCGATCCAGTCCACATCCCCGCCCGCCGCGTCCGCCTCCGCGCCCAGATCGGTCAGCACCGCGATCGACGCGCGCGTGTTCTCCGCCATTTCCGCCTGCACGCGCGGGTTGGCCATCCGCTCGATCACGCCGATGCGCAACCCGCTCAGATCCCGCCCGATCAGCCCCGCCGACATAGGCGCGTCCGAAGTGCGTCCCAGCGTCCAAGGGTCCGACCCATCCGGCCCCGCCATCGCCGCCCGCATCAGCGCCGCATCCGTCACGCTGCGGGTCATCGGCCCGGCATAGGTGTAGTTGCCGAACGCATCCGTCGCCTGCTGCCAGGGGATCGAGCCGAGCGTTGGCTTCAACCCCACGATGCCGCAGCACGCCGCCGGAATGCGGATCGACCCGGCGCCATCCGTCCCCACCGCCAGCGGCCCGATGCCGCTCGCCACCGCCGCGGCCGCGCCGCCGCTGGAGCCGCCGGTGGTGCGCGACATGTCCCACGGGTTGCGCGTGGTGCCGAAACTCGGGCCGTCGGTCAGCCCCTTGTGGCCGAACTCCGGCAGCCGCGTCTTGGCGAAGACGATCGCACCGGCCGCTCGCAGCCGGGCCACGGTCACGTCGTCCGACGCCGCCATGTTGTCGGCGAAGATGGCGGAGCCGTGCGTGGTGTTCACGCCGCCCACATCCACCTGGTCCTTGATGCTGACGGGCACGCCGTGCAGCGGGCCCACCGGCTTGCTCTGCTCGGCCACCCGCGCCGCCGCCATGGCGCTTTCCTCCATCAGCGTCACGAACGGATTGAGCACCGGTTGCGCGCTGCGGGCCTTGGCCAACACCGCCTCCATCAGCGTCACGGGCGACAGTTTGCCCGCGCGGATCAGCGCCGCAGCCCGTGCGGCGGTGGTGAACAAAAGCTCGTCGTCGGCCATGATCGGTTCGCCCTTCTTGCCGTTACGCTGCGAAATGCGTTGTCAGAACGGATATCGGATATATCATCGCGCCACCCGCGCGTCGGGGGCAAGCCACCTGGGTGTGGTCGTGCGTGACCGCAACGAAGGAGTAGTGCATGACCGCTTTCACCATCACCAAACGCGGCCTGTTGCTGAGCGGGGCCGGGGCGATGGCAGCGGGGCTGCTGCCCGGCGCAGTCCATGCCGCCGACAAGCCGCTGACCGTCGTGCTCGAGTCGGAGGCGACCATCCTCGACCCGCACATGACCACGGCGGCCATCACCCGTACCTTCGGCTACCACGTGTGGGACACGCTGTTCGCCATGGACACGGCCGGCAACTACCAGCCGCAAATGGTCGATCACCACGAGGTGTCGGGCGACCAACTGACCTGGCATTTCACCCTGCGCGACGGCTTGAAATTCCACGATGGCGCGCCCGTCACCGGCGCCGATTGCGTCGCCTCGTTGCAGCGCTGGGCGCCGCTCGACAGCCTGGGACGCATGATGCTGACGGCCGGCGCCACGATGGCCGCCGATGGTGCGAACGCGTTCACCATCACGCTCAAGCAGCCGTTTCCGCTGATGCTCTCGGTGCTCGGCAAGCCAAACGCGCCGGGGCCGTTCATCATGCCGGCCCGCATCCTCCAGGGCATCGGAACCGGCCGGATTAAGGACATCGTCGGCTCCGGCCCGTTCTCGTTCCCGGCCGATCAGTGGCGGCCCGGCGACAGCATGGTGCTGAAGCGTTTCGCCGACTACGTGCCCCGCAAGGAGCCGGCGGACTTCCTCGCCGGCGGCAAGGTCGTCCATGTCGACCAGGTGCTCCTGCGCGTCATCCCGGACGATGCGACCGGCGCCACCGCCCTGTCCGCCGGCGAGATCGACTACATGCAATACCTGCCGTTCGACTGGCTGAACCGGCTGTCCAAGACCCCGAACGTCAAACTGATGGAGCTGAAGGGCCTGGACATGTTCCAGGGCAATTTCCGCCTCAACGACGCGAGCGGGCCGTTCGCCGACCCGGCGGTGCGTTCGGTGCTGTGGAAGCTGGTGAACCAAAAGGAGATGCTGGAGGCCGCCGGCATCGCGCCGCAATACCGCGTGGACGACTGCCCCTCGTTCTTCATGTGCGGCACGCCGCTGTCGACGGATGCCGGGTCGGGCGTGGCCAAGTTCGACGTGGCCGCGGCGAAGGCGGAGCTCGCGCGCACCAGCTACAAGGGCGAACCTGTGATCATGCTGGAGGTCGCCGGCTCGATCCAGACCGCGGCCGGCAATGTGCTCGCGCAGTACATGAAGCAGATCGGCTTCACCGTCGACGAGCAGGTGATGGATTGGGGCACCGTGCTCGCACGCCGGGCCAAAAAGGACGGCTGGAGCATGTTCCCGGTGTATTCCAACGGCATCGACATGGCGTCGCCGCTGACGCATTTCTACATCTCCAACAACTGCGCCGATTACCCGGGATGGAGCTGCAGCGCCACGATGACCAAGCTGCTGGCCGATTTCGCCGCCGCCCCGGATGAGGCCGCACGCAAGCCGATCGCCGCCAGTATCCAGGTGGAAGCGTACAAGCAGACGCCCTCCATCATGTGGGGCCAGTTCTCTCGCCCCGCCGGATATCGCACCCGGCTGAAGGACCTGATCCAGTCCAGCTTCCCGATCTTCTGGAACGTCCAATTAGTTGCAGCCTAAGCGTGCCCGGGTTGCACGCCGCCGTCACCGTCCATCGCGACGAGTGGGGCATTCCGCATATCCGCGCAACCGGTGAGCGGGACGCTCATTTCGCGCTCGGCTTCGTCCACGCGCAGGATAGGCTATTCCAAATGGACCTCACCCGCCGCCGCGCCACGGGCCGCGCGGCGGAGTGGTTGGGTGCGGAGGCGGCGGAGGCGGATATCCTGTCGCGCCGCCTCGGCATGGAGGCGGCGTGCCGTCGCGATCTCGCGGCCCTCGGCCCGGCGGCGCAGGACATGCTGGTGGCCTATGCCGACGGCGTGAACGCGTTCCTCGACTCGGGTGCCGCGTTGCCGATGGAATACGGCTTGCTGGGTGCCGAGGCCGAGCGGTGGGAACCGTGGCACAGCATCGCCGTGATGCGTCGGCTCGGGCTGCTGATGGGCTCGGTGTGGTTCAAGCTGTGGCGCACGTTGGCGCTGCCGGTGGTCGGCGCGGCGGAGGCGGCCAAGTTGCGCTACGACGATGGCGGGCGCGATCTGCTGTGCATCCCGCCGGGCATGACGGCCGAGCGCTGGGCCGCCGACCTCGATGCGCTGCGTCCCGCGATCGAGGCGCTGCTGCACGCCATGGGCACGGACGAGACCGGCGGCGGCAGCAACAACTGGGCGGTGGGACCGGACCGCACCGCGACTGGACGGCCGATCGTGGCGGGCGATCCGCACCGCGTGTTCGAGGTGCCCGGCATGTATGCCCAACACCATCTGGCGTGCGATGCCTGGGATGCGATCGGGCTCAGCGTGCCGGGCGTGCCGGGCTTTCCGCACTACATGCATAACGGCCGGGTGGCGTACTGCGTGACGCATGCGTTCGTGGACATCCACGATCTGTATCTTGAGCAATTCGACGCAGATGGCACGAGGGTGCGCGTGGGTGACGGTTGGGAGCCGGTGCAGTCCCGCTCGGAAACCGTGCACGTGCGCGGTGCAGAGTCCCGCACCGTCACCGTCACCGAAACGCGGCACGGTCCGGTGATCGCCGGCGACCCTGCCGGAGGCGCGGCGCTCGCGCTCCGCTCGGTGCAGTTCGCCGAAACCGACCTGTCGTTCGACTGCCTGCCCCGTACGCTGCGCGCGGGCACGGTGCCGGAGCTGTTCGAGGCGACGCGTGGCTGGGGCCTGATCGACCACAACGTGGTGGCGGCGGACACGGCCGGTCGCATCGGCCACCGCGTGCGCGCCCTGGTGCCGGTCCGGCCGCGTGCGAACGGTTGGCTGCCGGTGCCGGGTTGGACCGGTGAGGGCGACTGGCACGGCATGATCCCGCACGAGGCGATGCCGGAGGTGATCGACCCGCCCGGCGGCGTCATCGTCACCGCGAACAACCGGATCGTGGCGGATGGTGACGACTACCTTTGCACCGACTGCCATCCGCCGTACCGGGCCGAGCGCATCGCCGCGCTGATCGACGGCATGCCGCCGTTCCAGGTGTCGGACGCCGCCGTCGTGCACGCGGACACGCTCTCCGCCAATGCCGGCTTGTTCCAGGCACGCTTGGCCGCGCTGCCCGAACCCGCCGACCCGGCGGTGGCTGCCGTGTGGCGCGTCGTGTTGGACTGGGACGGCCGGATGGACCCGGGCTCCTTCGCGCCGAGCTTGTACAATGCGGTGCGGCGGGCCGCGACGGCCATCCTGGCGCAACGCTCCGGGCTGGCCGGGGCGGCCGGGCATGCGTTCGGTGCCGTGTCGCCGGGCCTGTCGCCAACCGGACAGCTCTGGTGGACGTTGCCCGCGTTGCTGCGCGCGGACGACACCGGGCTGCTGGGTGGCTGGCGTTGGAGCGATGTTCTGTCCGCGGCACTGGCCCAGGTCGCTGCCGGGCCGGCGCCGCGTGCCTGGGGGCTCGAGCACCAGCCGCGGTTCAGCCATCCTTTGTCGGCGTCGATGCCCTCGCAGGCGGCGGTGCTCGACCCGGCGTCCCTGCCCGTCGGGGGCGACGGCGACACGGTGATGGCGATCGGCTTGGTTCCGTCCGCTGGGCCGACCGGGACGTATGGCGCGCTGTCCCGCTACGTGTTCGATGTGGGCGACTGGGAAAACAGCCGCTGGGTCGTGTTCGGCGGCGTGTCCGGCCAGCCCGGCAGCCCCCATTACGCGGACCAGACGGTGCCGTGGACCGCCTGCCAGATGGTGCCGATGCGCTACGACTGGGCCGGGATTGCCGCCAACGCCGAGAGCACGGAGGTGTTGCAGGCCCACGCGGAGTAAAGACACCGTCATGCCAGGGCTTGACCCTGGTAGCCACGGGCCCGCCACAGCGACCGGCCTGACCGTGTTGGCATGGCCCTCCGTGCACACGCGCTCGACGTGTCCGGCCCTACCGCGTGGATACCAGGCTCGAGGCCTGGCATGACGGTTTAGATCGAGAACCGTACCCCCGCACGGGCCAACCCGCCCGCCAGCGCGACCGGGCTGCCATCCGCGCGCCAGCAGGCGGCGCCGGTCAGCATCCCGTCGTCGCCGAAGCCGATCGCGTTCATGCCCCCGGCGATGCGGCCGACCCGCTGCACGTCGTGGCCGCGTGCGGCCAAGGCGGCGGCGGTGGCGTCGGGAATGGCGGCTTCGATCTCCAGCGGGCCGCCCTGGGTCCACACTCGCGGCGCCTCCACGGCTTGCTGCGGGGTCATGCCGTGGTCCAGCAGATTGATCACCGCCTGCATGGCGGAGCCGAAGATCCGCAGCGCCCCGGGCAGCCCGAGCGCGTAACGGATCTGCCCATCGCGCAGCACCATCGTCGGCGCCATCGAGGTGAACACGCGCTTCAGCGGCAGGATCGACAGCGCCTGGCCGGGAATGGGCTGGAAGTTCAGCATGTAGTTGTTGGGGATCAGCCCCGTCCCCGGCACCGCAAACCGGGCGCCCCACAGGCCATTGATCGTTTGCGTGCTGCTGACCACCGTGCCGCCGGCATCGGCTACCGTCACATGCGTCGTGTTAGCCGATTCCGCGGCATCGATCCCAGGCCCCCAGCTCTGCGCCCGGGCCATGTCCAAGTGCGCCCGGCGCTCGGCGGCATACGCCTTGGAGGTGAGGCGGCCGATGGGCACGTCCACGAAGGCCGGGTCGGCGGTGGCGACGGCGCGGTCGGCGAAGGCGATCTTCAGCACCTCCGCCAGCAGGTGCGTGGCGTCGGGGGACCCGAAGCCCATCGCGGCCAGGTCGTAGCCCTCGAGGATGTTCAGCATCTGCGTGATGTGCACGCCGGCGGAGGAGGGCGGCGGCGGCGCCAGGATGCTCCAGCCGCGATAGGCGCCATGGATCGGCTCCCGCTCGATCACGCGCACGGCTTTGAGGTCGGCCAGCGTGATCAGCCCGCCATTCGCCCGCATGTGGGTGGCGAGCGCCACACCAAGGCTGCCGCCATACAGCGCGGCGGGGCCCTCGGTGGCGATCTGCCGCAGGCTATGGGCGTAGACCGGGCGGCGCAGCAGCGACCCGGCGGCCAGCGGTTCACCATCGGGCAGCAGCAGGGCGGAGAGGTCGTGGCAGTTGCGCAGATCGGCCGCGGTGTCGGCGATGCAGTCGGCGAGATAGGGCGTGACGACGAAGCCGCGCTCGGCCAGCCGGATCGCGGGGGCGAGTGCGTCGGCCAGCGTCATCGTGCCGTAGCGTTCGAGCGCGGTGCACCAGGCGAGCAGCGCGCTGGGCACGCCGACCGCGAGGGGCCCCACCTGGTTGGCGCGGGCGGCCAGTGCGGCGTCGTCGAACATGTCCGGCCGAGCGGCGGCTGGGGCGGTGCTCATGCCGTCCAGGATGGTGTGGCGGCCGTCCGGCAAGCGGATGTGGGCGAGGCCGCCGCCCAATATGCCGACCATCATCGGCTCCACCACCGTCAGTGCGAACAGCGCCGCGATGGCAGCGTCGACCGCGTTGCCGCCTTCCACCAGCACCTGCATCCCCGCGACCGAGGCGAGCGGGTGGTTGGTCACCACCATCCCGCGGGAGCCGGTGGCGGATTGTTTCTGGCAGGTGAAGGGCGCGTGCATGGGGGAAGGCTACGGCGGAATCAGCCCCGCGCAAACCGTCATGCCAGGGCTTGACCCTGGTATCCACGGGGTTGGGCTGGTGACGTCAGACGAGTGCTCGGCACCATCGCAGGCAACACGACCCGGCCGGCGTCTGCGGAGCGCAGTGGATCCCGGGGTCAAGCCCTGGCATGACGACTTTGCAGGATGGCCTCGACCAGCGTTTGCACCTCGAACGCTTCGGCCAGGGTGGCGAGCCCGTGCGGTTCGCCGCGCGTCATCCGCGCCACACCGTCCAACTGGCGTTGCAGCACCAACGGGCGGGCTTCGGCATGCGGGATCGCCTGCGGATCGCCCTGCCACGTGCCGCCGTCGAGCCGCTCGGCGAACGCCCAGTCGCGCAGGCGGATCGCGCCGGCCGGGCTGGTGAGGGTGAAGCTGTTGCTGTCATCCGCCGCCGTGGTCCCGACCGAGCCGGTGAGGCTGATCGGCAACCCGCCCGCCAGCAGCCGCGCCTCGATCGCCCGTTCGCTGCGGCCGGGGTCGGGGAACTGCGCGGTGGCGCTGACCAAACCGAGCGGCCCGAGCAGCCTCCGGGCCAGGAACAGGAAGTGGGAGACGACCTCCCGCGTGAAGCCGCCCTGCGCCGGGCCGTCCAGCCACGACGCCGCCGCGTGCTGCCAGCCGCGCGGCCAGGTGGCGAAGGCGACGGCGATCGCGACCTGCTCCGGCGCGCCCAAGTCCGGCAGCCAGGCGCCCAGTCGCTCGACGGCCGGGGAGGATGCGAACGGGAAGTTCACAGCGGCCCGAGCGCCGGCAGCCTCGGCCAGGAACGCCGCAGCGTCGGTGACATCGGTTGCCAGCGGCTTCTCGCAGAACAGCGCCCGCCCGGCTGCCAACGCCGCGCGGGCGTGCTGCAGATGGGTGGCCGGCGGCGAGGCGACGTAAACGCAATCGCACCCGGCGATCACCTCGGCGGCCGAGGCGGCTGGGGGCGTGCCGGGCAACTCCGCGGCAAGCCGGGCGAGGGTGGCCTCCGCCGGGTCCCACACGCCGGAGATCTGCACGTTGGGATGGCCCCCGCTTGGATAGGCCTGGGCCGCGCGCAGCAGGCGCTCCCCCATGATGCCGGCGCCGATGATGCCTAGGCGGACCAAATCCGTTCTCCTGTGTTCACAGCCGCGGCGCGCAGACCGGCAGGCCCTGCGCCACCTGCAGCAAGTGGGGGTGATGCGTCAGCACGATGACCTGCACGTGGCGGCTCAGCTCCACCAGCGCCTCCAGCGCGGCCCGGGCGCGGGCGTCGTCGAAGGTCTGCAGGATGTCGTCGGCCACGAACGGCAGCGGTGGGGCGGAGGCGACGTGGTCCTCCACCGCCACCAGGCGCAGCGACAGATACAGCTGGTCGCGCGTGCCCTCCGACAGGCGGGCGATGTGCTTCTCGCCGCCACCGGCCTCGTGCGCGATCAGGCGGCCGTGCTCGGTGCTGTCCTTGTCCTCCTCGGCGGGGGACAACCGGTCGTACACCCCGTTCGTCAGCCGGGAGAACGTGGTGCCGATACGGGCCAAGCGGTGGTTGATGCCGCTGCTCGCCTCCACCGCGGCCAAGGCGTGCTCCAGCATCGTGGCGGCCAAATGCTGCACCAACGCGTCCTCCAGCACGCGCGACAGCTGGGCCGCGGCGGCGTGCCGGTCGTGGGAGGCACGGGTCGCCTCCTGCCCCGCGGCCAGGGTGCGCAAGGCGCCCTCCGCCCGCTCGATCCGCGCGGCGGCCAGGCCCAGCGCGTCCTGCGCGGCGGCAGCCTCCGCGTCGGCCTCGCGCTTGGCCTGCGGAATGTCGGCCGGCGCCACGGTAGCGGCCTCGGCCCGCAGCGCCTCCGCGTCCAGCCCGTCGCCGTCCTCGCGCAGGCGGAGCTGGGCGGCGTCGCGGGCATCTTCATAGGCCGCCCGCTCCAGGGCCAGAGCGACCCGGCGTTGCGCTTCCTCCAGCGTCGTGCCCCCGGCCGCGCGGATCGCCGCGTCCAACCGATGCTGCGCCGCCTCCCGTGCCGAGCCAGCCTTGGCGCGGGCAGCCAGCGCGGCCTCCGTCTGCCGCACCAGCGTGTCCCGCGCGCCCGAGGCAGCCTGGGCGGCAGCCAACCGTGCCGCCAACCGGCGCGCGACGTCGTCCGGCTCACCGCCAGGCTCGCCCAACTGGCCGGCGATGCGAGCGCAGGCGGCGGCGAACCCGTCCAACTGGTCCCGCATCTCCGTAATGCGGCCGCGCGCGACCTCGGCGGCGTGCACCTCCGCCGGCAACGCCACCAACCGGTCGAGCACGGCGGAGGTGGCGCCGGGCTGCTCCCCCGCCGGGCGATGCAGCCGCTGCAGCACGTCGTTCCAGCGCGACGTCCACCCCGCCATGCGATCGTCCGCCTCCGCCAGCGCCGGTGCCGCGTCGGTGGCGGCGCGGCGCAGGACGGCCAGCCGCTTGGTCAGTTCCTGCCGCTGAGCCACCGTCCGGTCGGCCGCACCCAACCGAGCGCGCGCACCGGCCAGCAACCGAGGCAGCGTATCCAGCGTCGTCGCCATTGCAGCGGCCAGCTCGGTGGTCCAGGCTGCCTGACGGTCGCGCAAGCGGGATGCGGCCAGCGCGGCGGCCCGGTGTTCGGCATCCGCCGCCGCCACCGCCTCCCGCCCGGCAAGCAGCCCGCGCACCTCCGCCAGCCCGGCGGCCCGCGGCAGGCCGATCGGGCCGAGCGCCTCCGCCCAATCCGTGAGGGCCTTGTCAGCCGCCTCCCGCCCCTCCCCGGCGCGAAGGGCGGTCTCGCTCACCAGGGCGGCCGCGCGGTCGACGGTCGCACGCTGCTCCGTGACCTTGCCGATGCGCTCCATTTCCGCGGCCCGGCGATCGGCCACGTCGTCGGCCGCGGCCATCGCCTGCGCGAAGGCGAGCGGCAGCGGCGTCCCCGGGGCATACTCTGCCTCCGCCGGATCCGCCGCCCCGGACAGCCGGGCATACACCAACGCCCAGCCCCGATCCCGCCGAGCCCGGGCCGCCGCCAACGCCGCCTCGTCCGGCAGCGGCTTGCTGCCCGTGATCGCGGCCAGCCGGGTCTGCGCCGCCTCCAACGCGGCGGCGCTCTCGGCCCGGCGGCGCTCGGCGGCCTCGGCGTCGGCGCGGGCCGCGGTGAGCGCCCGGTCCAGCCGGATCAACGCCGCCTCCGCCGGCACCGCCAGAGCAACCAGCGCCTCCGCCGGGCCGCTCCATCCCGGCACCTTGGCCAGCACGGCCCGCAGCTTGGCCGCCGCCGCCTCCACCGCGGCCGCCGCCTCCCGCGCCAACCGGGCCGGGTCGCCATCCGCCGCCGCCTCGTCGTGCGCGGCGCGCAACGCGTCGGTGGCGGAGGCAGCCGGCAGCGCCGCCAGATCGTCCTCCGCCGCCGCGATCGCCGCCCGGTGCTGCTGCAGCGCGGCCGCGGCGGTGGTGCGGGCGGAGGCAACCTCGGGCGCCTCCCCCACCAGTTCGCGCGCCGTGGCGATATCGGCGGCCGACTGCAGCTCGCTCGCCGCATCGGCCGGACTCGCGGGGCTCGACAGCTCGCGCAGCAGCCGGGCGATCGCACCCTCCGCCTCCCGCCGCTCCGCCTCGCGCTTGGGGATGTCGCGGCGGGACGCCTCCGACCGCAGGCTTTCCGCGTGCAGCCGCGCGATCCCCGCCGCCTCAGCCAGCACGGCTTCGTCCACCACTTCCGTCTCGGTCTGCGCCACCAACCGGGCATGCTGGTCCCGCGCCGCGACCTCGTCCCGCGCGGCGGCATCGGCCGTGTCCACCGCCTCCGCCAGGGTCGCGGGCAGACCCGGCGGCAGCACCGGCGCATCGGTATGGGCCGCGAGCCACGCCGCCGCCGCATCCAATTCGTCCAGATGGCGGCGAGTGCGCAACACCCGGTTCAGCCGGTCCAGCACCGCCGCCGCCTCCGCCGCGCGCGTCTTGGCCGCATCCTGCGCCGCGACTGCCTCGGCCCGCTCGCGCTCGTGCTCGGCCACGGTGGGCGGCCGCACCATCGTCTCCGCCAACCGCGACCCGGCCGCCGTCCACTCGTCGCAGGCCTTGTAGAACGCCGCCCCCGCACTGCGCCGGGTCGGGGCCGCCTCGTCCCGCCGCCGGCCCAGATCGGCGGCCAGGGCACGGGCCGAGCCGAGCTCCCCGGCACTCGACAGCAACGCGTCCGCCAGGTCGCCATCGGTCTGCAGCAGCGCCTTGCCGCCGGCGCGCAACTGGGCCGAATCCAGCACGAACAGCCGCTCCAGACGCTTGCGCTCACTCTCCCGCGGCAGCCGGTCGGGCAGCCAGGGGTGCGGCTTGCCGGCCGCGTCGGTCAGCGTGTTGCCGCGCCCCTTGCGCCGCACGAAGCTCGCCACCTCGCCATCCGGGAACACCGCCTCCGCATGCAGCCGCATCCGGTTGTAATCGAACTGGAACCCCATCGGCGTCTGCGGATGGATGCCGAACAGCAGCTCCGCCAGCGCGTGGCGCAGCACCGACTTCCCCGCCCCGTTCGGCGCCTCCACGATGTTGATCACCCCCGGCTCCGGGCTCAGCTCCAACGAGGTCGCGGCGAAATTCCCGTACGCTTCCAGCCCCAGCCGACGGAGCCGCATCAGCCCTCCACCAGCCGCGACAACACCAGGTCCCGCGCGCGCCGCACCAACTCGGGCGGGAACTCCCCGGCGGCGGCGCGCACCGCCGGATGCTCCGGCCCCAACGCCTCCCGCAACCGCGCCACCCGGCCCAGCATATGGGCGGCATACTCCTGCGCCTGCTGCGCGATCGGCGGCGTCGGCTCCGACTCCACCGAGCGCAGCAGCGTCGCCGCCGCGTCCGACCCGGCGCGCCACGTTTCGAGGTCGATCGCCGGCCGCGTGTCCAGATCCACCTTCTCGACCCAGACCTGGTCGCCCAGCCCCAACCCGGCGATCTCGGCCCGCACGCCCTCCCGCGTGGCCACCGGGTCGCGCACCAACTCGGCATGCAGCGCCGTCGCCCCGCGCAGCACCACGCGCGCCGCCAGCAGCCGGTCCCCCGCCAACTCGGCCGCGGCGACGACGGCGGCGCGCAGCCGGGCGGCCAGGGCGTCGCGGTCCTCCACCCCCGCCAGGTCCACGAACACGCGCGACCAGCGCACCACGTCCAGCGTGCGATGCTCGGGCTGCAGCCGCCCGCCCTGCACCCGCACCAGGGTGGCGCCCTTCGCCCCCTCCTCGTTGATGTGGCGCCCCTGCAGATTGCCCGGGAACACCACCCACGCCGGATGCCCGTTCAGCTCGCCCCGCAGATGGACATGCCCCAGCGCCCAGTAATCGTAGCCGTGCGCCGCGAGCTGCTCGACCGTGCACGGGGCGTAGCGGCCGTGGTTGGTGTCCTCGGCGGCGGTATGCAGCAGCCCGATATTGATCTTGCCCGCCACCGGCGCCGGGTAGGCCAGCGCCAGATTGTCCGTCACCGCCTGGTGCGCGAACCCCTGCCCGTGGATCACCACCGGCAGCCCCGGCACCTCGAGGCTATGCGCCCCGTCCGTATTGAACAGGGTGGCACGCTCGGGCCAGGGCAGTTGCCGGGTGAGCACGCTTTGCGCGTCATGGTTGCCGCTGATGGCATAGACCGGGATCCCCGCCCGCGTGAGCCGCCCGAGCTGCCCCACCAGGAAGTGCCCGGTGGGATAATCCTCCCAGTCGCCATCGAACAGATCCCCGGCGAGCAGCACGAACGCCACCTTCTCCCGCAGCGCCAGGTCCACCAGGTTGACCAGCGCTTGACGCGTGGCGCCGCGGATGCGCTCGGCGGGTGCCCCGGCTTCGAGGCCGCGCAGGGGCGAGTCGAGGTGCAGGTCGGCGGCGTGGAGGAAGGTGAAGTTCATGGGGGTGCGTTTTACGCCCGGTGTGGAGTCGGTGCGAGGGGGTTGGCCAGGCGCTTGTGGCCGACCCGATCAGATCAACTCGGATCAGGTCCTCCCCCGCGCTTGCGGGGGAGGGGGACCGTGCGAAGCATGGTGGAGGGGGCCGGCCCACGTTCGACCCGTCAGCGTGTCCCCCTCGTCCTAGGCCTTGCGGCCCGCCCGTATCAACGAAGCCCAGATCTCCGCCTGTCCAAGACGGCACCGCTCTCACCGTCGATCGTGAACACCATGCTCTGTCCGATCACGACTTCCCGTCGCCTGACTTCCCAGACCGCTCGCCCGTCCCGCTCGGCGCTCGCCGCCTCGTAACGGGGCGCTGTGACGCGGCCCCATCCATCGGTCACGGCCGCAGCATCCGCCCGCGCAAGCGCCTCCTCGGCCGTGATCATTGCTTCGAGTACCAGACGTTATAGACCGAGCCGCCAACGTTGATCGGCCCAAGCAGCAAGCCCCTTGCCTCTTGGCCCATCTGCGCGAAACTCACGTAACCGTAATTCACCGGAAAATGGGCACCTTTGATGATATTCGCGCGTGAAACACCCCTAACCCGCAACTGGGCATAAGCGAGCCGTAGGGTGGGCTGCTTGCAGCCCACCGCTTGCAGCACCGTGAAACGTTGCGCGTTGGGTCACTGTTCCGGC
This sequence comes from uncultured Acetobacteraceae bacterium, assembly GCA_964242215.1. Classification (GTDB taxonomy): domain Bacteria; phylum Pseudomonadota; class Alphaproteobacteria; order Acetobacterales; family Acetobacteraceae; genus LMUY01. Next base: position 1,532 of record CAXTCJ010000080.1, on the reverse strand, counting down.
GCTTTGGTGGGCTGCGAGCAGCCCACCCTACGGGTTACGTGCCACGGGTCACGGGTCGACGGGTCGGTGGAGGGCGACGGGTCGGTGGGGGCGGGGCGGGGGATCGACGGACCGCTCGCCGAAATCGGACGGGGGACTGGCGTCTAGGCTCCACGCTGCGGGGGCATCGCCGCGAGCGACGGCGCGGTGGAACGTGGAGTAAGGCCACAGGCCAGGATGCGCGACCAGACCCGCGCTTCACCGGGTTGAAGTGCACGTAATCGACATGACTGCGAAAATCAGCCTCGTCGCGGATCTTGTGCTCCCAATACCGGCGCTGCCAAATGCCACGCTCTCGCTTGGCGACCCGGGAGCGGGACCGCGCCTCGCCGGGCGGGAGCTGCCACGAGAACAGGTGCTTGATCGACGCCCAGCGGGTGGAGAAATCACAGTCCCCCTCCGGCAGAGTCCAGACGGCGTGCAGGTGATCCGGCAGCACCACCCAGGCCTCGATGACGAAGGCATGCCGCGCGCGCGTACTCGCAACGGCGCTCCGCAAGGCGGCAATCTCCCGGGTGAGGCGATCGCTGCGCCTGTCGGCCAAGTTGACCGTGAAGAAGTAGCAAGCGCCCGGAACGAAAAGCCGCCGATATTCGGGCATGCGTTCGTAATAATCGATCGAGGGTTAATACGATAGCGTGTTTCGATTGAAACGGTGGCCGGTCGTGTGGTCCTCCTATAGTCTATGAGCTCTCCTTTCCCTCGCGCCGACGACATCCTCCGCGCTCCCGACGCGTTTCGCGACGCGCTGACGGAGCTGGTGGGCATCGGCATGAGCGTGGCACGCATGATCGGGCTCGCGGCGGAGACGGAAACGGCTCTGGCCCAGTCTGCCGCCCAGGCAACAGCGGAGGATGGCGTGTCGCCCATGCCCAACTCGCTCGCCGAAGCCATCGAGGCGGATCGCGCGGCGGCAGCGGCCGGGGAGGCGCGGGAGACGGTCGTGGCGCGCACCCACGCCGTGGCCGGAGCCTACACCGAGGTGTCGCGCGCCGTGCGGCGCACGGTGCTGCTGGCCGAGCGGCTCGATCGGGGCTGGGCCGGGCGACCCCTGGCCGACGACCAACACGCCATGGCAAAACGGCAGATCGAGCGCGGCGTCCGCGATGCCATCGAGCGCGAGGCCGATGGCAGCCGGGCCGACACCCTCAACGACGCGCTGATGGAGCGGATGGACTCGCCGGATACGATGGATGAAATCAGCCTCCGCTCGGCCGACGACATCGTTCGCACGATCTGCGGCGAGCTGAAGCTGGGGACGGCGAAGTTAGATCGGGGCTCTGCCCCGAACCCCGTCAGAGGACAGTCGTCCTCTGAACACCTGGTAAATAGGGGTGAAGGGGACGACTGTCCCCTTCCGGGTGGAGGGCGGAGTGGGCCAAAGGTTCCAATCGACCCCTTCGGGCGATTGGAAGGCCCACGGAGGGAGAGCCCTCCCCTCACACCATCGAACGAGCGTCCACCACCCGATCGAACGTCTCCGCATCGATAGC
>CAXTCJ010000079.1:0-24991 GCA_964242215.1 uncultured Acetobacteraceae bacterium | reverse complement strand
CCTACAGCTTCGCGCGTGGACGCCGGTTCGGCGGCGTGCAACATGAGATCGACGCGGGAGAACGGCGGGTGCGGTCCGGGATGCGGCGGTTGGTGCGGTCGGCAGTGCTGCGGCTGCTGCTTGTCGGCGCTGTCGGAACGGTGGCGACCTGGGCCGTCGCGGTGGCCGCCGGTTCGGCGCTGGTGTCGCCCTCTCCCACCGCTTTCATCACCAACCGCGACGGTGCCTTCCTGACCCAGTCTGGCCACGAGAGCCGCCGCGCCGATGGCGGCCGCCAAGTGGATTACGGCTACTGGCCGGTCACCCCGCCACCGCGCGTGATCGCAGCCACCCTGGCGTTGGAGGACCGGCGGTTCTGGTCTCACCCCGGCGTGGACCCGGTCGCAGTGGTGCGGGCCGCTTGGCAGCATCTGCGCGGCGGCGGCTCCGGCGCGTCCACCATCGCGATGCAAGTGGTGCGGATGCAGCATCCCCGGCCGCGCACGCTCTGGGCCAAGGCGGTCGAGGCGGGGACGGCGATCGTGCTAACGGCACGCTACGGCCACGCCGCGGTGCTGGCGCAATATCTGCGGCTCGCCCCCTATGGTGAGAACAGCCACGGCATCGCCCACGCCGCGCGGTGGTATTTCGACCAGCCGGCCGACGACCTCAGCATCGCGCAGGCCGCTTTGCTGTCTGCCATTCCGCAGGCCCCCACGGCGATGGCGTTGCACGCCGGGCTGCACCGCGCCGTGGCACGGGCGCGGTGGGCGCTGACGGCCATGGCGCTGTCATCCGCCGACCGGGCCGCCGCCGAGGTGGAGCTCGCGCGGCTGGTGCCCCGCCCCGCGCCACGGCGGCCGGCGGCGTTGCAAGTGGCGCTGCGCCTGGCGCGGTCGGCGCCCGGTGGCGGCATGGTCCGCGCCACGATCGACGGCCGGATGCAGCGTGACGTCACTCGGGCGGCCTTGGCGCATCTCGACGCCTGGCGCCGGGCGGGGGCACAGCAAGTGGCCGTCATGGTGGTAAGGCGCGGCACCCGCGAGGTGCTGGCCGACGTCGCCTCCGCCGGGTATGCGAGCCGTCCGGCCGGTGCGATCGACTACTCCGCCGCCCTGCGTTCACCCGGCAGCACACTGAAGCCGTTCCTGTATGCGCTCGGCCTCGACCGCCAAATCCTGGCCCCGGAGGAGGTACTGGCCGACCTGCCCGAGGGCGCAGCCGGCATCAGCAATGCCGATCACGACTTCCTCGGTCCCCTGTTACCGCGCCAGGCGCTGGCCAATTCCCGCAACGTCCCGGCGACCAACCTGCTGCGGCGCGTCGGGCTGGCGGATGGCTTCGGCTTCCTGCGCACCCTGGGGCTGCACGATCTAGACGGCCCGGCGCAGCGCTTCGGCCTGGCGATGGCGATCGGTGCGCTCCCCACCTCGCTCGACCGATTGATGCGCGCCTACACCACCCTTGCCGAAGACGGCACCGACGCGCCCCTGCAGTGGTTCGCCGCGCCCGCGGCCTCGCCCCGCCGCGTGATGTCGGTCGATGCCGCGCGGCTGGTGGGGCGCTTCCTGAGCGATCCGCTGGCCCGGCTGCCCTCGTTCCCGCGCTATGGCTCGTCGGAGTTTCCGTTCGCCGTGGCGTTGAAGACCGGCACCTCGCAGGGCTATCGGGATGCCTGGACGTTGGAATGGTCACGCGACGAGGTGGTCGGCGTCTGGTTGGGGCGGGCCGACGCCGGACCGATGTCGGGGCTCAGCGGCGCCCGGGCGGCGGCGGGCCTGGCCCAGTCCATCATGCTGCATCTGCATGGCTTGGGCCGTGCGGACCTGGTGGCTGGCGATTTCCCCGCCCCGCCCGGCCGCGAACAGGCCGAACTCTGCACCGGGACTGGCGTCCCGGCGGATCACGCCTGCGACCAGCGCCTGGCCGAATGGGTGCGACCCGGCGGCGTCGCGCCGGTGCTCCCGCCAGCCCCGCGCCTGTCGATCATCTCGCCGGATCCGGACACCCATGTCTGGCGCAATCCGGAAGCGCCGGCCGCGCTCAACCGCCTGGTGTTCCGCGCCGCGGTGGAGCCGCCCGTGCCACAGATCGTCTGGCTCGTCGACGGTCAACCAGTTGCGACTGCGCCGCCGGGGCAGCCCTTTGCCTGGATGATGGTTCCGGGCCACCACCGCGTCCAGGTTCGGTTGCCGCTGCAGGCCGGCGTGTCCCGGCCGCTCGCCGTGGTGGTGGACTGAGAGCTCAGTCCCGGATCAGTTGGCGACCCGCTCCACATCCGCCCCGCACGCCGCGAGCTTCTGTTCCAGCGCCTCGTAGCCGCGGTCCAGGTGGTACACGCGGTTCACGACCGTCTCGCCGGCGGCGGCCAGCCCGGCGATCACCAGGGACGCGCTGGCCCGCAGATCCGTCGCCATCACCGGGGCACCCGATAGCCGGGGCACGCCGCGCACGATGGCGGAGGCACCGTGCACGTTGATGCTCGCGCCCATGCGGGTGAGCTCGCTGACATGCATGAAGCGGTTCTCGAAGATCGTCTCCGTCACCATCGCGGCGCCCTCCGCCACGCTCATCAGCACCAGGAACTGGGCCTGCATGTCGGTGGGGAAGCCGGGATAGGGCTCGGTCATGGCGTCGGTGCCGTGCAGGCCGTTGCGCCTTGTCACGCGCACGCCGCCGGGTTCGGCCTCCAGGTCCACGCCGGCCGACGCCATCACGGCGCGGACGGAGGACAGATGGGCGAGGTCCGCGCCGCGCAGCAGCACCGTGCCGCCGGTGATGGCGGCGGCGCAGGCATAGGTGCCGGTCTCGATCCGGTCGGGAATGATCGGGTGGCTGGCGCCGTGCAGCCGCTTGACGCCCTCCACCACCAGCGTGCCAGTGCCGGCGCCCTCGATGCGGGCGCCCATGGCTTGCAGGCAGGCCACCAGGTCGCCGATCTCGGGCTCGCGCGCGGCGTTGGCGATGGTGGTCTGGCCGTCCGCCAGGCTCGCCGCCATCAGCAGGTTCTCGGTGGCACCGACCGAGGCGAAGGCGAGCACGATGTTGGCGCCCTTCAGCCCACCCGGCGCCGTCGCGTTCATATACCCGGCGTCCAGATCGATCCGGGCGCCCATCTGCTCCAGGCCCTTCAGGTGCAGGTCGACCGGGCGCGTGCCGATCGCGCAGCCGCCGGGCAGGGAGACACGCGCCTCGCCGCACCGGGCCAGCAGTGGCCCCAGCACCAGCACGGAGGCCCGCATCTTGCGGACGATGTCGTACGGCGCCTCGGTCGAGGTGATCGGGCCGCCGAGCGAGAGGGTGCGACCGTCATTGCCGACCGGCTCGATCGCGATGCCATGCTGCTGCAGCAGGCTCGTCATGGTATCGATGTCGGCGAGGCGGGGCACGTTGGTCAGCTGCAGCCGCTCTTCCGTCAGCAGCCCGGCGGCCATCAGCGGCAGGGCGGCGTTCTTGGCGCCACCGATCGGGATCTCACCAGAAAGCGGGCGTCCGCCGCGGATACGGATTTTGTCCATCAAAGGGCGGTCCTCGTTACATACGGGGCAGAGAAGTGCCGCGCTGGCCCATGTATTTACCGGCACGGTCGGCATAGCTTGTCTCGCAGGGCTCGGACCCCTGCAGGAACAGGAACTGGCAGATCCCCTCGCCGGCGTAGATGCGGGCGGGCAGCGGGGTGGTGTTGCTGATTTCGATCGTCACCTGGCCCTCCCACTCCGGCTCCAGCGGCGTCACGTTCACGATGATGCCGCAGCGGGCGTAGGTGGACTTGCCGAGGCACACCACCAGGATGTCGCGTGGGATGCGGAAATATTCGACCGTGTGGGTCAGCGCGAAGCTGTTGGGCGGGATGATCGCGACCGGCCCCTTGCGGTCCACGAAGCTGTTCGGATTGAAGTTCTTCGGGTCGACGATGGCGCTGTCCACGTTGGTGAAGATCTTGAAATCGTCCGCCACCCGCGCGTCGTAGCCGTAGGAGGACAGGCCGTAGCTGATCACGCCCTCCCGCTTCTGCGCTTCGGTGAATGGCTCGATCATGGCGTGGTCGAGGGCCATGCGGCGGATCCAACGGTCGGCCATGACGGGCATGGGGCGGCTACTCCAGACAAGCGGGCCGTCTACCGCATCCGGCCGTGTTGGCGCAAATAGCCGGACGTTTACTAACAAAACCTGACGCGGAGGTGGCGTCACCGTATCCTAGTGTCATGATGCGGACCTGCAGAAACACATCGAGGGTGCAATGGTCGACAGGAATATGGCCGTTGGATCGGTCGCCGGCGTGAGGTTCGACGCTGCGGCTCCGACACGTGAATTGGCCCACGGGCGCCTCGCGCTGGATACGCTGGCCACCGCGCCTGCCACGCCATTGCAGCGTCGGATGGCCGCGCTGTTCTGCGCGGTGGCGCTGATCGCCACGGTGGTGCTCGTCCCGATGGCGGGGCTGCGGATGCCGGTCATGCCGGGCTTCCTCGTGCTGAACCAGTCCGCCCTGGTCCTGGTCTATGGCCTGACGACATGGCTGTTGCTGGTGCAGTACCGTCGCACGGGCGCCGTTCCGCTGTTGGTACTGGGCGCCGGCAGCCTCTGCACCACGGCGGCGGTAACCCTGCAGCTCGTCTGTTTCCCCAACGTGTTCGGGACCGGCCTGCTGGTCGGGCAGGGTGCATCCACGCTCACCTGGCTGTGGAACCTGTGGCATCTCTGCCCGCCGCTGTTCGCGCTGATCTACGCCATCATCGAACGCGGTGGCCGCTCGCCGGTTACCCGGCCCCGCCGGGTGAAGGGGGTCGCGGTCGCAACGTCGGTCTGCATGGCCGCGATCATGGCGGTGTTGGGAGTCGTCGTGTGCCGCTACACGTCGGTGCTGCCGCGGATGGTGGACCCGGATGGCGGCTACTGGGCGATCACCACCTCCGGGATCGGGCCGGCGTTGATCATCCTGAACGTCGGCGCCCTGGCCGCGCTGTGTTGGGAAACGCGTCTGCGCAACGTGTTACAGCTGTGGCTCGCCGTGTCGCTCGTTCTGCTGCTGCTCGACAATGTCATCACCGACCTCGGCGCCATGCGCGAGACCATGGGCTGGTTCGTGGGCCGGGTGGAGGCACTGCTCGCAGGGCTCGTCGTCCTCGGCGTCTATCTCCAGGAAGTGGACCACCTGTACGGCCACGCCGTCCACGCGGCTGCCTCGCGGGAGCAGGCGCGGGCCGAGGCGCAATCCGCCCGCGACAGCCTGGAAATCGCCCTCGATGCGTCCGGCATGGGCGATTGGGAGTTGAACCTGGCGACCGGCCTCGTGCGCCGCACGCTGCGCCACGACCGCCTGTTCGGCTACGAGGCATTGCGGCCGCACTGGACACCCGGGATCTTCCTGGAGCACGTGATCCCCGACGACCGGGCCTCGGCGCAAGCCGCGTTCGACGCCGCCGTGCTGACCGGGCGGCTGGAACTCGAGTGCCGGATCCAGCGCGCGGACACGGCGGCGGTCCGGTGGCTGGCCATCTACGGCCGTACGACGCGCAACCGCGACGGGCGACCCGTCGGCATGGCAGGCTGTCTGCTGGACGTGACGGATCGCCACATGACCGACGAACGGCTCCGTCAGGCCGAGCGGATGGAGGCGGTGGGACAGCTCACGGGGGGCGTCGCGCACGATTTCAACAATCTGCTCACGGTGATCCTGGGCAATCTGGACTTGATCATGCGCCGGCCCACCGACCCGGCGCGGGTCGAGCGGCTGGCCAAGGTGGCCCTGACGGCGGGCCGCCGCGGCACCGACTTGACGGACAAGCTGCTGTCGTTCTCGCGCCGTCAGATGGTGGAACCGGAGACGGTCAACCTCAACCGGCTGATCGCCGATTTCCGGCCGCTGCTGCAGCAAGCGGTGGGTGCGGCCGTGGAGGTCAGCCTGGACCTGGACCCAGGGTTGGACCCGGTGCGGCTGGACCAGAACCAGTTCCAGGCCGTCCTGTTGAACCTCGCCGGCAATGCGCGGGACGCGATGCCCAGTGGCGGCAAGTTGCGGGTCCAGACCAGCAACGTGAAGGTCGGTTCGGAGCTCGTGCCGGGCCTGCCCGAACTGGTGCCGGGGAATTACCTGCTCACCGTCATCTCCGACACCGGAATCGGCATGGACGCGACCACAGCCGCCCGGGCCTTCGAGCCGTTCTTCACGACGAAGGAGGTCGGCCGCGGCACCGGGCTGGGTCTCAGCCAGGTCTACGGCTTCGTGCGGCAATCCGGCGGGCATTGCCGGCTGCGGACGGCCCCTGGCCAGGGGGTCTCGCTCGACATCTTCCTGCCGCGTGTCGTCGACACCGTGCGGGAGGAAACCCTGCCCGGCAACGTCGTCCCGCTCCGCCGGGCGGCGTGTGGCGAGGTCGTTCTCATCGTCGAGGACGAACAGGCCGTGCGCGAGATGGCCGCGGAGAGCCTCGAGGGGCTGGGCTACAAGGTGCTGACCGCCCCTGACGCGCGGATTGCGCTGGACGTGCTGCGGGGGCCGAACCGCGTCGACGTGCTGTTCTCGGACGTGGTTATGCCGGGCGGCATGAACGGCGCCCAGCTTGCCGTGCAAGCGCGGGAGATCCGCGACGGGCTGAAGGTGCTGCTGACCTCCGGCTACATGGCAACGGCGACCGGCGGCTCCCGCGACCTGCCGGAGGGGGTACCGTTGCTCCGCAAGCCGTACATGCGCGAGGATCTGGCCGCCAAACTGGAGATGGTGATCAGCGCCTGAGGCGGCCATCCCACGAGCCGACGGGAGGTTATCGATGCGGCGGCGCGGTCTCTTGCTCGCGGCCTTGGCGGCACCCGCCCTCAGCTGGCGTGCCGAAGCGCAGGGCGTCGCTCAGTCGGGGGGCGGGGATGCGACGCAAACCGACCCGGCGTCGGCCGCGATCCGGGATCTGCTGACGGCGCACACCCAACCCGGGGCTGACAGTCTGGGCTACGTCGCCGGAGTGGTGGATGGCGGTATGACCCGGCTTGTGGCTGCCGGGCAGTCCGGCGCCGAGAATGGCCGGACCCTGGCTGGCGACACCGTGTTCGAGATCGGTTCGATCACCAAGGTGTTCACGGCGCTTCTGCTCGCCGACGCCGTGCAGCGCGGCGAGATGGCGTTCGCGGACCCGCTGGCGAAATTTCTCCCAGCAGAGGTCCAACTGCACGCCTTCGATGGCAAGGCGATCACGCTGCTCGATCTGGTGACCTATTCGTCTGGGTTGCCGAACATGCCCGGCAATATCGTCATCAAAAGCCCGGAGAACCCGTACGCCGATTACACGACGGCACGGCTGTACGCGGCGGTCTCCGCGATCACGCCGCTGTATTATCCGGGGTCGCATTACGAATATGCCAATCTCGGCTTTGGGCTGCTGGGTCAAATCCTCTCGCTCCATGCGGGGCGCAGCTACGAGGAGCTGGTAGTGTCGCGTATTTGCGGGCCGTTGGGCCTGGACGATACTCGCATCACGCTCACGCCCGGCATGCAGGCTCGGCTCGCTCCCGGCCACGACGAAGCGTGGCAGCCGGTGAGCAACTGGGATCTCCCCGCGGTGGCTGGCGCGGGGGCGTTGCGGTCGACGGCAAACGATCTACTGCGTTTCGTAGATGCGTGCTCGGGGCGAGCGCAAACGCCGTTGACGAAAGCGGCGGCGAGCCTGCTCGAGGTCAGGCGCCAGACAAATACGGTCAACCAATACGCCGCCGCGGGCTGGTTCGTCCGCACGCAGTATGGCGACGAGTTGGTGTGGAAGGATGGCGACACGGGTGGTTATTCCGCGTTCGCCGCATACTCGACCCGGGCCCCTCGTGCGGCCGTTTTGCTCGCGAACACGAGAGCTCCGTTCGCGACGCCGGAGATCGGCAAACATCTGGTGAGTTCGGCATTTCCGTTGCCCGTTTTGCGCCGCACCGTCCCGCTCGATCCGGCGGAGCTTGCCGCGTATGCCGGGCGCTACGCCATCAGGCCGCGGTTCGTGCTGACGGTCCGCCCGAGCGACGGCCATCTGATGGTGCAGGCGACCGACCAAGCCGAACTACCCGTGTTCCCCGAGAGCAAAACGCGGTTCTTCTACCGTGCCGTGGACGCGCAGCTCACGTTCGAACTTGATCCGGACGGCCGCGCCTCCGCCGCCGTGCTGCATCAGAATGGACGCAACCTGCGGGGTTCCCGCCTGCCTTGAGCGTCTTGCCCGGTCTCGAAGTAAATACGCCGTCATGCCAGGGCGTGACCCTGGTAACCACGGGGTTGGGCTGGTGACGTCACACGAGTGTTTGGCAACATCGCATGCAACACGGCCGGGCCGGCGTTTGCGGAGCGCCGTGGATGCCAGGGTCAAGCCCTGGCATGACGGTGAATCTGGCGTTCGTCCCGACCGGACAGCGTTGGGTGAAGCCCTCGTGGCGCTCAGGGCCCTAGCCGGCAGGCTGTGACCATTCCGATAGATGGCTGGACACGTCGGGCCGCCGCGCGGGGGCGGCGGGTTCAGCGGGGGTGCCCAAGTAAAGGTAGCCGATCACCCGGTCCGGTGCCTGGAAGCCCAAGCCGGCCGCGACGGCCGGATCGTACGCGTTCGGGCCGCTGACCCACTTGCCGGCATAACCCAACGCGTGCGCTGCGTTCAGCATGTTCATGGCGGCCGCTGCGACCGACTGGACCTGTTCGGTTTCTGGCACCTTGGGCGTCGTCATGACGTGCATGCCGAGCGCCAGCACCAACGGTGGGTCGGTCAGCTTGCCCCGCATGCGGATCGCTTCGGCCTCCGTCGCCTCCGGGTCGCGGGCGCGCAAGGCCGCGATGCAGATGTCGGCGAACCGCGCCTTGGCCTCGCCGCGGATCGCGACGAAGCGCCACGGACGCAGCTTGCCGTGGTCCGGCGCACGCAAGCCGGCGGCCACGATCCGCTCCAGGTCGGCCCCCGCGGGCGCCGGATCGCGCAGGGCGCCGTTGGTGACGCGGGACAGCATCGTCTCGATCGCCGGGTCGCCCCCGAGCTGCATGACCGTGTCCACTACGCGGCGACCATCGACATCGCGGCGATCGGCGGCTCGACGCCGGCTGGCACCGGGCTCTGATACGGCGTGGCGGCGGTGCGCTCGGCAAGGTCGGCCTTGGCGCGTTCGATCAACACCGGGTTCTCGATCGCGCTGACCGCGGTCGCCGCCATGACCTTGGCAACGAAGGTCATCCCCTTGTGCGCGGCCGGGTTCTTGCCCTGCGCCGTCAGCTGCCACGAGTGGCCCGGCGTGCCCACGGCATAGGTCGCGGCGTGCGCCTGCACCGTCGGCACCACCCAGCTCACGTCGCCGACGTCGGTAGAGCCGATCATCGGCTTGCGCATTGCGTCCATCGGCACAATCGCGTCGTGCAGCGGCGCTTCCGGCTTCGGCTTCACACCGGCGCGGGTATAGGCGGTGCTCAGATCCTCCGCCGACAGCGTGCCCTGGATCTGCTTGGCAAACGCGCGGTCGGTCTCGTCCCACTCGGGCGGGCCCAGGCGGACCATCGCGTCATACATCGCGTGCTCCAGCGTGGGGTTGTCCACCAGGTTGGACACGGCGGCGAGCACGTGGATGTCCACCTCCGTCTCCGTCATCAGGGCGGCGCCGCGGGCCACGTTCTTCACCCGCTCCAGCAGCACCAGCATGGTCGGCAGGTCGGCGGCGCGGACCGAGTAGCGCACGCGCGCCTTGGCCTGCACCACGTTCGGGGCAATGCCGCCGCCGTCGATCATGGCGTAGTGGATTCGCGCGTCGGACGGCATGTGCTCGCGCATGTAGTTCACGCCGACGTTCATCAGCTCCACCGCGTCCAGCGCCGAGCGGCCCAAATGCGGCGCCGCGGCGGCGTGGGAGGCACGGCCGCGGAACGCGAAATCGATCCGCGTGTTGGCTAAGGCGAGCGCGGGGGCGACCTCGTTGAACGCGTTGGGGTGCCAGGTGATCGCGATGTCCACGTCGTCGAACGCGCCGGCGCGGACCATGAACGCCTTGGCCGCCCCACCTTCCTCGGCCGGGCAGCCATAGTACCGCACGCGGCCCGGTGTGCCGGTCTGCGCCAGCCAGTCCTTTACGGCGGTCGCGGCCAGCATGGCGGCGGAGCCCAGCAGGTTGTGGCCGCAGCCATGCCCGTTGCCGTTGCCCGGAATGGGGCGGTGTTCGGCAACCCCGGCCTCCTGGCTGAGCCCGGGCAGCGCGTCGTATTCGCCGAGGATGGCGATCACCGGGCCGCCTTCACCCGCCTCGCCGACCACGGCGGTCGGAATGTCGGCGACGTTTTCGGTCACCTTGAAGCCCTGGCGGTGCAGCTCGGCGATGTGCTCGGCCACCGAGCGTTTCTCGGTGTAACAGGTCTCCGGCATGCCCCAAACGCGGTCCGACAGAGCGATCAGTGCGTCGCGCTTGGCGTCGACCAGGGTCCAAATCGGTTCGGCATTCTGCATTCGTCGTCTCCTCAGCTTAGGCGGGGGGCTCAGGCAGCCAGTCGCTCGGCAAGGTGAGCGAGCTTGGCCTTCAGAAAGGTAGCGGCGGCGTCCATCGACTGGGCGCTCTCCGGTATCCGGAATAATTGCCACACATGGGGCACCACCGGCCAGGTCCGCAACTCGACTTCGGTGCCGGCGGCACGGGCGCGTTCGGCCAGGCGGCGGCTGTCGTCGAGCAGCACCTCGTAGGTGCCGGCATGGATCAGGGTCGGCGGCAGGCCGTGCAGGTCGGCATACAGCGGTGAGGCCAGCGGGTTGCGCGGGTCCGCGCCGGCCAGATAGGGCATGATGGCGCGATCCATGCCGGTGCCGTCGAACATGGCGTCGCGGCGGGTATTGGTGCGCAGCGTCTCACCCGTGGCGGCCAGGTCGGTCCAGGGCGAGAACAGCACGCAAGCGGCCGGCAGTTCATCGCCGGCATCGCGCAACGATAGCAAGGTTGCCAGCGTGAGTCCGCCGCCCGCCGAGTCGCCGCCGATCGCCAGCCTGCTGGCCGGGATGCCGCTGGCCAGCAGGCCGCGATAGGCGGCGACGGCATCCTCGATCGCGGCGGGGAAGGGGTTTTCCGGGGCGAGCCGGTAATCGGCGGCGAAAACGTCCAGCCCCCGCCCGGCGAACCCGGTCGTGATCGGCCGGTGAGTCTGCGGCGAGCACGCGAAATAGCCGCCGCCGTGCAGATACAGCAGTGTTCCGACCGCGTTGCCGGCCACCGGGCTCAGCCACTCCCCCGCGATGCCGCCGACCGTGCGGTTGGACGCGCGGACCGAGGGGGGGATCTTGTGCTTGATGGCGCTCAACGTGGCCCGGGCTGCCGTGACGTCGGTCTGCGTCATCAGCTTGCGCTTCACGCGGAGCTTCAGCAGCAGAACGATCAGGTGGGACTGCCAGCTTGCCATTGCTTCATCCTAGGGGAGGTGGGAGGCCGCTGCGACATCCGCTTTCGCAGCAGGGCATAATAGCCGACGGGGGCGAGGCGCTGGAGGAGGTCCACCAGCCGCGCGTCCCGGCCGATCAGGATCCGGGTCTCGCGGCGCCGGATACCGTCCACGATCCGGGCGGCGGCTGCCTCGGGCGTGGTGACCAGGCTCTTGCTGAACCGGCTGATCGCCCGGCGGGCATCGTCCGGATCGATCTCGGCGCTCACCTTGGCGTTGCGGGCGATGGCGGTGGCGACCCCACCGGGATGCACGACGCTGACGCCGACGCAGGTCGCCTCCAACTCGTGTGTCAAGGCCTCGCTGAAGCCCCGGAGTGCGAATTTTGCCGCGGCGTATGCGGACTGGCCCGGCGGTGCGACGATGCCGAACAGCGAGGACAGGTTCACGATCTGGGACGCGGGTTGCCGCAGCAGGTGGGGCAGGAAGGCGCGCGTGGCATGCACGGCGGCGGTGAAGTTGATGGCGAACAGCCAGTCGAAGTCGGCGCTGCTGGTCTGCAGGAAATCCCCCATCAAGGCGACACCGGCGTTGTTGACCAGCAGGTTGACCCGGGGGTGCTGCAGCAGAACCGCCTCTGGCAGGCCGGCGATGGCCGCCGTTTCCGCCAAATCCATCACGTGCTCGCTTACGATAATTCCGGCCTGCCGGGCGGCCTCCGCTGTCGTGGCAAGGCCGCTTGCATCCCGGTCGACCAGGGCCAGAGCGCAGCCCCGTCGGGCGAGATCCAGGGCCAGGGCACGCCCGATCCCCCCGGCCGCCCCCGTGATCACGGCTACGCTGCCGGCTAACGCAAACTCTGTTTTTGCCAAGCTGCCTCCGACGGTTTGCCGAAGCTGATGTGCGCGGCCTCGCCCCTTCAGCAAGGCGCGCGTGATTTTGGATGCTCGCCGATCGGGCTCAACTTTGCGATTTCGGGGACGCCACGGAGCCGAAGCGTGCGCTCAGTGCCTTGATCACGCGCTGCACCCGCTCGTGATTCTCGTCGCTGAACGGGTCCACATCGTAGCGGCTACGGGAGAAGATCACGGCCTGGCTGGACGTGTCGCCGGCCGGCACCGCCTGGACGATGACGACGTCCGGCAGGTTCATGAGCCGGCTTCGCACGATGTAGGACGCCTGGCGTTCGTCGGGATGCGCGCTCACCAGCCAGGTTCGGGGCAGGGCCGCGACGATGTCCTGCATCGCGGTGAACAACGCCGGTGCGGCAACGGGGAATGTGGGGGTCGTCATGGTCGGTGTCGGCGTCCAGCCGGCGGGGGCGGCGAGAACCGCGCTACCACCGATCGTGCCGAGATCGGCATGCATGTCGACGGCCGAATAGACGCCTTTGGACTCCGGCGGTCCCTGGACACCGCACGCCGTCAGCAGGCCGACGAGCAGAATTGAACAGAGCCTGGGGGCGAGGGAGGTGCGCATGCCCTCTTCTTATCGCGCAATCGCCCGGCGGAGAAAACGGCCGACGCCCACCGCTTAAGGTCCAGTCGGTTCAGCGGTGGACGGTATGCCTGACGAAGATCCCGTGGGGGTGGAGGAGATTGTGGTGGGTCTCGATCAGACTCACCGGCACTTGGCGGACCGGAATGTCCGGACGATAGGCAGGCACGGCCGTTGCGGGCGGTGGCAGCATCGTCGCTGCGACGGCCGACGGCGCGACGGCATGGATCAACGAGGCGAGCGCTGCGCCCGGAACCGCCGCCACCGCCGTCGGCGCCGGCGGAGTGCCGATCTGTGGCATCACCATCGGCAAAGGCACGCTGGCAAAGCTCTGTGACCCGGCGGTTTCGCTGGGCGTCGCCGTCATCAGCGGCTCCGCCTTGGCGACCACGGCGCTGGTGACTTGCGAGCCCACCGACAGGAACACTGGGTAGGCGACCGTCTCAAGCGGGTTCGTCAGCCCGAGTGGAACCATCACCACGGCGTAGACCAGGCAGCCCGCCGACACCATCGCCACGCCGCGGAGCCCGCCCATGGAGAAACCTGCGAACGAGTCGAACAGCCGTCCGAGATCGAACCAACGCGTATCCAAGCCGAACCGGTTGGAAATCCCCCGCATCAAGCGCCAGGCAACCACGCCACCGGCGAGCGCGATCAGCGGGCTGGCCGGCTGCCCCAGATCATGCACGAAGGGGACGGTGCTGATCGCCCAAGCCGCAGCGATGCCGGCGATACAGCCAAGGCAAGACGCCAATTCGACCGGCGCGCCCCGGATCAGCCCGAGGAGGGCAAGGAAAATCGGAATCGAAACCAGGAGGGTGTCGAGTATTCCAAACCCTGGCGGCATCCCCCCCCCCCCGAACAACATTGCGACCTGGCGGACCATCATCCGCAGTGTTGGTTAACTACGGGATAAGAGACTTCCTTCGCGTCCTCCAAAGCGGGTACAACCAGGGCAATGACCCCCGTTCCGTCGGATGAACTCTCCAGTTTGCTCGGGTTGTCGCCAGCATGCCTCCTGTTGCTGGATCGGGCGGGGCGCCTGCTCCACGTCAACGCCGCGGCGGAACGGCTTTTTGCCCAGCAGGCCATCCTGTACGTGCGGGACTCGGTCCTGCACGCGAGGCGAAAGGATGAGGACAAGCTGGTCCAGGAGACCCTGGCCGCGCTATCCGCCGAAGACCCGAGCGGCAGCCTGTGCCTGCGCAGCCGGGAGGGATACCCGGTCGTTCTGCTGGACCTGCACCGTCTCGACAGCGGCCGTATCGCCGTGCGGCTGACGGATCTGATCGCCCGGCAAATCCCCTCCGCGGACCGCATGCGTAGCGTCATCGGGCTGACCCGTGCCGAGGCGCGGGTTGCGTCCGCGCTGCTCTCGGGCCTTGGCCTGACCGCGATCGCGGACCAGCACGGCGTCGAGGCGGAAACGGTACGAAGCCAGGCCAAGCGCATCCGTGCAAAGGCCGGGGCACGGTCGCAGAACCAGCTTTTGGGCATACTGGCCGCCATCGGCCTCGCGCCGGACATCGCGCCGCCGGGCCGGCCAGGAGGCGTCAAGTTGGCGCGCGCCAGCTTCGCGGACCGGGAGAGCGCGTGACGAGCAGCATGACCGGATCGGTGCAGGTCGCAACATGCACCGCCGTCGTTCTATGGCGGCTGCTCGCCGGATCGGCCGCGGCCCAGACCGCCCCCGTCTTGCAGCCGCCGGTGACACCGGCCTGCGTGTCGTCGCCGTTCGGCTGGCGCCACGCGGTCGGGCCGCACGCGCCGGCCGGGTTCCACAACGGGATCGACCTTCCGGCCCCGGCCGGCGCCCTGGTGCATGCGGCGGCAGCGGGGACGGTGCTGGTGATCAAGCGGCAGGGGCTTGGCGGGGTCACGGTGCATCTGGCTCACCCCGGCGGGATGACGACGCTGTATGCCCATCTCGGCAACCTCGTGCCGGCAATCGCCGAGGGCAAGCGCACGGTCGTGGCTGGCGAGCCCCTCGGGCACGTCGCGCGCACCGGCGTGACCTACGGCACGCATGTTTTCTTCGCCGTGCTGGTGAATGGTCAGGCGGTTGACCCGCTCGCCTGGATGGCGCCGCTGCCGCGCTGCTGAGCGGCGGCCTCGTCGGCGAGCAATGCCTCGAGCGTGGCGACCGGCGGCTGGGCCGGAGGGTAGCAGGCGAACACCATGTCCAGGCCGGTGGCGAGATACACCGTGCGGGTCAGCTTGGCAGGAACGGGCGGCATGGTGGCTCCGGAGTTGCGAGTAGTTCGCATTCTCACCCGCCCCGTCGTTCTGTCAATCTCTGATCATCGGTCGCGTACTCTGTTCGTCTGGATCCTCCCCTGTTCTTCACGGGGGAGGTGGCGGCGCAGCCGACGGTGGGGGCGCTCGGGCACTGTCCTTGCGCATGCCTCCTCCACCACGCTTCGCGCGGTCCCCTCCCCCGTTTAGAAACGGGGAAGGATAAGGTAGGTGGTCACCACGTCATCCGCGCCGCGGCGGGCCCGCGCTTGCGCTCGTTCCAGGCGCGCCAAGCGGTCGTCGGCATGAATCGTGGCGCCAGGAACTGATACGTCTCGGTCAGCAGCGGCCCGGTGTCGTCGACGTTGGAGGTGCGGGTCCAGCGATCCAGGATCGGCTCCCACGCGCGCTGGCTCCGATACAACCAGTCACGGTTGGAGCGGATGAAACCGCGTTGCGCGTCGAGGTTGCGGAGCATGTTCTCGATGCCGGCGGTCTGGGTGTCCACATCCTCGAACCGTTGCAAGATCTGCCGCACGGCGATGCCCAGCAGGCGATGCACCTGCGACAGGTTGTCGAACGATGTCCCCATGCGGCCGCGGTCGCGCATCAGGCCAGCGACCCGCCGGCACAAATCGGCGACCCGCGACAGCAGGCGTTCGCGCAACGCCTCGATATAGGCGAGTTCACGCGCCAAACCCTCGATCATGCGCGTCACGTCGGCGCCGCTGCCGATGCCCAGGGTCATTGCGGCCTGCCCGGCAGCCGCCTCCGCCTCGTCGCGCAGGATCGTGTTGATGGCGGCGCGTTGCAGGCTCTCGTCGTCGCGCGCGACCTTGGCCCAGCGGCCGTCCGGCTCCAGCCACGCGCATAGATCGAGCCGCAGGCGGGCCGTCACGAGGCGGAGATGGCTGGCACTCGGCTTCCAACTGGCTTCGCCGGTACGGACCTCGGAAGGTAGCTTGTCGCCGGGCTGCAGCGACGAGACGAAGTCCAGTGCGGAGCCGATCAGATCCAGCATGCGGCCATCGGCGCTATCTTTGCCGATGGCGTATTCCCGCCGCAGCGACTCGAGCGGGAATTGTGCCTCCCGCTCGCCCAGCCGCAGCGCCATCATCGGCAGTCCGTCGGTGCTCGACAGCCGGAAATGCACCTCGCCGAGGCTGCTGAACACCTGGTGTTGGAGCTCGCAGCGGTCGGGGCAGGGGGTGGTCGCTGAATCCATGTCTTCCTGCTTGTGGGCTGTACATCAGGCTAGGAGACGAACGTTAAGCGGACATTAGCGCCCACCGATTGCCGCGCTGGGATCAGGCAGCCGCGGCGTTACATTCGTGCCATTGTGGCCGGGTCGCCTTGCCTCGCCGCCGCCCTTGCGCCAGCTTCCCGACATGCCCCAACCTTCGACCGAGCAGGCGATCGAGGCCACCGTCTTGCGCCTCGTGCACGCCCGCGGCCCTGACAAGTCGATCTGCCCCAGTGAGGCCGCCCGCGAACTGGCGCCCGAGTGGCAGCCGCTCATGGGTCCGGTGCGGCAGGCCGCCATCCGCCTGGCGCAGGCCGGCCGCATCGAGATCCTGCGCAAAGGCAAGCCCGTCGACCCGGCCGGCGTGCGCGGTGTGATTCGGCTTCGCATGCTTCCTGGCGAGGGCAGCTGATGCCGCGCTGGGGCCGTTTCTTCCGTAATATATGGTATCTGACCGGCCCGTATTTTCGCTCCAACGAGAAATGGTCGGCGATCGGGTTGCTGGCGCTGGTGTTGGCCGCCGACATCGCGCTGGTGCGGATCAACGTGCTGCTGAACCTCAACGGCGGCGCCTGGGTAAACGCGTTCCAGCAGTATGACGAACCCGCCTTCTACCGCCTGCTGCTGACTTACGACACCAGCCCGGAGGGGCCGTTCGGCATCATCCCAGGCTTCGTGCCGCTGGTGACGCTGGCGCTGCTGATCTTCGTCAACGGGCGCTATCTTCGCCAATGGCTCACCATCCGGTGGCGCCGCTGGCTCACGGCGCACTACCAGGAGGAGTGGCTTTCGGGCCGCGCCTATTACCAGATGCAGCTGCAGGCCGAGACGTTGGGCAACGACAACCCCGACCAGCGGCTTTCGGAGGACGTGCGGGACTTCGTCGAGAACGGCCTCGTGCTGGGGTTCGGCTTCATCGCCAACATCGTCTCGCTGGCGTCGTTCCTGGCGGTGCTGTGGGCGTTGTCGTTCCCGGTGACCATCCTCGGCCTGCGAATCCCGGCATACCTGGTGTGGGTGGCGCTGCTGTATTCCCTGGTCGGCACGTTGCTCGCCCAGCTGATCGGCCGCCCTTTGGTCTCGCTGAACTACCTGCGCCAGCGGCTCGAGGCCAATTTCCGTTACGCCCTGATCCGACTGCGGGAGAACGCGGAGGGTGTGGCGCTGTATTCGGGCGAGCGCGACGAGGGCCGGATCCTGACCGGGCGTTTCGGGGCGATCGTCGCGAACTACCGCGCCATCATGTCGCGCAACCGGCTGGTGAACGCGTTCACCTACTTCTTCGCGCAGGTCGCGGCGATCTTCCCGTTCTTTGCCGCCTCGCCGCTGTATTTCTCCAAGCAGATCTCGTTCGGCACGCTGAGCCGGGTCGCCGGCGCGTTCTCGGAGGTGCAGGGCGCTGCCTCGTGGATCGTCGACAACTACATGGGCCTGGCGGATTGGGCCGCCACCGTCGAGCGTCTTGCGACCTTCGGCCACAGCCTGGACGCCATGCGCGCCAGTGAGTCCGGGATCATCACGGTCCGGGGGCAGGGGCAGGACTTCGTTGCACGCGACCTAGTGCTCAAGCTGCCGAACGGCGGCGTGCTGATGGATGGCGGCGAGTTGCACATCGGACACGGCCATAGCACCGTCCTGCGCGGCCGGTCGGGGGCGGGCAAGTCCACCCTGTTCCGCGCGATCGCCGGCATCTGGCCGTTCGGGCGGGGCACGGTCGAGCGCCCGGCGGGCCAGATCATGTTCCTGCCGCAGAAGCCGTACATTCCGCTCGGCACGCTGCGCCGGGTGGTCACCTACCCGGCGGCCATGGATGCGTATTCGTCGGAGGTGATCGGGTCCGCGCTGGCCGCCGCCGGGCTGGGCGGCCTGGCGGCGGAACTGGACGTCGACATGGCATGGGGCCAGCGGCTGTCCGGCGGCGAACAGCAGCGGCTGGCGTTCGCCCGGGCCTTGCTGGCGCGTCCGGATTGGCTGTTCATGGACGAGGCGACCGCGAGCCTGGACCCGCAGGCGGAGGCGGAGCTGTATCAGATGCTGCGGGAACACTTGCCGGAGACGACGGTGGTCTCCATCGCGCATCGCCCGGAGATCGCCACCCTGCACGACACGATCTTAACCTTGGAGCGCACATCGGCGGGCGGATCGCTGATTGCCACGCCCTCCTCTTAGTAAGTGGCGCTGCTCACCCCTCCCCTAGCCCCTCCCTCAAGGGGAGGGGGATTCAGGGTAGGGCTTGGCGCCAGCTGTGCAGCAGGGTCTCGATGGTGCGACCCCACGTATAATCCGCCGCGCGGGTGACGCCTGCTTGGCGGAGTTGCTCGGCCAGGTCGGTGTCCTCGATCAGGCGCTGCATCCCCTGCATGATGGCGTCTTCGTCCAACGGGTCGACGGTCAGGGCCGCCCCCGTCGCGAGTTCACCGACCGCCGTGGTGCTGGAGGCCAAAACCGGGCTGGCGGCCGCCATGGCCTCCACCACGGGAAGGCCGAACCCCTCATACAGGCTGACATAGGCGAATGCGGCGGCGCGCGAGCACAGCACCACTAGGTCTGCGTCGCTGACGTGACCCAGCAGCCGGACAGTGCCGTCGCGGATGGCGGCGTCGGCTTCCGGGCGGGCCAACACGCTGCCCCAGCCCTTGCCGCCCGCGATCACCAGCGGAGCCCGGCGGCGGATCGCCGGGGGCAGGCGGAGATGGGCGGCCAGCAGCCGGTCGAAATTCTTCCGCGGCTCGATCGTGGAGATGGAGAACACGTAGCCATGGTCGGCCAGTTCGTAGCGGGCGAGCGTCTCTGCCGCAGCCTCGGCCGAAATGGGCCGGAAATCGTCGGCGGGAGCGAGTGGGATCACGTCGATCCGGTCCGCTGCGATACCCAGGTCCCGTACCACCACGTCCTTGGTGAACTGCGAGATTGCGACGAACCGCGTGGCCTGCCGTAGTGTCGCCTTGAGGTTGCGGTCGATCCACTGAATGCGCTCGGCCGGGTGCCAGGACGGCTCGTGGTGCCACGACAAGTCGTTCATCGTGACCACGGTCGGCAGCGAGACCGGGCGCGCGATCATGTTTGGCTCGTGATACACCAGCCGTCCGCCGCAATCGCGCGCCAGGTCGCGCACCTTGCGGTTCAGGCCGCCATGCTTGATGCGCCGCAGCGTCTGCACGCCGGGCACCCGGCCCAGCGCGACCTTCCACGGGATCGGCACCGGCTGGACGGGGCGCGGCCCGGACACCGGGTCGTCGAGGTGGTCGAGGATGTCGGCCCCAGCCAGCCCCTCGGCCAGCAAAAGCGCGAGATGCTCGATGCACGAGGACACCCGGGCCGCGCGCGCGATTTCCAGCGTCATGCGGCCGACGCCGGATCGGCGGGATGCGAGGCTATCCGCCCCGATCAACACGCTCAACTTGGGGATTGCATCGAACGGCACGGTGTTCCTCGGCAGCTTTGGGCCGCACGCATTCCTTACGCTGGACGCTGCGTCAATCGAGAATGTGACAATCTGCGGTCAGGCGTTGGGTGAAGTGGGTCCAGAATACCGTTCGGCCCAGGATCGGCAGGCCTATATAGCCCCGCATCCGCAGCCTCCCGTCGGGTTCGGCCTGCAAGCGGATGGTATAGGTCTTGTCGTCGTCCGGATCGGTGATGTGGCTGTCCCAGATCCCGTCCGAGTCGATCTTGCCGTCGGGAATGATCTGAAGACGGCATCGCGAGTGCCCATGCAGGTCCAGCGGGGGCGACCCGTCTGGCTTGAACGTCGCGATGCCCACCACCCGGCCGCAGAGGCCGGTCTCGCAGGTATAGATCTGCACGACCCCATCGTGGTTCTGGGTCCACCAGGTGCCAACCACGGCCTCTGGGTTGGCAGCCCTGGCGTTCCCGGCGACCAGCAATGCAAACGCCGCGAGCACGAACTTCATGCGCGCGTCGCGGGCCGGGGCGAGGCAGCGACCCGCGCGAACGTCGTCACGATCCGCCACCCGGCCCGCATCGTGCCGCGCAGCGATCCGGCGACCTTGCTCTCGCCGCCAGCCCGGCAGCGATACGGCATCGGCACCTCCAGGATCCGTAGCCCGGCCCGCGCCGCTTGCATCTGCATTTCGATGTTCCAGCCATACGTCATCTCCCGTAGGCCGAGCGCCGCAAGGCTGGAGCGCCGGATGGCACGGAAGGCGCACATGTCGGTGTATCGAACGCCATACAGAGCCCGCATTCCCAATCCAGCCGCTTGCCCGGCCGCGACTTGGTGCCAACTCATCGAGCCCGGGTCACGTTCCCCGCGCGTGCGCGACGCGATGACGAAATCATGCGTGCCCGCGCGGATCGGGTCGACCAGACGGTGCATCAGGTCCGCCCGGTCCGCCCCGTCGCCGTCCATGAACACGATGACGTCGCTGGCCGGGTCCGCGGCCTCGGCCGCTCGGGCGCAGGCGAGCCCGTAACCGCGCTGGCCAAGGTCGAGCACGCGGGCGCCGGCACTGCGGGCGGCGGCCTGAGTGCCGTCCGTGCTGCCGCTGTCTGCGACGATGATTTCCGCCGCGACATCCCGGGGGATCTCGCGCACGACCGGTCCGATGGCGGCGGCTTCGTTCAGGGTGGGGATGACGACGGTCGCGGCCGGCACGACGCTGGCTACAGTGACCACCTCAGGCCGCAATTCTCGCACGGCTTGGGCGGCGTGTCGCTGAGCAGGGACTGGCGGAAATCCTTATACAGCGGCCCGTTCCAGATATCGCGCAGGCTCTGCTGGGTCGCGTCGCCGAGGGTGTAGTTGCTGTAGCCGCGGGCCGAGAACGGGGCGATGCAGCAGGGCAGGGCGCGGCCATGGGCGGTGAAGTACATCAGCGACCAGGGGCGGCGGCAGGTAGCCCAGGCGCGGTCGCCGTCGTTGTTCTTCAGGCTGACGCCTGGCTCGGTGGCGCCGGATGCGTCCAGCAGGATGCCCATCTGCTCACCCAGGGCCTGGGCGGCGGCGATGTACTCCTCCTCCTCGACCTGGGTCTGCTCGAACAGGCTGCTTTCGGCCCGTGCCATGCCGAACCCGGCATCGTCGAACACCAGGCGCTGCAGATGCACTTCCTTGACGCCCATGTTGGCCGCCATGCGGACGAAGTCGGGCAGTTGCTGCACCGTCTCCTTCAGCCCGGTCAGCCAGATCGACACTTTCGGCGTGGCACTGCCGACCTTGGCCTGGAAGGCGGTGAACTTGCCGACGTCGCGCACGATGCGGTCAAAGAAGTCCTTGCCGCGCACCAGCAGGTAGGTCTTGCGGTCGGCGGCGTCGACCGAGACGCGTAGCTCGTCCAGCCCGGTGTCGATCAGCTCCTGGAACTTCTTCGGGTTCAGCAGCGTGCCGTTGGTGTTGAACAGCACGTAAATGCCGCGATCCTTCAGGTAGCGGATCATGCGCGGCAGCTCTTTGACCAGCATCGGCTCGCCGACGCCGTGCAGCACCACGCGCGCGATGGAGGGGAACTGGTCCACGATCGAGGTGAACAGCTCCCACGTCATGTCCTGCGGCGGCTCGAGCGTCTCGAACGTGCGCGGACAGGTCTCGCACAGCAGGTTACAGCGGTTCGTCGTCTCGAGGTACAGGCAGACCGGAGGGGAAGCAGTCACATCCCGCGACTCGACGGACTCGAAATAGCGGCGTGGGTCTTTCAGCAGCGTGGCCGACATACGGTATTGCTCCTCAGCGTGCAGTCCGGCGGGCTCGCGCGACGTCCACGACGGCGAGAGCGATACATGGGCCATAGATGACCCACGGGTAGATGGCTTCGCGGTGATACGGGTCCAGATACAGTAAGACGCCGCTCGCCGACAGATACACAACGCTCCAATACGGGGCGAAGCAGGCGAAAAGCGACAGCCAACCAAGATACCACGGGTAATGCGGCGAAATCGCGACCGTGGTGGCCGTCGCCAGCACGGCAGCCGCTCGCCCGATCACCAGCGTGCGCGCGCCCGGATCGGCGGGCAGCTTGGGACCGAGCATATACCACGCGGCCAGACCGAGCAGCCCAAGCCCGGCGAGCAGCGCATAAGCCTTGGTCATCCACGCGGCGAGCGGCGTGAACAGTTCCACCGCCCGGAGCACAAAGAAGCCCTGGCCGGTCGCCAAGCCTTCCTCGTTGGCATAGCCGGGCAGGAAGCCCAGCACGTGCCAGCCGGCCCCCGCGGTATACAGGGCATACAGCGCCACGATCACCAGCAGCGTGCCGGCCAGCATCGGCCAGTCCCACCGCCGCCAGAACGCGGGGAAGATGGCCGCCGGCAGCAGCTTGCACAGGATCGCAAGACCCAGAACCACGCCGGCCAACCCACGCCGGGAGGTGCTCGCCACCAGCAGCGCCAGCGCCATGAAGCCGATGCTGGCGCCGTCGATGTGGCCATTGCCGGCATATTCCCAGATCGGGAGCGGGTTCCAGGCATAGACCAGCACGCCCGCTGCCGGCCGCCCGGCCTTGTGCAGCAGCCAGGCCACCACTCCGATCGCCACCGCCTCGAACGCCGCCATCACGATCTTCACCATGGCGAGCGAGGACCAGATCTGCCCGATCGCGGCGAAAATGATCTGCGCCACCGGCGGATAGATCGTCGGGGCCTCCTCGGAGCGGTTGACGCTGGTGTAGATCTCGTCGTCGCGCAGGAAGCCGAGTTCGGGCGCCGCCGGCAAATACAAATACGGGTTGATCCCGTGCGCCTGCACCCGGCCATCCCAGACGTAGCGGAACAGATCCGACGACAGGAACGGCGGCGTTGCCAGCGGCAGCACCCGCATCGCGGCCGCCAATACCAGCACCATCAAAGTGGCTTGGCGGGTCACCGGGCCGGAGCGGACGAGCCAAACCGCCGCGTAATACACCAGGGCGGCCACGCACTCGATCGCGACGAACAGCTGCATGCGGTCGTCCGAGCCGATGGTCGCGACCGAGCCGGGCACGTGACACAGCCACTCCGCCACGACCAGCAGCAGCAGGATGCAACCGGTCCCGGCGAGCGCGCCCACGCGCCCCCGGTCGGTCACGCCGCCAACCGCGCCCGCAGGTTCAACGCCCTGACGCGGGCGGCGGTGGTTGGCGCACCGAAGCCGGTCCCGGCGTCCAGGTCCGTGATCAGCCGGGTGAGGGCGGAGCGGTCATCGACGTCGTACCACGGTGGCAGCTCGTGCGGCGGCAGGCCGATGGCGGCGGCGGCGGCGCGGGTCTGGGCGGCGACGCGATCGGTGCTCCAGGCGATCCCGGCATACAGCTGGGGGTGCAGCGCCGTCATGCCGAGCAGGTAGTAGCCGCCATCCTCCGCCGGGCCGAGCACGACCCGTGGTTCGGACCGGTCGCCGCCCGCGAGCAACTGCGCCGCCTGCACCAGGCAGGCGGTCGGCAGCGTCGGGCTGTCGGAGTTCAGCACGCATACCGCGCTGTGGCCGCGGGCGAACAGGGCGGTGGTGGCGTGCAGCAGGGATCGGCCGAACCCCTCCACCCCGTTGGCCGACTCATCCGTGCCGTCGGCCAGCAGAAGCTCGGTGCCCGGGGCAAGGATGCCGTCGAACAAGCCCTCCAGCCCGGCCGGGGCATAGGCCACGTAGCCGGCGATGTCCGCTTGTTGCGATGCGAGGCGGATGTTTTCCGTGATGTCGCGCAGAAAAGCGGCGCTCATGTCGCGTGCCTCGTCCGGTGTGAGCGGCGGGGACAGGCGGGTCTTCGAATGGCCGGGGCGAGGAGCCTTGGCCATCACGGCGATCGCGCAACTCATGGGTGTTGGTCTCGACGGGCTTGTGGGATGGTGGCTGCACGCACCCGATATCATGGACGCTGGCAATACGTCAGAATGACGATGCGGCTTTTCGGCTGGCCGGTTGACCGACCGGAGACGCTGCACGATGTCTGCGGGGCCTCGTTCAGGAGTGGTGCAGCTGACCGCTAAGCCCGAAATTGCCACCCCGTGAGCGGCGAAGACGCCCGATCGCCGCTGTGTCGATATGATGCCGGCTTGATCCCACCCGCCGTCTCCGTTCCGACCTGGCAGCCGGGCGGGCACTCGGCGGAGCGGACAGTGCCGGAGGAGGTGGCGGTGGCGCTCACCTACAACCGCACGACGCATGCGGTGATGATGGCCACGCCCTCGGACCTGGAGGATTTCGCCGCCGGGTTCAGCTGCGCCGAGGGCATCATCGACCAGCCCGGGCAGATCGAGGAGTTGGAGGTGGTACCCGCCGCGCTCGGCATCGAGTTGCGCATGTGGATCGACCCGGCGCGGATGACCACGCTCGAGCGCCGCCGTCGCCACATCGCCGGGCCGACCGGTTGCGGCCTATGCGGCATGGACAGCCTAGCCGACGCGATGCGCGAGCCGCCGCCTGTGCCGCGCGGGCGGTGCTGGGATGCCGCCCAAATCACCGCCGCGGTGGCCAGCCTCAGGCCTGCGCAGGCGCTGAATTCCCGGACGCACGCCGTCCATGCCGCCGGGTTCTGGCGCGACGAGCTGTTGGCGGTGCGCGAGGATGTCGGCCGCCACAATGCGCTCGACAAGCTGACCGGGGCGTTGCTGCGGGCGGGAGACGACCCAGCGTCGGGCATTTTGCTGCTGACCAGCCGCGTGTCGGTGGAGTTGATCCAGAAGGCGGCCAAAGCCGGCGTCGGCCTGCTGGCGGCGGTCTCGGTGCCCACGGCGCTGGCAATCCGGGT
>CAXTCJ010000078.1:12648-25006 GCA_964242215.1 uncultured Acetobacteraceae bacterium | reverse complement strand
CGCCGGCGCGTCGCCGGACGTCACCAAACACGATTTCGTCAGAACCAATCAGCCGAAGGCGCCGATGATCATGTTGGCCGCTGTGACGAAGAGCGTGCGCGCTGGATGAGATACCTTGACGTCCGTTCCATCCAGCAAGCTCCACGCTGCATCGTCATGACGCCGACAGCACCGCCGAAGTGGCCGCCGCTCTCGTCGCGTTCACGAAGCCACGATCCAGCTCGGTTCGCACTTCCTTTCCCGTCGAGATGAACCCGCTAGTCGGCGGCTCAGGAGTTCGCAGCTACGTTCTCGCCGCCGCCCGCCGTCCGGTGACGCGCTACGCCGCCGATGGGCGCGTGGTGTGTCAGCTCTGCACCGAGTTGCCCAGCATGGAAAACGGCAGCGTGACGCTGTTTGACCAGGTAGACGGCACGAAGGGCATGACCGTGACCTTCACCCTGTGACAGGGTTCTGCGGTGGGGTGATGGCAAGCTGCTCAAGACGAAGGACATCCTGCTGATCCACGCAGCTTGATCGAACTCGACGAGCACGCCGTGCAATGAAACTGGTCGTTGCACTTCCCGTTCCTTCTAAGCCGGTGCAGTACAACCGCGCTCAGAGTTGAGCGATGTCCAGCCCGACCGGTCGTCTTTGGTCGTCCCCTTCGCCTCCGATGAGCATACCACTCCCGGCCGCCCCCACGCACGCACACGCGGCCACTAGGGCAGCCGCGTGGAATGCGTCGACCAGGGCTAAGCCTTGCGAGGCGAGCACGGTGCCGAGCAATGCCGTTCCGATTAGCCCTCCCGTTCGGGCAATGGCGCTGTTCAGACCCGATGCGGAGCCGGTGTGGGTCGAGTCCACCGATCCAAGGACGGCCGTGGTCAGCGGGGCCACCGCCAAAGACAGCCCGATGGACATGACGGCCAGACTTGGTAACACGGCCACCCAGTAGCCCGCATCCGGCCCGATACGGACCATCAGCAGGAAACCAGCGGCGGCAACGAGTGGCCCAGCAACCAATAGGCGTTTTGGGCCGACGCGGCCCGCGACCTTGCCCGCCAAGGGTGAGAGGATCGAGATGATTATCGGCAGTGGGAGGAGCGCTGCCCCTGCCGCCGTACTCGAGTATCCGGCCGTCTTGATCAACACATAAGGCAAGAGTACCAGCAAGCCACCCAAGGCGCCGTAAAGCAGCAAGGTCAGCAGCGTCAGGCCGATGAAACTGCGCGACCCGAACATCGCTAACGGCATCATTGCGGCAAGCCCACGGTGACCCTGCCAGGCCACGAAGGCGGCCAGCGCCCCTACTCCGGCGGCGATGGCGGCAACGGCGGGCCCAGTCCAACCCTGCTGACCAGCGCCGACGGTTAAACCCCATGTCAGGAGCGCCAGACCCGCCGTTGCGAGGATTGCGCCTGGGACGTCCAACGGGAGCGTCTTGCCGCCCGGATCGACCGGCACATAGCGGCAGGCCAAAACGACAGCGGTCGCGGCAATGGGAATATTGATGACGAAGATCATCCGCCAGGAAACTGCATCGACCAACCAGCCTCCGAGCACCGGCCCGGCCGCGCCCATCGCGGCACCAGCCGACGCCCAGATTCCGATTGCCCTTCCCCTCGCTGGCCCCGCAAAGGTATCGCCCAGCAGGGCCAAGCTGCTTGGCATCAGGAGCGCTGCACTGATGCCTTGGACGAACCGGGCCGCGATAAGGACGACCAGGCCGGGCGCCAGTCCGCATGCCGCTGACGCTGCGGCGAACAGCACCACCCCTAGGATAAGGACGCGTCGGTGCCCGTACCGATCGCCAAGGGAACCGCCGAGCATCAAGAGTGCGCTCAGTGGAAGCAAGTACCCGGCTACAAGCCACTGCACAGCTTCAGTTCCGCCGCCTTGACTGCGCTCAATCGCCGGCAGGGCAACGTTGACGACCGACCCGTCGATAAAGGCGAGACTTGAGGCGAGCACGCAGGTGATGAGGATCAGTGCCGAATGACGTTCGGCAGCTTCTAAGTGGGGCAGTAGAGCCTCCTGGTCTTGCCGAATGCGCTCCGGTCGGCGAGGGGCCGTAGCTATACCCCTCGAATTATCCAATCAGCACGACAGAGCAACCCCCGGACTCATACCACGCCAAGGCCTAGGCACGGTCGGGGAACTCGAAGATAGTCCCTTTCGTGGCTGGCGAGAGAGCCTTCAAGCATTTCGCGATCATGGATACGGTCTATGCCTCACAGATTACGGCTGACCAGTCGGGCCCAGCCGCTTTCGATTGGGGCGGCACAGGTTTCGCGGGCTCCGCGCCGGCCCAAGTCGGTTGGGTAATAGAGGTGGCGACGACGTCCATGACGATCCGTTGCACGGCGTTGGTCGTCTCGTGCGTCGCGAGAATGCGACCGCTACACAACGAGACCTCGTGGCGGAGGGCTGGCTGGCTGATCATCCTCCAGCGGAACGCCGGGTCGGGTGGCCCTCCCCAGGCAAGTATCGTTGCACAGGACCCGCCAGCAACGAGTGCGAGCAGAGCGCTGCGTGAGTTTGCTTCAGCGGCAACGACGGGTTTTGCGTCGATCGCCGCAAAAGCCTTGTCCACCACGACTCGTGTGGCGTTTGGCGCCGTCGGCAGCACGAGTTCGCGGCCAACGAGTTCGGCCAATTCAATAGTCGCGGCATCGCCCCCGCCGGCGTCGCTGCGTTCGACCACGAAGAGCCGCTGCTCGAAAAGTGGCTGCCGGCATAACCCGGTCGCTGCCACGGGATCATGTAAAATCGCTATATGAAGGCTGCCCCGCAGTAGTCCCTCCTCGAGGACGTGGCTCGCGGCGTCGAACACCTGGAGCCGGATGCGGGGATGCTGCGACCGTACGGCTACGACGATTGCATCGGTGAACTCCGCCGCGAAGGTCGTCGTAAGCCCTAAGGAGACTTCGCCGGACAATCCTTCGCCTTCGACCAGGGCATGACGCATCCGCTGGATTTCGGTCAGTATCGCACGAGCGCTCCGATAACAGACCTTCCCGGCCTCGGTCGTTTGAACGCCGCGCGACGTGCGAACCAGCAAGACTGCTCCGAGTTCCTTCTCAAGACTGGATATCTGGACGCTCAGCGCAGGTTGCGCGACTCCCAGCGATACGGCAGCGCGCGACACGCTGCCTGTGTCCACGACCGCGACAAAGTAGCGCAACTGTCGGAAATTCATCGGCTCCAGTCGCCTCGCTCGATCGGTCTTCTCACACGTGGTCGCAGCGCACGCACCGGAGCAAGATGTCGCCCCTCTGGTCCAAACGCTACGGCCCCGATGATCTGTATGGCTATAGCAGAGACCGTATAGCACCCGTTGCATACGTTATTTCCAGCCAAGGTCACCGAACTGGTGACCGCTGATGTTCGAGCAGCGAGGCACAGGCCGATCGCGCGTCGCTCGCTCGATCAACGTCGCAATGGCAACGCCGCGAGGCCCGCCCGCTGTGCTAGACGCGGGCGATGCCGCAATAGCAGAGCATCTTGGTTCTCCCGCGACAACTCGCCTCCACCCCTGCTAACAGGCGGTTCTCAAGGTGCCGGCTCCTGACCGATGCTGATGGCGCGATGCCGTGA
Organism: uncultured Acetobacteraceae bacterium; assembly: GCA_964242215.1. Classification (GTDB taxonomy): domain Bacteria; phylum Pseudomonadota; class Alphaproteobacteria; order Acetobacterales; family Acetobacteraceae; genus LMUY01. The sequence goes on along the minus strand of CAXTCJ010000078.1, from coordinate 21,427 downwards.
GGGGGGCTAGCGCTTTCGCCACTTTCGCCAGCCGTCGCCGGATTGCGTCGAGTTCGAACCCGCTCTCCACCCGCCGGGCGCAGTAGCCGGTCGGTTCAGGAGCGTACGGGTAGAGCGCAGCAAACTCCGAGGCATTGTGGAACACACCACGGCTGTCGTCGTCCATGAAGCTTTCAGAGGGCGCGCCCTCGACGAGCAACACGTCATGACTATCGAGTTCGACGTGGAAGTACTCGACCCGATCCAGTTTACGCTCCTGGACGACGCTGCTGCCGTTTACCAGACAGCGGGCCGGGATCAAAATCCCTCCCAAGAACATCGCATGCTCGGGTGATACCAGCAGATCCCGCCGTGGTAGACCGCCGCCGAGCGAGCCGGTGCGAAAGCGAATAGGCTGCACCTTCGGGTTGGCAGCCAGGAAGCGGCCGAGATAGCAGCGTCGCCCGATCCACTTGATGGGACGGTGCTCGCCGGATTTGGTGATGACTCGATCGCGAATTGTCAACCTATCAACCGGGACTTCGCCGCATTCCGTCAGAACCAGACTGCCTGAGCAGTAGCAAGCAGCAGCGACGACCGAATCATTGGAGTTGGGATAGGCAGAGCCAGGCGTCCCTCCAAAGGCGGCGCTAGACTGACCTGGCGTCGCTGCGTTGTTGAAAAAGCTCAGAGCCACCGCAGTGATCGTCGCATTGTTTTCGACATAGACAGCCCCGGCCGCGCTGCCGCCAGGCGGGTGATATGCGAAGGACGCGGCGATATACGTGCCGCCTTGGCCTCCCGTCGCGGTATCGTCCGCAAAATAATCGTGTTCCAAAGTCAGGAAATTACCGGTGAGGAATATCCCTCCGCCTGCGTTTCCGGCGTAGATACTCAGGCTGGCCTTATCGAAAGACGTCGTTCCATTCGTGCCGACGCCGTTGCCGTTTATGATGGACAGGTTCTCGATCGCTACGTCACTCGCGGTGATATCGAAGTCGGTGACGACGTTGTTGCCGTCGATCGAAATACCGCTTGCCGCCGATCCGTCGATGGTAATGCTTGTATCAATCACCAGGGGCGAAAGCAGCTTGATGTCGGTGCCGGCGAGATCGCCATTGAACACGATCGTGTCGCCTGCGGCTGCCGATGCGATGGCTGCGCGCAACGTGCCGGTCCCGCTATTGTCGGCCGACGTGACGACTATCATTGACATGGCTGATGCCTTTCTTTGCGACCTTCTACCCAGCCGAAGGACGACGGGTCACTGCAGCGAGCGCTGTCATCGATGGCAGCTTCAAGGATCGAGCGACAATACTGTTTTCCAACCTGCCTATACCGGTTTCGGTATACCGGCTTGTGGCTTCCCGCGCCCAACCAACCCAGCCGATCGCGAGTTTCTCCCCCGGTTCCTGCTGCCTCGCGATGTTATCCGCGCAGCACCTGAAGAAAGAAGCCCTGCACGTTCGGGCAGCACCTTCAGGCCGTCATGCGGAACGTTCGGAACGATGTCCTGGCGGATGGCGATGCCGTGGCTCTCGTAGGTGCGTTTCAAGGCGGTGTTCCGCTCGACGCGGGTGCGGCCGGTGTCGTTGATGCCGGGCTGGTAGTTCCGGTGGCCGGGCTGGTAGTCGATCTCCCACGTCTCGATGTCGGCGGCACCAACGCCGGGCGCCAGGGCGGCGATACGGCTGGCCAGCTCGAACGCGGCAGGGTGGCCCATGGAGAAGGACGAAACGAAGTCGAGCTGCCGATCCTTGTATTCGCCCGAATGCCCGAGACGCGTGGCCGAGCGCTCGGCTGATGCGGCGCATCGGGATCGACAGGGCGGGACGTTCACCGATTTCACCATATGGGACGGCGATCCCGCCTCCAACCGCCCGGTGGAACAGATGAAGGTTGCGTCCTCCACGCCCGATTTCGCCCAAGCTGTGTGCCGCGGGCTGGAGATGCTGCTGGCAGATGGCCGGATCCGGGCCGATGAGCCAGCTTTGTTGGTACACGGCACCACCGTCTCGACCAACGCGGTGATCTAGCGGAGCGGCCCGCCTCTGGCATTGCTGGTGACCGCCGGGTTCCGCGACATACTGGGCATCGCCCGGCTGCGAATGGAGCGCCCCTGGATCTGTTTGCCCGCCGCGCGCCGCCGCTGATCCCACGCCACCGCGTTTATGAGGTCGAGGAGCGCATGTTGGCCGATGGCTCGGTGGAGCGTGCGCTCGAGCCCGCCGCCGTCGCCACCATCGCTCGCCGGGCGCTGGACGAAGGTGCCGCGGCGCTGGCCATTTGCTTCCTGCACAGCTACCGCAACTCGGCGCACGAACTGCAGGCAGCGGCGGCGATCACGGCCACACACGGCCCGGTCGACACCGTGTTGTCCCACCAAGTCTGGCCGCGGCAATCCGAGTACGAACGTGCGAGCGCCGCGCTGCTGAACGCTTACGCAAGACAATCCATGTCCGGCTATATCGCCGAACTGGAGCGCTACCTGCTCAAGCGCCTGCCGCTCGCCCGGCTGCTCGTGACCAAGTCCAACGGCAGTGTCATGGCGGCCGCCGAAGCCACCCGCATGCCGATCCACACCCTGCTGTCCGGACCCGCCGCCGGAGTGACCGCCGCCGCTTCGCTCGGGGCCGCGTTGGGCGAGCCGGATCTATTGACCATGGACATGGGCGGGATCAGCACCGACATCTCGCTCATCAGCGGCGGCCAGGCCATGACGTCGCTGGACGGGCGGGTGGGCGACTTTCTCATAATGATGCCCGTGACCGCTATAGAGGCGATCGGTGCGGGCGGCGGCTCTGTCGCCTGGCTGGATGATGGCGTGCTGAAAGTCGGTCCACACTCCGCCGGTGCCCGCCCCGGCCCGGCCTGCTACGGCCGCGGCGGCACGCGGCTGACGGTGTCCGACGCCTATCTTCTCTGCGGCTATCTGTCGGCCGATGCGCCACTCGCGGGTGGGCTGCGGCTCGATCGGAGCTTGGCTGAAGCCAGTTTCGCACCGATGGCCGAGGCGATCGGGCGCAATGCGGTGGCGGCAGCCGAGGCGGTGGTCGCGGTTGCGACGGCCAACATGCTCGCCGCCTCTCCACGCTTCGGGCCCAATTAGCGAGACACCCGGACCGCTGACGCCCGCTGCAGTCGAAGCTGCCGCGGCTGGGAATTACTGATCGCGTCCCGCTTACTTCAGGCAGCTATTACGGCACTCGAAGTAAAGGCGCCGTCATGTCAGGGCTTGACCCTGGTTCTACCGGGTTGGACTGGTGACATCAGACGAGTGTCTGGCAAGATCGCATGCAACACGGCCGGGCCGGCTTATGTGGAGCGCCGTGGATACCAGGGTCAAGCCCTGGCATGACGGTAAGGTATTGATCGAAGTGGCGTGGCGTAACCGGTTGGATCGTGCTCGATTGCTCCTGGCTTGACTCAGCCTCCCAGGAAAGATCCGGAAATGCCTGAATCCCACTCGGCGATCATCCTGCACCAGTACGCGCGCTCGCCGTTTTCGGAGAAGGTGAGATTGGCGCTCGGCCTAAAGGCGCTGAACTATCACGCGGTCACGATCCCCGCCCTGCCACCGCGGCCGGACCTGATACCACTGACAGGCGGATACCGCCGCACGCCGGTGTTGCAGGTCGGCGCCGACATCTATTGCGACACCTTGGCGATCCTTCGCCAACTCGAGCGTATGCACCCGGCTCCCAGCCTCTACCCTGACGGCAGCGAGGCCGTGGCGACCGCCCTGGGCCTGTGGATCGAGCGGGCGAGCTTCGTGCCCGCTGTCGGCCTCGTGCGTGCGCTCTCCAATGCCCCGCCCGACCCGGCCATGCTCAAGGACCGCAAGGCGTTCTTCGGCTTCGACATCGGCAAGGAGGCGATGCTGGCTCAGCAGCCTCTATTCCTGCAGAGACTGGCGGCGCATATCGAATGGCTTTCCCAAATGATGCGGGATGGGCGCCATTTGTTGCTCGGTGCTGAGCCCAGTGCGGCAGACCTGGCGGCCTTTCATCCCCTCTGGTTCGTGCGGCAGAATGGTGGCCCGTCTGCCAGCGCACTATTGCCCGGCTTGGCGCCGCTGCGTGATTGGTACGAGTGCATCGAGGCGATCGGGCATGGGACGCCACAAGCCATGCAGGCGTCGGACGCGCTCGCCGTCGCAGCCGGCGCCGAGCCCGCGGCATTGGACGAGGCGCCGTCGGAATTGCCCGGGTTCTATCTCGGGGACGTTGTCTGCGTCACGCCGGACGACACCGGACGTGATCCGGTGCGGGGCACGTTGCTCGCAGCGTCGAGCGACACGATCATACTAGGTCGCACCGACCCGCTGGCCGGCCGGATCAACCTGCATTTTCCACGCAACGGGTTCGACATTGCTCCGTGGAAAGAGGGGCGAGCGCCATGATCGAGAGGAACGCCGCAGCACAGACATACCAGTTCGACGATCGCGATGTCAGCTGGCAGACCGTGGAGTTCATCGGCGCGCAGATCTACGTCCTAGCAGCCGACGAGGCGCTCGGCATTGCCGACGTCCTTATCCGCTTCACGGCGAACACGTCCGGCAAGCTGCACCGGCATGTCTGCGATTTCAGCACATTCGTTTTGCAAGGCGAACTGCGGTTCTGGCGTCCGGACGGATCGTTCAAGGAGGTGCGCCCGACCGCCAGCCACGTTCAAGTGACGGGCAACGGGGAGCCCCATTCGGAGGGCGCCGGAGAACAGACTGCCATCGTGCTGTTCAGCTTCCGTGGCACGACCGGCGACGCGATCCACTACCTGGACAAATCTTCCAGCGTGGTGTTCCGCCTGGGCTTCGCCGACTTCAAAGCGGCGCTCGATAGCCAGATCGCCTCGGGCGCTCGTATCTGTCGGGACCCCTGACTATTGCCGTCGCGCCCGGCGCTGAGGCATAGCCTATGCGCCGTCAATGGCGGGCGACGTGGCGGCTGTGCGCGCCGCGACGATGAAAATGTCCCGCAATGCATCGCCACCTCGGGTGTCCCAGACGCACCAGGTTTCCGACCGTATTTTGCTGAACGGCTTCAGTCGCTGGAACGCCACTCCCGGCAATCCAGACCGTTCAAGGCAGGCCGGCACCAGCGCCACGCCGGCGCCGCTCGCGACCATGGCAACGACCGTCAGCCAGTGGCGAAGCTCGAACTGAACCTTGGGCAAAAAGCCTGCGACTAGGCAGATCGCGATCACCGATTCGTAGTAGTCGGGCGAGACCTGGCGCGCTCCGAGTTCGGTTTGGCGGCCATGTCCCACACCGCCGGCGTGCTCGGCTGGCCGGAGCCGATGCCGCCTGCAGCGAAATACGCCATCACCTACCTGTTCGCCCAGGCCGAGTTCGGCCTGCTCTGCCCCGTCAGCATGACGGATACGCTCACCCGCACGCTGCGCCGCTTCGGTGACCCGGCATTGGTGGATCGGTTCATCGGCCGACTGACCTCGCTCGATTTCGACGAGCTGGCGCAGGGCGCGATGTTCATGACAGAGCAAGACGCAGGGTCCGACATCGCCGCCACCGTCACCACGGCGGAACCGCAGACGGACGGCACGTGGCGGCTGTATGGCGACAAGTGGTTCTGCTCCAACGCCGGGGCGGACCTCGCCATGGTGCTGGCGCGCAGCGGGCAGGAACCGGGCCACCGCGGCATCTCACTGTTCCTGCTGCCCAAGGTGCGGGCGAACGGCCAGCCGAACGACGTCCGCGTGCTGCGGCTGAAGGACAAGCTGGGCACGCGCTCCATGGCGAGTGGCGAGGTGCGGTTCGAGGGCGCGGAGGCCTATCTGGTCGGCGAGGCCGGCCGCGGCTTCAAGCAGATGGCGGACATGGTCAACAACTCCCGCCTGTCCAACGGCGTGCGCGCCGCCGGGCTGATGCGGCGGTCGGTGACGGAGGCGCTGTTTGTGGCGAGCAACCGCCGCGCCTTCGGCAAGCGCCTGATCGACCTGCCGCTGATGCGGCGGCAGTTGGCGAAGATGCTGGTCTGGGCGGAGCAGGCGCGCAGCATGCTATTCCTGACGGGCGAGGCGCTGCGCCAAGCCAATGGCGGCGATCGGCAAGCGCAGCGCCTGGCGCGCATCATGACCCCGTTGATCAAGTTCCGCGCCTGCCGTGACGCCCGCCGGGTCACCGGAGACGGTATGGAGGTTCGCGGCGGCTGCGGCTACATCGAGGAATGGACCGAGCCGCGTCTGTTGCGCGACGCCCATCTCGGCTCGATCTGGGAGGGCACATCCAACATCGTGGCGCTGGACGTGATGCGCGCGATCCGGCGGGAGGACGCGCTGCCTGTCCTGCGGCACCATGTCGCCGCCCTGCTGAATGACGCGGCCCTATCCGAGACGGACCGGGATTCCTTCAGCGCCGCGTCCGCCCGGGCCTTCGCGTTCGCCGAGACCGTTGCCGCAGAAGGCGAGGATACCCTGGCCCGGCAGGCTGCCTCTGGCCTGTACCACGCCGTGACCGCCGCCGGCCTGGCGCGGGAAGCGAAGCTGGCCGGCCTGCCGCATCGGCTGGCTCTAGCCAAGCTAGTGGTGCAACACCGGCTCGAGCCGCGCGACCCGTTACGGCGGCCCGACGATGGGGCGCTGATCGACGCCGTCCTAGCGGCTGGAGCCGCAGCGTGATCGCCGCGACCCGGCGGACTCTGCTGGCCGGCAGCGCCGCCGCGCTTCTGTCCCCGGCAGCACCCCGCCGCGCCCGCGCTGCCGGAGCGCCGATCCGCATCGGCGTGCTGACGGACATGAGCGCCGCCTATGCCGAGGATAGCGGCCAGGGCTCGGTGGTCTGCACCCAACTTGCGGTGGACGATTTCGCCAGGATGCACCCCGTCATCCCCGTCGAGGTGATCTCCGGCGACATGCAGGGCAAGCCCGACCTGGCGGCCTCGCTTGCGGCCGAGTGGTACGACCGGCGGGGCGTGGACGTGATCGTGGACGTGCCAGTCAGCTCCGCCGCCCCGGCCGTGGCGACGGTGACGCAGGCCAAGAACAAGGTCGCCCTGTTCAATCCTGCGACGTCCGAGTTGTCAGGCACCGCCTGCGGGCCGAACCACATCCACTGGGCATTCGACACCTACGCCGAGGCCAGCTCCACCGCCCATGCAATCGTTGCCAGCGGCGGCAAGAGTTGGTTCTTCATCCAGGCCGACTATGCCTTCGGCGCATCCATGGTGTCGGACACCACCGGCGTGGTGAGCGGGCAAGGCGGCAAGGTCCTGGGCGCGGTCAAGTATCCGTTTCCGCAGACGACCGATTTCAGCTCGTTCCTGCTGCAGGCGCAGAGCTCGGGGGCGCAGGTCGTGGCCTTCGCCAATGCCGGCGCCGATGCCGGCAACTGCATCAAGCAGGCGGCCGAGTTCGGGCTCGCGGAGGGTGGCACAAAGCTGGCGGCGTTGCTGTGCCTGATCCCGCAGATCCACTCGATCGGCCTGCCGGTCGCCAAGGGCTTGCTGTTGACCGAAGGCTATTACTGGGACCTGAACGACCGCACCCGCGCGCTAGCCCGGCGCTATTCGCCGCGCATGAAGGGCAGCGTGCCATGCACCATCCAGGCCGGCTGCTATTCGGGCACGCTGCACTATCTGAAGACGGCGGCGTCGATGGGAGCGGCGGCGGCGCAGGCGAATGGCGCGGCCGCGGTCGCCGCAATGAAAGCCATGCCGACGGACGCCGACGCGTTCGACGCGGGGCGGGTGCGGGAGGATGGCCGCAAGATCCACGACATGCACCTGTTCCGGGTGAAGACGCCGGAGGAATCGAAATCCGACTGGGACCTCTACACGCTCGTCGGCACCACGCCCGGCGAGCAGGCCTATCGCCCGATGGCGACTGGCGGATGCCCGATGGTGCACGCGTGATCCCCGCCGCAGTCGCCGGCGCGCTGGCCGGCATCAAGGTCGTCGACCTGTCGCGCGTGTTAGGCGGGCCCTACTGTACCCAGCTCCTGGGTGACCACGGCGCGGACGTGATCAAGGTGGAGCCGCCGGGCGGGGACGAGACCCGCGGCTGGGGACCGCCGTTCAAGGACGGCACTGCCTCCTACTTCCTGGGCGTCAACCGCAACAAGCGCGCCATGACTCTCGACCTGACGGCGGAGGCCGCGCGGACTACGTTGCACGCCATGCTGGCCGAGGCCGACGTGCTGGTGGAGAACTTCAAGACCGGCACGCTGGAGAAATGGGGACTTGGGCAGGATGCGCTTCGGGCGGCTTACCCCCGCCTGATACATTGCCGCATCTCGGGCTTTGGCGCGGACGGCCCGCTGGGCGGCCTGCCGGGCTACGACGCCTGCGCGCAGGCCATGTGCGGGTTGATGAGCGTCAACGGGGAACAGGGCGGCGAGCCGACACGGATCGGGTTGCCGGCGGTGGACATGGTCACCGGGCTGAACGCGGTGATCGGCATCGCCTTCGCACTGCTGGAGCGCGAACGAAGTGGGCGCGGACAGTTCGTCGAAGCGACGCTGTACGATTGTGCAACCTCGCTGCTGCACCCGCACGCAGCCAACTACTTCCTCAGCGGCGCCGTTCCAGGTCGCACCGGCAACGCCCACCCGAACATGGCGCCCTACGAGACCTTCCCCACGGGGAATGGCACAATCTTTCTGGCCGTCGGCAACGATCGGTAATTTCGCCAACTCACACGGGTTCTGGGCGATGAAGGGATCGCCGATGACCCGGAGTTCGCCACCAAAAAAGCCTGCGGCCGGGCGAGTGCCGGCCCCGCTGGCTTCAGTGCAGAGAGGGCTTTGTCTCAGTTGAGGAGGCTGCCGTGTCCAGGGCGGCGCGCATCT
>CAXTCJ010000078.1:0-12548 GCA_964242215.1 uncultured Acetobacteraceae bacterium | reverse complement strand
AGAGAGGGCTTTGTCTCAGTTGAGGAGGCTGCCGTGTCCAGGGCGGCGCGCATCTCGCCGGGATCGCGCATCCCTTCCGAGTTTCCGGACAGCGGGTCGCTGGGACCACCAATGCCAGAGGCAGTTCCCCCGGATTCATGATGACGCTTAGTCGATAGCCAATTCCACAACAGAAATGCGATAATTAGCCGAATGTGCCCAAAGCTAATGCGAGGATCCAATCCATCATCCATCCAATCGTGCTTCTACTCCTAGTAAGCCAAGGTCCGGTCGATAGTTGCTAAACAAGTTCGAACCGTTCTGGCTAATCTTTTTCGGCCAATTTGCAAATATTTTCTGTATTCCGTGATTGCGCTGGCGAAATCGCAGTGGGGAACCTCACATGCTGGCGGCTTCGGCGTCATTGGGACAACGCGGACGTGGTGCGCCACGAGTTGGCGTCCGAGTTGGACATCGTGGTCAGCCTGCGCACGCTGGAGTGCGCGGTGTCGCACCTGCGTAGGTCAGCAGAAGCAGCGGGATATCGTGCGCCATACCAGCAACGCGACGAATACCATGGAGACGCTGAACATCATCGGTGCCTCCGTCCTGCCTTTCGTCATCTCCGCCGATCCCGTTACTGGGGGGCGAGGTGCTCAGTGTGCTTGCTATTGTACCGGCACCGCCCGATGCGCACGCCGTCGTCAGCGCATTGCATCCCAGAATGCGCAATTATGGAATGTGTTGATCGCGGCCAGCGGCAGGATATGGCTTCGGTCACCTGCTTGCCACGAGAGCACGCTGCCGTTGGGCTCGAAGCGTGGCCAGGTGACTTGGCCCTCAACCGCCGGGTCGCCATCCCGCACGAAGGCGCCCCAAGCGCGGAGCATCTCCCCTGACAGTTGCTGTTCCGCCAAGTTCAGTTCGCCGCCGTTGTTGCCGCGGTAGTGACGATTGGGGATCAGGTATTCCAGTTCGGTTGCGTGGCCCGCGCCCCACACATAGCCCGGGATGTCGAACCAGCCCGGGCCGCCGTTGTGGTCGAACTCGTAGCGCCAAACCGGGGCATGGGCGGCAATCGCCTCGGTGAGCTTCTGCGTTGAGCAACTGCCGACGGCGCGCAGGCCCGCACTATCAGTGCGCAGTTTGGCAACCAGGTAGGTGCCGGTGTAACGGGTCGGGTTGTCGGGCCAGGGATACACCGCCAACACGGCGTCGGCATGATCTTTGTACTGCGAGCGGACGTATGCGACATACTGCTCGTGTGTGTAGTCCGGCACCGAGCGGGTCGGCCAAATCGTCATCAGGGCGCGGTACTCGTCACGCTGGCCGCCAATGAGGACGGGGACGGTGCTGACGCCGTTGACCAATGCGGGATAGGGACCCTGCGGCAGCACGCTGGTTCCGCCGGTGAGCAGTTGCGACGTCCCTTGCGCATCGATCAGCGTCGCCACCGGCTTGGCGCGCAGGCAGTCGGCGGCGTCGGGCCCGTCGCAGCCAAGGCGTTTGGCGAAGCTTACTCCGGCGGCTTCGGCATCCTGCAGGGGCTGCGTGGCGTCGCTGCCGCTCTGCACGATGGCTCGGGCGAATAGACCGCGCGAGCCCGGCGCTACCAGGTGGGCCAGCACCGAGCGGCCGCCAGCGGATTCGCCGCCGATGGTAATGCGCGCAGGGTCACCGCCGAACGCGGCGATATTGTCATGTACCCAGCGCAGGGCGGCTTGCTGATCCATCAGGCCGTAATTGCCGGCCGAGCCCTGCGCGTCCGCCAAGGCGGGATGCGCCAAAAAGCCGAGCACGCCGAGGCGGTAGTTCATCGTCACCCCGATGACGCCGTTCATCCTCACCATGGCGTCGAGGTCTTCGTTGTTGGCGGTTCCGCCGGTCAGGCCGCCACCGAAGATATAGACGAAGACCGGCAAGTGGGCATCGCCGGTGGTTCCAACCGGGCGCTGCACGTTGAGATTGAGACAGTCCTCGTTCTCCATGCGGCGCGAGTCGATACCGTCCTGTTGCGGGCAGGCGGGGCCGTATTGTTGTGCTGAGCGCACGCCATCCCAGGAGGTGGCGGGGCGGGGTGGCTGCCAGCGCGCCGCACCGCTTGGCGCGACGGCGAACGGGATGCCGAGAAACGCCTCGACGCCGCCGGCCAGCTTGCCCTGCAGCTTACCAGGTTGCGTCGCCACCACGGGTTCGTCGGCCGCGAGCACGGGGACGGTCTGGGCGAGGGCGGCGGCAAGCAGTAGGATGGACCAACGTGGCATTCGGGCATTCCCTTTTTGCAAACTTTAGCGCAGCCCTGCTGTCACCGTAAACCGGGACGGTCATCGGGGTGTGCGGCGTGCTCTTAATGTCGCAATCAATGCATACTCTCTTGCTCTCCCATGAAGTCTTGCCAAAAAGTCCCGTCTTCGGAGGGCTCGGCCAATTCATGAGACATTCGTCGTCAGCCCCGCCGATCTGCTGCGGCAGTTGGCGACCGCGGGTCGGCCGCGATCCGACCATTTTTGACGAAATTCAATTCGGCGCGCAAACCGGTGACCGCGACTGATGCCAGACGCAGTCGCTGCGAGGGGACAACCATGGCGATCGAGGCTTTTGTGTTCGATGCTTATGGCACGCTGTACGACGTGCAATCCGTCCTTGAGCGCGTCGAACGGGCCTGTCCGGGCCGGGGGGAGTTCATCACCCAGATCTGGCGGCTGAAGCAACTGGAATACACATGGCTGCGAACCTGCATGGAGCTTTTCGCGGACTTCACCATCGTCACACGCGACAGCCTCGCCTACGCGCTCAATGCAGCCGGGATCGAACCGGCACCGGCTTTGATCACAGAACTCGAGGATGCCTACCTGCATCTAGAGCTTGCGCCCGATGCGACGGAGTCGCTCCGGGCTCTCGAAGGCCGCCCCAGAGCGATCTTTTCAAATGGTAGCGTCGCAATGCTGCACGCGCTCGTCCACAACTCCGGGCTTGATACGATGCTGGAGCACGTGATCAGCGTCGACCCGGCGCAAGCCTACAAACCGAGTCCGAAGGCCTATGCATTGGTGGAGCGCACGATCGGTGTGCCACCCGGAAAGGTTATGTTCGTCTCCTCGAATGGTTTCGATGTCGCGGGAGCCAAGCGGTTCGGCTTCAAGGTCGCTTGGGTGCGCCGTGACGGCGGCCCGGGGCCTGCGCCGGCTGAGATTGGCCCGACCGAGATGTTCAAGGCACAGCGGCTCCATGCCGAGCGACTGCAAGTGGCGCCGGACCACGTGTTGGGGGCGCTGACCGAACTCGCAACCTTGTCCTGAGTGCCGTCCGGGTCGACACCGCCGGCCGTTACACTCCCTGCTCCCGGCCCCGGGCGGAGGACTGATCATCCTCTGCATACCTGTTGAACAGGAGTGCGCGCCGCACCGGCACCGTCATCGCCCGACGCCTGGATCGTGAACAGCCGGTGCTGCAAATCCGTAAACGTACCCTGCCTAATTGCTATGGACTGTCGAGAAAGGCGAGTGCCGTGCCGATCGCGCCATTGAGCAGCGCGCGCTCGGGACGTACGCGGGCCAGGACACGAATGCCCATCAATATCCCGAGCAGATGCTGCGCTAAGCCGACTGCCGGTCGGGATGAGGTGATAGTTCCATCGGCTTGACCCTTTTCCACGCAGGCCAGAAAGAACGCCTCGATCCGTTTGAGCGTTTCGGCAATCGTTTCCTTAAACTCCGGGTCGTGCGGCGCCATTTCCAAGGCAGAGTTCACGACCAGGCAGCCCTTGCGTTCGCGATCGTTGATCGAGCGGCTCAAGATGTCGTCGAAAAATGCCCGTATGGCGTCGCGCGGTGGCAGCGCCTCGCAGCGCTGGATACGCTTCTCAATGCTGTTTTCGATGTAATGGTCGAGGGCCGTCCTAAACATCGCACGTTTGTCGCCATAGGCGTTGTACAGGCTTGCGGCGGTGAGGCCAGTCCGCTCCATCAAGTCCTTGATCGAGGTCGCTTCATAGCCACGCGCCCAAAAACATTGCACGGCTGCATCCAACACAGCCGCTTCGTCGAACTCTCTCGGTCTTGCCATCCTGCCATCCCGCTTCACTCGCGCTGGGCATCTTGGCGAGTAGCCTAATACTTTGCAGCTAAGCGGCCGCTATCTGCGCATCTTACGGAACGGCCACCCTGGAGGGAATGCCTCGTGATCCGCTTTTACTTTCATCCAACGCCGAACCCCGCGAAGGTCGCGCTTTTCCTAGAAGAAGCCGGGATACCCTATGAAGCCGTACCGGTCGACACCAGCAAAGGTGAACAGCACTTGCCGGCCTACCGTGCAATCAATCCGAACGGCAAGGTGCCAGCGATCATCGATACAGACGGGCCAGGCGGCAAGGCGGCCCGCGTCTTCGACTCGACGGCCATCCTGCTCTACCTCGCCGAGAAGACTGGAAAATTCCTCGGTTCACCGGAGGATCGGCCTGAGCTGCTGTCCTGGCTGCTCTTTATAGCGTCAGGGCTCGGCCCATACTCCGGCCAGGCGGTGCACTTCCAGTTCGCTGCCCCGGAGGGCCTGACCTATGCCGTGAACCGCTATCGCCGCGAGGCCGAGCGGCACTACCAGGTGCTGAACGACCATCTCGCCGAGCGTGAGTTCATCGCCCGCAGCGTCTACGCCATTGCGGATATGTCGGCGTGGGGCTGGCTCGATCGTGCGGCACGCGTGATGAAGGGGTCGGACGATCCGCTTGCGCCGTACCCGCATCTGAAGCGCCTGTTCCAGACGGTCGATGCGCGGCCAGCCGTAGCGCGTGCACGGGCTGTTGGGCAGAATCACGAATTCAAGAATGTCAACGACGAAGAGACCAAACGCGCGCTGTTCCCATCCAACTACCCGCCCGCAGCGTAAAAGAAGCGCGGTCAGGTCTGTGAACTCGGGTCAGCCTTGGTGACGGCGCGGACGAGCGCGAGCAACGCTGTCGCGCCACTAGCCTCGCCTTTCGCGAAGTCCCCGGTTTGACCCATTTGGTTGATGACATGCGCTAAGCAGAGCAACGGCTTGCGGCGTGCCTCGAGCGTCTCTCGTTGAATGTCGTATCTGTGCAGCAGTTTGCGGGCTCAGTGCTGCCTGTTGGAGGATGCGGTCGATCGCCGTTGGATCCAAACGCGTGAGTTTGCCGTCTACGATCAGCGCTGGCGGACATTCGGGGCTCACATCGAGTGCGACGCACCGGCGCTGCCGCTGCGTTGCAGTATCGAACGAGTTCGGATCGTGCCAGCTGAGATTGTTCCAGTAGGTCACGTGGAACGCTAGCAGCGGCAGATCCGGCCGCGTCCGCGCCAGTTCGGCCACGACCGTGATCCCGCCCGCCCGTCGCTGCTGCTGTTGTCATTCGGGAGAACGGTGGGATCGGTTTACATCCACCGACACGGCGGCGGCCAGTGACCTGTTACGCAGTGAACTGAGGTTCGAGCATCGCCGACGGTAACCAGCGCGCATAAAACTCCGAACACTAGCCATCACACTCACGAGCTATCGTCATGTGCGACAATCCGATCCACACGTTCTTCGAAGTTCTGGGAGGCAATATCCCGGACCAGCTTGCCCTGGGTGGATATCGCTGGTTCGAGTTGGCGCTGTATTGGGTGCTTCTGCTTGGGAGTCTCGCCGTTGCCTATGCGACTTGGCGCATCCTCGATCATGCAGGTATTCCTCAATCACATCGCTTTAGTTCAGCCATTGGTGTTCCTGCTTGAAACCGCTCTCGCCGTGTCGCTGACGCTCGGCGTCGCGGTCAGGCTGACCGGTGTGGTGGGTGTGCTGTTCATCCTCAACCTGCTGATCGGGCTCCACAACGATCCGACCGAGGGGCCCTGGACGTATAACGGCATCATCTGCGCCCATGGCATGTTTGCCGTGGCACAGGCGGGCCGTAGCTTCGGCATCGACAACCTGCTGGCCAAGCGCCTGATACCCCAGCTACGCGACGGGATGGTGGCTCGCGCGCTGGCTCTTGCATCGTAGATGAGCGGCGCCCCTCACCATCTCGACCGCCCTGAGGTCTCGGGGGAAGCCGAGAAGGCGGTGCTCGAGGCTTGTGTGTCCGTTGGGCACACGGTTGCGATCGCGGCAAGCATCCTCCGCGCCATTCTCCTCCTGGCGGCGCGGATCTGGCTGAGCGAGGCCCTATTCGTCCACCAGATCATGATGATGATGCGGTCCGAGGGGTTTGCGGAGACCCCGTCAGTGGGCGCGACGTTGCTACGGAGCGTGGCGCCGCTCCTCCTCGCGACGGGACTAGCCACTCGCCCGATAGCTTTGCTTCTGGTCCTTGGCGTCGGCCAGGGCCTCTCCGGCGCGCATCTGGCCGGGTCGCAGATTGTCCTTTTGCTCTGGTTGGTGATCGGCGGCGCGGGACCGCTGTCGCTCGATTTCCTGTTCCGAGGCGGTCTTGCGCGGGTGCCAGTTTGGGCGGTGAGGGCGACCAGCCGGCTCTATGCCTGGATCGACGCTCTCGGCGCCATCATACTTCCGCTCGGGACGCGCCTGTATCTCGGCTTCGCGATCGCCAGCGGAACCGGTCTCGCCCTATGGGGCCTGTCCTTCACCGCCGATCTCGTCACCGCGCCCTGGTGGCTTCTGCTCGTGTGCTGGGCTCTGCTGTTCGGCGTGGCGACCCGGCCCAGCGCAGTGCTCCTGTGCGCATTGGCGCCCCCGATCCTCTCCTCCGGCGTGATGTCCGACCGGTTCGAAGTCGCACTATTGCTGTCGCTGCTCGCGTCGACGGGCGCGGGCTGGGCGTCGCTCGATGGCGTGGCAGCTCGGTGGGCCGCGAGCCGTTCGCGGATGCGGGACCGTTCGAGTGAGCCAGTGCCACATGTCGTCGTGGTCGGTGGTGGCTTCGGCGGAATTGCGGCCGTGCATGCTCTCCGGTGGACCGCCTGCCGCATCACTCTCATCGACCGACGCAACCACTATCTGTTTCAGCCACTCCTCTACCAGGTCGCGACCGCGGCGCTGTCGCCCGCCGATATCGCCATCCCGATCCGCAGCGTTCTGCGGGACCAGCGCAACGTCGCCGTCCGTCTGGGAGAGGTGATCGGCGTGGACCAGGCGGCACGCGCGATCCTGCTGCCTGACCAACGCATCCCGTTCGACTATCTCGTTCTGGCGACCGGCGCTCAGCACAGTTATTTCGGGCGAGACGAATGGGCGGCGCATGCACCCGGGCTGAAGAGCATTGAGGATGCAACGGCGATGCGGAGCCGCATGCTCCTCGCATTCGAGCGGGCGGAGAGCGAGGAAGACCCGGCCAAACGTGAGGCCTGGCTGACCTTCGTGGTCGTCGGCGGAGGACCGGCCGGGGTTGAGTTGGCCGGGGCCCTGGCAGAACTCGCCCATACCGGCTTGGACCAGGAGTACCGTGCGATCGATCCGGCTGCGGTCCGAGTTATCCTGGTGCAATCCGCGTCGCGAGTGCTGCCTGCGTTCTCCCCGGTGCTCTCGTCGCAGGCCGATCGTTCGTTGCGCGAGCTCGGTGTCGAGGTCCGCACAGGGGCTAAGGTGACCCTTGTCGATCACGAGGGCGTCGAGATCGACGGCAGCCGTATCGCTGCCAAGACAGCGTTTTGGGCCGCCGGCGTGGCGGCGTCACCGGCGGCGAAGTGGCTCGGCCAAGCGGACGACAAGTCGGGTCGCGTCGTAGTCGATGCAGATCTGTCGGTGCACGGCTGGCCCGGCGTCTTCGCGATCGGGGACACCTCTGCCTCCACCGGGTGGGCAGGTGCCTCGGTTCCGGGTCTCGCGCCCGCCGCGAAACAGCAGGGCCGGTACGCGGCCCATGTGATCCGGGCGGCGATCGAGGGATTCGATCCGCCGGGTCCCTTCCAGTATCGCCATTACGGTAACCTGGCCACGATCGGCCGGCTAGCGGCTGTGGTTGAACACCGCAAGGTCCGGCTCTGGGGTGCGCCCGCCTGGTGGCTTTGGGGGCTGACCCATGTGTTGCTGCTCGCCGGGGGGCGCAACCGCGCCACCGTGGTGCTGAACTGGCTTTGGGCCTACCTGACCTACCGGCACGGCGGTCGTCTCATCACCCGAACGACGAGGGACGCTTGAACAATCATCCCCACGCGCGCGTGTTCGGGAATTTAGGATTTGATAGTTCTAGTGCGAGCATTCTAGAATAGGCCAAGACTGCGATCATACCGGCAGCCGCTGCCCTGCGTTCGTAGGATGGGCTTTGGCTCTGCTTGTCGTAACGTGGGAACAAACGTGGGGATGTGCCGGAATACCCGAACGCCGGAACGGTCGCTTTTGGGCAGGCTGTCTTACAGGGCCGAGGGCCGATTTACTCCCGCGCTGCGTCGCGATCCGGAAACTCCCCACCGGTATGTTTTCTGGCCCAGCGTTGTCCTCGCCTGTAACCAACGTCCGGCCCCGCCGAATAGGATGTTCGAAGCCCACGGGACCAGCGTGGGTCGAGCGCGACGGCCGGTTCCGAACCGGGCTGAGCCAATATGGCCCCGATCGTGAGTGCCAAGAGCGACGATGCACCCGGTCAGGCCTGGGATCGAATGATGGCGGCTACACAGCGGGGAGATGCCGATGCTTACAGACACCTACTCGCCGAACTGGCTCTCTGGTTGCGCCGGTACTACGGGAGGCGTCTGCCGCCTTCCATGACGGAGGACGCGGTTCAGGACGTTCTGTTGGCCATCCACGAGAAACGCCATACCTACGACCCGGCGCGTCCCTTCGGCCCTTGGCTAGCCGCGATCGCGCGATACAAGTGGATCGATCGTTTGCGTTCGCTTAAGTCAGAGGCTGCCGAGCCCCTGAACGACGACATCGGAGTGCCAGACCACGGAGATGCCGTCATCGCTGGTTCGACGTTCCAACAACTGATGGCTGCGTTGAAGCCCTCCCAGGCTGAAGCGATCCGGCTGGTGAAGCTCGAGGGCTACAGCGTTGAGGAGGCGTCCCGGGCGACGGGCCAATCGGTCTCTCTCATCAAGGTGAATGTCCACCGCGGTCTTAAACGTCTCGTCGGCATCATCAAGGCCTCCGGCGATGCGGACTGAGTCCCTGCTCGACCGCCTCAGCCGAGATCTTCGTCCGGTGCGGCGACGGAGCGTTGCGCAGGAGGCGACGCTGTTGCTGCTCCTCGCTGCCGTAGAGGTCGCGGCCTTCCTCGGCATGGGTTTTATGCGGCCGGATATAACGGTGGCGATGCAAGCGCCGTCCTTCTGGTGGAAGCTCGCCGGCGTGGGGCTCATCGCCGTCCTTGGGGCGAGCGTTGCAATCCTCTCGGCCGATCCCGCCCGATCCCCTCGGCGCGGATTGCGTTGGATACTCGTGTGCCTCGTTGCCATCCTCGCCAGTGGCTGGTTGATCGACGCGGCCGGACAAGGAGTTGCGGATCTGGCCCGTCGTCTAGACTGGACACAAGGCCTGCAATGCGTCTGGAAAATGGTCGTCCTATCGATCCCTCCAGTCATCGCCTTGGGTGTAATGATACGCCGCGGTGCCCCGACCGACCTTGCAGGAACCGCGCTTGCCGCCGGCCTGTCGTCCGCCGCTTGGGGCGCATTCGTCTTCGTCTTCGCGTGTCCCTCGGATGATCCGCTTTACATCGCGGTCTGGTACACGGTTGGATGCGCGATCGTGACGGTACTGGGACGAGCCAGTCTGATGCGGGTGTCGCGATGGTGATGATCGTGCCTGGACATAGCCCCGAGCCGGGATCCGTCATTTGTAATTCGGCCCTTAACGCATCATCGCCCACAACGGGATTTAACTCATGAGCCAATCGCAAGCTGACATTTCCGGTATGACCGCCCCGCCGCCGGCCGCTGGGCGCCGTCTCCATCCACTGCCTGTCAGGATCATGCATTGGATCAACGCTGCAGTCATGCTGGTCATGATCACGTCGGGCTTGGGTATCTACGACGACGACGTGATCATCCGCGGACTTCATGTCAGCAAGTTCATGAGGCTCGGCGATTGGGCGGCTTGGAGCCTCAACTGGCATTTCGCAGGCATGTGGTTCCTCGTGCTCAACGGGCTGGCCTATCTGATTTACGGCCTCGCGAGCGGGCGACTGCGCGAGAGGCTGCTGCCGATCCGGCCGGCGGACCTGGTGCACACGGTCATCGACACGCTGCACTTCAAGTTCGCGCACGAGGACATCACGGTCTACAACGCGATACAGAAGCTGCTCTACATTGTCGTCATACTCGCTGGGATCTCCCAGGTGATCACCGGCCTTGCGATCTGGAAGCCGGTTCAGTTCTCAGGCTTGGTCTCGCTGCTCGGTGGCTTCCAGACCGCACGGGTGCTGCATTTTACCGGGATGGCGGTGATCGTCGGTTTCCTGATCGTGCACGTCGCACTCGCACTGCTCGTGCCCAAGACGTTGTGGGCGATGTTGGCCGGTGGTCCGCGGTTGGGCGTGCGCGGCCACAGCCAGGGAGGCCGCGCGGCGCTCTGGGCACCGCCGACTAGCAGTACAAGGGCTGGACCGTCCGAACGCAGCAAGCCGGTGAGCCGGTCATGAGGTCGCTCTTCCGCCCAAGCCAAGTCCCGGACCGGGCGATCCTCGATGATCATCGCCCGCTGCTGCGGTCGCTGGAACGCCGCGGCTTGATCCGCAATGGGCTGTCCCTGGGTGCACTGACCATGCTGACGGGGTGCGACGTGACGCGGCCCAAGGCGGTCGAGGCGGCACTGCTCGCCATCTCGCGGTTGAACGACGGCGTGCAGGAACTGATCTTCGACCCAAACAAGCTCGCACCGACCTACCCGGCATCGATGGTACTGAAGCCGCCGAAGTTCAACGCCTACTACGACGTCATGGACGTCAAGCCGGTGAACGGGACGAATTGGAGTCTCGAACTGTCGGGAAGAATATCCAACAAGCGGCGATGGAGCTTGGGGGAGATCAACGCGCTGCCGCAGCGCGAGATGATCATCAAGCATGTCTGCGTCGAAGGCTGGGATTACATCGGCCAGTGGTCCGGCGTCCCGCTGCGTAGCTTCCTCGAGCGAGTGGGCGCCGACCTACGCGCCAAATACGTCGCCTTCAAAACGGCCGACGATTACCCCAGCAGCATCGACATGGCGACGGCACTCCATCCTCAGACGCTGCTCGCGACCCAATATGCCGACGAGACGCTTGCCGACCCATTCGGGTATCCGCTTCGCCTCCGCATGTCGACGAAGCTCGGCTACAAGAACCCGAAGTGGATCACCGCCATGGAAGTGACGAACACTTACGCCGGCGGCTATTGGGAAAAGCTCGGCTTCCCCTGGTTTGCCGGGATCTGAGCGATGAAGTTTTCATTCGTCCTGCTATCTTTGGTCTTGCTGAGCAACGTTGCATCTGCCCAAAGCCAAACGCCCGGAGGAATGCCGCCGCCAGCCGGAATGAGTTTGGCGGATTCGGCGGCGATGCGCTTCCCGCAACCCGTGCGGGTGGGCAGTCTTCTGCACCGGAGCGTTCTGCAGCCCGTCGAAAGTCAACGCTTGCTGGGAACCGTGGAACAGGTGGTCCGCGGCACTGATGGCACCATACAGGTGGTGATCGCCTATGGAGGTTTCCTGGGCTTTGACGCACGGCCCATTGCAGTGCCGGTCGATGCCATGGTTCTGGTGGGCCAAGTCATGGAGGTTGCCGCCTACACCCCGAAACAGCTGCGGACCTTCCCCACCTTTTCCCCCGGCAACACGACGCCCGTCGATCCGGACACCGTGATCAAAGTCGGCCTCGCAAAGCCGTCGCACTGACCGGGTTCGCTGGTTCCAAACTTGATCTCGAACATCGTGCAGGGATCAGCTGGTTTGCGTAGAGGTCAGCAAGGTTGGCACGCCGCTCTTTACCTCATTGATGTTAATCTGCACCACGGACTGGCCGTTGCCGCGCAAGAAGCGACAGGTTTGCAGCAGGCGCTTGTATTCGAACGACCGTAACGTATCCCTCACCTTCGTCCGTCGGTGCTGCCCGCCTTCTACATGGGAGCGATGGACAGCATCAGGTTGTCGTAGGCGGTGACTTCGTAGGGCAATGCCGGGTGCCCGGTTACCTTCTGCAACTCGGCCCCGAAGGCGGCGAGGTCGGGCGTCTGGCTCGTGGTGGGGCCGGTGGAGAGATAGATGCCCTCCACGGTGCGGCCCGCCGTTTTCATGAACGTTGGCGAGGACCAGATCACCCCGAGCCCCATCACGGCTGCTTCATCTGCAACTCGCAGTACTGCTTCATCAGGGACAGTCCGTCCTCGATGTAGCAGGCAATCAGCACTGCATCCGGGCCGGCGGCGCGGATCTTGGTCAGCAGACCGTAGAAGTCCATGCGGCCCACTTCGAAATACTCATCCGCGACCACGGTAGCGCCTGACTCCTTGCTACGGTCCTTGATCTGGCCAGACGCGGTGCGGCCCCAATCGTCCTTGCGGCCCAGGAAGGCGAGTTTCTGCGCCCCCTTGGTCTTGACCAGGAATTCGACCGCCGGGCCGACGTTCATGACTGAGGAGAGCGTGGTGCGGAAACTGTAGCTGTACTCCGGTGTCAAACCGCATTGAATTGGGCCCCCTTGT
>CAXTCJ010000077.1:0-25038 GCA_964242215.1 uncultured Acetobacteraceae bacterium | reverse complement strand
TCGCGCTGGGCGTCGGCTTCCTGCTGGTGGTCGGCTTCATGGGCACGTTCTACGGGCTGTTCGGCTGGTTCGCGAACGTGGCGCTGCTGGTCAACCTGATCATGATGCTGGCGGTGTTGTCGCTGCTGGAAGCCACGCTGACGCTGCCGGGCATGGCGGGCATCCTGCTCACGCTGGGCATGGCGGTGGACGCCAACATCCTGATCAACGAGCGCATCCGTGAGGAAACCCGGCTGGACCGCAAGCCCGTCGCGGCGCTGGAGGCAGGGTTCCGTCGCGCCTACAGCACCATCATCGACAGCAATGCCACGGCATTCCTCGCGCACGTGATGCTATTCGTGTTCGGATCAGGCCCCGTTCGGGGCTTTGCCGTCACGATCACCGTCGGTATCGTCACCACGCTGTTCACTGCGACCGTACTGGCCCGGCTTATGATGGTGCGCTGGTATACTTCCCGCCGCCCGGCCCTACTACCGGTCTAGGACGCACCATGTTCCTCCGCCCCCTGCTTCGCTTGGCCCCCGACAACACGCGCATCAAGTTCATGCGCGGCCGGTTCATCGGCCTGGGCACGTCGGCCGTTCTATCGATCCTGTCGTTGACGGTGGCCTTCTATCCCGGGCTCAACCTCGGGATCGACTTCAAAGGCGGCATCGTGATGGAGGTGCACACCCCGGGGACGGCCGATTTCGGCAAGATCCGCACCGCCTTGGCGGCCCACAACGTGCCGCCGAATGGGCTGCAGCGGTTCGGCGACGAGCACGGCGTGCTGATCCGGCTCGACCGCCAGCCGACCGAGGCGGGGACCGAACAAGTCGTCTCCCGCGTGCGTGATGCGTTGGCCGAGGCGCAGCCCGGTACCACGATCCAGCGAACCGACGCGGTCGGCGCCTCCGTGTCGGACGAATTGTTCCGCAACGGGCTGCTCGCGCTCGGCATCAGCCTGTTGATGATCCTGGTCTATATATGGTTCCGGTTCGAGTGGCAGTTCGCGGTGGGCGCCGTGGTGACCCTGCTGCTCGACGTGACCAAGGTGATCGGTTTTCTGGCGATCACCCGGATCGAGTTCGACCTGGTCATGGTCGCGGCGATCCTGACGGTGATCGGCTACTCCACAAACGATAAAGTCGTGGTTTACGACCGCGTCCGGGAAAATCTACGTAAGTATAAATCGATGCCGCTGCGCGAATTGATAGATTTCTCGATCAACGAAACGCTTAATCGGACGCTTGGAACATCGATGACTGTGTTCCTGGCAAGCCTTCCGCTCGCCCTGTTCGGTGGTCCGGCGCTGTCCGGCTTCGCGGCAGTGATGTTGTTCGGTATCGTTGTCGGAACCTCCTCGTCCATCTTCATCGCGGCCCCTATCCTCCTGTTTCTCGGAGAGAAAAGGCTGCGCCGTGACGCGGTTCCCGCTAAACCAACCAGCCGACCCGCTCGTAGCGCCAGCTAGAGAGAGCTCGGGCTCGCCGCGCGGACCTTCCACACCGGGCCCGTCCGTAATTGTATCGACTAGCGGAGCCGGCGGCGACACGATACATACATTGTCTGTCGTAGGCTTCAGTCGACCTTTCCATTGTTGGGGCACAACACGATTTCAGCGCAGGCCCGCCAAGTCTTATTGTTGTGTCATGATCCAGCGTGGGTCGCCGCCGCCGAATCGGAGGTGGCAAAATCTGGCAGCATCCTCGATCGAGCAAACTCGGCAACCGAGGCGCTGTACCATCTGGTCGAGCCCTCGCACCGGATTTCACACCTGTTGCTCGAACCCGCGGCTGCCGGCGCAATGGTGCGCGATCTCGTCGGTGTGTCCGCCGGTGAGTTCGGGTCCCAGGTCGAGCTGATCCTGCTGGGCGAAATCACGGGCCTGCCCGGCGGCACCGGCATCATCAATGCGCGGACCCCGGGCGATTTGGGGCGGGCCTTGCGGGAACACCGGCCCGCGATCACGAACCAACCGCCCTCCATGTCGACGTCGGACGTCGCGCTGACCTTCGATGCGCGGAATGTGGATTGCCGGTTTCAACCCATCGTCCGGCTTTCCGATCGCACTCCGGTCGGCATGGAGACGCTGGTCCGCCTAAACCATGAGGAATATGGGACCATCGGTCCCGACCAGTTCATTCCCCAGATCGAGCGTGCAGGCTTGTCGCTGCGGCTTACGGATGCCGTGGCGTATTCTGCTATGGCGAGCATCGATCCGAGCCTGCTGGACCATCGGCATCTGTTCATCAGCATCAACCTGCCCCTCGATGTGCTGCTGTTTCCAGAGGCATTGCAGCGGATCGAGGCTCATCGTCAGCAATTCGCCATCCCGGTCGAGCGGATCCTGATCGAGCTGACGGAAAGCCGCCCTGTCAGCGATCTCAATGGGCTGACCTATGCGCTCGAGCGCTGGCGTAACGCTGGATACCGCGTCGCCATCGACGACATGGGGCCGGAGATGATGAACCAGTTGAACTTGTTCGACCTGCCATTCAACGTGGTGAAGCTCGACAAGCAGGTGGTGCTGCGGTCGGAGACGGATTTGCTGGCGCGCAACTACCTCAAGCGAACGGTGGCCAACGCGAAAAGCCGGTCGCTGGAAGTCATCGCCGAGGGGATCGAGAACGAGGCGATGTGGGTGCGAATGCGCGACATGGACGTCGAGTATGCCCAGGGCTTCCTTATCGCCCGTGCGCTTCCGGCGGCTGCTTTGCCGATCTGGATCGAGGCGTGGTCGAACCAACTCGCCCTGCCACCTGACCGCGAGCCCACCTAGCCTTAAACATTCTCCGCCGTTCTTGGCGGTGGAGCCGACGGAGCGCTTGCGGCACGGTCTGTGCCCACGCGCCCCCTCCACCATGCTTCGCATGGTCCCCCTCCCCCGTGAAGAACGGGGGAGGATAAGTTCACGGGCCTACTCGGCTGCTAGTTGCACGCGCTGATCGAGCAACTGGCGGGTGGCGGGTAGAAGCGTGCGGCCATACTCAGCTGCATCCCCCAGCGGATCGAACCCTCGGATCAAGAATGTCGTGACGCCGAGCGCGTGATAGTCGGCGAAGCTGGCGGCCACCTGTTCTGGCGTACCTACTAGGGCGGTCGTGTTCCCCCGGGCGCCAGTGGCGCGGGCGATGGCGGTGTAGAGACGTCCCTCAGGGCGATCGCCGAGCGCCGCCGCCGCTAGAAGCCGTTGCGACCCGGCGTTCGCGGGCGCTCCGGCCGCCGGGCCGAGTGCCGCCTCGCCACGAACGCGGAGGGTCTCGTGCAGGATCCGCTCCGCCTTCTCCCATGCCAAGCTCTCGGTGGCGGCCAGGATCGGGCGGAAGCTGAGGCTGAACCGGATGTCAGCCGCCGCTTGGGCCCCGCGGTGCCGCGCAGTGGCAGCTCGGACCTTGGCGATGATCTCGCGAACCTGCGCCTGGGTCTCGCCCCATAGCGCATAAACGTCGGCGTGTTTGCCCGCGACGTCCAAAGCCGCCTCGGACGCCCCCCCGAAGTAGATGGGGATGCGCGGCGATTGCACCGTGCGCACCGCCGGAGACGCGCCCTCGATATGGTAGTAGGCGCCTTCGTGATCGACAGGGGACGTCCCGCCCCATACTGACTTGAGGATGCTGACGTATTCGTCGGTTCGGGCGTAGCGGTCATCTTTGCCCAGCCAGTCGCCATCGCGGTGCTGGTCGGTGTCGTCACCGCCGGAGATGACGTGGATCGCGGCCCGACCATTGCTGAGTTGGTCCAGCGTTGCGAAGGCTCGGGCGGCCAGTGTGGGCGCCTGAAATCCCGGGCGGTGCGCCACGAGAAAGCCGACGTTCTCCGTGTGGGCCGCGGCATGGGTCGCGATCTGGAAGCCGTCCGGACCGTTGCTGTACCAGCCGATGAGGATGCGGTCGAAGCCCGCGACATCGTGCGCCTGCGCGCTGGCCCGCAGATAGCCCGGATCGATCGCAGGGCCTTTGGCCGGCCGCGTCTCCGACTGCTCGCGCGGCTGAACCATGCCGATGAATTCGATGGGATGCGTCATGATGATCTCCCTATTGGCCCAGGGCTGATTTGCCGGCGGCAAGCAGCGCGGCATCCGCCTGGGGCGTGTGGATGCGGGCGCACAGCACGTCGCGCAGGTGTCGCTCCAGCGGGTTGCTGCGTGACAGCCCGTGGTTGCCAGTTAGCTTCAATGCTTCCTCAACGGCCCGGATTGCGTTCTCGGCAGCAATCGTCTTGATCAGATTGCACGCATTCGAGCCGGGCCCGCCAGTGCGGTCGTGCTCGGCGGCAGCGTCGGCGATCAAGCGTCGATTGCTGAGCAGCAGCGCCTCGATGCCACCCACTGCCTCCTGCATGCGCGGCAGGCTCGCCAAGGGTGCGCCCAGATTGGCAGGCACCCGTTCGCGCAGGAACGTCACCAACCAATCGCGGGCGGCCGTCGCTACACCGGTATAGAGCGCCGCGATGGTCAGCGTGTTCCAGGCGACCTGGACCGGATCAGGCCGCCATGCACCCGGCGTCCGCACATCGACAGCGTTCTCCTCCGGCACGATGACGTTGTCGAATACCACATCATGGCTGCCGGACGCGCGCAGGCCGAGCTGGTCCCATGTCTCCTCGATGGTGACACCGGCGCTGTGCGCGGGAACCAGGAAGAAGCCCATTCGGGGGTCCGCCTCGTCGGTGCGCGCGTAGACCAGCATCCAATCGAGGCCCGGCGCACCGGTCGAATAGATCTTGCGCCCACTGATCGACCAACCTTCGGGCACGCGCCGCGCCGTCGTGGCAGGCATGCCGCCGCGGGCCGGGGTGCCGAGCGCCGGCTCGACGCGCAACGCGTTGATCAGCGCACCCTCGGCGGCGCCGGTGCCGACGAGGCTTCGCAGGGTGGCCGGCCAGTTCGGGTTGCGGCTCGACAGGTGCACGTGGATCAGCTGCATCGCCAGAACCAGTGCCGTGGACGGGCAGCCCTCGGCGACGGTTCCAACCAAGGCGACGACACGCGCGAGGCCTGCGCCGCCGCCGCCGTCGGTCGCCGACGCGGTCAGGTTTAGTAGCCCCGCGTCGGCCAACAGTCGGAAGTTCTCGTGCGGGAAGCTGGCATCCCGGTCATGCTCGGCGGCGCGGGCCGCGAAAGCAGCGGTGAGAGCGGCATCGGGCGTGAGCGGGACGATTGCTCCATCCATCACACGCCCTCCCGAGCTTGGGGCTCCCGGACTTGCGGCAGTTCCACCCCGAGCGCCCGCAGGAGCTGCGTGCGCAAGGCGCCGAACGCCGCCGGGTCACGGGGACGGTCCAGGCCGACAAGAACGTCCGTCGCGATACGGCCGCGCTCCAAAACCAGGACGCGGTCCGCCAGCAGCAGAGCCTCGTCCACGTCATGGGTCACGATCAGGGCCGTCGGATGGTGCACGCGCCACAGGTCCAGCACCAGCGCGTGCATGCGCATGCGAGTCAGGGCGTCCAGCGCTGCGAACGGCTCGTCCAGCAGGAGCAGACGTGGTTCGCGGACGAGGGCACGAGCCAGGGCTGCCCGCTGTGCCTCGCCGCCGGATAGGGTTACAGGCCAGGCATCCACACGGTGGCCGAGTTCCACCTCTCGTAGGGCGGCCTCGGCTCGGGCGCGTGGGTTAGCGCCAGGCAGACCCAGCGCGACGTTCTGCCAGACGTGCTTCCATGGCAACAGGCGCGGCTCCTGGAACACGACGGCCGTGGGTTGCGGCACCGCGACGACCGCTTCCTCCGGCACGGGATCGAGCCCTGCCAGCGTGCGCAGCAGGGTAGTTTTGCCGGACCCGCTCCGGCCCAGCAGGGCTACAAACTCCCCGGGGCGGATCTCCAGATCGAGGTCGTCGAGCACGCGTTGGGCACCGAACTGGCGCACCAACCCGCGAACGTGCACGCCGCCGTTTTGCACGGCGTTCACCGGCGCACCGCCATCGGGCGCCAAGCGAGCAGGCGGCGCTCCGCCAGCCGGACCAGCGAATCCGCACTCAGGCCGAGGATGGCGTAGACCACCAACCCGACCACGATCACGTCGGTGCGCAGGAAATCTCGCGCGTCGTTGATCAAGTAGCCGATCCCGGCCGACGCGTTGACCTGCTCGGCCACCACCAACGACAGCCAAGCTGTTCCAAGGGCGTAGCGCAGCCCAACCAGGCCGGAGGGCAATGCGCCAGGCAGCACCACCTCCCGGATCAGGCCCCAATGGCCGAGCCCGAAAACGCGGCCCGCTTCGAGCAGCTTGGGATCGATACCGCGGATGCCGGCATAGAGGTTGAGATAGATGGGGAACATGCTTCCCAAGGCGACGAGCGCAACCTTCGGCAGTTCGCCGATGCCGAACCACAGGATGAATAGCGGCACCAGGGCGAGGAACGGCAGGGTGCGCGCCATCTGCATGGGCGCGTCGACGATATCCTCCCCTAGCCGCGACAGCCCGGAGACCAAGGCGAGCGTCGCGCCAATCACGACGCCGAATGACAGGCCGACGGCGACACGCTCGAGCGACACGATCATGTTGGTGACCAACTCACCGGACAGTAGCAAGCCCCATGCGGTCGCCAGGATTGTCGTCGGCGCCGCAAGCACGCGCGGAGAGATCAGCCCGCTCATCGAGGCTGCCTGCCAAGCCAATAGGATGATCGCGGGCGAGACGAGTCGACGCAGCGCTTGCGGACGCCAGCTAGGTCGGGCCGGCAGCGAGACTCGCGTCACAGCCGGGGATTCATGCACGAGCGGAGCCGCAGAGATGACAGACATCGCGTTCTCTTTCACCAAGATCGGGGAGCAGGAAAACGCCGCACCGCCACGACCGATACTTGGGAAAAAAATGCCTGAAGTCAAAGAGTTAAGCGTTCTGTAATAATCCCCTGGAGGAGTGTGGCAGTTTCTGGATCGCCTTCCAGAGAGTATTTTATTTCCGTTCGCTGCTAGCGTGTGCGCCGCAGCAGCAGCCGGACCGCGCCGACATTGGCGGCATGGGGATGCGTGACCCCCAGCACCAGCGGGCGCAGCTGCGGAAGATTGAGCCAGAGGGGCAATTCGCGCCGGATCACCCCGCCGGTCTCGCCGGTGCCCCGCCCGGTGATCACTTCCACGCAGCGCACCCGGTCGGCATGCGCGCGCAGCAGAAAGCTCTGCAACGCGAGGTAGGCGTGCTGCGCCGTTCGTCCGTGCAGGTCGAGAGTCCGCTCGGGCTGCAGCTTGCCAGTGCGCAGCCGGTTCCAGCTTGCCTTGTCCAACCCAGCCGGCTGTTGCCCGACTGAAACCTGCGCGATGATCGGGGTGAGCTTAGCCGGCGACGAGATTTGCACCTGCTGCTGCACCGGCGGAGCCATCAGCGCGGGGGCCAGGGCCGGCAGGGCACGCCCTGGCAGCGCCGCGACATGCCGGGCGTAGATCGCCCAAGCCTCGCGGTCGAAATCGGTCAAAGTTCGGCGTGCCAAGGCTCGGGCCAGGAGCTTATGCGACGGCCCGGTGCTTCGCCGCCGGGTCGTCCTCGATCAGCAGCACCTGCAGCCGTCGTGGCCCATGAGTGCCGAGTTCCAAGGTCTGCTCGATGTCGGCCGAGCGGGAGGGCCCCGTCACCAGCATGACGTTGCGGGGCATCGGCCCCTCGACCCGTAGCAGATCCCACGCTTCCTCATATGCACACACCGCCCGGGTCCGGCGCGCCATGAATTGTGGCTTGCTGAACGCCAATACCTTCTGCAACCCGGCATTGCCGAGAGCCTCGCGGGCATTGTGCTCGAACGCCGGGGATGTAATCGCAACCATGGATCGTTCCTCCATCCCCAATGTAGCGCCGAACGACCGCCGCGCTACGAGTGCTACAGTTCCGGGGGCTGTTGCTCGAGCGTGCCGAACGTCGGTGCGACCCAGCGGTCGGGATGGGCGGGCGGCAAGCCGGGCTCCATCGATTTCAACCAGGCCATGACATGGTCCAGCATCGCCCGGGCGGGGGTGCCGTGCGGGTCCGGTGCGATATGGGCCTCGCTGCGCGCCACCCGCTCGGCGAGCGGCTTTGGCTCGAGCGCACCCTGCTCGACCAACTCCGCGACCAGGCCCTGGTAGAGTGCGAGCAGTATCGCGTGCGTCTCGTTGTGCCGGTGATCCCGGGTTTCGAGCACGGCGCGAACGACGTCGCGGGATGCGGGGTTTTGCGGCTGGCGTTCCATCGCACCATTTTGCGGGCCAATGGTCGTCCCTGCAAGTTGCCCGGCTCCGTACGGGGCGCTACGCAGTCACCATGTCCGAACCATGGCGCCCCACCGAACGCTATCCCGACCCGGCCGTCGAGATCCTCGACCCGAGCTTTGCCCCCTACCGCGTCGCGCTCGGCGCAGTCGAACGGCTGTATACCGGCTGCCGCTGGGCCGAGGGGCCGGTGTGGTTCGGCGACGCGCGCTGCGTGCTGTGGAGCGACATCCCCAACAACCGCATCCTGCGATGGGACGAGGAAACCGGCGCCACCTCGGTTTTTCGGCGGCCGGCAAACAATGCGAACGGCAACACGCGGGACCGGCAGGGGCGGCTCGTCACCTGTGAACACGGCACCCGCCGGGTCACGCGGACGGAGTATGATGGCACGATCACCGTGTTGGCCGACCAATTCGAGGGCAAGCGGCTGAATTCACCCAACGACGTGGTAGTGAAATCGGACGGATCGATCTGGTTCACCGACCCCGATTTCGGCATCGGCGGCTATTACGAGGGGGAGAAGGCGTCTCCCGAATTGCCGACCAACGTCTACCGGGTCGACGGCCATACGGGGGCGATCACCGTCGTCGCCGGCGAGATCGGGCGGCCGAACGGGCTCGCCTTCTCCCCTGACGAGCGTTTGCTGTATGTCGTCGAATGCGCCTCCACGCCCCGTCGCCTGCTCGCGTTCGACGTGTCGGCGGATGGGCGATCGCTCGCCAATGCGCGGACTTTCATCGATGCCGGCGAGGGGAGCCCCGACGGCTTCCGGGTCGACGTCGATGGCAACCTCTGGTGCGGTTGGGGCATGACCCCCGAACTTGACGGCGTGATGGTGTTCAACCCGGCAGGGGTCGCGATCGGGCGCATCGCCCTGCCGGAACGATGCGCCAATCTGTGCTTCGGCGGCCGGCACCGCAACCGGCTGTTCATGGCATCCAGTCAGTCGCTCTACAGCCTGTATGTCCACACACAGGGGGTGCTTGGCGGCTAGGGCGCAAGCCCTGGCTTAACCGTGGCTCACGGCATCGCGGACTGCAGGGCTTGCAACTTGCCGAGATCCTCCTGCACGACCGGCAGTGCACGATCGACTAGGGCCCGCAGCGTCGGGTCCTGCGTGCGTGCCTGTTCAGCCTGAAATACCCGGATCGCGCGTTGATGCGTCTCCACCTGGTCCGACAGGTAGGACCGGTCGAACGCGGCGCCGTGCAACGCCCGGGTGCGGTCCAGCCGGCCGCGTAGATCGATGGGCAGTTCGCGCGGGGGGGTGATGCCATTCGTCTGGATGGCGTCCTGCAGCGGGGGATAGAGCTGGTTGGCCTTGCCGACGATCTCCGCCGCAAGGGCACGAACCTGCGGATTGCCCGACTGGGTCGCCGCCAATTGGCCCTCCCGGTTATCCAACTCGACGATGCGATAGCTTTCGGTCACGAAATCCGCGTCCGCCTGGCTGAGTTTCTGCCCCGTCAGGATCTGCTCCTGCGGCAGTGGCGCTTGGGCCCGAGTGGCACACCCCGCCACTGGCAACGCGAGGCAGAGGCCGGCGAGCGCCGCTTTGATCGTGACATCCATCGGAATTCCCCCATGTGAGTATCGTTGGGCGCCGAGCGCCGACACGCACCATTCCACACCCGAGCCATCTGGCAACCCGCAGAGACCGTTCCGACCCATGGCCGCACACGACAAAGACGACATAGTTGCAAGACAGACACCATGGCGGGACGTCATCCTCGTCTGCCGCAAATGCAGCCGAAAGCTGGATGGTGGCTTCGGGCCGGACGGCGAGGATAGTCTTCCGCGTGAACTCAAGCGTGGTCTGCGCGCCACCGGGCAGCGCGCGACTTGCCGCGTGATCGAAACCAAATGCCTGGGGATCTGTCCCAAAGGCGCCGTGACGGTGCTGGCGGCACGGACCCCCGGGGCAATCCTGACCGTGCCCGCGGGAACGGATACGTTGGCGGTGCTGTCTAGGCTTCTGCCGCCTGCCTGACCGCGGCTTCGCCGAAGCGCCGCTCGAGCCGTCGGATGGTGAAGTGGGCGCGCGCGAGGTCGCGATAATGGCCGAGGAACGAGGCATTCAGCGACGCCCCTGCGACCGCGCCCAGCACTGGCACGGCTTGCAGGGCGAATTTCTGCGATAGCGTCACCCCGAATCGCCGGGCCACGTCGGCCAACAGCAGGGCGACGGGCCGGCCCTGCATGACGAACCGTGCGGAGAAGTAGCTGGCCTCCGGCTCGGCGCTACCTTTCTGGCCGGCGTTCAAGGCAAACACCTGCAGGCAGGCAGCCCGGGCATCCGCATCGCTCAGATCCTCGCCTTCCTCCACCGCGATACGCGCGATCTCACGCATGATCGTGAGGCTGGTGACCGTCGCATCCGGCACGAATCCGCCCATGCCGACGAAGCCGCCCACCGCGCCCGACAGGAAGACCAGCGGCCCGGCGATGCGCTTGCTCTGCGCAAGCTGCCCCTCTTTGCCGAGGCGCAACACCGCGATGTCGAAGGCCCGCTTGAGCGCCACCTCCACCACGCTTTGGACCGCCGACTGGGCTCCCGGGACGATCCCGAGCGAGCGGGTGCCGAAGCGGACCCCACGCCCCATCGCGCCACCAACGACGTCGGCCAGTCGGACCACCAGGCCACCGCCGTCCTGTAGTCGCTCCATCGCCTTCGACAGTTCTGCCAGGGATGCCGGGTCGAGGACCGTCGCGTCCCCGCTCGTGGTCAACGCCGTTCCAACCTGCGTCATGCTCATCGCTGCGCTCCCGCTGCACGGCGTTCAAACGCGCGGCTTGTCCTTAGGCTCCCCGACCCCGCGCGCGAGCCGCCGGGCACTGCGCAGCAACTCGGCACGCTGGTCCGTTCCGCACACCCGGTAGAGCCTTAGCAACGCGAGTTCGTCGCCAGTGAGGCCTTCCGGCCCGCGCGCCGCCTCGCCGTGCAGCAGCACTTCGAGCGAGACGTCCAGAACCTGCGCGATGCGTGAGAGGTTGCCGCTCACCTGGCCGGCGCGGTCCGTCTCCCACTGCGCCACGGCGCTACGGGACACGCCGGTCGCGGCCGCCAACCCTGCTTGGCTCAAGCCGCGTTCTCGGCGGAGCGCGGCGATCCGGTCCCCCAAACTCGACGTCATCGATGCCCTCCTGGCCTGAAATCTTGTTTCGATCGGCAGATTACACAAGCACAGGGCGCAAGAACAATTGACGAACACTGTCAGTAGGACTAACAGTTTCCGGGTTGGCTCCAGTCTGTCTCACGCAGACCGGCTGAACGCCTGCTTCCGTCCTCAAGGACCCCCCACAATGTCAATCGCCATAACTTGGTCGTCCCATGCGGACGCCCAGCTGCTGCATTTGCGTGCTGCCGGCATGCCCTGGCATGCCGTCGCCTTGCAACTCCAAGTCGGGCGCAATTCCGTCATCGAGCGGGCCCGGCGCCTCGGACTGCCGCCGATTACCCGGCTGCAGCCGCTGCCCCGCCCCGTTCCGGAGCGCACCGATCGTCCAGCGCTACCGCCGGGCCACCCGCTGTCTTGGTTGGCCATCACGAGCAACTCCACCCTCGCGGGCGAACCGTATCCTTTCCCCGTGTTCCTCTGATCCCCCGCATTCCTCTGATCCATACAGCGAGGCGCAGTTCATGACGTCATTCCGCACTGGTGCCACCTTCACCGCCAGCAACATACCCGCCCGTCCCGCCACGGCGGTGCCAGAGCGATTCGACATTCGCGCAACGCGCAGCCGCGTGGTTGCCCGCCCCGCGACGCCGCGGCCCGAGCAGCGATCGCTCGTCGATGCCGAAACTGTTGGTGCCCGCATCGAGGAGGCCGGCCACACCCTGCTCTGCCTGCCGCGCACCGGCCCAACCACCGCCCTTCGCCAGACCCGGCACCAGTTTGTGGCGGAGGCACTCGAGGCGTATGCGGCGACCGACGCTTCGCGGCCGCGGGCGCCGATACCCTCGGCAGCGCAGATTACCCGCATGGATCAAGCGTTGGCGTGGATTGCGCTGATCCCGCCCGACAAACTGGTCCTGCGTCGGATCGTAGGCTGCCGTAGCCTGGTGAGCCCGCTGACAGGCCGGCACCTGTTCAGTTGGCGGCGGCTCGCCCGCCTATTGGGTGCGGACCACAAGGCGATCAGCCGGTGGCACGCCAACGGAATCGACTTGATCGTCGCTGCGCTGAACCACGACGCGGCGATCGCCCGGTCTTGGGATAACGTGCGCTAGCCTCGGGTTAGGTCCACCGACGCCCGGCATCGCGGCGTCGCAAAGGTCCCGTGCACGCGCTCGCCGGCACGGCTGCCATCGAAGACTTGCGGAAAAGGCTTTTTGTCGGCGCCGGTCGCATTGCTCCCCGCGAGCACATGCCCGGCGCCGTCGACATGTCCGGGCAGTACCGCCACCCCATCGGTAGGGGAGAACTGTGCCTCGCCGCCACGCAAGGTTAGTGTCGCGGTCGCGTTCCCCTGCGGATCGAAGCCAAGTCCACAATCTCCTTGAGTGGTCACGACGCGGCCGGCATAGCGGCCGTCGCTCGCAACCCCGCAACTCGCGAGAGTCGTCGCGAGCAAACCCAAAGAAATCAATTTTCCGAGAGCAATACCTTGCCCAAACGCCCCGGTTTGCATTAGGATCCTCCTTACAGTCGTTGATTTACAAGCGCGATTGGAGCGTCTCCACAGACAGCACGGCCGCCGCAACGCAGTCACTCTTCCGCGATTGCCACGGCTGCTCGCAGGTCTGTTCCGAAGCCTGCAACCTGCGTTCTAGGAAAATAACCCTTGCCCAAACTCCCCAGCGTGGACCATGTTGGTTCCTACGCTGATCCGCCCTGCCCCGTTGAGCCTTGCCCCGTTGAGCCCTGCCCAGACACACCACTCGCGCTAATCTTGAGTGAGATGCGTCGCAGATTTGGATTGGGCGACAAAGACGGCGCAGTCGCTCTCGCCCGGATCGCCGCGCCATACCTGCACCCCCGCCTTCCTGCCGCAACCCCTCCCGCGGACCTCGCAACCATGCCCGATGCCGACCTGGACACAGTCAGACCTCAAAGCTGAGCGCATCCTCCGCAAGAGCATTCGCACAGATCTCGCCGCTTGGGCCACCCTGGCCCTTGCACCCCGTGGCCACCAACCTGCAGCGCACCATCGCCTGATCCTGAACGAATTGGAGAGCCTCTCCGCCGGTCGCACCGACCGGCTTATGCTTCTCCTACCACCGGGAACCGCGAAATCCACGTATGCATCCCTGGTCTTTCCACCCTGGTGGATCTCGCGGCATCCGACGTCGTCGATCATCGCGACCAGTCACACCTCCTCCCTCGCCCGCCACTTCGGCCGCGGTGTCCGCGCGCTGGTCGAGCAGCATGCCCCACGGTTGGGCTACGCACTCGACCCGGCGTCGCGCGCGGCGCATCGCTTCGGCACAAATACCGGTGCGGAATACTACGCGACGGGCGTGCGCGGCCCTATCACGGGCCGCCGTGCCGATCTCATCCTGATCGACGACCCAGTGAAATCCCAAGCCGAAGCCGACAGCCCCGCTGCCCGCGAGCAGCTCTGGAACTGGTTTCGCTCAGACCTCACAACCCGGCTCAAGCCAGGAGGCCGTATGATCCTTATTATGACACGATGGCACCCCGACGACCTCGGGGGCCGCATCGCGGACGGCCCTGATCCGTGGCGTACGCTGCGCCTGCCCGCCCTCGCCGAGGCCGACGATCCGCTGGGGCGCGAGACCGGTGCACCGCTGTGGCCCGAGTGGGAAGATGCTGCGGCAATCGCCCGCAAGCGCGAGATCCTCGGTGAGCGAACCTTCGCCTCGCTGTTCCAGCAAGATCCCCGGCCCCGCACCGGACGTCTTTTCCAGGCCGCACGCATTACGATCGCCGAAGATCCCGCGACCCTCAATGCCGTCCGCGCCTGGGACCTCGCCGCAACGGCCGAGACCCGAGGCCGTGACCCGGACTTCACCGTCGGCCTCAAGTTGGCGCGAGACGCAGCCGGCGGCTTCGTCGTGCTCGACATCGTCCGCTTGCGCGGCGGGCCGCACGAGGTGGAACAGGCGATCGCAGCCACGGCCGCGGCCGACGGCCCAGCGGTTCCAATCGGGCTTCCGCAAGACCCCGGCCAAGCCGGCCGCGCACAGATCCGCTACTTGACCGGGCGCCTGGCCGGGTATCGCGTGATTTCCAGCCCCGAAACCGGGGCCAAGGAAACGCGTGCGATGCCGGCTGCAAGCCAGGTCAACGCGGGCAACATGTCGGCGCGGCGGGCGCCCTGGAATCGGGCGTTCCTGGAGGAACTGCAAGACTTTCCCGAGGGCGCCAAAGACGATCAGGTAGACTCACTCAGCCGCGCGATGGCGATGTTGACGGACACATCTGCACCGAGTCGCCGGACGAACGTGCCCATGCTCAGCCGTTGAGGAACGAGACAAGCCTACCCAAACGCCCCGGTTTGGATTAGGATCTTCCTTACGCTGTTCGAACCTACGCAGATATCTGCTGCAATTTCGCAGACGAGCGTAGCCGCACCGGGCACCGAAGCGGATCTCCTGGGCTTGCCCGAGCCGTCCCCCCTTAAGGACCCGCATGTTTCAATCCATTTGCGACCTCATCCCGACGGACCCCGACATGCCGGAGCGCGCCCGGCGTCTCGACATCATGCGCCGGGTCCTGAACGGTACACTTTACGATGTGCTGCCCCACGACTTCCACGAGGAGCGTACGCCAGGCGGTGAATACATCCCGCTGCGCCTGCGTCGCCCTTCGGTTCGATACGCCCTCTCGCGCATCGTCACGGAGGATAGCATTGCACTGCTGTTCTCCGAGGGGCATTTCCCAACCATCGACTCCCCCGATCGCGTAACGCGGGACACGCTGGCGGCGCTGCTGAAATCAGCGCGGTTCAACGAAGTCATGATCGATGCGGCGTTGCGCGGCGCTATCGGCAGTGTCGCCATCATGATGCGCATCCTCGCTGGCCGGCCGTTCTTCACAACGATGGAGACGTTGAACCTTACCCCGATCTGGCGTCCCGACGCACCGGATACTCTGGCCGCCGTGATCGAGCGCTACAAGCTTCCCGGCGCCAATTTTGCGGCGGCAGGCTACACTCTGCCCGACTTAGGGGCAGCCTACTGGTTCAACCGCCGATGGGATGCTACCGCTGAAACTTGGTACCTTCCCCAACTCGTCGGTGATCCCAGCCCGCCGACACCCGATCTGTCGCGCTCGGTCAATCATGGCCTTGGCTTCGTTCCGATCGCCTGGATCCGCAATCTTCCGGGCGCCTCCTGGACCGGGGACGACGCCGACGGCGCCTGTACGTTCCGTGCGGCAATCGAGACGGGCATCGAGATCGACTACCAGCTTTCGCAAGCCGGGCGCGGGCTGAAATACAGCTCCGATCCCACACTGCTCATCAAGGAGCCGGCGGGGATCGAGGGTGAGCTCATCCGGGGCGCCGGCAACGCGCTCATCGTCAGTGAGCATGGCGATGCCAAGCTGCTGGAGATCGGTGGCACGGCGTCCTCCGCGGTGATCGAATATGTCCGCACGTTGCGGGAGTTCGCCCTCGAGAGCGTCCACGGTAACCGGGCCGATGCGTCTCGGCTGTCTGCCGCCACATCCGGCCGTGCGCTGGAGCTGATGAACCAGGGTCTACTCTGGCTGGCGGACAACTTACGAATTTCGTATGGCGAGGGCGCTATACTCACCCTCGCCCGCATGATCCTGCGCGCAGGGGAGAAGTATCAGCTTCGTGTTGCGGACACGGACGTCGCGAAGCTCGATCCGACGGCCACGCTCTCGCTGATCTGGCCGGCTTGGTATCCGCAGACGTCTGAAGATCGACAGCGGGATGCGTCCACCGTCACCACCCTCGTTGCCAACAGCCAGCTCAGCCGTGAAACGGCCCTCAAGGCGATCGCGGCAACCTACGATATCGAGGACATTCCGGCAGAACTGGCTCGGATCGCCGCTGCAACGGCCAGTTTGTCCGCCTCGCCGAGGGAAGATGGAGGACCCGATGTCGATGAGACCACGCCCTAACCTTCTCGTAAACGGACCCAGCAATGCCCGATGACCAGCCCGAAGACCCCAAGCCCGATCCGACCGAAATTCTCCGCATACAACTTGGCCAAGCGAATGCCCGGCTCGTTCAGGCCGAATTGAAAGCCCATGCCATTCAAGCCGGCATCATTGATCTGGATTGCCTGAAGCTGCTCGATACCTCGACACTGCAGCTGGATGCCGAGGGTAATCTTCCCAACGCCGCGGCCGCCCTTGCGAACCTCAAACGCGACAAGCCCTGGGTGTTCTCGAAGCCGAATAGTAGCCACCCTGCCCCGCCCCCGATGCCGGAGCCGCCCAAGACGCGCATGGCGCGCGATATGAGCTTTGGCGAATGGCAAGCCGCTCGGGAGAAGCTGATCCGAACGCGCTGACCGATCACGCCGCAAACGGTTGATCGGGGCGGGCTAACGCCGATGCCGATTGTATCAGTTACGGGCCTCCCCGACCTCGCCGGTATGCATCATGGCCAAATGACTCGTCAGGGCACGGACCATCTTTTCCACTTCCGACGCCGGCAATACGAATCCGACCGTTCCGAACGCCGGGTGCGCGAAGGCGAGCATCGAGCCCTCGGTCATCGCTTCGGGCCGGACGACCCAAGCCGGCCCAACCACAGCCTGCACACCGCTCGCCTCCAGCCGGCGCTCCTTCGCGTCAGCCGGCAAAGCTGAAACCAACCGCGCCCGGGCCGCGCCGAGGGCTCCGATCAACTCGCTGATCTGACCCAACGTCAGGACGACCGCACCTTCGGCTCCGCTACCCGGCAACAAAGTCAGCGTCGCGCCGCCCTCATCGAGGGACACGTTCATCCGCGGCTGCGCCATACCCACTCTCTCCTCACGCAAGGGACCCCAATGGGCATCCAGAACTTTCCCCTCTCGCTCCAGCCCATCATCCAGCAGGGCTTCCTGGAGCGGGAGTTCGAACACGCTCTCACGTCCCGCTTGGGCTATCGTGCCATCGCGGACCGCGAACCCTTCCAGGTCGGTATCGGCGAGACCCTCACCAAAACCCGCGCTGGCCTCAAGCCCTCCGTTACCACGCCGCTGATCCCGTCGACCAATACCAACTTAGACAACGGTCTGACCCCGCAAAGCTGGGGTGTCGAACAATACACGATCACGATCAACCACTACGCGTCCACGTCCGATCTGAACATGGTCACGTCGCGGGTCGGCATCCAAGGGCAGTTCTTGCTCAACGCCTACACGAACGGTGAACAGGCCGCACGTTCGCTGGACGAACTGGCTCGCAACGCCTTGTTTGCACAGTATTTTGGCGGCAATACCCGAGTTCGAACGACGTTGGCATCGGCCGGTGCGGCCTTGGCGGTGGACGACATCCGCGGCTTCCAGACCGTGTTCATCAACGGCGTGCAGACCGCGATCGCCAACTCGCCGGGTCTGACCGTCACCGTCGGTGCCGACGCATACGCCTGTGTAGGCGCTAGCGCCGATACCACGAACGTGTCTACCACCCCGGGTGGTGTTTCGGGTGTTCTGACGTTCGGAAGCGCGGTCAGCACCTCGGACGGCACGGCCGGCAACACCGTCCAGTCTGCCACGGCCTCGGTAATTCTCCGCCCCAACCTGCGGACAAACACCTCGATGTTGGCTGCCACCGACACGCTCAGCATGTCCAACCTGCTGGACGCCGTGGCCAAGCTGCGGATGAACGCGGTTCCCGATATCGACGGTGTGTTCAACTGTTACTTGGACCCAGTCAGCGCCCGGCAATTGTTCGCCGACCAGGACTTTCAGCGACTGTTCCAGGGTGCAACTTCGGCAAACCAGGTCTTCAAGAAGGGGATGATCAACGACTTCCTCGGCCTGAGGTTCATTCCCACCACTGAGGCCTATGTCCAGCCACATCCGACCCTTCCTGGCGCCGTGATCCGACGTCCGATCATATGCGGCAAGGGTGCGCTGATCGAAGGCGACTTCGCCGGCATGGCTGCCGACGACGTGGCCCCGAAGGACAGCATCGTGACCATGGTGGACGGCGTTGCAATGGTCACCCGAGAGCCGATCGACCGGCTACAGCAGATCATTGCCCAGTCCTGGTATTGGATCGGCGGCTTCTGCGCCCCGAGCGACACCACGACGAACCCGACGATCATCCAGACAGCGACGAACGCGTCCTTCAAGCGCGCAGTGATGATCGAACACGTAGGCTAAGCCTAATCCAGTCCAGTGACTCCCGTCACGCTCTCCCGCATCTGTGCGGGAGAGGCTGGCCGAGCGCTTGCCGACATTTTCGGAGGGGACCGCACCCATGCTCACCGATGCCGAGAAAACCGACGCACGCCGCTTTTGCGGTTATCCTGCCTACGGTGCGGCTCCAAGCGGCAATACCGGCTGGCGCTTCTACCAGGCTTACGGCGCACTTGAATACCGGATGAACAATCTGTCTCCGTCGGAAGAGTCGGTCCTGCGCCAGCACCTCGGCACGCTTCGTATGTTCGAAACTGCCATCCCAGCTGCGTCCGACAACCTCGATACGGCAGCGGCCTCGGTTTGGACCCACAGCCCGACCGAGATCGCCGACCGTCAACGCCTCGAGCGTGACTGGGGACGCCGGCTCTGTGGCTTTCTTGGGCTTCCGCCCGGCCCGGCGCTGCAAAACCAATCTTCCGTTCCGCTGATCGTCTGACCCAGCCATGCGCCTCCATCGTCTGCAGGATCGCATTGCACGCGGGCTAGGGACCGCGGCGCGCCACACCGGCGCCGAGTACGACGCGTACCGGCCGGTCGATGTGCAGAACCCGCTCGCGCCCGAGAACCGCTACCTCCGGCTCCCAGCCGCCTTTGCCGATGAGAACCAGTCATTTCGGCGTCCGGTGCCGTACGGCCGTGCGACCTGGTCCGGCATCTTCGATACCGCGTACACGAGACCCGGTGATTATCTCGCAGGACCTGGAGGGATCTTTTTCATCGCGGCCCAGCAGTCGTTGCTACCATCCATCTGCGTCCTTACCAGTGCAACCATTACACTGAGCCGTCCGGCCGCCCCAGCGGCCGCTGGGGTGAACAGCTATGGCGGTCTGACGGCCACGACGGCAACGCCCGTCCTGACGGCCTGGCCCGCCTCGGTGTTGTTTGCTGGTTCCGGGTCGCCGGGCGACTTGCCGGGGGATGCGAGTACCCCGACCTGGACAGTTCTTCTACCCAACACCCCCGCTGCGATAAGGTCAGCCGACCTGATCACGGATGATGCAGGCAGATCCTACATCGTCGGATCGGCCGAGTTGACGGGGCTCGGCTGGCGCATGCTAGCCAAACAGGCCACGAACTGATGGCAGCACAATCCGACGCCGAAGTAGCGCTCGTTCAGCTTGCCGCGGCGGCCCTATATCCGAACGGCATCTCATCCGCGGCCGCGATCGACGCTACGATCCGGATCTACCGCGGCTGGCCCAATTCATCCGCTCTCGACACAGATTTGGCTGCCGGCCGAGTGAACGTCACCGTCTTTCCGGTTCCCGGTGCTACGCGGAACACCACACGGTATGCCCCTGACTGGGTTCCCGATCCGGTGACGCCGACCCTCGTAGTCTCGGTATCCGGGCTGACCGCCAGTTTTGCAGGGACGGCCGATCTGGGCCAGTTGGCCGGCCTGTTGGTTGACGGCGTTTCCTACGTTCACCGCACGGTGACTGCAGATACACCGGCCCTCGTCGCAGCAATACTGGCCGCAGCGATCAATCCCACTTCCATCGCCTTAGCCTCCGGAACAAGCGTTTCCATTCCCGGTGCTACGACACTGATCGCACGAACTGCAGCCGACGCCACAAGCTTGCAGGAGCTTCGCCGCCAGCAGCAGGTATTCCGCATCACGGCATGGTGCCCGACGCCCGATTTGAGAGATGCCGCGTGCGAGGCAATCGACGTCGCCTACGCCGCAACCCCGTTCCTAGTTTTGGTCGACGGGTCGGCTGCGCGCCTGCGGTTTGTTTCCACGACGACCTTTGACACCCGCCAGGACGCGGCACTGTACCGCCGCGATCTTCTCTACTCCGTAGAGTATCCGACCACCCAGGTTGCCACCGAGCCTTCCATGCTCTTCGGCGTCCTCGGCTTCGGCGCAACCACAATCACCGCCTGAACCGGAGCATCCATGGATATTACCCTCGTCGTCGTGCGCCCCTTCGGCCTGCACGCGATCGGCGACCGCATCACCGCGGCGGAGGTGGTGACCGCCACCCTCGCCTCCGATCACGCGAACGCGGTCGTCGCCGTAACTGTACATTCGACCACGCCCACTTTGGAGCACTGAGCCATGCCGATCGTCCAGCAAGGCTCAATCAACACGACTGCACTGGTCGTTCCTGACCTCTACGTCCAAATTGTTCCACCGCAGAACCTCGTCATCAATGGTGTCCCGACGAACGTCCTAGGCGTGGTCGGAACAGCCTCGTGGGGCCCGGTCAATCAGCCTGTTACGCTTGCGACCATGGCTGACTATGCTCGCACGTTCGGCCCGATCATGCCGCGCAAATACGACATGGGCACCCATGTCGCAACCGCCACTCAGCAGGGGGCCAGCAACTTCCGATGCGTTCGCGTGACGGATGGAACCGCACTCGCCGCGACTTACGCCTTATTCTTCACGAGCGGCGCCTACCCGCTGGAATTTACGGCGCTGTATCCGGGTACACTGGGCAACAGCATCGGTGTCGTGATCGGTGCCGGCTCGCAGGCGGGAACGTGGCGCCTTGCTCTGACGCTACCGGGTTTGACCCCCGAGGTATTCGACAACATCGCAGGATCAACACCGGCGGCGTTCTGGGCCAACTTGGCAGGGGCGGTCAACACGGGAGCGTCAGCGTTGCGCGGCCCCAGTCAGCTCGTCGTCGCTTCACTGGGGGCTGCCAACACGACGGCACCGCAATTGCTCTCGGGCCAGACGCTCTTTGGTGGCACCGATGGTGCAACCAGTGTTTCCGCCACGACGCTTGTGGGCGCCGACACGCTGCCTCGGTCTGGTCTTTATGCCCTGCGTGGCCAAGCTTGCAGCTTGGCTGTTTTGGCCGATGCCGACGACCCAACGCAGTATAGCATCCAGGCTGCCTTTGCGCTTTCTGAAGGGCTCTACGTGATTGCGACAGGCCCGTCCGGTGATACGATCGCCAACGCCATCACGACAAAACAGGCCGCGGGCTTGGACTGTTATGGCGTGAAACTGATGTTCGGCGACTGGGTGTACTGGAACGACCAGGTAAATGGTTCGATCCGGCTCATCTCACCACAGGGCTTTGCCGCTGGCCGCCTCGCAAACCTCTCGCCTGAGCAATCGAGCCTGAACAAGCCGCTTTATGGCGTGATCGGCACGCAAAAGTCCGGCACCCCGGGCTCGGGGCAGACGACGACATACAGCAGCGCCGAGCTAGCACAGCTACTCGGGAATGGTATCGACGTGCTTGCCAATCCGCAACCTGGTGGAAGCTACTGGGGTGTTCGGGGCGGGCACAACTCGTCATCCAATGCAGCAACGAATGGCGACAACTACACGCGGCTGACGGATTACATCGCGAGCACGCTTGCATCGGGCATGGGCCAATATGTCGGCCAGGTGATCAACGCCATGCTGTTCCAGCGGATTCGAGCGACCCAACTCTCGTTCATGCAAAACCTGCTATCTCAGGGTGTGCTGGGCAGCACTGATGGAACGCTTCCGTTCAGTGTCATCTGCGACACGTCCAACAACCCGAACAGCCGGACCAATCTCGGTTACGTGCAGTCGGACGCGCAGATCCAGTATCAGGCCATCAACGAGAAGTTCATCGTGAACATGGAGGGCGGCCAGACTGTCCAGGTGAACCGTCAAACCCTTCCCACCGGCCAGGTCGGTACCTAAGGAGTAGCCCAGTGCCCACGAACGCATTTACGCTCGGCCGCGACTGCCAGTTGGTCGTCATCGGGCCGTCTGGCCGGGTCGACCTCTCCCATGTCACCGGCTTCGACAGCCGGCAGATGACACAGCCCATCCGTATCGACCGCATCGACGGCACCCAACTTGCTGCCGAACTGCCAAAGGGTTGGGAGGGATCATTCGATCTCGAGCGCGGCAGCAGTACGGTCGACGATTTTATCGCCTCCATGGAGCAGGCCTATTTCACCAGCGGTCAGCTCCCCGTCAGCACGCTTTATCAGTACGTGACGGAAGCGGACGGGAGCACGAGCACTTACCAATATGACGGGGCGGTCTTCAAGCTTTCTGCCGCAGGAGCTTGGCGCGGTGATGCTGCCGTGAAGCAGAAGCTCGAGTTTTTTGCCGCACGACGCCAGCGAGTTTGACGTCCATCGGTATCCAGCACCTCTCCGGCACGGGGGATTTGGAACGTGTTGAGTTCGGCGCTAAGCCTTCACTCGTCTGCGGGAGCCTGGCATGACGCCCACCCAATCGTTCGTCGCCGCCGCCGAGCACATTCGGGATATCACCGACGCATCGGGGCGCATCCTGACGATCAGACGCCCGAGTACGCTTGATCGGCTGCACTTATTCAAGGCCGTGGGCCCTACCTTAGCGGCCAACGACCGTTACCTCGGACTCGCGATGCTTGCGTTCACGGTCATTGCGATCGACGGCGTGCCTATCCCACAACCAAGCAACGAGCATCAGATCGAGGCCGCCATACAGCGTCTTGGAGACGATGCCGTGAACGCGATAGGAGCATCCCTCCGCCCCGAAGACACGGAAGGCTTGGCTGTCGCCGACACGGGAAACTGAGCAAGCACCCCGACCTCGTGGACAGCCTTTATCTTGTCCACAACGGGGTGCCATTCGACGTCGCCTTCTCGCTGGATCGACGGGAGCGTCTGCATTGGATCGCCGTTATAGGGGAATTCCATGGCAGGATTTTCGATTGGTCCAGCGAGAGGTGGGTCTCACTCGATTAAGATTGGCCGGCGATGACCATTTTCTCCGACGAGGTGCGGATTCCGTTTTCAATACAAGTCGACATGCCAAGCAGATCCGGCCATGGGATGGCGCATCGAGCAGGACTCGTTAATCATCCTGCGAATGGATGGACCCCTGATCTGAAGCAAACCAGGGTCGAAGCGGTCGCGACAGGGACGGCAGTCGATCCCCTCCGCAAGGCCGATTCCAACGTCGGTCCAGTGTTGGCTAAGCAGAGCTTCGACCCCGTTGCTCCCGGCGCCTCTTAGTGGTGATGACCCCCGGCCAGGCGGCGATTGCTCTCACCGACCTCGCTTTGACC
This sequence comes from uncultured Acetobacteraceae bacterium, assembly GCA_964242215.1. Classification (GTDB taxonomy): domain Bacteria; phylum Pseudomonadota; class Alphaproteobacteria; order Acetobacterales; family Acetobacteraceae; genus LMUY01. Next base: position 1,566 of record CAXTCJ010000077.1, on the reverse strand, counting down.
GAAACCCTTGCCACCGCGCTCGCAGTGCACACCACCGAACTGGCTGAGGCGGTTCGCAATGCACTGGCTGCTCCGCCCGGGGGACCCCACGACCAGCCATGGCGGGAGAGCGGCGGCCTACAGGCCAGTATCGAGAGCAGTGCCGACGGCCTGATCGCACAGGTTGGCTCGAACGACCCGGCAGCCGCACCGCAAGAACTTGGTACCGCAACAGTCCCGCCGCGACCATTTCTTGCACCGGCGGCGGCGGCGGCGGGCGAGCGGATCGCGCAAGATATCGGTGCAACCTTAGCTGCACTTCTCAGAGGCCGCCTGAAGTAGGCAAGCCCTAACCATAAGGTGTCAAGCTTATGCTAGAAGCCTATGAGATTGGCATCTCGCTCGCCCTCCAGGATGGTGTGAGCGACGGCATTGCCCTTATACGTCGCGATCTAGCGGCCCTTGATCGAGCAATCGCCGCAACGTCTCAAAACCTCGCGCGCCTTCAGGTTCAGGCAGGTAGCGCTAGCCCGGTACACATACCATCTGCCACCCAGCCGAAGCCGGTGGCGCAGACAGCTGCCTCCCCCGCAGAGTCCGAGCAACAAGCCCCAGCGGCAACGGCCAAGGTCTCTGTCCAGCCGTCAACGAACGCACAACGCCGACCCGACGCGTCCCAACCCGACGACCGATCACAGGTCCCGGCGCGACCCACATCAGCTGTGGCGCCGACGTTGCAAAACGCACCCCCAAGTCCCCAGCCCGCGATCTCCGTCGTCTCCACATCCGTGCGGCCGTCTCCGTCGGTGGCGACGCCGCAGCAAGCGAAGGTTGAAGCGCCTTGGAAGGGCACCACCGCCCGAGCACTGCCGGTCTCATCCCACGACGACGGCCCCAGGGTTTCCCCCTCGACAACGCCGGCCGCCCCAACCACGCCCGCCGTTGTTCAAGTTGTACGGAAAGTGGCAGCGGACCCAACCCTATCCCCACAGCAGCGCCCGGTCGCGGCCATTCTTCCGGCCGCCTCACCCCCTCCTCGCGCAGCACCCGCCTCACTGTTGATACCGCAGACGCCGGCCGCTTCGGCACAACTCGGGCGTACTACTCCACGACTTCAGCAGTCGCCGGCAGGACCTGCACCGCGGCACACTGGGCACCGCCAGCACCCTGTGCCGCACCATGCTCCGGCCCAAAACCGGGGTGAACAGCCGCGCGAACCGGCAGCCCCGCCGACGACCGTGCGGCCCTCACACGCGGCTCATCACACCGCAGTCTCCCGGTTAGAACCGAACGCGGCTTCCCGTCCTTCTGCTCCCCCCGCGCAACAGGCACTGTCCCCACCGTCGCCACCACCGCCGGCGCGAACCAGCTCCTTTGCCCCTCCACCGCCGTCGTCGGAACAGACCATAACTCTTCAGGGAGACATCATTCTGGATGGCGTCCGCCTCGGACGCTGGATGACCAGCAACCTCGCGCGGCAAGCTGCCCGGCCGGCCGCCGGCCCCACGGGTCCCGACCCTCGCCAGACCCCCCTCTGGTCCGGCCAAGCACAAGGCTTCTGAATGTCCGATTTCAGCCTGACCCTCG
>CAXTCJ010000076.1:0-25151 GCA_964242215.1 uncultured Acetobacteraceae bacterium | reverse complement strand
CCGGTTGGGCCAGACCCTGATGCCGGCCCGGTTGGGCCAGACCTTGACGAAGGCCAGGGGTCAGCTAGCGCGATCTAGCGTGCGCCGGGCCAGGCGGCTACGGTTCGAGCAAACAACCCGGGAGGACGGGCCATGGCCGCGAGCCGCAAAGTCATCATCACCTGCGCCGTGACGGGGGCGATCCACACGCCGTCGATGTCGCCGTATCTGCCGATCACGCCCGACCAGATCACGGCCGACGCGGTCGGTGCGGCGGAGGCCGGGGCCGCCATCATCCACCTGCACGCCCGCGATCCCGAGACCGGCAAGCCGGACCAGACGCCCGAGGCCTTTGCCCGCTTCCTGCCCCGGGTGAAGCAGCAGACCAATGCCGTGATCAACATCACCAGCGGCGGCAGCCCGTTCATGAAGGTGGAGGAGCGGGTCAAGCCCGCCGCGCATTTCAAGCCGGAGGTGGCCAGCCTGAACATGGGGTCGATCAATTTCGGCCTGTATCACCTGCTCGACCGCTACAAGGAATTCAAACACGACTGGGAGCGCCCGGCGCTGGAGGCCACTCGCGACCTGGTGTTCCGCAATAGTTTTGCCGACATCGAATACATCCTCGAGACCTGCAGCGAGAACGGCACGCGGTTCGAGTTCGAGTGCTATGACATCGCCCACCTATACAACCTGAAACACTTCCTGGACCGCGGCCTGGTGAAGCCGCCGCTGTTCGTGCAGTCGGTGTTCGGCATCCTGGGCGGCATCGGCACGCACCCGGAAGACATCATGCACATGAAGCGCACCGCCGACCGGCTGTTCGGCGACCAGTATCGCTGGTCGGTGCTGGGCGCCGGGGCCGCGCAGATGCGGGTGGCGGCGATTTCCGCGGCGATGGGCGGCAACGTGCGCGTCGGGCTGGAGGACAGCCTGTGGGCCGGGCCGGGGCAACTCGCGACCTCGTCGGCGGTTCAAGTGAAGCTGGCGCGGCAGATCATCGAGGGCTTGGGCCTGCAGATCGCTGGGCCGGACGAAGCGCGGGAAATCCTCTCGCTCAAGGGTGGGGACAAGACCGCAATATGACCTATCGTCTTCCAGTGCTCGCCGATGCGGCCATGACCGCCGACCAGTTGCGGGTGTCCGAGGCGATTCGCTCCAGCCCGCGCGGCGTCGTGCAGGGGCCATTGCTCGCCTGGCTGCACAGCCCCGAACTGGCGGACCGGGCCCAGGCGTTGGGCGCGTTCTGCCGCTACAACACGGCGCTCCCGCCGCGGCTGTCGGAATTGGCGATCATCACGGCCGGGGCATACTGGAAGGCCGGGTTCGAGTGGTTCGTGCACGCCCCGATCGCCGAAAAGGCCGGCCTCGATCCTGCGGCAATCGAGACGTTGCGCACCGGCGGCACCCCGCATTTCGAGAACGAGGACGAGCAGGCGGTGTGGCGGTTCGCGCACCATCTGCTGCACGACCGCGAAGTGCCGGATGCGACATATCGCACGGTGGAGGAACTGCTGGGTCCGGAGGCAACGGTCGAGCTGGTCGGCGTGCTCGGGTATTACGGGCTGATCTGCATGACGATCAAGGCGTTCGGCGTGCCAATACCAGAAGGCGGCCAGGAGCCCTTCGAAGCTTAGGCCACCCCTTCCCCCTCTCCCCTTGAGGGAGAGGGCTGGGGTGAGGGGTGCTCCTGCCCGGCTCTGTGCCAGAGTAACCCTCCCGTGGATCGGGATAGTGAAAGGGCGTTCAGCCCTCGCGCTTGAGCCGAGCCTGATAGGTTTTCAGGTGCAGATATGCCAACCGCAGCAGCGGTGAAGCGCCCGGCTCACCTCGGCGCAGCAAATCACCAATCACATGGTCGACTTCGACCGCGCCGTGCCGCTCCACGTCGCGCATCATCGATGCAGTCACCGGCGAACCCGGCGTCGTAACCATCTTCTTCAGCCGCTCGAGCCCGGCCGGTCGTGCCGCATGGCCGTTGCGCTCGGTGATCGCAGCACACTCGGCGGCGATGCCGAGCGGCACTTCGTTCGCCTCCGCGGCTACCACGTCACCGATCGTGGCGCGCATCAAGCAGGTCGTGGCGGCGATCGTCGTGATGAACACCCACTTGTCCCACATGTCCTGCGTGATCGTTTCGCTGAGCCGTCCGTCAGCCGGGGCCAGGGCCGCCGCCAATGCCTGGGTCGTTGCCGCGGGCGGCCCATTGCGTTCACCCAGGGTCAGCGACTGCATCTCGCCGAATTGACGGATGGTGCCGTCCGGCTCGAGCGTGGTGGAGATCGCGCATTGTCCGCCCAACACCGCCGCCTCGCCGAAGCGGGCCACCAGCGCGTCGATATGCGCCATGCCGTTCAGAAGCGGCAGGATCTTGGTGGCGGGGCCGACGGCAGGGGCCATCGCGTCGATCGCACTGTTCAGGTCGTACGCCTTGCAGCTCAGCACGATCGCGTCGAACGGCCCGGTGATGGCGCCGGACTGCACCGTCGCCGGCGACGGGATCGTGACGTCACCGCGGGGGCTGCGGATCACCAACCCATGCTCGGCCAACTGCCCGGCCCGGCGCGGACGCACGAGGAACGTGACGTCCGACCCGGCCTCCAGCATGCGGCCGCCGAAATAACCACCGATCGCCCCGGCACCGACCACGAGAATGCGCATTGTTACCTCTCCCTCCATTGAACCACGCACCGCTACAGACCGCGGTTGACTTAGGCCAGCCCTATCTGCGGATTATCCTATCGTGGCAGGTCGAACAACAGGCAGGTCGTGCTCGCGGTCGCACACAGCCGGCCGGCGGCATCTGTTGCGCGCGCCTCGGCCGCTGCCATTTGCCGGCCGCCATGCACCACCTGCCCCACCGCCGTGATCAACCCGCTCGCCGCCGTCACGGCGCGCACGTAGTTCACCTTGATCTCGAGTGTCGTGTAGCCGCGTCCCAGTGGGACGGTGGAATGCACGGCACAGCCCAGCACCGAGTCCAGTAGCGTGGCCATCATGCCGCCATGCATGGCACCGCTCAGGTTGTTCATGTGTCCACCGGGCAGCAGCGTCATGGTGACGCGCCCCGGCTCGATCCCGGTGATGTCGAACCCAAGCAAGGCCCCGATCGGCGCCCGCGGCACCGTCGCCGCCTGGATCGCGCGTAGGTAGTCGATTCCCGCCATCCCGCGCCCGGCCAATGCACCGGCGCGCGGATCGTCCCACACGACGACACGCTCCCGCACGCCGTCATCTGGAATAGGCTGCGCCTTCGGTAGGTCGAACACCAGCAGGGTCGTGCTCGACATGGCGTAGGCCCGGCCTTTCGCATCGGTGATGCGGCCCTCCGCCACGCCCACCTGGCGCCCGGCATGCACGCACACGCCTTCCGCCACCACCTCACCCGAGGCTTCGGTCAGCGCGCGCAGATAATTGACCTTGATCTCTAACGTCGTGCAGCCACGGCCTGGCGGTAGCGTGGACTGCACGGACGTGGCCATCGCCGTGTCCAAAGCCGTGGCGATCACGCCGCCATGGACGGTGCCGATCGGGTTGTAGTGATACTCCGCCGGAGTCAGCGCCATGCGCACCCGGCCGGGATCGACGGACTGTACCGACAGCCCGATCAGCTCGGCGGCGGGTGGCGTGGGGCTCTCCCTGGCCGCCATCGCACGCAGCCCGTCCAGACCGGAGAGCGCCGGGTCGGACGGCACGGGCGGATCCCAGCGGACGACGCGGCGGCGCTCGGGCGCGGCGTGCACGGTCTAAGCGGCGACGGGCTGGCGGTGCACCTTGAACGCCGGGCCGTCGATCGGCAGGCCCGTCGACCGGTCCACCAGCACCGGGTCGGCCGGTTCGCCGGTCTGCGCGTTGACGATCTGCACGCGCAGACCTTCGGGGGCGAAGTGGCGGTTGCCCCAGGTCATCAGGCTCAGCAGCACGGGCCGGAAGTCGCGGCCGCGCTCCGTCAGCACGTATTCGTCCCGCGGGGGACGCTCGCAGTAGCGGCGACGCTCCAGCAGCCCGGCGGCGACCAGCGCTTTCAACCGGCGGGTCAGCATGTTGGGGGCGACGCCGAGCGCATCGCGGAACTCGTCGAAGCGGGTGCGGCCGTTGAACGCCTCGCGCAGGATCAATATGCTCCACCACTCGCCCACATGTTCCAGGCTGCGGGCAATGGGGCACGGCATGTCGCCGAACGATGTGCGTTGCATACCCAGTTACTATCATCGTGCAACTAAATTGTCAAAGCAACCGGTCTCCGGCTAGGCTGCAACAAAGGATATTCGGGGGCTAATCATGTCCGAGACGCAGACGCTCCGGGTTCATGTCGACCGGGACAAGTGCCAAGGCCACAACCGCTGCAAGCTAGCCGCTCCCGTGCTGTTCGTGCTGGACGAATACGGTTACGCGAGCGAGGTCGGCGACGGCATCGTGCCCGCCGACCAGACCGGGCCAGCGCGCCTGGCCCGAGCCAATTGCCCCGAATTCGCCGTCAGCCTGCGCCGGTCGGCATGAGTGCCCCGCCGCCTCTGTCCAAGCCTCGCCCGCCCAGCCGCGATTGGGCCACCGACTTCGACCACCTGGACCCGCGTTGGGCGCAAGACCCCTTCCCGATCTGGGCCGGACTGCGCGACGTCTGCCCGGTGGCGCATACCGAACGCTTCCACGGCTGCTACTTCCCCAGCACCTATGCCGGCGTGCGCGCCGTAGCGTACGATACCGAGCATTTCTCCTCCCGCCGCATCATCGTGCGCGACGAACGCGTGACCCCCGTGCCGGCCCCGCCCATCACGTCCGACCCTCCGGAGCACAAGCCGTGGAAGCACGCGGTGCTGCCCCCCTTCACCCCGGACGAAGTGGCCAAGCTGGAACCGCAGACCCGGGCGGTGTGCGACGCGCTGATCGATGGTTTCCCCGCCGAAGGCTGCGACGTGGCCGAGCTGTACACCCGCCACATCCCCGTGCGCGTGATCGCCCACATGCTGGGGCTGCCGGAGAGCGACGGTGACCTGTTCCGCCGTTGGATCCACGAAATCCTGGAACTCGGCATCACCGATCCGTCGGTCATCATGCCGAATACGATGGAGATGCACGCCTACTTCGCCGCGGAAATCGCCAAGCGCCAGGTGAACCCGACCGACGACCTGATCACTCGCATGATGCGCACCCGGATCGGCGGCCAGCCAGCCGACCCGGCACACGTGGTGGGCGTGCTGCGGCTGCTGCTGATCGCCGGCATCGACACGACCTGGTCCGCCATCGGCTCGGCCCTGTGGCACCTGGCCGAGCACCCGGAGGACGCCGCCCGCCTGCGCGCCGAGCCCGCGTTGATGCTGACCGCGATCGAGGAATTCCTGCGCGCCTTCGCCCCCGTGACGATGGGGCGCGAAGTGATCGGGGACACGGAGGTGGAGGGCTGCCCGATGAAGGCCGGGAACCTGGTGTTGCTCTCGTTCCCCGCCGCCAACCGCGACCCGGCGGTGTTCCCCGACCCAGACCGCGTCATCCTGGACCGGGCCGAGAATCGCCACGCCGCCTTCGGCCTCGGCATCCATCGCTGCGTCGGCAGCAATCTGGCGCGCATGGAGCTGACGGTGGCGGTCGAGACGTTTCTGCGGCGCGTGCCTGCCTTCCGCATGGCTGGCCCGGTGCGCTGGGCGGTGGGCACGGTGCGTGGCCCGCGCAGCCTGCCGATGGTGTTCGGCTGAGCTGGTGGTTCGGGCGCGCTAAGACCGTGCCTTCGCACCCCTCACCCCAGCCCTCTCCCGCAAGGGGAGAGGGAGAAGGACATTAGGCACGATAGATTGGCGCACCGGCGGGGGCACCCGTGGCGCCGCCATCCACGACGATCTCGGCAGCGTTCACGTAGGACGAGTCGTCCGACGCAAGGTATAGCGCCGCCCTGGCCAACTCATCGGCCTCGCCGAACCGGCCCATGGGGATCGTGCGGTTGAAGCCGCCCTCCAGCGCGGCCAAGGCCTCCGGCGTGGGGGCCCGGCCGGCCCAAATCGGGGTCCGCGTCGCGCCCGGCACCACCAGGTTCACCCGGATCCCGCGCGGCGCCAACTCGGAGGCAAGATTGCGCACCATCGCGCGCACGCCCGCCTTGCTGGCAGCGTAGGCGGACGAGCCCGGGATGCCCAGCACGGCATGCACCGAGCCGTTCAGGATCACCGAGGCACCGGTGCCCAAATAGGGCAAGGCCGCCTGCACGGTGAAGAACACGCCGGTGAGATTGGTGCGCACGATCGCCTCGAACGCCTCGAGCGTCGTCTTCCCGATCGGCGTGGCGCCCGGCACGCCGGCATTGGCGAACACGATGTCGAGCTTGCCAAATTGCCGCGCGGCCTGGACCGCTGCCGCCTCCAGCCCCGCCACATCGGTGACGTCGGTGTTGATCGCCAGGAGCTTCGGTCCGAGCTCACGCGCCGCCGCATCGAGCGTTGTCTGATTGCGGCCTGTGATGGCGACGTTCGCCCCCTCGGCGATGAAGAGGCGGGCTGTGGCCAAGCCGATGCCGCTATTGCCGCCGGTGATCCACGCCGTCTTGCCCGCTAGTCTCATAATCGCTCACTCCGAAGGTATCATGATGATACCGACTAGGCGAACATAAGCCACTGGGTTTGGATTGCAACCGTGACGATACGGGCAGAAGCGGGTTTGGAGAGGTGGTTGGGGCGGGAGGGATCGAACCTCCGAATGGCGGAATCAAAATCCGCTGCCTTACCGCTTGGCGACGCCCCACGCGTCCATGCCCGTCAATACGGCGGCGGCAGCGGGTTCGTAAAGAGCGCCCGCACTGCACCACCACTCCGGCGGCAATAGAGCGGCCCCTTGCACGGCATCTGCCGGGTCGTCGAACAGGGCAAAACAGGTGGCACCCGAGCCGCTCATGCGCGCCAGCAGGCAGCCCGGCAATGCGCGCAACGCAGTGAGCACCGGGCCGATCGCCGGAGATACAAGCATCGCGGGCGCTTCGAGGTCATTGCTCAGCCCGGCTAGCGTCGCGGCCAGGGACGCTGCATCCGGCCATTCGGACAAATCGGTCATGGCAGGCGAGAACGGGCCGACCCTGGCGCGGAACACGTCCGCCGTGGCCACGGCGATGCCGGGGTTGGTCAGCAGCACGCCACACGGTGGCAGCTTCGGCAGCGGCGACAGCGTCTCGCCGATGCCGGTCATCCGCGCCGGCCGGCTGGCGAGGCAGACGGGCACGTCCGCCCCCAGGGACAACGCGATCTCCGCCAAGACACGCTCGCCGGGATCGACCTCCCACAAACGGCACAGCAGCCGCAGCGTGGCAGCGGCATCGGCCGAGCCGCCGCCGATGCCCGAGGCCACCGGCAAATGCTTTTCCAGAACCAGCGCCACCCCGGTTGGCCGACCGATCCCGGCCGCCAAAGCATGGGCAGCCAGCGCTCGGGCCGCCCGGAGCACCAGGTTGTTCGGTTCCGCCTGCAGCCCGGCAGCAAACGGCCCCTCCAGCCGGAGCGACAGGCCGGGCGCCGCCGTGCCGTGCACGATGTCGGCGGCCGGCCCGAAGGCAACTAGGCTGTCGAGCAGGTGGTAGCCATCAGGCCGCCGTCCCGTGACCAGCAGGCTGAGATTGACCTTGGCCGGCGCCGGCTCCGACAGCGTCAGGCTCACTCCACGTGGTGCTCAACGCTGGCCGCGGGCGCGGTTGGCGTGGGCGCGCCGGACAGCTTCGCCTGCAACTCGCGCTCCTCCTGCGGCTCCGGATTGAGGATCAGCGCGCGGCGCCACTGCACCTGCGCCTCGCGCTTGCGGCCCAGCGCCATGTAGGCGTCGCCGAGATGGCCGTTGATGGTGGCGTCCTCCGGCTCCAACTCGGCAGCGTGCTCGAGAAGGCGCACGGCCCCCGCCTTGTCCCCCTGCTGCAGCAGCACCCAACCGAGGCTGTCGACGATGGAGCCGTCATTGGGGCGCAACTCCACCGCGCGCTCGATCATCTGCCGGGCTTGCAGCAGGTTGCGGCCCTGCTCCGTCCAGGCGTAGCCGAGATAGTTCAGCACGAACGGCTGGTCCGGCTGTAGCTGGAGTGCGTACACGAAATCGGCCTCGGCATGCGGCCAGTCATGCGCGCGGTCGTAGGCCATGCCTTGCTCGTAGAAGATCAACCAATTGGCCGGGCCGGGATTGCGCAGCCGTTCGATGGCTCGCCCATACGTCGCGGCGGCTTCGGCGAAATGGCCCTGGTCGCGCTGCATCTGTGCCAACAACGCAAGCGGTTCGGGACGGTCGGCGTATTGGCTGGCCAACTGCTCGAGCCGCTGCGCCGCGTCGCCCATGTGGCCGGCCCGCTCGGCATATTGCGCTTGCCGCAATTGCGCCAACGCGGCGAGCGGGTCGCTGGCGGGGACCGGGGTGAGGGTTGCCGACGCACCCTCCAAGTCGCCCGCCGAGGCCTGCATCTCGGCCCTGAGCAGACGCGCGGAGGTGAAATCGGGCCGCAGATCCAAAGCCAACCGCAACAGTACGAACGAGAACTCGGCCGCGTCCTGCCGCTGCAGGCTGGCGGCGAGGGCGAGATAGGCCTCCGCAATGCCATCGGCGGCGGTCCGCACCTTCATGGCGGCGACGTCCTGTTGCAGGGCGGGTTCGGTGATCGCCAGTTCCGGGCTGGCGTCGACGGTGGCGCGGATGGTTGCGCGGGCCTCCGCCTGTTGCCCTGAGCGGGCCTGGAAGCTGGCGGCAAGCGTGCCCAGACGTAGGTTGAGTGCGCCGTATTCCACCAGGGCCACGCGGTACAGACGCGCCGCGTCAGCCGTCCGCCCGGCCATGTCGGCGATCAGCGCGGCGTGCAGGGCGAACACCCCGCGGTATCGCGTGCCGTCGACGTAGGGACGCAGTGTGTTCAGCGCCTCGTCCGTCGCGCCGGCCCCCTGCTCTGCCCAGGCGCGCAGCAGCGGTTGCAACACCTGGGTCGCGCCCAGGCTGGGGAGGCTGGCAAACTTTGCCTCGGCCGCGCGCCAATTGCCGGCCTTCACGTCGGCATCCGCCAGCAGCAGCAGGGCCGCCGGGCTGGATGGAAGCTTCTGCGCCAGCGCGAGCGCTTCCGGGCGACCGTCCAGCACGGCGGGGCCAAACGCTTCGCGCTGCAACTCCGGGTTGTTCGGATCCGAGTTCAGCGCCTTGAGCAGGTTGTCGGCCGCGGTGTCCAGGTCGGTGCGGCTGAGCGCGAAGCGGCCCACCAGGTACTGCCCGGCGGACTGGTCCAGCGCGCGGGACTGGGGGCCCGGCGGCTCACTGGGGTCGGCGGCCGCACACGCCGAGACCAGCGAGGCGGCCAGCAGGATGGCGCGGGACGGACGGATGATGCGGACCATGGACGCGGAGTATTATCCGCCTGACCCCAGCCGCGCCAGGGGTGCGCCTTACCCCCTCACCTTCGCCCTCTCCCGCGAGGGAGAGGGCGAAGGTGCGGTTTACATTCCGCCGGGGTAGTTCGGGCCGCCGGCGCCTTCGGGGACGCGCCAGTCGATGTTCTGCGTCGGGTCCTTGATGTCGCAGGTTTTGCAGTGGACGCAGTTCTGCGCATTGATCTGCAGGCGGGGTTCACCCTCCTCCACACCCACGGCCTCGTACACGCCGGCGGGACAATAGCGGCTCTCGGGGCTGCGGTATTCGTCCCAGTTCACGCCGAGCCACTTCGCCGGGTCACGCAAATGCAGATGCACGGGTTGGTTCTCCTCGTGGTTGGTGTTGCTGATGAACACGGAGGAGAGCTTGTCGAACGTCAGCTTGCCGTCCGGCTTGGGGTAAGCAATAGGCTGCGCCTTATTTGCATCGATCAGTGTCTCGTTGTCGGCGTGGGGATGATGAAACGTCCAGGGCGCCCGACCCTTGAACACGAAGGTGTCGAGCGCGGAATAGGCTATGCCTTTGAACAGGCCGAACTTGGCAAAGGCCGGGCGGATATTGCGCGCGCCACTCAGCTCCTCCCACACCCAGCTCGCCTTGATCTTGGCGGTGAAGCTTTCGGGCTCGGGCGGTCGATTGCCGGCCAGTGCCTCGGCCACCGCTTCGGCCGCCAGCATGCCGGACTTCATCGCCGTGTGCGTGCCCTTGATCTTGGGCACGTTCAGGAAACCGGCCGTATCGCCGATCAACGCACCACCAGGGAAGGTGAGTTTGGGCATCGACTGCAACCCGCCTTCGCTGAGCGCACGCGCGCCATAGCTGATGCGGCGGCCGCCTTCGAAGTGCTTGCGCACCGCCGGGTGGGTCTTGAAGCGCTGCATCTCGTCAAACGGGGACAACCACGGATTCTTGTAGTCCAGGCCTACGACGAAACCATAGGACACCATGCGGTCGCCCCAGTGGTATAGCCACGAGCCGCCATAGGTGCCCGGATCCAAAGGCCAGCCGACGGTGTGCTCGATTAGGCCAGGCCTATGCACCTCGGCCGGGACCTCCCACAGCTCCTTGATGCCAAGCGCGTAGGTCGGCGGGTCACGCCCGTCGCGCAGGTTGAAGCGTTCGGCCAGCTGCTTGGTCAACGAGCCGCGGCAGCCCTCGCCGAAGAGCGTGTAGGTGGCACGTAATTCCATGCCGGGCTGGTAGTTCGGGCCGTGCTCGCCGCCCTTCTCCACGCCCATGTCGCCGGTTGCAACGCCGACGATGCGGCCATCCTCCTCCAGTAGCTCGGCGGCCGCGAATCCGGGATAGATCTCGACCCCCAATTCCTCAGCCTGCTGCCCCAGCCAGCGCACGACATTGCCCAAAGACACGATGTAATTGCCGTGGTTGTGCATCTGAGGCGGCGTGGGCAGCTTTATGGCGCGTTTCTTGGTCAGGAACACGAAACGGTCCTCGCCCGCAGGCGTGGTGAGCGGGGCACCGCGTTCCTTCCAGTCCGGCAGCAATTCGGCGAGCGCGCGCGGTTCGATCACCGCGCCAGACAGAATGTGGGCCCCCACCTCGCCGCCTTTTTCCACGACGCAGACAGTGGTTTCCGGGGCCAACTGCTTCAGGCGGATCGCAGCCGCAAGCCCTGCCGGCCCGGCCCCCACGATCACCACATCGAACTCCATCGCCTCGCGTTCGGACATCACATGCTCCCTTTGAGCGTTAAATTAGGAACGTTGTGCCGAACGCGCCACCCAGGACGTTGCGCCCCAGCGCCCTGCGGGAGAAGAAGGGCGCCATGGATGATCTGGGATGGCTGAAGCTGCAGCTGGAATGGGGCGCCGATGAGGCGCTGGCTGAGCACCCGATCGACCGGCGCAACGTCCTCGCCTCCATTCCCGCGCCCGTACTCCCGCCACCGGCACGGCCGGGCCCCGCCCCACTACCTTCGCTGCCGAGCGCCGGGGGTGCATTGGCGCGCGCGCAGGCGCTCGCCGCGTCCGCACAAACGCCCTCGGCGCTGCGCGATGCCCTGGCGGAGTTCGATGGCTGCGCACTTCGCACCACGGCAACGAGCCTCGTGTTCAGCGAAGGTGACCCAGCCGCCCGCTTGGTTCTGATCGCCGACGTGCCCGGCCCGGCGGAGGATCGGTCGGGTCAGCCGTTCTCCGGGCCAGCGGCACAGTTTCTCGACCGGATGTTCGCCTCGGTCGGACTGGACCGCTCGGCCACGCTGGCGATGAGCCTGCTGCCCTGGCGGCCGCCAGGAGATCGCAAACCGGCCGATAGCGAGATCCAGCTCTGTCTCCCCTTCCTGCTGCGGCATCTCGCGCTGGTCGCGCCTCGGCGCATCATGGTGTTCGGTGCCATTGCGGCGCGCACCCTGTTTCCCGGCGAGGCGCGCCGGCTGCGCACGGGATGGCAGAGCCTCGAGGTGTCGGGCTTGAGTAAGGCCCTTCCTACATTGGTATGTTCATCTGTTCTGCACATCCAGGCGACCCCGGCGGCGAAGCGCGATGCATGGGCGAACCTCGTGCGCCTGAGGCGGGCTTTGGACACAGATCACGATTAAGTGATAGCTACTAACAACCGTAGCTTGGCCAAACCTCCGCTGGAATCGCAGGGCTGTTATTAATCTGTGGCATTGCCCAGCCACGCCGATCCGTGTAGCGCCGCCCCGCTATGCGAGGAGTTGGCCAAACGCTCTCCCGCCTACCCGCCGCCCGGGCGTTCGTCGCTGGGGCCGCGATCCTCGCCGGGTCTGTCCCGGCGGGAGCAGTGCGCGCGGCGTCAATGGGCGACGATACCGCTTTTGCTAATCCGCGGATCGGCGCAGACGTGCCGGGTGGCGGACTGGACGGCGCAGGCTTGCCGCAGCCGCTCGCACCCAGTGACGCCGTTCGGCTTCGGCGCGTGTTCAGCTTGCAGGCTGCCGGCAATGTCGCGGCCGCGACGTCGGAGATGGCAGGCGTAGCAAGCCCGCTGCTCAACGGCCATGTGCTGGCGCAACGCTATCTCAGCCGGTTCACTCAGCCGAGTTCGGCGGAGTTAGCGTCCTGGCTGGCACGTTATCCCGACCATCCCGACGCGTCCGCCGTCCATGCCACGCTGTTGTTACGATTGGCCCCTGGGATGCAGCCGCCGGCGGCTCCGACGGTCGCAAGCCTTGCTGCCCCGGAACCCGCCTCGGAGTCTCCCGAGGAGGACACGGCACCGACCGCTCGCCTGCCCCGCAACGCGCTACTGGACAAGACGGTGCACGAGCGCGCGCATGCCGGCAATTTCGATAGCGCGTTGCATTTGTTGAGCCGCACCAGGGGACTGGACACCGTTTATGGTGCCCAGCTGCGGGCCGAGATCGCCCAGTCGATGTTCAGCCAAGGGCATGACGAGCAGGCCCTGCACGTGGCCGCGGGCGCTTTGCAGCAATCGGGCGGCCGGATCGGTCTGGCCGGCTACGTAGGTGGATTGGCCGCTTGGCGGCTGAACCGCCCGACCGAGGCACAGGCCTTGTTTGAGGCCGCCAACCAGGCGGAGATCGCCTCCCCCAGCCTGCAGGCCGGCGCCGCATTCTGGGCCGCCCGCGCGCATCTCCGCACCCGCGACTTTCCCGGCTTCTCGCCGTGGATGCACCGCGCCGCCGCGATCCGCCACACATTCTACGGCCTGCTCGCCCGCCGAAGCTTGGGGTTCGCGCCCTACACCGACGGCAGTCGCGACACGCTCGGCTCCGCTGACGGCGACGCGCTAATGGCCAACCCGCATGGCGTGCGTGCACTCGCCCTGCTGCAGGTGGGGCAGACCAAACGCGCAGAGGCCGAATTGCGCTGCCTGTGGCCTGAGGTCGCTGGCGACGCCGGGCTAAGCGGCGCCGTGATGCGCGTGGCCGAGGCCGCGGGATTGATGGACCTTGCTGCGCAACTCGCCGGGCTGATCGAGACGGCGCAGGGGCGGCCGCATGACGACGCGCGCTTCCCGATCCCGGCGCTGCGCCCGGCCGGCGGCTTCAAGATGGACCCTGCGCTGGTATACGCGCTGACCCGGCTGGAATCGAACTTCGACCCCGATGCCGTCTCCAGCGTTGGGGCCCGCGGCCTGATGCAGCTGATGCCAGTCACCGCCAGCTACATGAGCGGCGACGGCGGGCTACAGGCCGATCGCTACGCGCACCGCCTTCACGACCCGGCGATCAACCTGTCCATAGGACAGAGCTACGTAAAATATCTTGCCACGATGGATGGCGTAGACGGCAACCTTATTCGGCTGTTGGGGAGCTATAATGCCGGGCCGACGAGCTTTGCGCGCATGCAGGCAGCCATGTCGCCAGCGACCGACCCCTTGCTGTTCATCGAGAGCATCCCCAATGACGAGACGCGCGGTTTCGTGCCGCGCGCGCTAGCCTATTCCTGGATCTACGCGGCGCGCTTGCATATCCCATCGCCGAGCCTCGACGCGCTGGCCGCGGGGGAGTGGCCGGTATTCCAGGCTGAGATGCCGCGAAGGGACGTGCTAGCGCGCCTCCATTGAAGGAGCCTGTCCGTTGGGCATCGATCCGTCCCGCCATTTCCTCCCCGTCGCCATCGCTGTGCTGACGGTGTCCGATACCCGAACCGCCGCAAACGACACGTCGGGAGATACACTGGTCGCGCGTTTAGAGTCGGCCGGGCACACGCTGGCCGATCGTGCGATCGACCGCGATGACGCGGACACGATTGAGCGGCGGCTGCGCGGCTGGATTGCAGACCCGTCTATCGACGTTGTGATCACCACGGGTGGCACCGGCATCACCGGCCGAGACGTGACGCCGGAAGCATTTGATCGGGTGTTGGAGAAGCGGATCGAAGGCTTTGGTGAGCTGTTCCGTATGCTCAGCTACAACAAGATCGGCACGTCGACGATTCAGTCACGGGCGATCGGCGGTGTATCGGGCGGCACCTATCTTTTCGCACTCCCGGGCAGTACCGGCGCGGTCAAGGACGGGTGGGACGATATTCTGCTGTGGCAACTCGATAGCCGATTCCGCCCGTGTAATCTGGTGGAGTTGATGCCGCGATTGCAAGAGCACCTCGGCGCGACGACGCCAGCGGCGCAGAACTAACCTAGATTTTTCTCAGCCGCCTTCTTATTAGCCTGCACCTTTCTGCGTGCTAGCCGCAAGGCTTAGCCTTATTAGGCTACTCCTTTGTGTTCGCGCGTTCTGGGACGAAATCCAACCCGCCAACACCCAGCTTACCGAGCCCCTTGCTGACCTTCATCGCGTGGCCCGGTTTTCGGGTGGCGGCCCACAGCGCGCCATATACCCCGAGTTGGGCCAAGCCGACCGCCACCGTACCAAGCCGGGTCATCAGCTTGCGATCGCTGATGGCCAAGCGCACCGCGGCCGAGTGCCGGGCACTGCGCTGCACCCGCTTGGCCATGTAGCCGGCGGACAGTCGGCCGGCTTCGTTGAACTCGCTGACCTTGGCCTCTGGGCACCACACGAAGCGGCGCCCGGCCTTGGCGAGCCCGAGCAGCAGCATCGTGTCCTCGCCACCGGCGCGGCCGAACGCCTCGTCGAACGGCTCGGGCCCGGCAAGGCAGCTGGCGCGGCGCAGCATGGAATTGCCCGTCCCGAGCCCGCGGGCTTGCGGCGGCCACCAATCCAGCGGGCGGATCTCGGTGTCAGCAGGAAGGCGAAAATCCGTCGTGTAAAATGCCCCCTCCGGATCCCAGGCCGGGGCCGCGCCACCCTCGAACACCGGGTATTTCGGCCCAAAGCTGGCATCGGCACCGGTCCGGTCCAGGCAGGCCAGGTGGGCGGCGAGCCAGCCCGGCTCGGGTGCCTCGTCGTCGTCGACGAACGCGATCATCGCGCCGGCCGCTTCGGCGATGCCCCGGTTGCGGGCGGTGGCGATGTTGCGCACGCCGGCCGCGACATGGCGCAACGGCACGGTCGAGGAAAATCCGGCCACCAAAGCAGCTGCCAGACGGTCCGGGTGATTATCTGCCACCACGATCTCCCACCCGACATTCACGTGCTGTTCAACACAGGCGCGCAACGTGCGCTCCAGCAGCTCCAGCCGGTCGTAGCAGGGGATTACGACGCTGACGGTGGGGGCAGTCACAAAGCTTGCTCCTCGAAGGGGACAGTTGGAGACTGATGGTGGAGGTAGCAGGGATGGGTGTGACCATGCGCGGCGGCCGTAGCCAAGCGAACACGGACTCGCAGCCCTGGGTCAATCGGCTGACCATTGTCGTGCTGACCCTGACGCTGCTCTACCTCATCGTGGGCATCCCGGAATTCCACCACGATTTCGCGGCTGACCTCACAACGGACGCGGTCGACCCGGTGCACCGGTTCCTTTGGCTGGGGCTGTTCGCGGCGTCGCTCCCGGTGGGCTGGGCGCGTTGGCGGCAAACCCTCGCACTGCTGCGGGCGAGTTGGCCGCTGTTGATGCTGTATGCCTACTTCTTCGCGAGCACCTTCTGGGCGCTTGATCCGGACGTCTCGCTGCGGCGCTTCATCCTGGCGACCCTGCAGCTGCTGCAGCTCGCCATGCTGCTGTCCGGGCTGAACCGGGCGTCCACCTTGCATGTTCTGATCGCCGGGGCCTGCGTTTTCGGCGCCGCCGCCGATCTGCTTACCTACGCCGCCGCCCCGGGGTTCGCGATGGCCGAGGACGGTTTTGCCGGCCTGCAGTCGCAGAAGAACCAGACCGGGCTGTTGATGATGTACGGCTGCCTCTCGGCAGGGACGGTCTACTTCCTCGTGCAGGGACGCCGGACGCGGCTGGCGATCGCCGGGTCGGTCGTGATGATGGCCGGATTGCTGGTCGCCACACGCTCGACCACCAGCCAGTCCGTCGTGCTCATCACGCCCGTGCTGCTGCCGCTGATGCTGCTGGTCGCGCGCCAGCCAGCGGCCACTATATGGGCGGTTGCGGCAGGGGTATTGGCGACGCTCGCGGCGGTCTCGTTCGGCTACCTCGCCTATTGCGGCGTCACCGCAACCGACCCCTGGCTGCCGCTGCGGGGGGTGACCTTCACGATGCGCACGGACATCTGGTCCTTCGTGGTGGGTGAGATCGACAAAAGGCCTTGGCTCGGGGCGGGCTACAATTCGTTCTGGGCGATCGACCCGGCGATCCAGCCAAGCCTGAAGAGCGACGAGTGGTTCGGCACCTACGCCATCATCAACGAGGCCCACGATGGCTATCTCGATCTGCTGGCCACCGGGGGCATCGTCGGGCTGGTCGGTGGGATGCTGGTGATATTCCGCACGATCGGCATCGCCGGCCGCGCATTGGCCCGGGCGGAGCCGACCGCCATTGCCGCACGTACCTTGCGCATGGCGTATCCGACGGCTGCGTTCCACATGGCGCTGCTGATCGGGTTGCTGGTGCACAACTTCACCGAGTCCAACCTTTTCTCCAACAACACCACGCTGGTGGTCGCCTTCCTGATCGCCGCGCTGGACCTGGAGAAATGGCGCCTCGCGATGCGCCGCACGGAGAGGGCGCACTATCCTAACCCGGCTGTGGTTCGGCGGACAAAGCCACGGGCGGCCGCAAGCGGTGCCGCACTACCAAGCCCATGAGCGCGAGCTGCATCGCCTGCCCCAAAATGGTCGCCGCAATCGCGTAGGGATAGCTGAACAGCGGGATCACGACGCCCAGCGCCGCCACCGTCACCACAGCGCCTGCCAGGTCGATCAAGGCCAGCCGGCGGAACTCACCCACAGCCAGCATCGCGGTGTTCAACGCCACGCAGAAGCAACCCAGCACGACGTTGCCGCCCCACAGATAGGTGAGCGGTCCGACCTCGGTGTAGCGACCGTGATAGATCACGCCGGCGATCCAAGGCCAGGCCTCCACGACGATGCACGACCAGACCAGGCTCCCCAGCGTGGTGATCGCCGCGCCGAACGCCATGGTCCGCAGCACGCCGTTGCGGTCCCCCCTCGCCCAGCACCCGGCCATTTCGGGGAAGCCGATCGACGACCAGGCGGAGGACAGCAGCCAAGCCGGGCGGATCACCACCTGCACGGCCGACATCATGGCCAGCGCCTCGGTGCCGAAGCGGCCGACGATGACGAAGCTGTAGAGCCGCCCCGTCACCTCGTTGGAGCCGGCCCCCAGCATCAGCCAGGCGGATCCGCGGATCGTGCCCTTTTGCCGAACCAGTTCGGACCAGCGCCACATCGGCCCCATGCCGCCCAGCAGCCGCAGCAGCACGATCACCGAGACGCTGCTGAAGGCGAGCCCGTTCAGCAGCAACACCCGGGCGGCATCGGGCTTGTGCCCCAACTCGAAATCGATCCCGAGCGACAGCACCGCAACCAGCAGAATGCCACCGGTGAGAGAGGCGGCCAGCGCCGGTTTCTGGCGGGAAAAGGCGTAGGTTCGGGCGTATTGGAAAAGCAGGAAGCCGAGCACGTAGACCACCGCCGCCGGCGTCGCGAGTTCGGACCCGGCGCGGCCCAGCACATAGTCGGCAAGCCCCACGCAGGCGGTCAGGATCACGAATAGCGCCAGCGACACCGTGAGCATGAAGCGCTCCGGATCCCGCCGCGCATCAGGCTGGTCCTTGGCGGAGGGCAGCCGGGACAGATGGGCCAGCACCAGCGTGCCCTGCGCCACCCCCGTCACGAAGGCGACCGACATCCAGAACACGTAGGTGCCATATTCGGAGGCGGCGCCGTTGCGGATCAGCCATAGGTTGACCGCGAAGGTGAGCATCGAGCCGAAGCCCTGCTCCGCCAACGAGAGGCCGAACCTCACGCGGCGGGACCGCAGCAGTGATCGAGAGAGGAACAGATGCTCACTGAGAGTACGACCCGGATTGTTGCCGAAGGGAAGCTTTTAAGCACTCATACATCCTATACCGGCGACGCATTACACCCGTCCACCGTTGCCGACACGGCGACATTGACATACGATGGATAACAACGTGACAAGCGACCTGCCCCCTGGCGACTTCCTTCCTAACTCTGGGGCGCATAACTCTGGGGCGCACGTCGTCTGCGTCCTTGCCGAGGGCAGCTATTTCCGGGGCGCCGCCGCCTTCGCGAACTCGTTGGCCCGCAATGGCTTCACCGGGCACGTCGTGGTCGGCTACCGTGGAGCGCTGCCGAGTTGGGAGGGCCCGGTGACCCCCCGGCCCGGCCCGGCCCAGACCTTCGCGCCGGGCGCGGACATCCAGTTCCTCGAGGTCAGCGGCGGCTGGCACCTGAGCAACGTCAAGCCGCACTTCCTGCTCCGCGTGCTGGCCGAGCTGCATGCGGCGCCTGCCAGCCTATGGTATTTCGACGTCGACATCGTGGTGAAGACCGGCTGGGACGCGTTCGCCCGCTGGTCCGAGGCGGGCATGGTGCTGGTGCTGGACATGGCGGAAACCTTCATGCCGGCTAACCACGCCTTTCGCCGCGAGTGGCGCGCGCTCGGGCAGCGGGCTGGGCTAGGGTATCGAGAGGTCACGGGGTATTTCAACGGCGGCTGCGTGGGCCTGGCGGGCGGGCAGCCCGGCTTCCTGCAGGCGTGGATGACTCTGCTGGACACTTATGCGGCCGATGGCGCGGACATGAGCCGGATGGTCAACCGTAGCGGCAAGCCGGAATACGCCAAGATGGACCAGGACCTGCTGAACGCCGCGGTGATGGCGACGGACACGCCGTTCTGCGTGCTGGGGGTTGAGGCGATGGACGCGTTCCCCTCCGCCAGCATCATGTCGCACGCGATGGTTTTCGCGAAGCCGTGGGTGCGCAATTACATCCGCGACGCGATCATCGGTTTCCAGCCCGACCCGGCGCACAAGGCGTTCTGGTTCTATGCCGACCAGCCGATCCAGGCGTTCACCCGCGCGGAGTGGCGGCGCAAGATGCTGATCCTGCGGGTGACGAAACTGCTGGGGTATATCAAGCGGCGAACGGTGCGGGACTGGTGAGGAGATCGGCCGGCCGCGGCAGAGCTTAACACCTCGTTACTTGTTCATTATGTTCCCGGCAGGAGGAATGGGCGATGGCAAGCGGGATCGAAAGTCTCACCGGGCAGAACGTTTTGGCGGCCGACATCTTCGTCGGGGGAACCGCAACCGAGAGCGACGGCGCCTATCAATTCGCCGGCACCAACACCGACCCGGTGATGCCTTCATCCCCTTATTATTACGCGCCGAACGAAATCGAGGCGATCGACATACTGAGCGTCAACAGTTCATCCGGGACCGTGCTGGGCCTTGTCGGAGAGGTGTTCTACACCTTCGAGGAAACCTTCCAGTATATCGGCATAGCGAGCGACGGGAAATCCTTCCTCCTGCAAGACACCGGGGACGACCTGGGCCCCTACAACAGCTATTTCCTCTTTGCTCCTGGCGGCATCCCAGCGAGCTACACGAACAGCTATTATCCGACCGGGTATACGTTCACAGCCTGCTACGTTGCCGGCACCCATATAGCCACCACGGCCGGCGAACTGCCCATAGAGGCGCTCACGACCAACCACCATGTCGTCACACACTCCGGCAGACACCGGCGCGTAAGATGGATCGGCTGCCGCAGCTACGCCGGCCGTTTCCTGGCAGCCAACCCACAACTGCAGCCGATCCGATTTTCAATCGGCTCGCTTGGGATCGGCCTGCCCCGCCGCGAGCTGCTTGTTTCGCCGGACCATGCCATGCTGCTCGAGGGCCGGCTGATCCCGGCACGCTACCTCGTGAACGGCTCGACGATCATGCAGGACCGAGGACGCTCGCACGTGGACTACCTGCACGTCGAGCTGGATAGCCACGACATCCTGCTCGCCGAAGGTGCAGCCGCCGAGTCATTCCTCGACGACGACAGCCGTAGGATCTTCCAGAACGCGGTCGACACTCCAAGCTACGAGACGGACGATCCTCGCCCAGCCGCTTTTTGCGCCCCTCGCCTGAAAGACGGCTATGAGTTGGAGATGATCCGCCAGCGTCTCGCGGCAATCCCCACGAGCAAGGCCGCCTAGCAAAGCCGCGTTGTCAGTCGCCAATTCGGCGGCGACGAATGCCTTAGGTTGCTGAGCTAACGCGAGCAGATCGAGTGGCACGGGGTGACGGGGTCTTCTTCACGACGGTCTTACGTGGCGCCTTGGCAACGGCGTCCTTTCGGTCGAGCTTTGCCAGGAGCTTCTTGACCGCCTCGCCGCGGGAGGGGCCGGCCTTGCTCGCCGCGTGGGCTGCGTTCTGACCGAAATTGCCTTCGATGGCCTTCTTAGCCTCGGTGATCAGTTGGTAGGCGTAGTCGCGATCGATGCCTTGGTGGCGCGTGCCGCCGATGTTGAGCGGCTTGCCCTCGGATTTGCTGATAGCATTCACGATGTCGCGGACGAAGGCCTCTGAGCTGTAAAGTTCCATCGGCATAAGGAGCGTCCTTATTCGGGGGGTGAAGCGTTGCCTGGGCTGCCGGACGCTGCCGTCAGCCCATTTGCCAGAAGATGATTGCGAGAACGACCAGTATGGCCGCGATCACGACGGCCCCGACGGCCGTGCGGGATTTCGGTGCCGCCGCCGGCGGGGTTAACCACCAGCCAAACCGGTTGCTGGCCCAGGGGACCAACCAGTTCAGCAACACGACGCCGACGATATTGCCGATCAACAGCGCCACGGCGAACGGCAGGCGCAACTGCCGCATCAGGATCGGCACCTGCACGAAATAGCCGAACAGGAACACCACTGGGTACAGCATGAGCAGAACGACCATGTTCTGCTTCCAGACCGGGGGACCGCTCGACGCACCTACGCCGATCGGGAACCACTGGTCGAACCCGGAGCGCGTGACACGATAGTGAAAGCCCTCCGTCAGCGGCTCCGCTTCGGCGACGATCGCCTGCCGCACGGGCGAATCGATCCACGCCTGCAGGTTGTCCTGCGTGTCGAACCGTAGGATGGCGAGGCAGTCGGCCTGAACACCCTCGATGGGAGGTTCGAAGCGGTAGCCTACCAGGCCTTTGGCGACCGTCTGCGCCACGGCAATCTTCTGCTCCCACTCGCGATAGGCAAGTTCACAGCCGGGTTTCACGCGGGTCGACATGATGGCCGAAACGGGCGTGGCGTTCGAGGCGTTGGCCGCGCCGCGAACGATATGCACGTCGGCGCGGCCGGTCAGCAGCCCCTGCACCATCGTCAGCCGCTCCAGCCGTTGCGGCGAGTTCAGCCAGCCGATCGCACTCGCTGAGTCCACGAAGCGCTGCATCACGACCCAATAGTCCTGGGTGGGCGGGCTGGGTGGCAGCACCGTTTGGCTGACGTAGCCGGGGACGTTGGCGATGATGCGGTTGGTTTCCGTCTGCCACGCCTGGAAGTCGTCGGCGCCGCCATCGCGCACTGTCGTCTGGGTGACGATCGTTACAGCCGACTCATCCGCAGGCATCAGGACTCCCACTGCAAGCCGATGCTCGCTTACAATGGCAATAGCCGGAGAGATACGGCCACGCAACTATAACCGGGCACAGCCGCAAGGCCGCTAACGGGGACGAGCCCCGCGGCCGCGTACTACGCGGGTTTCGGAACCAGTTGGGCGGCGAGTTCGGCGAAGGCGCGACGGATGACTTCGGCCGTCGCGGGGAAGTCCGCCTCAGGATCGACCGGACCGCCCTCGATCATGCTGCGTGTCAGCGTGATCGCCGGCATGGTCGTCAAGGGGCGCATCTTCAGTCCGTCGGCGACTTGGCGGAGTTGTGCCGCGCATTTGCCGCCGCCATGGCCGCCGTAGCTGACGATCATGAGCGGCTTTCCGGCCCATTCCTGATACAGGTGATCGAGCGCGTTCTTCAGCACGGCCGGGTAACCCCAATTGTATTGCGGGGAGACGATCACGAAGCCGGCCGCCTCCGCGATCTTCCGGCTCCAGGCACGAGTGTGGTCCTGGGTGTAGCTGCCGAGCGCCGGAATTCCGGGCTCATCGCCGGGGGGTAGCGGCCACTCCGCGAGGTCGACCCGTTCAAATTGCAGGTCCGTGCAGGCCTGACCGATTTGGATCACCCACGACGCAAGCTTGGGACAGAGCCGCCCGGCGCGCACGCTTCCCATGATCACGAGAATGGTCCGCCCACTGCTTGGGTTCGTCGAAGATGCGTGTATCATACATCTGGTTTAATCGCTGATGGAGGCCGTGTAAAGCGTGCACGATACACATAATCAGGATGCCTTGGCCGCTGCGCTGCTCGACGTGCTGGGTTTCCTCAACAGCCCGCGGCAGGATGATGTCCTGTTGCGCGAGGCCGGTGTGTCGCTAGACCGCGCCCTGTTTCCGTTGCTCGTGCGCATCGGGACGGCCGGCTCCCTGAGTGTCGCCGAATTGGCCGACCAGGTGGGCCGCGACCACTCGACGATCAGCCGGCAGACAGCAAAGCTGGAAAGCTTGGGGCTGATCAGCCGCCGGCCCGGGGAGCGGGATCAGCGGGTGCGCGAGGCGGCGATCA
The DNA here is from genome assembly GCA_964242215.1 of uncultured Acetobacteraceae bacterium. GTDB lineage: Bacteria > Pseudomonadota > Alphaproteobacteria > Acetobacterales > Acetobacteraceae > LMUY01. The sequence continues at coordinate 2,397 of CAXTCJ010000076.1, read as the reverse complement.
CCGCTGACGGGCGGCGTGCTGTCCGCGCCATCACGGCCGCGCGGAGACGGCTACTCGGCAAGCTGCTGGCGGACTGGAGCGCGGAGGACCGAGAGGCTTTGGCGCGCCTCAACCGCAAACTAGCGGACGCGATGGGGAGGGCGCGCGCGGCGGAGTAGTCATGCGCCCCCTCCCCTAACGCGGTGGGATCAGATCACCAGGCCGCTGGCCCGGACCAGGGCCGAGGAGGCCGCCATCGACTCGGTCACCGCCAGGGCGGCGGCCAGGGCGCGGCGGCCGGCCGCCGCGTCCACCAGCACCGGAGCGCCGTCCAGACAGGCGGCGACGAAACCGGCGTGCTCGGCCTCCATCGCGTCGTGGTCGCGCCACGAGATCGCCTCCCGCCGGAAGCCGCCGGTGCCGGGCAGCGGCAGTCCGCGTTCGCGGCCGATCATCACCAGTTCCCGGGCGCCGAAATCGGCCGACAGATAACCCTCCTGCGAGAACAGCCGCATCCGCCGCTCGGTCTTGATCGAGATCCGGCTGGCGGTGATGGTCGCGACGCAGCCGTTGGCGAAGCGGACCCGCGCGTTGGCGATGTCCTCCGACGGGGATGACACGGCGGCCCCCAGGGCATCGACGCTGGTGATCTCGCTGTCGACCAGGGATAGCACCAGGTCGAGGTCGTGGATCATCAGGTCGAGGATCACCGACACGTCAGTGCCGCGGGGCTTGTAGGGGGCGATCCGGGTTGCCTCGATATAGAGCGGCCGGGTGATGCGGCTGCTGATCGCCCGGTGCTCGGCGGAGAAGCGCAGCAGATGCCCGACCTGCAGGATCCGGCCCCGTGCCGCTGCCAAGGTCGCGAGCGCGTCCGCCTGGGCCAGGGTCGCCGCGATGGGTTTTTCCACCAGGACGTGGCAGCCGGCCTCGAGCGCTTGGGTGGCCAAGCCGTGGTGGGCCTCCGCCGGCGCGGCGATCACCACGGCCTGGGCGGTCTCCAGTAGAGCTTCCAACGGCATTGCGGGTGCGCCACCGGCTTCGCGCCCGACCGCCGCCGCGCGGACCGGGTCGACGTCGTACACGCCGACCAGGTCGGCCCGCGGTGCCGCTGCAACCTTCAGTGCGTGGAACCGGCCGAAATGCCCGGCGCCCACCAAACCCATCCGCAACCGCGCTTCGTTCATGTCAAGGCGCATAGCATGGGCGCATACCAAGTCGCCATCAGGGTTGCATCGGCCCCTGCCGCTGGGCATAGACATCCGCCAATTGGAGTGACCCGGCCACCATGCTCTATTTTGGCCGCGCCAAGACCACGCTGATCCTCGGCGTATGCGTCCTTGGCGCCCTGCTCTGCCTGCCCAACTTCCTGCCGCAGCCCGCATCGTGGGTTCCGTGGCGGCAGGTTCACCTTGGCCTCGATCTGCGCGGCGGGTCCTATCTGCTGCTGCAGGTGGACATGGATGCGGTGCGGAAGGAGAGGGTGGACACCATCCTGGACCGAACGCGCCAGGCGCTGGCCGGCAAGTATCGCAGCCTGACGGAGCCCCAAGGTGAAAGCCGCGTCGCCGTCGTTCTGCGTGACCCGACGCAGACCCAAGCCGCGGTGGCCACGCTGACGCCGCTGGCCGCGAACCCAGATGGCACGCAGGATTTCGACGTCGCGAGCCAGCCGGACGGCACGTTGTCGATCAACCCCAACGAGGCCGCGCTGCGGGCCCGGGCGAGCGGGGCGGTGCAGCAATCCATCGAGATCGTCCGCCGTCGGATCGACGCGACCGGGGTGCTGGACCCGCAGATCACACGCCAGGGCGACAGCCGCATCGTCGTGCAGTTGCCGGGCGTCGACGACCCGAACCGGATCAAGCAGCTGATCGGCACCACGGCGAAGATGACGTTCCACCTGCTGGACGAGGGCGCGGATACCACCCGTCCCGCGGTGCCGGGTGACGAGATCCTGCCGTCGGAAGATAACCCGGCGCAGAAATTCGCGGTTCGCCGCCGGGTCGAGGTGGACGGGGCGAACCTGACCGACGCCAGCCCCTCCCGGAATACGCAAACCGGCGAGTGGGTGGTGGATTTCGTGTTCGACAGCCTGGGCTCGCGGCGGTTCGCGGACGTGACCACGGCGAACGTCGGGCATCCCTTCGCGATCGTGCTGGACGACAAGGTGCTGACCGCCCCGGTGATCCGGGAGCCGATCACGGGTGGCCGCGGGCAGATCAGCGGCAATTTCTCCGCCCAATCGGCCACCGACCTCGCCGTGCTGCTGCGGGCCGGCGCCCTGCCCGCGCCGCTGACGGTGGTGGAGGAGCGGACCGTGGGGCCGGAGCTCGGCGCCGATAGCATCCGGGCGGGCGCCATCGCGCTGGGCGTCGGCTTCCTGCTGGTGGTCGGCTTCATGGGCACGTTCTACGG
>CAXTCJ010000075.1:16167-25171 GCA_964242215.1 uncultured Acetobacteraceae bacterium | reverse complement strand
CGGTCAAAGACGGCGCCGTCGTCAGTCGGCAGGGCGCGCCAATGCGCGACGGCCGCGTCGAAGGCGGCGCCCTGGGGGGCGTAGCGGCGGCCGCGGAGATACTCGTAGGTGGCGTCGTCGGGGGCGACGAAGCCCATCTTGGCGCCGAGTTCGATGGACAGGTTGCACAGCGTCAGCCGGCCCTCGACGGGCAGGGCGCGCACCGCCGGGCCGGCGTATTCCACCGCGTAGCCGGTGCCGGCGGCCGCACCCAGGCGGCCGATCAGGTGCAGGATCATGTCCTTGGGCGTGACCCCTGGCCCGGTGGCGCCCTCGAACCGCACCCGCATGGTACGGGGGCGGCGTTGGCGCAGCGTTTGGGTGGCGAGTGCATGAACCAGCTCGGATGAGCCCACGCCGAACGCCAGGGCACCTACGCCGCCGTTGGTGCAGGTGTGGCTATCGCCGCAGATCAGCGTGGTGCCGGGCAGCACGATGGCCAGTTCGGGCGCCATCACGTGGACGATGCCTTGGCCGACCTCACCCAAATCGAAGAACTTGACGCCATACTGGGCCGAGCGGCGGCGCAATCCCACGAGCAGGTGCTCGCCGGGCCCGAAGGTGGCGGCGGTGCGGCCCGGCGCGCTCGATACGGCATGGTCCGGCGTGGCGAAGGCCAGTTCCGGATTGCGCACCGGCAGACCGCGCTCCTCGACCTCCTCCATGGCGCGGGCGCCCGAGAGGTCGTGCAGCAGGTGCCGGTCGATGTGCAGCAGCGACCAGCCGTCGCCCAGGTCGGCGACGACATGGCTGTCCCACAGCTTGGCGAACATCGTTCTTGGCATCGGTATCCTCCGTCGCTGGACCCTACATCAGCCCCGGCCCGTTGCGAACTGCCCCAACTGTTGCGGAACTACAATCGCCTTCAAACGCTTGGACGGGCGGCACCCTCCGCCCTCTTTTCCCCAGGACCAATCAATGAGCAACACAACCAGCTTCCGCGTCGAAGAAGGCCGCCCATTTCCGCAAGGCGCCACTTGGACTGGGCTGGGGGTGAATTTCGCCCTGTTCTCCGCGAATGCCACCAAGGTCGAGCTCTGCCTGTTCGACGACACCGGTGAGAACGAGATCGGTCGCGTCACCCTCCCGGAATACACCAACGAGATTTGGCACGGCTTCCTGCCCGAGGCGCGGCCCGGCACCGTTTACGGCTATCGCGTGCACGGCCCGTACGAGCCCGAGAACGGCCACCGGTTCAATCCCAACAAGCTGGTGATGGACCCGTACGCCAAGGCCGTCGTTGGCCAGATCACCTGGGCGCCCGAGCTGTTCGGCTACGTGATGGGCGAGGAAGACACCACGTTCGACGAACGCGACAGCGCTCCGTTCATGCCGAAATGCCGCGTGATCGATCCGGCCTTCACGTGGGGCGATGATCGGTTGCCGCGCGTGCCCTGGGAGCGGACCGTAATGTACGAGACGCACGTAAAGGGCTTCACCAAGCTGCACCCGGCCGTCCCGGAGGAGCTTCGCGGCACCTTCCGCGGGCTGGTGACCCCCGAGGTCGTTTCGTATATAAAGAATTTGGGCGTCACCAGCGTCGAGCTGCTGCCGATCCACATGTTTGCCGACGATAGTTACCTGGTGGACAAAGGGCTGGTGAACTACTGGGGCTATTCGACCCTCGCGTTCTTCGCTCCAAGCCGTCGCTACGCAAGCGTGCCGGATTTCGCGTTCTCCGAGTTCAAGGAGATGGTCAGCCGCTTCCACGCCGCCGGCATCGAGGTGATCCTGGACGTGGTCTACAACCACACCTGCGAGGGCAACGAGAAGGGCCCGACGCTCAGCTTCAAGGGTGTGGATAACGCGAGCTACTATCGTCTGCTGTCGGACCAGAAGCGCTACTACATCAACGACACTGGCACCGGTAACACGCTCAACCTGAGCAATGCCCGCGTGATCCAGATGGTGATGGATAGCCTTCGCTACTGGGTCAACGAGATGCATGTCGACGGCTTCCGCTTCGACCTCGGCACCATCCTGGCGCGCGAGACCTATGGCTTCGATTCAGAGAGCGGCTTCCTGCGCGCCGTCGGGCAGGACCCGGTGCTAAGCCAGGTGAAGATGATCGCCGAGCCCTGGGATTGCGGTCCGGGCGGCTACCAGGTGGGTGGCTTCCCGCCGGGTTGGGCTGAGTGGAACGATCGCTATCGGGACAACATGCGCGCGTTCTGGAAGGGCGACGACGGCAAGATCAAGGATTTCGCCACTCGCTTCACAGGCAGCAGTGATTTCTTCAACCACCGCGGCCGGCCGACCTGGTCCTCGGTCAACTTCCTCACCGCCCATGATGGGTTCACGCTGAACGACTGGGCGTCGTACAACGAGAAGCACAACGACGCGAACGGCGAGAACAATAACGACGGAAACAGCAACAACGAGAGCTGGAACTGCGGCGCTGAAGGGCCGACCGACGACCCGGTGATCAACGGGCTGCGCGAACGCCAGATCAAAAACATGCTCGCGACGCTGCTATTGTCGCGTGGGACGCCGATGATGCTGGCCGGCGACGAGTTCGGCCGCACTCAGGGCGGCAACAACAACGCGTATTGCCAGGACAACGAGATCAGCTGGCTGAACTGGAACTTGGACGACAAGGGGCGCAGCCTGGTCCGCTTCGTTGCCAACGTGAATGCGCTCCGCCGCCGCCTGCCGATCCTGCACCGCTCGCGCTTTCTTACGGCGGAGTGGAACGAAGAGCTGGGTATCAAGGACGTCACCTGGATCAAGCCGACCGGCGACGAGATGGACCAGGGTGCTTGGGACGATGTCAACACGCGGTGCATCGGCGTTCTGCTCGACGGCCGCGCCCAGGTGTCGGGCATTCGGCGGCGAGGTGCGGATGCGACGGTCCTGGTGATCGTGAACTCCTACCACGACGGCGTGCCGTTCAAACTGCCGGCGGTGCCCGGCGGGCTGTCCTGGGTGTGCCTGATCGACACCAATCAGGACGGCGATCCGGACAGCACCACACGCTTCGAGTTCGAGACCGAGTATGTCGTCACCGGCCGCTCGTTGCTGATGTTCGAACTGGTGCTGGACAAAGAATACGCGGAGGCCCGCGGTGTCGCCCCCGCCCCCCGGCCGGCCGTCGACATCGAGGCCGTTGACGCAGTGGAGGAGCCGGCGTGATACGAGTTAGCGAGAAGGAGCCGTCCGCATGATCACGTTCATTCATCCAGCCACGATCTTTGCCGAGTCGCCGCCGGCAATCGTTCGCGCGGCCGACCCGGTGGCGCCAGCGGCTGGCGCGGCTGGTTCGTCCGACACCTCGGCCAGCGCGAGCTCGGTGGGTCGGCGGACGACCAAACCCCCCGCGAATGGTGGCCAACTGGCCGGACCGGCCGTGCCGGGCGGCACCAACAAGGCGCCGACGACGACCCCCAAGCCGTCGTCGTTCAGCGCACCCATCAAGAAGTAGGCTTACCGCCGAGGCCTCCTCGCGATGCGGGGAGGCCAGCGAGACGGAATGCATGAGCGCGTTCTGCCACCCGCTGACTTTGTGTTGGAATCCGCCTATCTGTGCTCGATGACCGACACGCCGCTCGCCCTGATCCGCAATTTCTCCATCATCGCCCATATCGACCACGGCAAGTCCACCCTGGCCGACCGGTTGATTCAGGCCTGCGGTGGGCTGACCGATCGCGAGATGACGGCCCAAGTCCTTGACAACATGGACCTGGAAAAGGAGCGCGGGATCACCATCAAGGCACAGACCGTGCGCCTGGCCTACAAGGCCAAGGATGGGCTGACCTACGAGCTGAACCTGATGGACACGCCGGGCCACGTGGACTTCGCCTACGAGGTCAGCCGGTCGCTCGCGGCGTGCGAGGGCAGTTTGCTGGTGGTGGATGCCTCCCAGGGCGTGGAGGCGCAGACGCTGGCCAACGTCTACCAGGCGATGGACGCCAACCACGAGATCGTCCCCGTGCTGAACAAGATCGACCTGCCGGCCGCCGAGCCGGAGCGGGTGAAGCAGCAGATCGAGGACGTGATCGGCATTCCGGCCGACGACGCCGTGATGATCAGCGCCAAGACCGGGCTGAACATCGGCGGTGTGCTGGAGGCGCTGGTGACCCGCCTGCCGCCCCCCACCGGCGACGCTAGCAAGCCGCTGACCGCGCTGCTGGTTGACAGCTGGTACGACCAATACCTGGGCGTGGTGATCCTGGTCCGGGTGCGCGACGGGCGGCTGAAGCGCGGCATGAAGATCCGCATGATGAGCAACGGCGCCGCCCACCCGGTGGAGCAGGTCGGCGTGTTCACCCCCAAGATGATCCCCACCGACGACCTCGGGCCGGGCGAGATGGGCTACATCACCGCCGCCATCAAGACGGTGGCCGACTGCAACGTCGGCGACACCGTCACCGACGACCGCAACCCGGCGGCCGCAGCGCTGCCCGGGTTCAAGCCCTCCATCCCCGTGGTGTGGTGCGGCCTGTTCCCGGTCGACGCCGACGATTTCGAGAAACTGCGCGAGAGCCTCGGCAAGCTGCGGCTGAACGACGCCAGCTTCCACTACGAGGCGGAAACCTCGGCGGCGCTGGGGTTCGGCTACCGCTGCGGCTTCCTGGGGCTGCTCCACTTGGAGATCATCCAGGAGCGCCTGAGCCGCGAGTTCGACCTGGACCTGATCGCGACCGCGCCCTCGGTGGTGTACGACATCTACCGCAACGACGGCTCGGTGGAGAAGCTGCATAACCCGGCGGACATGCCCGACCCGACCTACATCGACCACATGGAGGAGCCCTGGATCAAGGCCACCATCATGGTGCCCGACGAGTACCTGGGCTCCGTCCTGACGCTGTGCAGCGAGCGGCGGGGCCAGCAGCAGGACCTGACCTATGTCGGCAACCGAGCGATGGCGGTGTATCGGCTGCCCTTGAACGAGGTGGTGTTCGACTTCTACGACCGCCTCAAGTCGATCAGCCGCGGCTATGCCAGCTTCGACTATGCTATGGCCGACTACCAGGAGAGCGACCTGGTCCGCATCTCCATCCTGGTGAACCAGGACCCGGTGGACGCGCTGAGCTTCATCGCTCACCGCAGTGCGGCGGAGCAGCGGGGCCGGGCGATCTGCGCCAAGCTGAAGGATTTGATCCCCCGCCAACTGTTCAAGATCGCCATCCAGGCGGCGATCGGCGGCCGGGTGATCGCCCGCGAGACGATCGGCGCGCTGAGCAAGGACGTCACCGCCAAGTGCTACGGCGGCGACATCAGCCGCAAGCGCAAGCTGCTGGAGAAGCAGAAAGAGGGCAAGAAGCGCATGCGGCAGTTCGGCAAGGTCGAGATCCCGCAGAGCGCGTTCTTGGCCGCGTTGAAGATGGACGCCTAGCCTGTAGCTTGCTATTGAGGCCGCCGCGCTGGACAGGTGGCCGAGTGGCTGAAGGCGCACGCTTGGAAAGCGTGTTTGCGTTAACGCGTAACGTGGGTTCGAATCCCACCCTGTCCGCCAGAGCGCCCTGATCAAGCAGGGTGCAATCCGCTTGGAGGATTGCACCTTCAAGCCCCGATGATCGGCGTGTTTGTCTGACGCAATGCCAAAGCGCATTGCATCCTACAGGGTGGAACGGATTTGCCGGCATTTACGGCAGCTTCTTTCTCTCTCCGGCCATCAGAGTGGCGTGTAAGCGCTCGGTTTCGTCGTCGGCCGGGAACATGCACTCGACGCGCAGCTCCTGTGCCGCGACCGTCTGCGGATCTCCGACCGTGGTGACCATCGAGAAGTAGTTCAGCAAGGTCCCGTCCTTCACGAAGCTCAACGGTATGACCGGCATGTTGGCAAATGCAGTGGGGTCGGGGGCACATCCCGCTCCGGGGTAGGCGAGCAGGGCGGCGACCAGGGCCTTGGTCTTCGTGTCGAGCACCCGGCTGGCGGCCTCGCGGCGGACGCGGGCGAGCAGGCTTCGTGCCACGCCCTCCCAGTTCACGACGAAGGGACGCATGCCGTCCGGATCGAACATCAAGTGCAGCATGTTGCGCGGGGCCGGGCGCGCAGACATGTCGACGAAGCGGCTGAAGAACCGTGGTGCGGCGTCGTTGGTCAGGACGACGTCCCAGTAGCGGTCCATGACGATGGCCGGAAACGGTTCGTGCTGGCGCAGCATGCGGCGCAGGGCTGCTGCGATGCTCGCCATTTCGGGCGCATCCCATGCCGGATCGGGATAGGCGGGAGCGTAGCCTGCGGCCAGCAACAGCGCGTTCCGCTCGCGAAGTGGAACGTCGAGCGCCTCGGCAACCTGCAACAGGGTTTCGCGGCTCGGCACGCTTCGCCCGGTCTCGATGAAACTGAGGTGCCGCTGCGAAATGCCAGTGTCGAGCGACAGGTCGAACTGGCTTTTCCCGCGTAAGTCTCGCCAGCCACGGAGCAGGTCCCGCAACCCGCCAGGCGCCCTGTTGAACGCCGCCGCCCGAGCGGTTGCCGTGTTGCGAGGAGCCGCGATCATGTGGCGGCACTTAAAATCCGGCCGCACGCCGCCGACAACTCCTGCCCGAAGCCGGCCAGTGCAGGGTTGCCGTAGCGTCCCAATGCGATGGCCGGGTCGGCGGCGCGGATGGAGACCGTGCCATCGGGCATTTCCAGCACGGCGAGCTTGAGCGGCGCCTCCACGATGGCCGAGTAATCAATGCTCAGTAGCCGGGCGAGCAGCTGCGGATGAAAGAAGAACAGGAGGCGCGCGCCGCCGATCACCTGGTCGATGCTGCGCAACGCGCCTTGCGGGTCGATCTCCTGCAGCACCTTCATTCCGGCCTGGTCGATTGCCTGCCGTAGCGCGTCTACGACCTCGGGAAACGCGCGTTTGCTGGTCATTTCGAGCTGGAACTCGGCGGCGGCAGTGCTGGGTTGTCCGAAAACGAGGCTCATGGGTTCTCTCCTGCGTTGAAGCGTCCTGATAAGCTCGTGCCGGTATCGTCTCAATTACCTCGGACGTCATCGCGCAGACGTCCGCGGCACGCCGGATGCATCGGGGCTCCAGGGGGTAAACCGTATGAGTGAGTGGGAAGTCGGCACCGATATCGGGGGGACGTTCACCGACATCGTCGCCGTTCACGCCGCCACCGGCGAGCGGCGCATGGCCAAGGTGCTGTCCCGGCCCGGCGCCCCCGTCGGCGCGATGCTGGAGGCGGTGGCGGCCGTCGGGTTGGCCACGGGCGATCTGCGCCGTTTCGTGCATGGCACAACGCGCGTCACCAACGCCATCGTGGAGGGCCGGCTGCCGCCCATCGCCCTGGTCGCGACCGCCGGTTTCGAGGACGTGCTCGAGATCGGCCGTTATCGCCGGGCCGACCTGTATCGGCTCGAAACGCCCCCCAAACCGCCACCCCTGGTGCCACGCGCGCGCTGCTTCGGTCTGCGCGAGCGGCTGGACCACACGGGGCAGGTCGTCCTCGCGCTGACGGAGGCGGAAATCGACCGCCTGCTGGCCTGGCTGGATGGATCCGGCATCCAATCGGTCGCGATCAGCCTGCTGCACGCGTACGCCAACCCGGTCCATGAACGCCGGGTCGCCGACGCCATCCGCACCGTGGTGCCGCATGTCTGCGTCTCGCACGAGATCAACCCGGAGGCGCGGGAGTTCGAGCGCACCTCCTCCACCGCGTTCAACGCTGCCGCCATGCCCGTCGCGGTCGACTACCTGCTGGAATTGGAGCGGCAGCTGCCGTTGGGGCCGGGGCTGCAGGTGTTCCATTCCGCCGGCGCGATGGTGCCGCTGGCTGCCGCCCGGGCGCGGCCGATCACCATGGCGATGTCCGGCCCGGCGGCCGGGGTGTCCGCCTGCGTGCAATTGGCGCGTGAGATGGCGTTACCCCGCGCGCTCACCTTCGACATGGGGGGCACCACGACCGACGTGTGCCTGGTCGTGGACGGTGCCGCGGAGATGACGGACACGCGCATGCTCGCCGGCCGGCCGTTGCGGCTGCCGATGCTGGCGGTGCATTCGATCGGCGCGGGGGGTGGTTCCATCGTGCGGCTCGGCCCCGGCGGGCTGACGGTGGGGCCTGACAGCGCGGGTGCGGAGCCTGGGCCGGCTTGCTACGGGCGGGGCGGCACCCTGCCCACGGTGACCGATGCCAACGCCATTCTCGGCTATCTGGATCCTGAAACCCGGCTTGGCGACCGGATCGTGCTGGACGTTGCCCGTGCCGAACTGGCGCTTGCCCCGATCGCGGCGGCGCTCGGCCTGGGCATGATCGACACGGCGCTTGGCGTGCTCACCGTGGCCAATGCGACCATGGCGCGGGCGTTGCGCCGGGTGACGGTGGAGCGCGGGATCGATGGGCGAGACTGTGCGCTGATCGCGTTTGGTGGCGGCGGTCCGATGCACGGGGCCGGGTTGGCCGATATGTACGGGATCGGCCAGGTGGTGATCCCGGGTGCCTCCAGCGCGTTTTCCGCCCTCGGCTGCCTGGCGGCGGATTTCAGCGTCATCCAGCAGCGTACGGTACGGTTGCCGCTCACCGGCTTCGATGCCGACGCGGCGGGACGCGCCTTGGCTGAACTGGGCGATGAGGTGCTGCGTCCCTTGCTAGACAACGGCCTGTCCCGCGATGCGATCACGCTCGAGCACACGGCCCTGATGCGCTACGCCGCCCAGAGTGACGCAACCGCCGTAAAGTTCGGCGCCCCCATCGACCCGGCGGCGCTGCAGGCCGCCTTCCACGACCGTCACCGCGAACTGTATGGCTATGCGACGGAGGAGCCGGTGGTGATCGAGTCGTTCCGGGTGCAATCGCGCAAGCCGTCGTCGTTGCTCACGGGGCTCGACACGCCGGGAACGCCCCACGCGCCGGGTAGCCGCCTGTGCTCCTTCCCCGGCGCGAAGGACTTGCCGACGGCGATCCTGGATAGGACCGGCCTAACTGAAGCCGTCGCCGGCCCGGCGATCATAGCCGATGCCTGGTCCACCGTGGTCGTGCCGCCCTCGTGGCAAGCCCGGCCCCTCGCCGGCGGAACGTTGATCCT
>CAXTCJ010000075.1:0-16067 GCA_964242215.1 uncultured Acetobacteraceae bacterium | reverse complement strand
ATGACCGCGCTCGACCCGTTCACCGTCGAGGTGATCCGCCATGGCCTGTCCGCCGCGGCCGAGGAGATGAGCCTGGTGCTGGTCCGCTCCGCCCGTTCCCCGCTGCTGCGGGAGGCGGGGGATCTGTCCTCCTCCCTCACCGACGCGAACGGCGATCTGATAGGGCAGGGCAGGGACATTCCCGTGCATCTCGGCGCCATGGCCTACACCGTGCGCGAACTGCTGAAGCGGGTGCCAGCCGCGAAGATGCGCGATGGCCACGCCTTCATCTACAATCTCGGCGCGCTGGGCGGGAACCACCTGAACGACGTAAAGGTCGTCCGTCCCATCTTCGTGGATGGAGCAATCATCGCCTTCGCCGTCTCGCTCGCGCACTGGCCCGACGTCGGCGGCTTCTGGCCCGGCAGCTACTACGCCACCGCCACCGACACCTTCCAGGAGGCAATGCGCATCCCGCCCGTGCTGATCGCGACCCAGCATGGCGTGAGCTCGGCGGTCATCGACATGATCAAGGCCAACGTGCGCGACCCCGTTTCCTGCGAGGGCGACCTGCTGGGCCAGATCGCCGCGACCTCCGTCGCCGAACGCCGCATCCGCGAGCTCTGCACCACCTACGGCGCCGACACGTTCCGAGCCGCAATCACTCGCCTGCACGACCTGTCCGAAGCCGAGATGCGCGCCGCAATCGCCGACCTACCCGATGGCGAGTACGAGGGTGAGGACTTCCTGGACGATGGCGGCCCCGGCGACCGCCCGGCGCGCGTGCACGTCCGCATCCGCATCCGGGGCGACGAGGCGGAGTTCGACCTGTCCGGCAGCGACGACCGGCTGGCCAATTTCTGCAACACCACCCCGTTCATCGCCCGCTCCGCCGTGATCTATGCCGCCCGCATCCTCAGCGGCCGCGACATGCAGCAGAACGCCGGGGCGCTGCGCCCGCTGACCATCATCACCCGGCCCGGCTCGATGCTGGAACCAGGCTGGGACGCCCCGGTCGCCGCGGGTAACCACGAAACGTCTGCCCGGATCGTGGACGCGATCATCCGCGCCATGGAGCCCGTGATCCCCGACCGGCTGACCGCCGGCGGCCCCACCACCTCCGGGCTGCTCGCCTTCGCCGAGCCGATGCCGGGTGGCGGATGGCGCCTGCTGTACGAGGTGCACGGCGGCGGCGAGGGGGCTCGGCACGACCGCAACGGCGGCGCTGCGACGCGCGTGCATCTGACCAACACCTCCAACACGCCGGCCGAAGTGATCGAGGCCAACTACGCCATCGTGGTCGAGCAGCAGGCGATCCGTTGGGACAGCGGGGGCGCGGGCGCGCATCGCGGCGGCGACGGTATTGTGCGCACGTATCGTGTGGAGGCCCCCGTGCTGTGGCTGACCACTTGCGTCGAACGAATGCACGTACCGCCCTACGGCCTTGCGGGCGGCGAGGCAGGCGCGCCTTTCCGGGTGACGCTGGAGCGCGACGGCGTGCGGACGGCGCTGAAGGGCAAGGCCAACATCATGCTCCAGCAGGGCGACCGCGTGACCCTGGAAGGCAGCGGCGGCGGCGGCTTCGGGCTGGCCTGACCGCTTGCATTCGGGCGGCAACGGCGACAAGCACCGCAATGATGAAGGACGCTGATCGCCCCGTCGTGCGGCTCGATGCCCTGCGCAAGACCTATGGCGGCCAAGCCCCGGCGCTGGACGGCGTCTCGCTGTCGGTGCAGCCCGGCGAGATCTTCGGCATCGTCGGGCGGTCGGGCGCCGGCAAATCCACCCTGCTGCGCTGCGTGAACCTGTTGGAACGGCCTGACGCCGGGTCGGTCGAGGTCGCGGGCCAAGACATGATGGCGCTCGACGCGGCGGCGTTGCGGGCGGCGCGGCGCGGCATCGGCATGGTGTTCCAGCACTTCAACCTGCTCGGCAGCCGGACGGTCGCGGCCAATATTGCCTTTCCCCTCGCCATCGCCGGCATGGGCCGCACCGAGCGCCAACAGCGCGTGACGGAGCTGCTGGCGCTGGTGGGCCTGTCCAGCCGGGCAGGCGCCTACCCGCGCCAACTCTCGGGCGGCCAGAAGCAGCGCGTCGGCATCGCCCGGGCGCTGGCTAGCCGCCCCTCCCTGCTGCTGTGCGACGAGGCGACCAGCGCGCTCGACCCCGAGACCACGGCCGAGATCCTGGCGCTGATCCGCGGGCTGCGGGACCGGCTCTCGCTCACCGTCCTGCTGATCACCCACGAGATGGCCGTGGTGAAGACCCTGTGCGACCGCGTGGCCGTGCTGGACGGGGGCCGCATCGCCGAAGAAGGCCGGGTGTTCGACGTCTTCACCCGCCCCGAAACCGCCACCGCCCGTCGTTTCGTCGCCGAGGTGATCGGCGACGACATCCCGCCCGGCACGCTGGACCGCCTGCCGGCCACCCGGCCCGGCGAGGAATGCCGCATCCTGCGCATCCTATTCGCCGGCCCCGCTTCCACTCGCGCCGTCATCAGCGAGGCGTCGCGCCAGTTCGGGCTGGACATCAACATCCTGTCCGGCCGCATCGACGAGATCGGCGGCGAGCCGTTCGGCCTGATGGCAGTCGCCGCATACGGTCAGCCGCCCCAGGTGGATGCGGGCGTCGCCTGGATGCGCGGCCTAGGGCTCGACGTGACGGTGCCGGCGTGACCTGGCTCACCCCCACGATGCAGGACCTGCTGGTGGATGCCGCGATCGAAACGGCCCAGATGGTGGCGTTGTCGGCCCTGATCGCGGTGCTCGCCGGACTACCGCTGGCACTGCTGTTGCATATGACGGGGTCGGGGCGGCTGTCCCCCAGCCGGCCGGTGAACCTGCTGCTCGGCGGCCTGATCAACGCCGTCCGCTCGGTGCCGTTCATCATCCTGATGGTGGCCATCGTGCCGTTCACCCGGCTCGTCGCCGGCACCTCAATCGGCACCCTGGCCGCCACCGTCCCGCTCTCCGTCGCCGCCATCGCCTTCATCGCCCGCCTGTTCGAGACGGCCTTGCGCGAGGTCGACCCCGGCCTGGTGGAGGCGGCCCAGGCCATGGGCGCCACACGCGGGCAGATCGTTGTCGGCGTCTTGTTGCGCGAGGCAGCGCCCGGCCTGGTGGCGGCGGTCACCGTCACCTTGGTATCGCTGGTCGGCTACTCCGCCATGGCGGGCGCGGTGGGCGGCGGCGGCTTGGGCGATCTCGGCATCCGGTTCGGCTACCAACGTTTCATGCCTGCCGTGATGGTGACGGTGGTGGTGCTGCTGATCGTGGTCGTCCAGGTGTTACAGAGCCTCGGCGACCTGCTGGTCCGCCGCCTGTCCCATCGCTGACGGAGCCCGCCCCATGATCCTGTCCCGCCGCACCTTGGTGCTGTCCTCGCTCGCGACCCCGTTCCTCGCCCGGGCGGCCATGGCGCAGGATGTCGGCACCGCAGGGCGGCCGGTGCGCGTGGGCGTGACCAGCGGCGTGCACGCCCAGGTGCTGGAGCGCGTGGCGGACGTGGTCGCCAAGCAAGGCCTGGTGCTGAAGGTGGTCGAGTTCAGCGACTTCATCCAGCCGAATGCAGCGCTCGCCGGCGGCGACATCGACGTGAACGTGTATCAGCACCGCCCCTTCCTCGAGCAGCAGGAGCGGGATCGCGGCTACAAATTCGCCGTCGCGGGCCGCACCGTCCTCACCGCCATGGCCGTGTTCAGCCGCAAGGTGAAACACCTATCCGACCTGCCCAACGGTGCACGCGTCGCGATCCCCAACGACCCGACCAATGGCGGCCGTGCGCTATTGCTGTTGCATGAGGCCGGGCTGTTCAAGCTGACTCCTGGCGCCGGGGTGAGCGCGACCGTGGCCGACATCGCGGAGAACCCGAAGCGCATCCGCATCGTGGAACTGGATGCCGCCCAGATCGCCCGCGCGCTGGACGATGTGGACGCCGCCGCGATCACTGGCAACTACGCCGTTCCCGCCGGCCTGGACCCGCTGCACGACAGCCTGGCGGTGGAGAAGCCGGACAGCGCGTATTGCTGCCTGGTCGTGGTTCGCGCCGGCGACGAAGCCAAGCCGTGGGTCAAGACGCTGGCCGCCGGCTATGCCGACCCGGGCGTGAAGCAGTGGGTGCTGGACACGTTCAAGGGCGCCGTGATCCCCGGCGCCTAGTCTAAATCCTCCCCCTTTTTAAGGGGGAGGGGGACCATGCGAAGCATGGTGGAGGGGGCTCTTGGGCACATACCGCGCGCCCCCTCCGTCGGCTTCGCCGCCACCTCCCCCGCGAAGAACCGGGGAGGATGTTAGCGCTTCGCGGTGCTGAAAACGAGCTTGGGCGCCGTGCGGATGTGGGTCGCGTAGAACGCCAACCCGCCGATCATGTTGCCGCTGACCGAGGTGGACATCATTAGCGCCACGGTCACCGCGCACGCGGGCGTCAGATGGGCGGCGTCCATCCCCGTCCCGGCACGCTGTCCAATAGCGCCTTGGTGTATTCATGCGCCGGGCGCGCGAACACTTCGTCGGTCCGGCCCTGTTCCACGATGACGCCGCGACGCATCACCGCAACCCGGTCGCAGATCTGCGCCGCAACGCGAAGGTCGTGCGTGATGAACAGCATCGTCAGCCCCAACCGCACCCGCAGATCCTCCAGCAGCGCCAGGATCTGCGCCTGCACCGACACGTCCAGCGCGGACACCGGTTCGTCGGCGATCAGCACCTCCGGGTCCATGGCCAAGGCGCGGGCGATGCCGATCCGCTGGCGCTGCCCGCCGCTGAATTCGTGCGGAAAGCGATCGGCAGCGCCCGGGTCGAGCTGCACCAAAGCCAGCAATTCCGTCGCGCGTGCACGGGCCGCCGAGCGGGAGACGCCGTGGGTGATCGGGCCCTCGGCCAAGATCTCTCCGACCCGGCGGCGTGGGTTCAACGAGGCGTACGGGTCCTGGAACACCATCTGGATCCGTTTGCGATACGGCTTCCAGTCGGCGCGGGAGAGCGGGCGGAGATCGGTGCCGTCGAAGGTGATGGCGCCCTCGTCGGCCACCACCAGGCGCACGACGCAGCGGGCGAGGGTGCTCTTGCCCGATCCGCTCTCGCCCACCAGCCCCAGCGTCTCGCCGCGGCGGATTTGCAAGCTGGCGGCCTGCACGGCATGCACGGTGCGGCCGGCGCTGAACAGCCCGCGGCTGCGATAGGTTTTGCCTACGCCCGCCAGCTCCAGCACGGGCTTGCCCTCGAGCGGTGTCCGGGCCGTCGCGGCGCGGTGTGGTACGGCGGCGATCAGTGCCCGGGTGTACGGATGCTGCGGGGCAGACAGCACGCTGGCGGCGGCGCCTTGCTCCACGATCTGGCCGCGTTGCATGACGGCGACGCGGTCGGCGATCTCCGCCACGACCCCGAAATCGTGCGTGATGAACAATACGCCCGTACCGCGCCGTTTTTGGATGTCGCGGATCAAGGCGAGGATCTGTTTCTGCGTGGTCACGTCCAGCGCGGTGGTCGGCTCGTCGGCAATCAGGATTGCGGGTTCGAGCGCCAGCGCCGTCGCGATCATCACCCGTTGCCGCTGCCCGCCGGAGAGCGCGTGCGGGTAAGATCGGGCGATGCGCGCCGGGTCGGGCAGGCCCACGGCTTCCAGCAGTTCGGCGACCCGGCGACCGACGGGCTGGTTGTGGACCTGCATCACCTCCGCCACTTGGTCGCCCACGCGCATCAGCGGATTGAGCGCGGTCATCGGCTCCTGGAACACGGTCCCGATCCGCGCCCCGCGCAAGGCTCGCATGGCGGAGGGGGAGGCGTTTCGGAGGTCCTTGCCCTCGAACAGGATGCGGCCGGCGGTGATGGCGAGGCCGGGCGGCAACAGCCCGGTGAGTGCTGCCGCGGAGACGGATTTGCCAGAGCCGCTTTCGCCAACGATGCACAGCACTTCACCGGGGTCGAGCGCGAAGGACACGCCTTCCACGGCGTTCGGGCGATCGGCGCCCTTCGGCAGCGAGACGGTGAGTCCCTCGATGGACAGCAGGCTCATCGGCGCCGCGCCAAACGCGGATTGAGCGCGTCGCTGAGACCTTCGCCAACCAGGTTGAGCGCGAGGACGGTCAGGAACAACGCGAGCCCGGGGAATACGCTCATCCACCAGGCCAGCCGGATGGTGAGTCCCTCGATGGACAGCAGGCTCATCGGCGCCGCGCCAAACGCGGATTGAGCGCGTCGCTGAGACCTTCGCCAACCAGGTTGAGCGCGAGGACGGTCAGGAACAACGCGAGCCCGGGGAATACGCTCATCCACCAGGCCAGCCGGATCACGCTACGTCCGGCGCCGATCATGAAGCCCCAGGACATCAGGTTCGGATCGCCCAGGCCGAGGAAGGACAGCGCGGATTCCAGCAGGATGGCGCTCGCCACCATCAGGCTTGCCAGCACGATGATCGGGGAGAGAGCGTTCGGTAGGATTTCCCTAAACACGATGGAGAACTGCGACCGTCCCAGCACTTCGGCGGCCTGCACGAATTCTCGGTTGCGCAGGGTCATGAACTCGGCGCGCACCACGCGGGTGACGGGCGGCCACGAGACGATGGCGATGGAAACCACGATCGAGGCGACGGACGGGGTGAAGATCGCCACCAGCACGACGGCGAGGATGAAGGAGGGGACGGTTTGGAAGAACTCGGTGAAGCGCATGATCACGTCGTCGACCCACCCGCCGGCATAGCCCGAGAGTGCGCCGAGCACGACGCCGAGCACGAGCGACGCTGCGGTGGAGACAGCCCCCACCAGCAGTGAAACCCAGGCGCCGTATGCGATGTCGGCGGCGACGTCGCGGCCGAGGCTGTCGGAGCCGAGCCAAAAACCTTCCTCGCCGGGTGGCGCGAAGGGGGCGCCCTGCATGTCCCACGGGGAGAACGGGAAGACGAGGGGCGCGGTCGCGGCCATGATGCCGACCAGCAGCAGGATGACGAGCCCGACTGCCGCGCCGCGATTGCGGAAGAACGCACGGAGGAAGCTCACGATGACTCCCCCTCCCCTTGAGGGAGGGGGCTGGGGGGAGGGGTGAGGCGCCACCGTCCTGGCCTGTTTGCGTTGCCACCCCTCACCCCGACCCTCTCCCTCAAGGGGAGAGGGAGTAGGAGGGGCCTCATGCGGCCTGCATCCGAGGGTCGATCGCCAGGTAGACCAAGTCAGTGATCAGGTTGAACACCACAACCAGAATCGACGTGGTCAGGAACACGCCCAGCAGCACCTGATAGTCCCGCGCTAGCAGTGCATCGAAGGCGAGCCGGCCAATGCCCGGCCAGGCGAACACTGTCTCCACCAGCACGGAACCGCCGATCAGCTGCCCCGCCTGGATGCCGGCCAGCGTCACCACGGGGAGTAGCGCATTGCGCAGGATGTGGCGGCGCAGGATACGTCCCTCCGGCACGCCTTTCGCGCGAGCTGTCTTGATGAAGTCTTGTCCCGCCACGTCCAACATCGCGCTGCGGGTCAGGCGTGCGTAGACCGCCATGTAAAACAGTCCGAGCGTGATCGCGGGCAACACCAGGTACTGCGCTCTGTCGGCGACCGCGGCCCAGCCGTGCAAGTTGGCCCCCACCGTCTCCATCCCGAACGAAGGCAGCCAGCCGAGCCAGACGCTGAACACCAGCACCAGCATCAATCCCACCCAGAAGATCGGGGTCGCATAGAACCCCAGCGCTAGCACCGTGATCAGACTGTCCGCCCAACTGCCGGCCCGGCGGGACGCGGCGGCACCCAGCGCGATCCCGGTGACCAAGGCGAAGGCGAAGGCGACGCCCGTCAACAACAGCGTTGCTGGCAGGCGTTCGCTGATCAGGCTTAGGACCGTCCTTTGCTGCTGGTGGGAGATACCGAGGTCCCCGCGCGCCATGGCCGACACGTAGATCCACAGCTGCGTCAGGAGTGGCTTGTCGAGGCCGTACTCGTGCCGCAGTTGCTCCACGAATTGCGGATCGGCGGCGCCGGATTGCCCAGCCATGACACTCGCCGGGTCACCGGGAGCGGCGTGGATGAGGAAGAAATTGACGACGATGATCGCGAACACGATCGCGATCATCTTCACCAACCGCGCCAGCAGGAAGCGGGCGAAGCGTCCAGGTCCCAATGTGTTGGCTCAGGTGATGAACACGTCGTCAAACGGCGCGTGCACGCCGGTGCCATACAGCAGCAAGTCGTGCACCTTCTTGTCGTGGATGGTGGGGAATGACATCTCCAACAGCCAGATCTGCGGGATTTCCTTCACCAACAGCTCCTGAACGGCGAAGAATGCCTTCTGCCGGTCGGCGGGCAGGGCGGCCTGGCGGGCCTCGGCGAACAGCTTGTCCACCTCGGGGTTCACGTAGCCACCGGTGTTGGTGAAGACGATCTTCTGGATGTTGGTGGAGACGTAGGTCCGCTCCACACCCAGCGTCGGGTCGCCATACTGGTAAAGGTAGTTGATGGTGGTGTCGTAATCCCAGTCGGACACGCGCCGGGCCCAGCCGCCGGTGTCCGTGCTCTCCAGCGTGACCTCGATGCCGACTTGCTTCAGCGAGGCACGGATGTATTCGGCCAGGCGGGTCCAGACCTCGCCGTAGGGCAGGGTGAGGTGGCGGATCTTGAACCGTATGCCGTCGGGGCCGGGTTTCACGCCGGCGTCGTCCAGCAGCGCGGTGGCGGCCTTCACGTCGTGTGGGGCGAGCTTCATCGCCGGGTCGTAGTAGCGAGTGGTGGAGGACACGGGTGAGGTCGCGACTTTGCCGATGCCGAACCACAGCCGGTTGAGGATGAAGTTGCGGTCCAGCGCCATGCTGATGGCTTGGCGCACCCGCACGTCGTCCAGTGGCTTCACGCGGTGATTGAGCTCCAGCCACATCAGCGGCGCGAAATACTCCCAACCCTTGGTCTCCACCAGCAGGTTGGCCTGCTCGCGGAAGCGGGGCACGTCGAACGGCTCGATGTCGCCGGACGCGGACATCAGCACCTGGCCGGTTTGCAGGGCGAGTGCGCGGCTCTGGCTGTCGGGGACGATGCGGTAGATCATCTCGTCCAGGTAAGGCTGGCCCGGCTTCCAGTAGCCGTCGAACTTCTTCAGGCGGATGAAGTTGCCGCGCTGCCATTCCACGAACTGGAATGGCCCGGTGCCGACCGGCTTTTGATTGGCCGGGCTGTTGCGGTAGCTGGCCGCCATCGCGGCGGCATCCGTGTCAGGCACGTCGTAGATGTGCTTCGGCATGATGGCGGTGGCCGTTACGTCGAACATCAACAGGAACGGCTCGAACGGTGCCTTCATGGTCAGCACGACGGTGTGCGGATCGGGTGCGGTCGCGGTGTCGATGTTGGCGAATACGCCACGGGCGCGTGGGGCCAGGGTAAAGTGGAACTTCATGATCGAGAAGATCACGTCGTCCGCCGTCATCGGCTGGCCGTCGTGGAACTTCACGTTGTCCTGCAGGTGGAACGTCCAGGTCTTCTTGTCGTCCGACAGCTCCCAGCTTTTCGCCAGCAGCGGCTTGGGCTCCAGCGTGGGCGAGAATTCCAGCAGGCTCTGGTACATCTTGGACTGCACCAGCAGCGACGGCGATTGGCTGTTCACGCCCGGGATCAGGATGGCGGGTTCGGGGGTCAGCAGGCTCGTGAGCGTGCCGCCGGGCTTGGGCGTGACACCCTGGGCGCGGGCCTGCTCGAGCGTCATCAGCCCCGCCATGCTTGCCGTGGCGAGTAGTGTCCGGCGGGTTAGCTGCGTCATCGTCGTGCTCTCTCCTGGTGCGGCGGACGCTAGCGAAACCAGCCGGGTAGGACAAGTTGACTGACCCAAACGGTTCGCCAGGCTCGCGCATGCATCGTGGGTCAGGTGTGCAAACGGCGTGCCGCGCGACGATCGCCCAGGTGAAGAAGCCGGGGCTGGCCGGTTAGGCCGTGATGTTCACGCCGCTTGACTGGTCGGATTGAACCTTGCCGGCCGCCTCTGCAGCCGCCTGTTGCTCGGCTTTGACGTTTTGTTCGTCGGTGTTGAGGGTTGCTTCCTTGGCTTTGGCCTGTTGATCGGTCGCGAGTTGCGCGGCCGCCTTGGCCGAAGCTGCGTCCGCCGTCTTGGCGGCGGCTTCGTCGGCGGTCAGCGTCGAGGATGAGCCGCTGCTTGCCGATTTTGCCGGGGGTAGTGGCGGGGGTGCGGTGCTCACCGATCCGATGCTTGCCATGGCTCGTGTCCTTTGTGCTGCTAGGCGCTGAGGGAAGTGGTGCTGCCCTACGGCGAATGTTGCGCACTCTGGCTTGCGTAATCGTTAATTGCGTCCCTGACCTGGGCCAGCACCGGGCGCCGCCGCATACCCGACCCGCGACGCTAGTCCCGAGCGCTCGGGTAACCCCTGACATGATCCGCGCTCAGCGTTACCTGCGGCACATCGTAGGCCAGTAGATCGGCCCAATGCTCGTCCAAATCCGCCCGGAACAGGCCGCGCGTGATCCCCGCCACCAGCCGCGGCACCGCCGTCGTCATGGCGTTGATCGATGACCCGGCGGGGCCAAAGCTGACCGTGGTGCCGATCCCGAACAGATGCAGGTCGGCGATCCACGGCGTAAGGCCGGGCACGCGCTCGGTGAAGGCGAAGCCGTCGTCGAGGTAGGGGAAAGCACCGAGACGATCGTCGCGTTCGGCCGCGGGCGGCTCGTAGCGGTCCGACCAGCGCGCGATGTTGCTGGCGCAGGCGGCAAGCTCGGGTCGCCAGGCGAAATCGTGCTGCACGCCCGTGCCGCAGATCGCGAAATCGGCGGCGAACGGGCCGTGCGGCGTCTGCAGCAGGACGCGGCCGTCTCGCACCGACGCCCCCGTCCAGGATCGGCCCGTATGCATGGTGAAATTGGCGAACGCGGTGACGCGGGCATAAGTGCCGGGTGGGAAGCCCTCGCGCAGCCCGAGGATGTAGCTCATGAACCGCCAGCGCCATTCGTCCGGCATGTCGCCCATGTGCTTCAGGAACCCGGCAAAGGTCAGCCAGCGATACGGCTGGATGATCATCGGCTCGGCCCGGCGGCAGAACAGATGCACCTCGGCCGCCCCTGCCTCAAGAGCCGCCGCCGCATTGTCGAAGGCGGAGGCACCGGCGCCCAGCACCGCCACCACACGCCCCCGCAACGCCGCGAAGTCGACCGGGTCGGCGGCGTGGGCGCGCAGCTGCTTAGGCAGATCCTCAATGAAGTCGGGCATCCACCAGCGCCCGGTGCCGTCCTGTCCCGTCGCCAGCACGATCTTGCGCGCCAGCAGCGTTTCGCCCGTGGCGAGTTCGGTGCGCAGGCATGAACCGCCGCAATCGGTGCGCGCCGGAGTAATGCCGGTTACCCTGGCCTCGTTGCGCACCGGCAGGCCCGTGACCCGGCGGAACCACAGCAGGTACGCCGCCCAGTTCTCCTTCGGGATCAGTGGCATGTCGGCAAAATGCGCGGCGCCCCACTGCGCCTCGTGCCACGCCTGGTAGGTGAGGCTGGGCACGTTGCCGTCCGGGCCGTTCTGGTCCTTGGGGCTGCGCAGGCTTGGCATACGGGCATAGGTGGACCACGGCCCTTCCGCGCCCTGTTCGGCGCTGTCCACCAACAGGATGTTGTCCACCCGGTCCCGCTGCAGCGCGAACCCAGTGGCCAGGCCGCCTTGCCCCGCGCCCACGACCAATATGTCCAGCACGGGCGCGCCGCCGCTGGTGCGGGGGGTCAGCCAAGCCTGGCGCGGATGGGCGATCAACTGCAAGTCGCGCGCGACAGCCTGTTCCAATTGCGCCAGGCTCATGCCGCACAACGCGGAGACTTAGGATGCGACTTCAGGGCAAGCAGGCGATCGTGACGGGCGCCGGGTCGGGGATCGGGCAGGCCGTGGCGGCGTTGTTCCTGCGCGAGGGGGCCGCCGTGCTCGGCGTGGACCGCGATGTGGCCGGCGTGCCGGAGGGGTGCGCGCGCCTGGTCGCCGACGTCACCGACGAAGCGGCGGCGGAGGCAGCGGTGGCCGGTCTGCCCGGCGTCGATGTGCTGGTGACGGCGGCGGGCATCTCGCTCGGCAAGCCCGCTGCCGAAACGCAATGGGACGGCTTCCAGAGCGTGCTGGCGGTGAATGTCGGCGGCACGTTCCTGTGGATCCGCGCCTGTCTGCGTCCGATGCTGGCACAAAAGCGCGGCAGCATCGTCACCATCGCCAGCCAGTTGGCCCGCGCCGGCGGGCGGAACAACGCGGCCTATGTCGCGTCCAAGGGGGCGGTGACGGCGCTCACCCGCAGCGTCGCGCTGGACTACGCGACCGTCGGAATCCGCTGCAATACGGTGCTGCCGGGGGCCATCCGCACGCCGATGCTGGATCGCTCCTTCGCCCGCGCCGCCGACCCGGCGGCCACCGAAGCGGCCTCGCTCGCGCGTCATCCCATGGCCCGGTTCGGACACGCCGAGGAGGTGGCGAACTCCGTGCTGCATTTGGCGAGCGACGAGAGCAGCTTCGTCACCGGCATCGAACTGCCGGTGGATGGCGGCTGGTTGGCGGGTTAGGCCCATGCCGGTTCGCGCTCCAGATGCGGGATGACGGCGAGCAATTCCTGTGTGTAGGGGGCTTGGGGTCTATTGAAGATGTCGGCGGAGGGGCCTTGCTCCACCACGCGTCCCTCCCGCAGCACCACGACGCGGTCGCACATCATGCGCACGACGTTGAGGTCGTGGCTGACGAACAACATCGCCAGCCCGCGTTCGCGCCGCAAGCGGTCCAGCAGGTTGAGCACGATGGCTTGCACCGACACGTCGAGGGCGGCGGTCGGTTCGTCCAGCACGAGCAACGCCGGGTCGGTGGCGAGTGCGCGGGCGATGCCGACGCGCGCCTTTTGTCCGCCGGAGAGTTGGTGCGGGAAGCGGGGCAGCAAGACCGGGTCGAGGCCGACTTGGTTGGCGAGTTCGATGACACGGGACGTGGGATTGGTGAGGCCGAGCAGGCGGCGGAGCGGGTCGGCGATGCTGTCGGCGGCGGTGAAGCGTGGATTGAGGCTGTCGCTCGGGTCCTGGAACACGATCTGCAAGGCGCGGCGGTGTGGCGAGCGGTGGAAGTCGCGCTCGGGGATGGCGCCGATGTCGTCGCCGGCGAGGGTGATGCGGCCGGAGGTTTGGTCCAGCAGGCGGCAGACGAGGCGGGAGATGGTGCTCTTGCCGCTGCCGCTCTCGCCGACGAGGCCGACGCTTTCGCCGGTGGCGACGGTGAAGGACACGTCGTCGACGGCCGCGGTGGTGCCAAATCTTTTCGTCAGGTTGGTCACTGTGAGGAGCGGCGGCGCTTCCGGCGGGTGCGGGGCGTTTGGCAACGTTCGCGGCTCCACGGCACGGCCCCCCGCACCCCGGCCCTCTCCCTCGGAGGGGAGAGGGAGAAGGAGGCCTTCTACGGTGGAGGTGCGTGTCGGCGATGCAGCGACGAGCCGGCGTGTGTAGGGGTGCGTTGGGTGGTGAAAGAGTTCGGCGGGCGGGGCGGTTTCAACTACGCGGCCGGCCTCCATCACCGTCACCCGGCCGCAATATTGTGCGGCGAGCCCGAGATCGTGGGTGATCAGCACCAGCGCCATGCCGCGCGCTGCGGTGCGCTCGGCTAGCAGGTCCATCACGGCTTTTTGCGTCGTCACGTCGAGCCCGGTGGTGGGTTCGTCGGCGATCAACAACGCCGGGTCGCAGGCGGTGGCGAGGGCGATCATGACGCGCTGGCACATGCCGCCCGAGAGTTCGTGCGGGTACGCGTGCACGCGGCGATGCGGATCGCGGATGCGCACCTCCTCCAGCAACGCCACGGCGCGTTCGGCGGCTTCGCGATGCGTGACGGCACCGTGGGCGCGCAGCACGTCGGCGATTTGCAGCCCAACGGCGCGGATCGGGTTCAGCGCCGCCCGGGCGTTCTGGAACACCATCGCCATGGCGGCGCCGCGCAACGGTTCGAGCGTCTTGCGGGAGGCGCGGGTAATGTCACGCTCGCGAAGCAGAATACGCCCGGCGGTGATGCGGCCGGCGCGGTCCAGCAGCCCCATGGCGGCGAGCGCGGTGACGCTCTTGCCGCTGCCGCTCTCGCCCACGATGCCGAGCGTTTCGCCCGCGGCCACGGCGAGCGATACGTCGCGCACCGCATCGACCATGCCGCCGCGAGTGCTGAAGCGAACGGAGAGCTGGTCCACCTCGAGCAGCGTCATGTGCGCATCCGGGGTAGCGCTCAAGTGCGCATCCGGGGATCGAGAATGTCACGCAATCCGTCGCCGAGCAGGTTGAAGCACAGCACCGACAGCATCAGCGCCAGGCCGGGATAACAGACCAGCCACCACTTACCGGTGGTGATGAAGCGGGCCCCCTCGGCCACCATGATGCCCCATTCCGGTGTCGGCGGCTGTACGCCCAGGCCGATGAAGCTGAGCCCGGCGGCGTTGAGTATGGCCCAGCCTAAGTTGAGCGACACCTGCACCGCCATCGCCGGCAGCACGTTGGGCAGCAGGAAGAACGCGACGATGCGGCCGTGGCTGTTGCCGCTGGCGCGCGCGGCCTCCACCCAGCCGGCGTCCCGACGCACATTCACCTCGGCGCGGGCGAAGCGCACGTAAAACGGCAGGTTGATCACGGCGGTGGCGAGCACGATGTTTGCCACGCTGTTGCCGAACGCGGCCACCATCGCCATCGCCAGCACGAATAATGGAAAGGCCATCAGCACGTCGGTGATGCGCCCCACCCAGCGATCCACTCGTCCGCCGCGGTAGCCGCACGCGCCGCCGATCGCCGCCCCGATGACGAAGGAGACGGCAACGGCGGCCGCGGCAATCGCGTAGTCCAGGCGCGCGGCCCACAGGATGCGGGTGCCGATGTCGCGGCCGAGTTGGTCGGTACCGGCCCAATGCGCCGCACTCGGTGCCGCCAGGGCTTGGGCAACGTCGGAAGCGACCGGGTCGTACGGCGAGAGATACGGCGCGGCCAAGGCGGCCAGCAGCAGCAGGGCAGTGCCGCCGGCGGCGGCCGCGGTGACCGGGTTGCCACGGAGCACCCAGACGGTATGGCGTAGTGTGGCCGACATCTACTCCACCGAGACGCGCGGGTCGGCCAGGCCGTACAGCACGTCCACCAGCAGGTTCACCAGCACGAAGATGCCCGCCATCAACAGCACGAATCCCTGCACCGGCGCATAGTCCGAGGCGAGCAGGGCGTCGAGTGCGTAGGAGGCTACGCCGGGCCAGGCGAATACTTTTTCCACCAACACGTTGGCGCCGAGCATGGTGGAGAACACGATGCCGGCGATGGTCAAAACCGGTAGTAGGGCATTCCTAAGCGCGTACACCACCACGACCCGGCGCCGCGACAAGCCCAGGGCGCGGCCGGTGCGGATGAAGTCGCTGCCCAGCACCGCCAGCATCGAGGCGCGGGTCATGCGAGCGAGTGGCGCCAGTACGAACAGCGCCATGGTGGAGGCCGGGAGTGCCAATTGGGTGGCGGCAGCGAGCCAACTGTCCCAGTCGCCGGCGAGGGCGCAGTCGATCAGCAGAAAGCCCGTGACGGTCGGGGGGGCGGAGGCGAACACGTCGATGCGGCCCGTCGGGTCCGGCGCCCAGCCGAGCAGGTAGTAGAAGACGAAGATCAGCAGCAGCCCCGAGACGAAGGTCGGCATGCACACACCCAACGTGCATACGGTGCGGATCGCGTGGTCCACCAGGCTGCCGGGCCGCAGCGCCGCGATTACGCCGAGCGGAATGGACAGGCCGAGTGCCAGGATCAAGGCGGTGAACGTCAGCTCCAGCGAGGCCGGCAGGCGCGTGGCTAGGTCGGTCGCAACCGGCTGCCCCGTGGTCAACGAGCGGCCGAGATTGCCCTGCGCCACGTCGCGCAGGTAGTGCAGGAGTTGCACCGGCATCGGCTGGTCCAGCCCCATGCGATGACGGATGTCGGCGATCTCGGCCGCGCCGGCATTGGGGCCCGATGCAAAAAACACCGCCGGGTCACCCGGCAGCACTCGCATCAGGATGAAGGTGAGCACCACCACGCCCAGCAACGCGGGCAGGGCGGAAGCAAGCCGCCATCCGGTCCGGCGGGCGAATCCGGCCGCTGTCATCGGTGCACGGCAGGGGCACTTTGCAGATCC
>CAXTCJ010000074.1:10327-25352 GCA_964242215.1 uncultured Acetobacteraceae bacterium | reverse complement strand
GTCATGCCAGGGCTTGACCCTGGTATCCACGCGGTTGGGCTCATGACGTCAGACGGGTGTTTTCACCGGCGCGTGCAACACGGGCTCGGCCGGTATTGTGAGTATCCGGGCCGGCTTGGCCGTGTTGCATGGTGTGTTGCCAAACACCCATGTGACGTCACCAGCCCAGCCCCGTGGATACCAGGGTCAAGCCCTGGCATGACGGTAGGACTTGCTGACATCGCCTAGGACGTCGGAGCGGAGCAACCCTCGGCCGGGATCGTCTGCCCAGGTTCGGCCGACACGTTGAAGGTGGTCGTGGCGAGCATCCGGGGACCCTGGCTGATCGTGAAGGTCCAGGTCCCCGGCACCAGCGACCAACTCTCCTCCAGCGTGTAGCCGACATAGGTCCACCGGTCCGCCGTCACCGTGCTGATGTTGGTTTCCGTGGTGCCGCTCTGCCCGTCCGGTCGCGTCCACAGCGGATGGGTGAGTTGCACCATGACCGGAACCGACACGCCGGGCGGCAGATTGACCGCGCGGAACTCCATCCCGAACTGGCGGCAGGGCGCGCCGTCGATGTCGGTGCCGAGTTGCAGGAACTTGGGATCGAGCACCGGCGTGCTGCCGGCCACGTTGCCGGGCCGGGGCGGCTCCGGCGGGCCAGCTTCGGCAGCGACCACCTCCCCCACGCGACCGATCCGCACGACCAACGGGTCGGCGAACGCGTGCACCGGTGCGGTGGCGAGGAGCATTGTGGCGATTGCCTTACGGATCATGGCCAGGTCCTTTTCGAGGGCGGTGCGCGGCAGGCTCGCACCGTTGTCTCGGCGTGAACCTACTGCAGGAACCCCCAACGCTCCACCGCCGGTTCCGCGCTCGCCCATTTCCACCGGTCCTGCTGCTGGCAGATATCGACGGAGTACCACGCCGGCGGCTGCTTGCCCTCCTCGACCGAGAACAGCACCTGCTTGCACGGCGCGAGCGGGTTGGGGATGGCGCGAACCACCTCGAGCTGTCCGTGTTCGTTGCCGAGCGGCACGCTGTGCTCGACCCGCCACGGCCCAGTCGCGCCGGCGTCCAACCCGGCGGCGGCATCCGCGATGGCGTCCTGCTCGCCCTGATGCCAGGATTTCGCCACGTGCTTGATCGCGTAGTCGGACACCGCCGCGGTCGCCACCCCGACGCCGAAGCCGACCGCCGGGTTCGCCGAGGCGCCACCGGCCGCGGCCCCCACCACGACGCCGATCAGATTGCCGGCCGAGGAGCATCCCGCCAGCGAAAGCAGCAACAACCCGGCCGCCAACCTCACTGCAGCGATCCCCACCGCTCCGTGGCCGGTTCGGCGGACGCCCATTTCCACTGCGCGCCGTCCTGACACACGGTCGCGGTATAGAACGCCCGGCGCGGTTGGTGGTCGTGCATCGTGTCGACGGAGAACACGATCTCCTTGCAGGCAATCGCCGGGTTGCCGAGCGCGCGGACCACGGCGACCTGGCCGTGCTCGTCGTCCTCGATCGGCACGTCGTGGGACACGCTCCACGGCCCCACCGCACCAGCACCGAGTGACCCGGCGGCCGCGGCGATGCGGTCCTGCTCGGCGCGATGCACCACGCGCTCCTCGTACTGCAGGCCGGCATTGGCCCCGGCGGCGACCCCGAGGCCGATCGCCGTCGCCGCCGTGGCGCTCTTGGTGATCGTGGTGGCGACGCCGGTACCGGCGATGCCCGCGACCTCCTGCGTGGTGCCGGTCAGCACGGAGGCGCAGCCGGGCAGCAGCAGCAAACCGAGCAATCCGAACGCGGCAGGGAGCAGGCGGGTTGGCGTATACAGGGCAGTGATCAT
The DNA here is from genome assembly GCA_964242215.1 of uncultured Acetobacteraceae bacterium. Lineage (GTDB taxonomy): Bacteria > Pseudomonadota > Alphaproteobacteria > Acetobacterales > Acetobacteraceae > LMUY01. The sequence goes on along the minus strand of CAXTCJ010000074.1, from coordinate 23,528 downwards.
GATTCCTGCCTAGGCAAGAACCTCCGCGCGGTCCATGACCGAGGACGAAAAGGTAGACCGCCGTTGATGTTGGCTGCGAAGATTTGGCGCTTGTGTTGCAATCTTGCTGCGTTTTTCCGGCCTACGCGACCGCCGCCCGCGCCTGCGCCAGTGTTAGATCCGCCCGCATGGCATGCGACAGAATCGCGGCGGCGCGGTCCCGTGCGCAGATCAGGGCGGCCTGGACATGGCCGGACTTCAGGTACCAGGCGATGAAGTCGAACGCCTCCACGTCGCCATCGAACGCGACCTCCTCCCACCCCGAGGCGTGCCCGAGCATCTGCAGCCGTTGGCCGCCCTGCGCGCTCCAGAAGAACGGCACGCCCTCGTAGGCCGCCGCCTGGCCGAGCATGCCGAGAGCCGCGATCCGGCCGTGCTGCTGGGCGACCCGCCAGTGTTCAATCCGGGGCCAGCCCTCGGGTGAAGCTATGTCGCCGGCCGCCCACACGCCGTCGCAGACGCGCAGGGCCGGGTCGGTCGCCAGCCCGCCATCGTCGGCGCGTTTCAAGGTCGGCGCGTAATCCAGCACCGGGGCCACCCCCAGCCCCGCCACGACCATATCCGCCGGCAGACTCTCGCCCGAGGCCAGCACGAGTGCAGCCTGGTCCACCCGGTCCACCTTGGCCCCCATGCGGAATTCGACGCCCTTGCTCTCGTGCAGGGCGCGAATCGCGGCTCCGACCCGGTCGCCGAGCAGCGTCGCGAACGGCACGGCGTCGCGGCCCACCACGGTCACCTGCATCTCGCGCTCGGCCAGGGCGGAGGCCACCTCCATCGCGATGAAACTGGTGCCGATCACCACCGCCGGGCGGCCCGGGCGCACCGAGGCGAGGATCGCATCCACGTCGCCGAGATGGCGCAGCGTCAGCACCCGCCCGTCCCCGGCAAACTCCGCCGGCTTGGGCGAGCCGCCGGTCGCCAGCAGGGCCGCGTCGTAGTGGACCCGCGCACCGGTCGATACGGTGATCGTGCGGGAGGCGGGATCGATCGCCGTGACGGAGGCCTGCAGCCGCTCCAAGCGCAGATTAGCGGCATCCACCAGCGGCAACGTGGCCCGATCGAAGTCGGCCGAGGCGATCGCCATCTTGCTCAGTTGCGTGCGGTCCAGCGGTTCGGCGCCATCCGGGCCGATCATCACGATGCGGCCGGTAAAGCCCCCGTCCCTCAGGGTCGCCGCCGCCATTGCCGCCGCCGCGCCCGACCCGGCGATCGCGAACACGCGCGCGTCGGGCTCACCGATGGCTTCGGTCGTTGCCGGCGGTGCCGTGTCCACGAGCACGTCGTCGCCCTCGATCTCCACGGCATACCGTTGCAAGCCCCGCATGGCGACCGGTTCCAGCAAGGCCCCGGTTCGCGCATCGAAGGTGCCCATGTGCCAGGGACAGATGATGCGGCCCTCGCACAACGCGCCCTGCTCCAGCGGCGCCTTGGCATGCGGGCAAGTGCCCTCGAACGCCCGCACATCGTCGCCATCGCAGACGAGCAGCACTTTGACGCCGTCGAGATCGACCGCGGTCATCCCCGTTTTAAGGTCAGCGAGGCTGGCCGCCCGTATTGCACTCATGGCACGCTCCTTGTTGGGTGGATGACCCCGAACAACCCATGTGGGCCGAATAAGCCTAGCGCCATCCGCCGTCACGCCACGGGGGAGCTAGCTTTTGACCAACGGGCACCCGCCCTCGCTCATGGGCCGGAACGCCTCGTCCGCCGGGGTGGTGGCCACTAGCTTCAGCCCGTCCCATGGCTGCTTGCTCTCCGACGGCGACTTCGCCTGGAACAGGTACGACGGGTGGATCTTGCGGCCGTCCTCCCGGATTTTGCCGATACCGAAACAATCGTCGTCGGTCGGCATCGCCTTCATCCGGGCCACGACATCCTTCCCACTCGCCTTCGCCGGCCCGATTCCGAGATCCGCCACCGCCTTCAGGTAATGCAGCGTCGCCGCGTAGCAGCCGGCCTGCACCATGTTCGGCCACTGGTTCGGCGTCTTGGGCCTGACCCGCTCGTTGAACGCGCGCGTGCGGTCGTTGAGATCCCAATAGTAGCTCTCGGTCAGCAGCAGCCCCTGCGCCGCCTCCAGCCCCAGGGCGTGCACATTGCTGTTGTACATCAGCATGGCCGCGACCTTCATGGTCTTCATCAGCCCGAACTCACCGGCCTGCTTGATGCAGTTGATCGTGTCGTTGCCGCTATTGGCCAGCCCGAGCACCTTCGCCCCGCTCGCCTGCGCCTGCACCAGCAGGTTGCTGAAATCCGACGTGTCCGGGAACGGGTAGCTGGCGCTGCCGAGTACCTTGCCTCCGGCCGCCTGAATGAAGTGCGTCGTGTCCCGTTCCAATTGGTGGCCGAACACGTAGTCGGCGGTCAGGAAGAACCAGGTGTCGCCGCCGGCCCGCACCATCGCACCGCCGGTGGAGCGCGCAAGCATATAGGTGTCGTACGTCCAGTGCACCGTGTTGGGAGAACACTGCGCCCCGGTGAGGTCGGTCGTGGCAGCGCCGCTGTTCAGCATGATCTTGTTCTTCTCGCGGCACACGCTCGCCACCGCGAGCGCCACCGAGGACGTCGGCACGTCCACGATCACGTCCACGCCGTCCTGGTCGAACCAGCGGCGCGCGATGCCGGCGCCGACATCCGGCTTGTTCTGGTGGTCCGCTACGACGACTTCGATTGGGAACCCCCGGTTGCCGAACTCCGCCACCGCCTGGCGGGTGCAGATCGCGCTCGTCGGGCCACCATCGTCGCGGTACGGGCCGGACTGGTCGTTCAGCACGCCGATCCGCAGCGTTGGAGCCTGGGCACGGGCCAGACGCGGCAGCAGGGCTGTGGTGGCAGCGGCGCCGGCAAAGGCGCGTCGGGATAGGGACATGCTCTCTCCTCGGAGCGCCTCTTGATCGGGCGCCGTTCCAGCAGCGTAGCGATACCGCAGGGTTCTCTGCAATTCTTCTCCCCTCGCCTTGAGGGAGGGGGCCGGGGGGAGGGGACCACGCGCAGATTATTTTCACGTTTGTCAGACTCCTCTTCCGCAGCACTCGGCCACCTACCAATCCAAGGACGGGATGTTCTTCTCTCGATCCGCAATCGCCGCGATCCACTCGGCGGCGATGGTTTTCGCCATCCCGCCGGTCTAGCCTCGGCACCATGCCCCCATCCCCTGCCCCGACCCGGCGTGACCTGCTCGGCCTGATCGGCGCCGCCGCGGGGGGGTCGGCCATGTATCTCGCCATGACCGCCCTCGGCCACGCGGCAGAGAGCACCTACACCGGCCCCCTGCAGCTCGACGGCGACCCCAAGGGCGCTAGCGTGCTCGTGCTCGGCGCCGGGGTCGCCGGCATGGTCGCCACGATGGAGCTGCGCCGGGCCGGCTACCGCGTCGAGCTGCTCGAATACAACGACCGGCCGGGTGGCCGCACCTGGACCTTGCGCGGCGGCGACCGCTACACCGAACTGGGTGGCGCTACGCAGGACTGCAATTTCGACCCCGGGCTGTACATCAATCCCGGGCCATGGCGCATCCCGTACCACCACCGCGGCCTGCTGGATTACTGCAAACGGCTGGGCGTGGCGTTGGAGCCGTTCGTGCAGGCCAACCACAACGCCTATCTGCACGCCACCACCGCCTTCGACGGCAAGCCGCAGCGCTACCGCACGATCCAGGCCGACTTCCACGGCACCGTCGCCGACATGCTGGCCAAGGCCGTCAGCCGCGACAAGCTAGACGCCACCGTGACGCCGGAGGATAGCGAGATCCTGCTCGCGGCCCTTCGTAGCTGGGGCGGGCTGGACGGCGACTACCGCTACCGCACGGGCTGGGACAGCAGCGAGCGCCGCGGCTGGGACAAGCCACCCGGCGGCGGCCTGGACGGCGCACCCACACCGTCCCAGCCGGTCGCCCCGGCCGACCTGTTGCGCAGCCGGCTGTGGCGGGCGCTCTCGGTGGCCGCGGACTACGACTACCAGACCACCCTGTTCCAGCCCGTCGGTGGCATGGACGCGGTCGCCCACGCGATGGGGCGGGAGGTTGCACCGGTATTGCGGCTGCGCACCAAGGTGACCGCCATCCAGCAGGACGACGGCGGCGTCACCGCGCAGTGGACGGACACGGCGACCGGCGCCACCGGGCAGTCCCGCGCCGATTGGTGCGTGTGCGCCATCCCGCTCAGCATACTCAGCCAGATCGAGCTCAACGTGTCGCCCGCGATGGCGCAGGCAATCCAGGCCGTTCCCTACGCCCCTGGTCTAAAGATCGGCCTGCAGTTCCGCCGCCGCTTCTGGGAGGAGGACGAGGCGATCTACGGCGGCATCAGCTACACCGACCTGCCGATCTCGGTCATCGGCTATCCGCAATCGGGCTTCCACACCGCCAAAGGGGTGCTACTCGGCGCCTACCCCTTCGGCCCGTATGCCTACGAGTTCACCGCCCTCGACCCGGCGGAGCGCGTGCGCCGTGCGGTGGCATTCGGCGCACAGATCCACCCGCAATACACCGCCGAGTTCGAGAACGGCATCGCCGTCGGCTGGCACCGCGTGCCGTGGTCGCTCGGCTGCTACGGCCAGTGGACGGAGGCGTCGCGCAAGCAACACTACGCCAACCTTTGCCAACTGGACGGGCGCATCTTGCTGGCTGGTGAACACGCTTCCTTCATTCCTGCCTGGCAGGAGGGCGCGGTTCTCTCCGCCCTCGATGCGGTGAAGCGGCTGCATGCCCGGGTGCTGGCGGGATGATCCGCGCTACGTCGCTCGTACTGCTGCTGATCGCCGCGTGGGTGAGTCCTGCTTGGGCTGACGAGCCCGGCCCCAGCTTTGGGAGCCCGTTCCGCTTCACCGAGACTGGCGGCGCCGCCCTATATCGCTCGGTCTGTGCCGGATGCCACATGCCCGACGGGCACGGCGCGGTGGGGGCCGGCAGCTACCCCTCGCTGGCCCGGGACGCACGGCTCGCCGCCTCCGGTTACGCGATCGCGCTCGTTTTGCACGGTCACGGCGCGATGCCGCCGTTCGCGCGCACCCTGACGAACGATCAGGTCGCGGCTGTTGTCGGTTATATCCGCACCAATTTTGGCAACGCCTACCCCGCCCCTCCGACCGCCGCCGAGGTCGCTGCCGCCCGCTGAGCCCAGGCGTCTGAGAATACGTACGTAGTCACGAACCTCGCGCCCTCGGCGGAGGCCAGCAGAACCGCTTGCAACTGAAGCGTGCAGTTCGCGAGCAAGTTTGGCTGCGCCTCATGGTAGCGACGGCCGCTTCGCCGCGTCGCGGCAAATGGCAACGGACGCGCTGTCGCCCTACACCGCCGCCGACGAGGCTTAACCATCCGCACCGGGGCTGGGCGCTCCGCCGTGGACGTCGCGCCATCATTCCCTCGGAATTGACGCTACGCCCACCCAGCAGGTCCTCGGTCGACCGCTGCACCGTCCCGATCAGGGCGAGACCGTTAACGTCTGAGTAATGGGTGCCATGATTATCTCTCGACCACATACGACAGTCTGTGGGGAGGTTTGGCCATGAACGACGATCAAGTTCCTGATGTATTTTGACTTGTCAAGCAGTTGATTAGCATTGGGCTGCCTAACCAGGTCACAACTCAAGCGTGCGAAATCAGACAAACGCCGGATCCATTTGCTTTTGTTTTACCCTGAATCCGCGATACTGTTGCTTGACGCTAGACGCATACGATCGTAACTCTCGAAATCGTGATCCAACGGAGGCGTAGAATGCAAGCGACCCGTCCCCACCAATCCCACGCCGCGGATTAACGACGTGGTCCCGGGACTCGCACTCGCTTTGGGAACGCCCCTGCCCGCCAGTCACGCAACGGCGCCTGATCGGTCCGTCTGGTCATCTCGCACGCCGCGCACGGACAGCCGCAAGGCCGAGCGTGTCGCTTTCCTGGGCAGCGGCCTCGACGAAGGGGCCGGCAAGGCAAACGAAATCACGCCCGTTCCGCCCGAGACGTCAGGGGCAAAGCCCGCGCGGCCCACGTTTCAGCCGCATCTCCCAAACGGGACGGAAAACGAGCGGGCGTTGCCGACGCAGCCCTCGATCCCGCGCTGGACCCTGCTGTGCAAATGCCTGCTCGACCGCCTGGTCGCCGCAATTGCCCTGTTTCTACTTATACCGCTGCTCGTGCTGATCGCAGTGATCATCCGCATCGACAGCGCCGGCCCGGTGATCTTCAGGCAACGTCGCCATGGCTGCGGCGCCCGGGAATTCGCGATCCTGAAGTTCCGCACCATGCGACCGTCCGACAGTACTGACGGCCTTAGGCAAACCCTTCGTGGCGACAGCCGCATCACCCCGATCGGCGGCTTTCTCCGGCGTACCAGCCTGGACGAATTACCCCAACTTTGGAACGTCCTGAACGGAACCATGTCCCTGGTCGGGCCCCGTCCGCACCCGGTCGCGATGCGCACCGAGGGATTGCTTTGCGAGGAGATCGCGCCCGACTACCAGGCTCGCCACAGCGTCAAGCCCGGCATCACCGGCCTGGCACAGATCAACGGCAGCCGGGGGGCCACGGCGACAGCCGAGCAGCTGCGGACCCGCGTCGCCTTCGACCTGCGATACATCGCGGCGTGGTCGCTGCGCCTCGACCTGCAGATCCTGGCACTCACCCCGGTCCGGCTGATCCTGCACAGGGAGAATGCGTTTTGAACCTATCCCGTAGAGCAGCCCTCATGATGGTCGGCGGCGCCGCCCATGGCATCCCGCGCCTGAGGGCCGAGACGGTGGCGCTTTGGCAACTCGCGGCCGCCGCCGGGCTCCGTTTCGGCAGCAGCAGCGACGTCGAGATCGCAAAGGCCCCAGCGGTCTACGCCGCGGCCTTTGCCGCACAATGCGAGTTGCTGGCGCCGAACATGGGCTGGCACCGGGTGGCGGCCGCTCCAGGCGCCACCCGGCCCACTTGGGAGGATCCTAATATCGGGTTCGCCCGCACGCACGCGATGCATCTCACAGGGGGCCACTTGCTCTGGCACGAGGCGCTGCCGTCCTATTTCCTCGCAGCCGACGCCGGGCCCCCGGCACAGGACCTCGCCCGCGCCCACATCCGGATGATGGCGCGTCACTACGCCGGGCAGGTGTTCAGCTGGAACGTCGTGAACGAGGCGATCGACACCAAGAATGGCAACAAGGACGGTCTGCGGCGCTCGCCCCTGCTCGAGCAGCTCGGCCCCGACTACATCGCGGACGCCTTCCACACTGCGCGCGAGGCGAAGCCCGATGCAGTGCTGACCTACAACGACACGCATTTCGAGATGGACAACCAGCATGACGCACCGCGCCGCGATGCCTTGCTCCGGCTGCTCGACCGGTTGACCGGTAGCGCCGCCCCGATCGACGCAGTCGGCCTGCAAACCCATCTGCGGCTGGACGGCAGCCGGTTCGACACCCGCATCTACCGGCAGTTCCTGCGCGACGTCGCGGCCCGCGGCGTGCGTATTCTGATCACCGAGCTGGATGTGTTCGACATCGGCACTCCCGGCAGCATCGCCGAACGGGACGCCACCGTCGCCAGCGTCTACCGCGACGCCTTGGCCGTGATCCTGGACGAGCCCGCCGTCGCCAGCGTGGTCACCTGGGGGCTGTCGGACCGCTACACCTGGCTCGTGCCGCGCAGCGACCCCGCCTACATCCGCGCCGACGGCCAGCCCGCGCGACCCTTGCCGCTGGACGCGAATTTCCAGCCGAAACCGGCCTTCAGTGCGCTCGCATCGGCGCTCCGCAACGCCCGCATGAGGAAGCGCGCATGAACATCACCGTATACGGCATCGGCTATGTCGGCGCCGTGGTCGCCGGCTGCATGTCGGCCGCCGGGCACGACGTCGTCGCCATCGACGTGAACCCGGCCAAGGTCGCAACGCTGAATGCCGGGCGCTCGCCGCTGACCGAGCCCGGCTTGCCGGAGCTGATCGCTGCCTCCATCGCCGACGGCCGCCTGCGCGCCACCACCGACGCTGCCGACGCGTTCGAGCACGGCGAGATCCTGTTCGTGTGCGTAGGCACGCCGGGCCTGCCCAACAATAGGCTCGACCTAAGCTACCTGGAGGGCGTCGCCACGGATCTCGGCCACATGCTGGCCGCAGCCACCGACGGGCGGCGCCGGACGATCGTGATCCGCTCGACGGTGCTGCCCGGCACGATGGACGGCGTCATCCGCCCCGCCCTGGAACGCGCGTCGGGTCTGGTCGCCGGGCGCGATTTCGGCCTGGGCACGATGCCGGAGTTCCTGCGCGAAGGCCAAGGACTGGATGACTTCAACCACCCCGCCGTCGTCGTGATCGGTGCCGAGGACGACCAGACCCGTGCCCTGCTGCAGGCCCTGAACGATGGCAACGGCGGCACCGCGTTCACCTGCGACTTCCGCACCGCCGAGGCGATCAAGTTCACCAACAACGCCTTCCACGCGCTCAAGGTCGCCTTCGCCAACGAGGTGGGCGCCATCTGCAAAAGCTCCGGCATCGACGGCCGCACGGTGCTGGACATCCTGTGCGCGGACACGCGGCTGAACATCTCGCGCGCCTACATGCGGCCAGGGTTTGCGTTCGGCGGCTCGTGCCTGCCCAAGGACGTGAAGGCCCTGTGCGCCCACGCCCAAGCGGCCGGCGTGCGCACCGACGTGCTGGACGCGTTGCTGCCATCCAACGACGCCCATGTCGGTCGCGCCGTCGCGGTGGTCAACGGCTTCGGCCGCCGCCGCGTGTCGCTGCTCGGGCTGACGTTCAAGCCGGGCACCGACGACCTGCGCGACAGTGCCCTGGTGGAACTCGCCGAGCGCCTGATCGGCAAGGGTTACACGCTGCGAATCTACGACCCGAACTTCTCCTACGACGACATCATGGGGCGCAATCGGGCGTTCATCCAGAAAGCACTTCCCCATGTCGGCAGCCTGCTGGTCGACACGCTGGACGAGGCGCTGGAACACGGCGAGACCATCGTGGTCGGGCATAACAGCCCCGAATTCAGCGACCTTCCCGGTCGCGCGACGGCCGAGCACCGGGTGCTGGACCTCGCCTCCGCCGCATCGGGCCTCATGGGGAGCCCGCATTACCAAGGCATCTGCTGGTGAGACTGCTGGCTATCCTGCTGATCGCGATGCTGGCCGGCTGTGGGCCGATTCTGACCCACGGCACTCCGCTCGCCGCCGTGCTGGCCGCTGAGCAACAAGATGCCGGGCCGTACCGCCTGCAGCCCGGCGATCAGGTCGAGGTGCATCACATCCTCGATCCGGATTACAGCGCCGTGCTGATCGTCGCACCGGACGGTACGCTGAACGTGCCCGGCATCAAGCAAACCGTCCCGGCCCGCGGTAAAACGGTGCTGGAGCTGCAAGCCGACCTGGACCGGCTCTACCAATCCAACGACGTGCTCAGCCGGCCGTTCTTCTCCGTCACACTGCGCGGGTACGGCAGCCTACAGGTATTCGTCGGCGGCGAGGTGCAACGCCCCGGCTATCTGGAGCTCAGCGGCGGCGAACGCCGGGTGCTGCAAGTGATCACCTCGGGCGGCGGGTTCCTGCAGACGGCGCGGCGGAACGAGGTGATCATCCTCCGCACCGAGGCGAATGGCGGCCAAACGATCTTTTCCGTCGACCTGACCAAGGCGCTCAGCGGCGAGGACTTGTCGCAGAACGTCCGCATCCGGCCGCTCGACGTGGTGATCGTGCCCAAGACCGACATCGCCTCGCTCGACGTCTGGATGGATCAGTATGTCCGCCAGGCCCTGCCGCTCTCCACCGCCGCGTCGCTGACCTTCACCAACAACCCGGCCCTGTTCGCAAAATGAGCGCAGCGACGATCGACCTCCCGGCCCAAGCCTCACGCGACCAGGCCCGTCCGGAGTTGGGCGCGTTGATCGCGACGCTGGCCATGATGATGGCCGAGCAGCGCGCCGTGGTGCTGCACGTGACGTCGTCCCGCCATGGCGAGGGCACGACGACGGTGGCGCGCGAACTGGCCGCTGCCGCCGCGCGGGCGCCGTGGTGCCGGGTCGCGCTGCTGGACGCAGCCCCGGCCAGCATGGACTTCACGCTGCCGTCCCTGCTCGGCGCCTTCGAACGCGGGCACGAGCCGACCTTGCGCCAGGCCCGGCTCGGCGGCGCCGAGATCGCCGTCGGCCGCCTGGCCGGCTTGGGTGAGGGCACACCCCGTCTGGAGACGCTGCGCGGCCTGTTCGCCTGGACGCGCAGCCAATTCGCCTTGGTCGTGGTCGACAGCCCACCCGTCCTGCCTTGCCGCGAGGCCGCCATCGCCGCCGCGGTTGCCGACGCGACATTGCTGGTCGTGCAAGCCGAAACCTCCCGCCGGTCCGAGATCGTGCAGGCCCGGCAGATACTCGACCAACTCGGCGCCAAGATGCTCGGTGTGGTGCTGAACAAGCGCCGCCGCCGGGTGCCGCGCTTCGTGGAGCGGCTGTTGTAATGGACGTGGCAACCACGCCCCGCCGCACCACTGGTACGGCATTGACCGTGCGCGAGATGGTGGCGATCGGCTTCCGTCACCGCTTCAAGGTGCTGACGGCGCTACTCGTGCCGCAGCTGCTGGCCGGCGCGCTGCTGATCGTGATGCCGCCGAAATATCGTGCGTCGAGCGACCTGATGGTGAAGACCGGGCGCGAATACCTGGCTCAATCCGACGGCGACGCCGGGCTGACGGCGCCGACCTCAACCAAGCAGGAGGGCATCAATTCCGAGATCAGCCTGCTGACCAGCCGCGCCGTCGTCGAGACCGCCATCAAAGCGATCGGGATCGAGACGCTGTATCCGGGGCTGATCACCAGCCCGCCCTGGAACAAAAGCGTGCTCGATGGCGCCGTCGACAAGTTCCACAAGGACCTGACGGTCGAGCCAGTGAAGCTGTCCAACGTGATCGCCGTCAGCTTCGACGCCGGCACACCGGGCAAGGCCAAGATGGTGCTGGACCGGCTGATCGGGATCTACATCGACAAGCACACCCAGGTGTTCTCTGCGTCACGCGCCGAAAGCTACGCCGAGGCCATCGCGCGCGACGTGGCGCAGGCGACCCGGCTGGAGCAGCACCTCACCCAGGTCAAACTGGACGCGGGCATCTATGACATCTCGGCGCAACGGAGCGCCCTCATCAGCCAGCGCGTCGCGGCCGAGGCGCATCTGCAGGACGTGGTGAACCAGCATGCCATGCTCACCGGGCGGCTTCGCTACCTCAATCAGGAGCTTCCTAAGACGCCGTCCACGTTGCGCTCGACCGGTACTGACCGGAACGATGCGGTGGACCATGCTCGGCAGACCCTGCTCGACCTGCGCACCGCAGAGGCGGCGATGACGGCCCGCTATGCCCCCGGCAACCCCGACCTGCAGCGCGTCCGCGGGCAAATCGCGTCGCTGACGTCGGCGGCGTCCGGCGGCGACCGGGTAAACGTGACGACCACCCCCTCGCCGCTGGCCCAGCAGATGAAGACCGAGATCGTGATGGGGCAAGCGCAACTCGTGCCCCTGACAGCCGAGCAACATCGGTACGAGACGCTGATTGCTGGACTCGGCGATGAACTGAACCGGCTGGAACTGGGCGACCTCGAGTTGCGGACCACCGCGTCGCGGATCGATGCTTTGAACGACAACCTCAAGCTCGTGCAGACCCGCTACGACCAGGCCCGCACGCAGGAGCAGATGGACATCGCGAAACAGGTGAGCGTGGTGCAGGTGGCGCCCGCGATCGCGCCGGACCGGGCCGCCAAACCGAACAAGCCGATGTTCATCGCCGGAAGTTTCCTGCTGGGCATGTTCGCTGCGGGCGGGATCGTTGTGCTCGCGGTGCTGACCAGCAGCACCATCATCACCGAAGATGGGTTGGAGGGTCTGCTTGGCCTCCCCGTACTGCTGACGCTGCCCGTCGCACGCAAACGGGGTCGCCCCGCCACCCTGGCGCTAGAATGAAGCCCGGGTGGTATCTACGCCGCCTGCGCCGCATGTCTGCGCGCGAGGTCGCCGCACGCAGCACCGTCGCGGCACGCCAATGGTGGTGGGCGAAGCCGGCCCGGCGGCCCGGCCTGCTCGCAACGGTACTGCCCGGAACGCGGCGCGCCCGTTGCACACTGCAAATAGCCCAACGGCCCCAAGGTGATGCCGCCAATGCGGTGGTGCAGGCGGCGGAGGCCTTGCTGCAGGGGGAATGGCGCGTGTTCCATCTCCCGCTCACGGGGATTGCGGCCGAGCCGGACTGGTTCCGCGATCCCCTGACGGGCATCCGTGCCCCGAGCGACGCCTACTGCTTCGATATCGCGTATCGCGACGAGGCGGCGGTCGGCAACATCAAGTTCGTCTGGGAACTCTCCCGTCACCAACCGGCAACGCTGCTGGCGTGCGCCTGGTGGCTGACCGGCGACGAGCGGTTCGCCGACCGTGCGGCGGCACATCTCGTGTCGTGGTGGGACGCCAATTCCTTCCTGCAGGGCGTGCACTGGGTGAGCGGCATCGAGGTGGGCCTGCGCCTGCTGTCCTGGACCTGGATCCGCGCGTTGCTTGGGGATTGGCGCGGTGCCCCGGCGCTGTTCGAGGACAATGAAACCTTCGTCGGCCAGGCCTACGCCCATAGTCGCTACCTAAGTGCGCTCCACAGCAGCGGCTCGTCCGCGAACAATCATCTGATTGCCGAGTTCGCCGGCCTGGCCGCCGCGTCCGTGGCATTCCCCTGGTTTGCCGAGTCCGCGCGCTGGGCCAAGACCGCCCAAACCGGGCTGACGCGCGAGGCCGCCGTGCAGACCCATGCCGACGGCTGGAACCGCGAACAAGCCAGCGCCTACCACCTGTTCGTGGCCGAGATGCTACTGGCCGCGGCGCTGCCGGCGCGCATGGCCGGCGGCAGGTTTGCCGACATTGAGGACACGCTGCGCCGGATGCTGGACGCATTGGCCGCGAGCTTGGACCAAACCAGCCAGCCACCCCGCTTCGGCGACGCAGACGACGCGCGGGGACTGTTGGTGGATGCGCCCAGCGCCAACCCCGCCGCTGCCCTGCTCGATGCCGGCCGCGCGCTGTTCGGCGCAGCCCCTTGGTGGCCAGCCAGCACGGGCAGCGTCCTGGGGTCGATCGCAGCCGCCCTGCAAAGCGATACCCCTGCCGAGCGGCTAGTTGCCCGGCCGGCACTGTTCGAAGATGCCGGCATCGCGATCCTGCGCGCGGGTGACATCT
>CAXTCJ010000074.1:0-10227 GCA_964242215.1 uncultured Acetobacteraceae bacterium | reverse complement strand
CGGCCGGCACTGTTCGAAGATGCCGGCATCGCGATCCTGCGCGCGGGTGACATCTGGCTGCGGTGTGACGCCGGGCCGCACGGCTACCGGTCCATCGCCGCCCACGGCCACGCGGACGCGCTCTCGGCCGAGTTGCGTTACGCCGGCGTCGAGGTATTGGCCGATCCCGGCACCTATTGCTACCACGGCGAGCCGGAGTGGCGGTCGTTGTTCCGCGGCACGCGCGGGCACAACACGCTCACGATCGCCGACACCGACCAGGCGGCGTCCGGCGGCCCGTTCCTGTGGCTGACGCATCCCCAGTCCACGCTCGAGGAATGGGAGCCGGACCGGGTTTGGCAGGCCAGCCACGACGGTTACCGCCATACGCTGCACCGCCGCCGGGTCACCCTCACTGCACCTTACGTGATGGTGCAGGACTGGATCGAGGCGCCCGGCCCGCGCGCCGTCCTGCTCGCCTTCCATCTCGGCCCGGCGGTGCAGGCCACGCTGCAGGGCCGCAACGCCCGTCTGGAATGGTGCGGCGGATCGGCCCGTGTGGCGCTCCCGCCGAGCCTGGCGTGGCAGATGCACCGGGGCGAGCAGAACCCGCCGTTCGGCTGGTATTCCGCGGGCTTCGGTCACCGCCAACCCACCACCACGCTGGCCGGACGCGGAACCCTGCCGCCCGGCACGGTGCTCGAGAGCCGTTTCACGCTTGCCGCCAAGAAAGGCTGACCCGATGGCTCAACGCCGCATTCTGATCGTCGTCGAGAACCTGCCGGTGCCGTTTGACCGCCGGGTCTGGCTGGAAGCGACCACGCTTGCCCGCCATGGCGCCGCCGTCAGTGTGATCTGCCCGAAGGCAAAGGGCTTCACCAAGGCCCACGAGGTGCTGGAGGGCGTGGCGATCTACCGCTACCCGCTGCCGTTCGAGGCGGCGGGCGGACTCGGCTTCGCGGCCGAATTCGCCTGGTGCTTCATCGCGACTGCGGTGCTGAGCCTGTGGGTCGCGCTGTTCGGCCGCGGGTTCGACGTGCTGCACGCCTGCAATCCGCCCGACACGTTCTGGCTGTTGGGCCGGTTTTGGCAGCTGTTCGGGCGGCGGTTCATCTTCGACCACCACGACCTGGCGCCCGAGATGTTCGCCGCCAAATTCGGCCGGGAGAGCGGCTGGCTCGCCCAAGGCCTGCGTTGGCTGGAGCGCCAGAGCATGCAGGCGGCCGACGTGGTAATCACTACGAACGACAGCCACAAACGCGTTGCGATCGAGCGGGGCGGCAAGCGGCCCGGCGACGTATACGTGGTACGGTCCGGGCCCGACCTCGACCGGTTCCAGGTCTATCCGGCCGATCCGGCCTATCGCGCTGGCAAGCCGCATTTGCTGGTGTATCTGGGGGAGATCTGCCAGCAGGACGGGGTCGACTACATGGTCCGGGCGATCAAGCTGCTGGCCCGCGACCGCCGCGACTTCCACGTGCTGTTCGTGGGCGGCGGCCCGCACCAACCGGCCATCCGCGCCTATGCCGCCGAGCAGGGCATCGGGTCCATTGCCGGCTTCACCGGCCGGGTCAGTGACGAGGAATTGTGCCGCATTCTGTCGTCGGCCACGCTCGGCATCGACCCCGACCCGAAGACGCCGTGGTCGGACCAAAGCACGATGAACAAGGTGGTCGAATACATGTTCTTCGGGCTTCCGGTCGTGGCGTTCGACCTGCACGAGACGCGGGTATCGGCCAACGGCGCCGGCGTTTATGCCGAGGCAAACTCGGAACGGGCGCTGGCCGACGCCATCGGTGTGCTGCTGGACGACCCGACGCGGCGGTCGGCCATGGCCGAAGCTGGCCGGTTGCGGGTTCGTCACCTTCTCGCCTGGGAGCATTCCGTCGCGCCGCTGATGGCTGCCTACGACCAAGCGTTCGCCCGGCGTGGCGCTCGCCGGCCAAAACTCGCACCGGGGCCGGACCCCGTCGCCGCGGAGTGACGGGGGCACCAGCATTGAACTTACCGGTCCGCGGTCCGGCGTATCCGAGCTACGCACGCCGTCTAACGCGGTATAGGATTGCGCTCGGTCCAGGGGCTCCGCTGAGGGAGTGTCCGGCGGAGAGCGCGGATGGCATACGAGCTTTACTACTGGGACGGGCTACAAGGCCGGGGAGAGTTCGTCAGGCTCGCCCTGGAAGATGCCGGCGCCGCTTACGTCGACGTGACACGATCGACGAAGCGAGGGGCCGGTACCGGGGCGATGACCAAGCTGCTGGAGGGCACGCAGCCCTATCCGCCTTTTGCACCGCCTTTCCTGAAGGACGGCGAGCTGATCGTTTCCCACGTCGCCAACATCCTGCAGTATCTCGGGCCGAAACTCGGGCTCGCCCCTGCGGACGAGCAGATGCGGATTACCGCGCACGGCCTGCAACTGACGATCACCGACCTAGTCGGCGAGGTGCACGACACGCACCACCCGATCGCCAACGGCCTGTATTATGAAGATCAGAAGGAAGCGGCAGCTGCACGGTCGGCCGAGTTCCTCGAGAACCGCATGCCTAAGTTCATGGGGTTTTTTGAGCGCGTATTGACCCGCAATCCGTCCGGCCCGGCGTACGCCGTCGGCGATGCGGTCAGCACGGTGGATCTGTCGCTGTTCCAGGTCTTCGCCGGGCTGCGGTACGCCTTTCCCAGGGCCACCGCGGCGTTCCCGGCGGAGTATCCAGCCGTCACGGCGCTCCACGAAGCCGTCGCCGCCCGACCGAACATCGCACGCTACCTCGCGTCGAAGCGTCGACTGCCCTTCAACACATCAGGCATCTTCCGCCACTATCCCGAGCTGGACCGAGACGCCTGACCAACCCGAGCGGCGGCCGACCGCAGCTATGCGCTGTCGGCGTTAAACCGTGGCGGGCTTCGCGACCACCTGGGCAGGGGCACCGTCCCGCACGGCGTGGGAGCCGAAGCGTCGGCGCAAGGCCACCATCGGCATCTCGACGAACTTGTAGGACACGGCCGCAACCACGACCGACAGCGCGAGCACCACGGGGATGCCCAGCAGGTCCCAGCCCAGACTGATCCGGCCGTCCGCGATCGCAGGCCGCCAGAACCAGCCCGGCAGTGCGGAGAGCACGCAGAGCAGCACGATGGAGTGCCACAAATAAAGCGAGTAGCTCCAGCGCCCGAGCAGCAGGAGCGGGCGTAGCGAGAGCAGCCCGCGCACCCAACCGAGCCGGGTGGAGAACAGCACCGAGCCGCCCGCCAGAAACAGGCCAACCCCCTGGATGGTGAACCGGGCCGAATCGCGGAACGTCGGATCACGGATCACGAACGAGAGGCAGAGCAGTACCAAACCTGCCGCGAAGACGGCGCGGCTCTGCAGGATCTTCAGCAATGGCCCGGCCAGCCGAGTTCCCAGAAGCGTCGCCAGCACCGCGCCGTACAGGATGGAGTCGATCCTTGTGTCCGTCGACTGCAAGATGCGGTCGTTGAATCCATCGCCGACACAGCGTGGCACCGCGACACCGCAGGCCCCCGCAAGATGGAACCGCCACACGGTGACGGCCACGATAATCAGGCACAGGGCGACGGTGAATTCGAGCCGGCGGCGGCCGAGCAGGAACACCAGGCCGGGATAGACGAGGTAATAGTGCTCCTCGACCGCGAGCGACCACAGGATGCCGAACGGGTTGTACATGCCGTCCGGCACGCCGATGTAGGAACTGAAGCGCTCGAAGTAGTTCGTGTAGTAGAACACTGCGGCCAGCACCTGCCCAGCGGGGAGATGCCCGCCGAGCGACACGAAGATCGAGCCGCCCACCACGATCGCGACCAGCAGCGCAGGATACAGCCGCAGCAGGCGCCGGATGTAGAAGGCGCCGAGCGCCAACTGGCCGCGCCGCGCTTGCTCGGCTAGGACCTGGCGAGTGATCAGGAAACCACTGATGAAGAAGAACGCGGTCACGCCGAAGCCGCCGGGCAGGTAGTGCTTGAAGCCGATGTGGCTCAGGATCACCAGTCCCACCGAAAGCGCCCGCAGGCCGTCGAGCGCGGGCACGTAGTCGTACGACGGCGCCGCAGAATAGGCCACCGTACCCGCGCCGAACCGCCCCGGCCCGATGGCCGGGGTGTCCGCTGTCATCGAAGCGTCTCGACCGTCAAATGTGCGAGCAAGGCGTCGGTGTTCCCTTCGGTGTGGACCGGGCCGTCGAGTTCGATCGCATCCAACTCGGCGAGAACGAGCTGTGTGCCACCTGTCACTGTCACCGTCCCGCGCAACACTACCAGAAAAGACGCGGTGGCGTCCGACACTTGAACGATGTCGGAGGCGGGCTGGATGCTGACACTGTGGCGCAGCCGCGCGCGCTCGGTCATCACGTTCAGCACCCGGGAGGGTCCGGCGATGCGGCACTGGGTCGGCGCGCCGCCGTCGAAAGCGGCGGGCTGGAACGGCGTGTCCACGACCAGCGCAGGGCGGGAGGCGATGTCGAGCGTGAAGCCCGGCCCCTGCACGAGGGTGATCGTGCGATCCGTCCCCGGCAACGAGGAAAATGGGGCGTCCTGGTCCAACCAGGCGAAGCCGACCAGCCAGCCCTCCCCGGTCGCGATGTCGGACTTCCGGCCGGCGCCGTTGGTCCACCGGGACACGGCAAGGCCGGCGTTGCGGATGAGGCGCATCTTAGCGGACGGCCACGATGAACAGCCGGGGGAACGGCAGCAGCACGGTGCCGTCGTCCAGGGCCGGGTAGGCCTGGGCGATCTCGGCCTCGTAGCGCTGCAGGAAGGCGGCTCGCTCGGCATCGTCCAGCGGCGCTAGGAACGGCCGGAGCCCGCTGCCCTTGAACCACTCCACGACCGCCGCGGCCCCCCCGGCGAGCGGGTGGTGGTACGTGGTCCGCCACACATCGAGCCGGCTGCACTCGGGGCGGAGGAGCCGATAGTACCACTCTGGCGTCCCACGGGAGGCACGCGCGGCGGCCGCGCTGTCCAGTTTGGCGGCCCACGGGCCGTCGGCCGCGACCGAGCGCATCAGGCGATGGGCCGGTTCGTCCAGGTTGTCCGGCATCTGCACGGCCAGGCAGCCGCCGGGCGCCAGTTCGCCCATCAAGCGCGGGAGGAGCGTGGCGTGGTCCGGCAGCCATTGCAGCACAGCATTGGACAGGATGACGTCCACCGCCGAGCCGTCGCCGTTGGTCCAGGTGGCAATGTCGCCGATTTCGAACGGGATGGCAGGCAGCCGCTTGCGGGCGGCGTCGATCATGTCGGCCGAGCTGTCGAGCCCGCGCAGCTCGGCGTCCGGAAAGCGCGCCGCCAGAACCTCGGTGGAATTGCCCGGGCCGCAGCCGAGGTCGATCGCGGTGCGAACGGTTTGGCTGGGGATCGCCGCGACCAAGTCGCGCACCGGACGGGTCCGTTCATCCTCGAACGTCACGTATTGCTTTGCCGACCAGGTCATCTGCGCGTCTCCCCTTGCGAATAGGAATGCTACCGGAGTGCCACGGCTTCCTGAAGGCCAGGGCATTCCCACTTATTGAGAAATTTACAATTGGCCGTGGCGGTGGGGGGAGGTTTGGGGTTAGCCTGCGCCAACGATAGAAGTCGAACGAAAGAACTGGGGAGAGCGGTCGCCGTGCGCAAAGCATCTGGCAACGTCCGAGAGAACAGGCAGTATGCGGTCAACCGTGGCTGAAGCCGCCATACTCGACGTTCCGCAGGCCGTTGCATCGGAACGACCGATCCTCGAGGTGCGCGGCGTCACCAAACGCTTTGGCGACCCCACCACCGGGGTCACCGCCGTGCAGGATGTCAGCTTCGACATGCGGCAGGGCGAGTTCGTCTCCATCATCGGGCCGTCCGGCTGCGGCAAATCCACGTTGTTCGGCATGATCGGCGGGCTGATCGACAGCTGGCAGGGCCGCATCTGCATCGACGGCGACGATATCCGGCCCGGCGCCGTGCACCGCCACATCGGCATGGTGTTCCAGGAGGAGAGCACGTTTCCCTGGCGCACCGTGATCGAGAACGTCGCCTTGCCGCTGGAGGGCCAGGGCATGGCCAAATCCGAACGCATGGATCGTGCCCGGCACTTCGTGGGCCTGGTGGGGCTGGCCGGGTTCGAGCGCCGCTTTCCGCACGAGATCTCGGGCGGCATGCGGCAGCGCACCGCGATCGCACGCACCCTCGCCTACGCCCCGCGCATCCTGATGATGGACGAGCCGTTCGGCGCGCTCGACGAGCAGACCCGGCTGCTACTGGGCGATACGGTGCTGCGCATCCAGCAGGAACTGGGGCAAACCATCCTGCTGATCACCCACAGCATCGCCGAATCCGTGCAGCTGTCGGACCGCGTGCTGGTGATGACCTACCGCCCGGGCCGCTTGAAGCGCTTTGTGGACATCGACCTGCCCCGTCCCCGCTCCAGCGAGGACGTTGGCGACCCGCGCTTCGGCCGATTGGTGGCGGAGATCTGGGGCGACCTGCGCGAGGAAGCCAGCCGGGGATTGAAGGACAGCGAGCAGGCGAGAGGCTGAACGCCTCCGTTTTTGCCATAGGGATAAGGAACGAACTCGATGCGATGGATTGCCGTGTTGTTGACGATCGCCATGGCCCACGTGGCCCAGGCCGAGACGCTGAAGCTAGCGGTCGGCCAGAGGAACAATTGGGACACCATGATCGCGGTCTGGGGCGAGCGCTCCGGCTTCTTCAAGCAGGAGGGGTTGGACCTCGACATCCTCTACACCGATGGCGGGGCGCAGACACAGCAGGCGGTGATCTCCGGCGGGGTGCAGCTCGGCATGGGCGTAGGCACGCTGGGCATCCTGGCGGCGGCGGTGAAGGGCGCCCCGGTGCGTGTGATCGAGGCGGAATTCCACGGTGCGTCCGACCTGTTCTGGTATGCCAAGGCCGATAGCGCGATCCACTCGATGAAGGATGCGGGCGGCAAGACGGCCGCCTATTCGGCAGCCGGGTCGTCGTCCTACCTGGTGCTGCTCGCGTTGCTGCAGCAGGCGGGGGTGAAGGCGCAGCCTACGCCGACGGGCGGCCCGACCGCGACGCTGACGGCTGTGATGTCGGGGCAGATCGACGTCGGCTGGTCGGTGCCGCCGATCGGGTTGAAGGAGGAGAAGGCCGGCCAACTCCGCATCATCGCGCACGGCACCGACGACGCCGCGCTGTCCGACCAGACCACGCGCGTGAATGTCGCCAACGCGAATTGGCTGAAGGAACATCGCGATGTCGCGATCCGCTTCGCGCGCGCTTATGATAAGAGCCTGGCCAATGCCTACACCGACCCGAAGGTGATCGAGTGGTTCGCCGAGGGCATGGGCATCGACACGACGCTGGCGCGGCAGATCCGCGACACGTTCTATCCCGCGCCGACCATGCAGGACAACGTCATGAAGGGCCTGGACGCCACGCTGCGCGACATGGTGGCCGATAAGCGCGTGCCGCCCACGACCACGGTGGACCAGTTCAAACCGGCCATCGACCTGCTGCCCGGGACCGCTTCTTGAGGCGTGACGCCTTAACGGCGCGGCTGCTGCTGTTGGCCACGGTCGTCGCCTGCGGCCTGCTGTGGCAGGGTGGCACGGCGATCGGCTGGATCGATCCGTTCAGCGTGCCGCCGCCGTCCGACATCCTGGCCAGCCTGCCCCAATTGGTGATGGACGAAGATCTCGGCCGGCGCTTCGCCACCACCTTCCTGGAGGCGTTCGCGGCGGCGCTGCTCGCGGTGGGCGCCGGGGTGCCGCTCGGCCTGTTGTTGCACCGAAGCCGCCTGGCAAGCCGCGCGTTCGAGCCGTGGGTGGCCGCACTCGCGGCAGCGCCGTTGGTGCTGCTGTATCCGTTGTTCCTGGTGCTGGTAGGGCGTAACTTGGCCACGATCGTGCTGATGGGCGCGCTCTCCGGCCTGCCCGCCATGGTGTTGAAAACCAAGGAAGGGTTCGACGGCACCCGCGCCGTGCTGCTGCACGTAGGACGCAGCTACGGCCTGTCCCGCGCTGCGGTGTTTCGCAAGGTACTGATCCCGTCTGCGGTGCCGACCCTGGCCAACGGTGTGCGGCTCGCGCTGATCTTCGCCCTGATCAACATCGTCGGGGTGGAATTCCTGGTCAATCTCGGCGGGCTGGGCCAGTTGATCGCAGACCTCTCGGATCGTTACGAGTTGGCAGAGATGTATGGGGCGGTCCTGTTCGTGATCCTGGTGAGCACGTGCTTCTTCGTGTTGACGGAGTGGGTGGAACGCTGGATGCGCCCCGCGTGAGGAGCGTCCTAAGCCTCCGCCTGATCGCGGTGTTGATCGTGGTCGTGCTGTGGGAAGCGGCATCCCGCTCAGGGCTATTCTACCAAGGCGTACTACCGTCGCTGGTGTCCATCGTCTTGGCGCTGGGCGAGTTGCTCGCCACGCCCGGCTTCTGGGCTAATATTGGCGTCACCGTATACGAAATTCTCTGCGCATTGCTGATTGGCGGGGTGCTCGGCGTCATTTGTGGCGTGCTGGTGGGCGGGGGACGGCTGCTTCGGCACGCTTACGAACCTGCGCTGCACTATCTCGCGCCGACGCCCAAGATCGTATTCCTGCCGATCCTGATCGCACTGTGCGGCGTCGGCCCCTCCTCCAAGATCGCGATGGGCGCGCTGTCCTGCTTCTTCCCGGTGGCTCTCAGCGTCGCGTCGGGCATGATGCAGATCAACCCGGTACATCTGCGCGTCGGCCGCAGCTTCGGCCTGTCGCGGTTGCGGACCTTGCGCAGCGTGGTATTGCCATCGCTGGTGCGCCCGCTGGCGACGGGCTTGCGGCTGGGCCTCGGGGTTGCGGTCATCGGTTGCCTGCTGGGCGAGATCAAGCTGTCCAACCGCGGGCTGGGCTTCCTGGCGATCCAGTATTACGGCCAGTTCCGCATTCCGCAGATGTATGCCGTTTTGCTGGTGGTCTTCGCCATCGCCGGGGCAGGGAATATCGCCGCCGGCTGGATACGTCCGCGAGGCGCTTAGAATTCTATCGGGTTGCGTCGGATCCCAACCCCCACCGTCATGCCAGGGCTTGACCCTGGTATCCACGGGGTTGGGCACATGACGCCGGAGGAGTGGTGGCATCGGCGCATGCAACACGGTCACGGCCAGCATCTGCGGACGGCCGTGGATACCAGGGTCAAGCCCTGGCAAGACAGTAAGACGCCGGGCGGCCTGGCTACACCGTCAACCGGCGGATGAGCGCTTGTGCTGCGTCTGGTGCGCGGACTTTGTCGCCGCTGATAAAGAACACGAAGCACTCGCGCGGCGCGGGGTCAGCCGGCGGGGTGACGAGCGTGAGGTCGCTGACCGGATTGCCGGACGCCCAGTGCCTCGCCCGCGCCGCCCACAGGTCCAGGCCCTCTGCGGTGTATCCCTCGGGCTCCGCCTCGGCGTTGTGTTGCAGGCGCGCGTAGACGAAGGGGGCGGTCAGGTCGCCGAGCAGCGCGTGCTTGTCGGATTCGATGATGGCCGCCGCGACGCCATGCTGCCGGAGCAAGGCGAACCACTCGGGGCAGGTGAAGCTTGGGTGCCGGGCTTCGATCACATGGCGGAGCGCTATGCCGTGATGGCTCGCCGGGAGCAGCGACAAGAAATCCGCGAAATGGTCAGGGTCGAAATGCCGGGTCGGGGGGAACTGCCACAAGATGGGGCCGAGCCGGTCGCCCAATTCCACCAGGCCCGAGTCCAGGAACCGAGCGACCGACGGCTGCGACTCCAGCAAGGCGGTGCGATGCGTCGCCACGCGCGGCGCCTTGACCGAGAACACGAAGCCATCCGGCACCTCGTTGCGCCATTTGAGGAAGCTCGCCGGGGCCTGCGTGCGATAGAACGTGCCGTTGATCTCGATCGCGGTCAGCTTGCTGCCGGCGTAGGCGAGTTCCTTGGCCTGGGTCAGGCCCGGCGGGTAGAACGGACCGCGCCAGGGGGCGAAGGTCCAACCGCCGATGCCGACATGGATCGGTTTCACTCCGCTTGCGCACTCGCTTCGCTGCGGGTGCCCCCGACGCGCGCCGCCAGGGCCGCCGCCATGAAATCGTCCAGCGCGCCGTCGAGCACCGCGGCCGGGTTGCTCTTCTCGACCCCGGTGCGCAGGTCCTTCACCATCTGATACGGCGCCAGCACGTAGGAGCGGATCTGGTGACCCCAGCCGATCTCAGTCTTACCGGCTTCGGTCAGCGCGCTAGCCGCCTCGCGCTTCTGCAACTCGGCCTCGTACATCCGGGCGCGCAGCATCTCCATCGCCGTCGC
>CAXTCJ010000073.1:0-25726 GCA_964242215.1 uncultured Acetobacteraceae bacterium | reverse complement strand
TGGCGCTCGGCTTTGGTGCCGATCCCGCCAATGCGCAGTGGCTCGGTGATGATGGAGGACACCGGCATGCGCGGGTCGAGCGCGCCGAACGGGTCCTGGAACACGATTTGGATGGCGCGCTGGGTTTGCTTGCGTACGGCCCGGTCGATGGTCTGGCCGCGGAAGGTCATGGCGCCGGAGGTGGGGGTCTGCAGCCCAGCGACGACGTTGCCGAGCGTGCTCTTGCCACTGCCGCTCTCGCCGACGAGGGCGAGGGTTTCGCCCTCGGCGATGGTGAGGGACACGTTCTCGACGGCGCGCAGGGTGCGGCGGTTGACGGTGAAATGAACTTGGATGTCTTGGAGATCGATAAGGTTGGTCATGAGCGGTAGCGGCTAACCAATGTGTCGGGTCCTCCCCCGTGCTTCACGGGGGAGGTGGCGGCGAAGCCGACGGAGGGGGCGCAGGCACCGTCCGTGCCCAAGCGCCCCCACCACCATGCTTCGCATGGTTCCCCTCCCCCGCTACGCGAGGGAGGATTCGATGCAGTGCCGTTGTCGCGGGAGGGCTGCTCGAGCATCAAACCCGCGCCTTGAAACAAGCCACGAAATGCCCTGGCACCAACTCCTCCAACGGCGGCTCCGCACGCCGGCAGCTCGCATCCCCCCGCGCACAGCGGTCCGCAAACCGGCAGCCAACGAACGCGCTGCTCAAATTCGGCACCCCGCCCGGTATCACCGGCAGTTCCGCCGCGCGATGCGCCGGGTCGGGCAAGGTCGCGATCAAGCCGACCGTGTAGGGATGCAGCGGCTCCGCGAATAACGCGTCAGCGGGCGCACGCTCCACCACGCGACCGGCGTACATCACGATGATCTCGTGCGCGATCTCGCTGACCACGGCCAGGTTGTGGCTGATGAACTGGATCGCCATGCCGATCTCGTCCTGCAGCCCCAGCATCAGGTCGATGATCTGCGCCTGGATCGTCACGTCCAGCGCGGTCGTGGGCTCGTCGGCGATCAGCAGCGCCGGGCGGCAGGCGAGCGCCATCGCGATCATCGCCCGCTGCCGCATGCCGCCGGAGAATTGGTGCGGATAGGCCGCCGCGCGCTCCTTCGGCGAGGTGATGCCGACCGCATGCAGCGCATCGACGGCCTTCGCGCCGGCCTCCTTCCAGGAGAGCCCCTGGTGCAGCACCATCACCTCGGCGATCTGGCGGCCGACCGTCATCACCGGGTTCAACGCGGTCATCGGCTCCTGGAACACCATCGCGACCCGCTCGCCGCGCAATTTGCGCCACACGCTTTGCGGCTCGCCCAGCATCTCGCGGCCTTCGACCCGCACCGAGCCGCCGACCCGGCCGGGGCTCGGCACCAGGCCCATCACCGCCAATGCCGTCATCGACTTGCCGCAGCCGCTCTCGCCCACCACGCCAAGGGTGCGTCCCGCGGGCACGCTGAAATCGATGCCGGCGACGACCTGGCGAAACCCGCCGGCGACCGGGAAACCGACCGTTAGGCCGTCGACGGCCAAGACGTCACTCATCGGCAGTCCAGCCCTCCACCGCGAGGCTGGTCGGCTGGTTGTGGCCCGTCGGCATGACGCCGTGCAGCCAGAGCGGCCAGACATGCGCGTCGGCGCCGAAGTTCATCGGCAACACCGGCAGCTCCTCGGCGTAGATGCGCTGGATGTCGGCCCAGAGCGGTTTGCGTTTGTCGAAGTCCAGTTCGCGCTCCAGTGCGTCGATGTCGGCATCCATGCGGGCGTTGCGGAAATCGGTGTAGTTGGTGCCGCCCCAGTTGTTCGCCGCCGTCGGAATCTGGCCGCTGGACAGCGTCTGCCGCGGCGAGCTCTCGACCGAACTGCTCCAGCCGAACATCGCCATGCCGGTGAAGCTGCGGTGTTTCAGCGTCTCGCCGAACAGGGTGCGCGCGGGCTCGTTCTTGATCACCGTCTCCACCCCGATCGCCCGCCACTGACTTTGCATCACCTGCTGTTGCAACTCTCGTGCCCGCACGCCGGTTGCGGCGCTGAATTGCAGGCTGAGGCGCTGCCCGGCGGCATTGCGGCAAATGCCGTCCGGGCCCGGTGTCCATCCGGCCTCGGCCAGCAGCGCCCGGGCGCGTGCCGGGTCGTACGGGTACACCGGCACGTCGGCGGTGTATTGCGGCTCCTGCGGGTTGACGAAGCTGTTGGCCACGGGAACGCGGCCGCCCATCAGCTTGTCAACGATGGCCTGGCGGTCGACCCCCATCAGCAGCGCGCGGCGCACCCGAACATCGGCCAGGATCGGGTTGTCCAGCTGCAGGTCGAGGTGGCTGTAGGCGAGGTTCGGCTTGTAGGCGTAGGTGAACCGGTTCGGGTAATTCGCCTGCAGTGCGAGCACCTGGTCCAGCGTCATGCCGACGCCGTCGCCGGGCACCATGTCCACGTCGCCGGATAGGAGGTTGGCCTGCAACGCCGCCGTGTTGCCGATGGCGCGGATGACGATGCGGTCGAAATACGCGGGCGCGCCCGTCCAGTGGGTGTTGCGCTCCAGCACCAATTGGCTGCCGGTGTCGATCGTGGCAATGCGATACGGGCCATTATATAGGCCTGGGTTGGTAGGATCGCGGTTGTACAGGCTCTGCTGCATGTAGGCGCCGGGTTCGTGCGCCGCTTCGTACAGCGGCTCCTCCAGGTGCGCGGGAAGCACCTCGCCCAGTTGGTCGAATTGGTAGTTCGGCTCGCTGAGGTGCAGCACGGCGGTGAGCGGGTCCGGCACGTCGACCGAGGTGACCCGCTCCCACGTCTTGGTGTTGGTGAAGCCGCTTTTCGGATCCCGCCCGACGCGTGCGGTGAACGCCAGATCGGCGGCCCCCAATGGCGCGCCGTCGCCCCAGGTCAGGCCGGGCTTGAAGTGGATGGTCACCTTCATCCCCGCGCCTTCCATCTGCGCGCCGCCATTGGCGAGGCTGGGCAGCGTGGTGCAGAGCAGACAAATCAGGTGGCGGTCTGCGTCCCAGGCCGTCACCGGGCGATCGGCGAACCCGAGGATGTAGAACTTGATCGAGTCCGGATCGATCGACGGGTGCAACGTCGATGGAAAGGACGACACGCCGATGGTGAGCGTCTTGTGTGGTTGGGCGATGGCAGGGGCACACAGCAAGGCGAGCCAAAGCAGCACAACTCTGGGCCGATTTGGCGACGCAGCGAATGCGCGGCCCCCCCTCACCCCGACCCTCTCCCGCAAGGGGAGAGGGAAAAGCGATCGCAAGATCACGCGGGGTGCCAGTTCTCCGCCCACTCGCAGCTCATGTCGCCCTGCCCGGTCGGCTCGTAGCCGCGCAGCCAAGTGGGGGTGACATGCGGCTCGGCGCGGAAGAACAGCGGCAGCACCGGCACTTGGTCGGCATAGATGCGCTGCATGTCGGCCCAGATCACCTTCTGCTTCGCCGGGTCGAGCTCGCCTTCGACAGCGGCGATGTCGGCATCCATCTTCGGGTCGCTGAAGCCGGGGTAGTTGGCGCCACCGAAATTGTTGGCCTGGCTGGGAATCTGGCTGGTGCCCAGGGTGCGGAACGGGGATTCCGTCACGTTACTGCTCCAGCCATACATCTCCATGGCGCTGTACGTGCGATGCTTCAGCGTGTCACCAAACAGCGTGCGGGCCGGCTCGTTCTTGATCTCGATCTGCACGCAGGCGTTCTTCAGGTTGGATTGCAGCACCTGCTCCTGCAACTCGCGCAGGCGGTTGCCGGCGGTGGTGCCCAGTTCGAAAGCCAGCTTGTCGCCGGCGGCATTGCGGCAGATGCCATCACTGCCCGGTGTCCAACCGGCCTCCTTCAGCAGCGCCTTGGCACCCGCCAAGTCGTATTTCACCACCGCCACGTCCTTGTCATAGTTGGGACTGAGCGGATTGACCCAGGTCGCAGCCACCGGCTGGGTGCCTTGGAACAGCCGGTCCACCATGGTTTGCCGGTCCATCGCCATCAGCAGCGCCCGGCGCACCCGGACGTCGGCCAGCAGCGGGTTCTCCTTCTTCAGGTCGATGTGCTCGTAGGTCAGGCTTGGCTTGAACTCGTAGTGGAATTCGGTCGGATGCGCCTTCTGCAGGGCTAGCGCCTGGTCGATCGTGAGCCCGACGCCCTCGCCCGCCACCATGTCCACGTCGCCGGACAGCAGATTAGCCTGCAACGCGGCCGTGTTCTCGATGTGGCGCAGCACGATGCGCTTGAAGCCGGGCTTGGTGCCGTTCCAATGCGGGTTCGGCTCGAGGATGATCTGGTTGCCGCTGTCATACCCGGTGATCATGTAGGGGCCGTCGTACAGCCCCGGGTTCACCGGCGCGCGGTTGTAGTTGGTGCCGTTGATGTAGGCGCCGGGGGTGTTGTCCTTGGCGATCACCGCTGCCTCGATATGCTCGGGCAGGATCTGGTCCCACTGATTGTAGTCGGAGCGGACGCGGTCCAGGTGCAGGACGGCGGTCTGGTCGTCCACCACGTCGATGCT
The DNA here is from genome assembly GCA_964242215.1 of uncultured Acetobacteraceae bacterium. Classification (GTDB taxonomy): domain Bacteria; phylum Pseudomonadota; class Alphaproteobacteria; order Acetobacterales; family Acetobacteraceae; genus LMUY01. Next base: position 21,259 of record CAXTCJ010000073.1, on the reverse strand, counting down.
CTTGGCGCGGCTCCATGGATTGGTGTTGGAGAAGCCACTGGCCGGGTCGTTGGCGAGCTTCCAGGTGAACGCGATATCCTTCGCGGTGACCGGCTGACCATCGCCCCATTCCAGCCCCGGCTTCAGCTTGATCGTGACGGCCATACCCTTGGTGCCGTCCGGCCTATCCTCGATCTTCGCCAGGCCGTTATCCAGCGTCGGCAGCTGAGTGCACAGCAGGCAGGAGTTGTGCCAGTCCTTGTCGAACGCGGTGATCGGACGGATGACGAAGCCCATCGCGTAGCTGCGCACGACCTCTGGATCGATGTCCGGCTGCAGGGAGGACGGGAACTGCGCGATGCCGATCGTCAGCGTGTCGTGGGTCTTCTGGGCGTTGGCTAGGCTACTCGTAGCGACTAGGCCGGTCGTGGCGAGCAGACAGGCAAGAACGGTGGCGCGGAAGGTCATGGGTCACCCTGAAGTACGACCGCTCGCGGTGGAGCAGTCGAGTCTTGTTGCATCAATTGACCGGTAATCTAGTGTTATAGGACCGTTCCCAGGTCAACGGCGCAGGCGGGGGTTGAGCACGCCGTACAACACGTCCACTCCCAAATTCACCGCCATCACCATGATCGCGATCAGCAACGTTCCGCCTTGTAACACAGTGTAATCGCGACGTTGAACACTATCGACCAGCCAGTGACCGATCCCGGGCCAGGCGAACACGGTTTCCGTCAGGATGGCGCCGCCCAGCAGCGAGCCGACCTGCAGCCCCAACACGGTCACCACGGGGATCAAAGCGTTGCGCAACGCGTGCACCACGATCACCCGGCTCGGCGCCAGGCCCTTGGCGCGCGCGGTGCGGACATAGTCTTCGCTCAGCACCTCGAGCATGGCGGACCGGGTCATGCGCGCGATGGTCGCCAGCGGGATGGTGCCCAGCACGATCGTGGGCAGGATCAGGTGACGCAGCACCGAGATGAAGGCGCCCTTGTCGTCGCTGAAGAACAGGCTGTCGATCAGCATGAAGCCGGTATGCGGCTCGACATAATATAGCTCGTCGATCTGCCCCGACACCGGGGTCCAGCCGAGTGCGACGGAGAACACCAGGATCGCCATCAGCCCCCACCAGAAGATCGGCATCGAGGCGCCGGTGACGGACAGGCCGATCAGCCCGTAATCCAGCGCCGAGCCACGTTTGGTGGCCGCGATCACGCCCAACGGCAGCCCGATCAGCAGCGCGAACGCCATGGCGCACACGCTCAATTCGAGGGTGGCGGGGAAGAAGGTCGTGAACTCCGACCACACGCTCTGCTGCGTCACCACCGAGCGGCCCATGTCGCCGTGCAGCAACCCGGCCTCGTAGTCGGCGAATTGTTTCCACAGCGGCTGGTCCAGCCCCAGTTCGTGTCGGAAATACGCCAGACGCTCCGGCGAGATGCCGCGCTCGCCGGTGCGGACCTCCACCGGGTCGCCGGGCACGGCGTGGATCAGCAGGAACCCGAGCAGCGAGACGCCGATCACCGTTGGGATGATCAGCACCACGCGCCGGATCAGCAGCCGGATCACGCGGTACCGTCATGCCAGGGCTTGACCCTGGTATCCACGGGGTTCCGCAGACACCAGCTAGGCTGTCTTGCATGCGCTGGTGCCAACCACTCGTCTGACGTCATCAGCCCCACCGCGTGGATACCAGGGTCAAGCCCTGGCATGACGGTGCCTATTGCCCCCGTTACTGCAAATCCACGGTGTTCCACGATTGCGCACCGATCGGGCTCATGATGAACCCGGTCACGTCCTTGCGCATCGGCTGGAATGTCACGGAGTGGGCGATCAGGAAGAACGGCGCCTCGTCGTGCATGATCACCTGCGCCTGTTGGTACAGCTTGGCGCGCTCGGACTGGTCGGACAGGGTCACCGCCTTGGCCAGCAAGGCGTCGAAGTCCTGGTTGCACCATTTGGACGCACTGCCGCCACCCGGCCGGGCCGCCGCGCAGCTCGCCAGTGGGGTGAAGAAGTTGTCCGGGTCGCCATTGTCGCCGGTCCATCCATACTCGGCCATCGGCGCCTCGCCGGCGGCGAGGCGCTTGCGGTACTCGCCCCACTCGTAGCTGACGATCTTGGCGCGGACGCCGACCTTCATCAGGTCCGCCTGCATCAGCTCGGCGATCCGGCGCGCATCGGGGTTATACGGGCGCTGCACCGGCATGGCCCACACTTCGGTGTCGAACCCATCGGCTAGCCCGGCATCGGCGAGCATCTTCTTGGCGGCCGCCGGGTCGTACGGGTAGTCCTTGATGCTGTCGTTATACGACCACATGATCGGCGGGATCAGGTTCTTGGCCGGCTGCCCGGCGCCGCCATACACCGCCTGGATTATCGCATTCTTGTCGATCGCCATGCTGAGCGCGATCCGCACCCGCTTGTCGTCGAACGGCTTCTTGGTCGCGTTGAACGCCAGGTAGCCGATGTTCAGGCCCGGCAGGCTCATCAGCGTCAAGGTCGGGTCGATCTTGATGCCGGGCAGGTCCTGCGGCGAGGCGTAGTTCATCACCTGGCACTCGTTGGCGCGCAGCTTGGCCAGGCGCACCGCCGGATCCTTGTTGATGGAGAACACCAGCGCATCCAGTTTCGCCTTCGGCCCCCAGAACTCGTCGAACCGGCGATAACGGATGGTGGCGTCGCGCTGATAGGCCACGAACGAGAACGGCCCGGTCCCGATCGGCACCTGGTCCAGCTGTTCGGGCTTGCCGGCCTTCATCAGTTGGTCGGCGTATTCGGCGGACATGATCGCCGCGAAATCCATCGCGAGGTCGGCGATGAACGGCGCCTGCGGCACATTCAGCGTGAAGCGGACGGTGTAGTCGTCCACCTTGTCGATGCCGGTGATGAGCTTGTCGAAGCCCATGTCACCCCAATACTCGTAATTCCCGCCGGACACCTTGTGGTACGGGTTGGCCTCGTCCTTCTGCCGGTCGAAGCTGAACAGCACGTCGTCGGCGTTGAAGTCCCGCGTCGGCTTGAACGTCGCATTGCTCTGCCACTTCACGCCGTGGCGCAGGTGGAAGGTGTAGGCCTTGCCGTCCGCCGACACGTCCCAGCGTTCCGCCAGGCCCGGCTCCGTTTCCGTGGTGCCTTCCTTGAAGTTCACCAACCGGCTGTAGATCGGCCGATTGGCGGCGAAGGTGGTGCCCGTGGTGTTGATCATCGGGCTGAAATTCTCCGGCGAGCCCTCCGAGCAGAACACCAGCGTCTTGGCGCCGGCCGGCGTGCCGAAGCCCAGTCCCAAAACTGAGCCGGCGAGGAGCCCAACTGGGAGTAGGGATCGAAGACGGCTTCGGACGGACATGGAGGGACCCTTCTTCGATGAATTTCTCGCCATCCTAGCGCGGTCCGCGGCGCCGGTTGAAGGCCAGTTCTGCCGGACTCAATTGAAAGCCGACCAGGATCCGGTAATCCGCCCCCGTGACCTTGCCCGCGATCGGCAACGCGATGTCGATCAGGTCGCCGGTCAGCCGCACCCGGCTGCCCGTGTTGTCGAACGCGACATGAAGTGTGTACACGCGCTTGTCGAGGATCGTGTCCCCCCGCGCGACGGACACGAAATACGCCACGTCCGCTACCCTGCCCTGCATCGCCGGCCCGCGGCCCAGCTCCATGTTCACGGAGATCTGCGTCTGCAGGTGATCCATGTCGGGCGACGAGCATTTTCCCGACAACCCTGTGATCCGGCCGTCGACCACCATATCCGTGAGATCGGTCCCGGTGCCGCGGAAGGTCGTGATATCGGCCGCGTCGCTCAGGATGCCGGTCTGGGGGCAGGCCGGTGCGAATTGAGGTCGGTCCGGCCCACAGGCGGACAGTCCGGCCGCCATGACGACGACGACGGCCGCCCCCGGGAGCGCCTTAGGGAGTGCCCAACGGAGCGTTCCAGGCAACGTTCGAGAGTGGAAGGCACGCGACAGCATGGACGACAGCATCGGGAACTCCGGTCGGGAAACCCTCTGGCAGGGAGACGCCAGCAGGGGCGAAGGCCGGTCTGGGTTGTGGCAGAACGGGCGCGGCGGCATACTGCCTGCCACAGCCGCCACGGACAACATGGCCCAAAACCCACATCTACGCGTTCTTTTATCTGGCCCACGAGGATTTTGCGCGGGCGTCGACCGTGCGATCCGAGTCGTCGAGGAGGCGATTCGCCGCTTCGGCGCCCCGGTCTACGTGCGCCACGAGATCGTCCACAACCGAACGGTGGTCGAGGCGCTGGAGGCCCAAGGCGCCGTGTTCGTCGAGGAACTGGACGAGGTTCCGCCCGACGCCCACGTGGTGTTCTCCGCCCATGGCGTGCCGAAATCGGTGCCGCTGGAGGCCGAGCGCCGCCACTTGCACTACTACGACGCGACGTGCCCGCTGGTGAGCAAGGTGCACCGCGAGGCCGAGCGCCACTTCGCCGACGGTGGCCCCGACCAGCACCACATCCTGATGATTGGCCATGCCGGGCACCCGGAAGTGGTTGGCACGATGGGCCAACTTCCCCCCGGCGCCGTGACCCTGGTGCAGGATTCGGACGAGGCCCGCCTGGTGCAGCCAGCCCCCGGCCCGCTCGCCTTCATCACGCAGACCACGCTGTCGGTGGATGATACCGCCGACATCGTCGAGGTGTTGCGGACCCGCTTCCCCGCCATCGAGGGACCCAAGCGCGAGGACATCTGCTACGCCACCACCAACCGTCAGGCCGCCGTGAAGGCGGTGGCACCGGATTGCGACCTGGTGATCGTGATCGGCAGCCCGAACTCCTCCAACTCGCAGCGCCTGCGCGAAGTGGCCGAGCGGGCGGGTGCCAAGCGCGCCGTGCTGGTGCCGCGGGCACGCGACCTGGATTGGTCGATCATGGAGGGTGTCTACACGCTCGGCCTGACCGCCGGCGCCTCGGCCCCCGAGGCCCTGGTGCAGGAGATGCTCACCAACCTGGCCGAGCGCTACACGCTGGGGATCGAGGAACGCCGGGTCACCGAAGAAGACGTCATCTTCAAGCTGCCCGCACCCCTAGCCTGATGCCCCAACAGAATCCCCCTCCCCTTGCGGGAGGGGTAGCCGCGGCACCGGCGGACGGCGTGAGGGCCTCCTAACCATGGCCGTCTACACCGAGGTGTCCGACGACGCCCTCGCCGCGTTCGTCGCCGACTACGATATGGGCACGGTGGTCGCGTTCCGCGGCATCGCGGAGGGGGTGGAGAACAGCAACTTCTCGCTCCGCACCACCGCCGGCGACTTCATCCTCACCTTGTATGAGAAGCGGGTCGACCCGGCGGAACTGCCCTGGTTCCTGGGCCTGATGGAACACCTGGCCACGCGCGGCATCACCTGCCCGCAACCCGTCCGCGCGCGCGACGGCGAGCCCCTGCGCCACCTGGCCGGCCGCCCTGCCTGCATCACCACGTTCCTGCCGGGTATCTGGCCGCGCCGGGTGCGCTCGGCCCACTGTGCGCCCGTCGGCCACGCGCTGGCATCGCTGCACCTCGCCGGCGCCGGTTACGTGGCCGAGCGGCCCAACGCCCTGGGCCCGGCCGGCTGGCGCCCCCTGCTCGACCGCTGCCTGCCCCGCGCCGACGAGGTTCAGCCCGGGTTGGGCGGACAACTCGCGGCCGCGCTCGACCGCATCCTGGCGGGCTGGCCGGCGGCCCTACCCCGCGGCCATATCCATGCCGATCTGTTCCCCGACAACGTCTTCTTCCTGGACGGTGCGCTCTCGGGGCTGATCGACTTCTATTTCGCCGCCACCGACCTGTTCGCCTACGACCTCGCCGTGTGCCTGAACGCCTGGTGCTTCGAGCCCGACCTCGCGTTCAACGTGACCAAGGCGCGCGCCATGCTGCGGGCGTATGGCGCCGTGCGGGCGCTGTCCGTGGCGGAACGGGCGGCCCTGCCCGTCCTGTGCCAGGGTGCGGCGATACGGTTCCTGCTGACCCGGCTGTACGATTGGGTCAACACGCCGCCGGGCGCCCTGGTCACGCGCAAGGACCCGGTGGAATACCTCGCCAAACTCCGCTTTCACCTCGATGCCGCAGACGAGCACGCCTATGGACTCTGACCCCCTGCCCGATTTTGACCAGCAGCCCGGGCGGCCGGTGGAAATCTGGACCGACGGCGGGTGCAAACCCAACCCCGGCCCGGGTGGCTGGGCGGCCATCCTGCGGTTTGGCGACGCGGAACGCGAGATGACCGGCGGCGAGCCCGCGACGACCAACAACCGTATGGAACTGACCGCCGCCGCCGCCGCGCTCGAGACGCTGAAGCGCCCGTGCCGCGTCGTCCTGCACACCGACAGCGAATACGTGCGCAACGGCATCACGCGCTGGCACACCGGCTGGGTCCGCAAAAACTGGCGCACCGCCGGCGGCGACCCGGTGGCGAACATGGATCTGTGGAAGCGTCTGCTGGAGGCCGCCAAGCCCCACACCATCGAGTGGAAATGGGTCCGCGGGCATGCGGGCGACGTGATGAACGAACGCGCCGATGTACTCGCCACCACGGCCCGCGATGCCAGTAGCCGTCGAAGCTAATTGTAGTTTCAGCATTTGGATGGCGCTGGAAATGTAGTTGTTACACCGGAACGTCCTAGTTGGTCTGATTATAAACTGCCGGTATGAAGTTCTCACGAACTAGGGTGGCGAACTCGACGGCCTCCAGCAAGCGCCAGGGTCCGCGTCTGCGGATCACTTCGGTTTTGTAGAGGCCGTCGATGCTCTCGGCCAAGGCATTGTCGTACCTGCCGCCAACGCTGCCGACGGAGGGTTCGATCCGTACCTCGGCGAGACGTTCGGTATAGCGATTACTGACATATTGGACGCCGCGGTCGCTATGGTGGGCCACGCCGCCGCCCTGGACGGGGACGGCGGTCAGCTAGGGCCAGCTCCAGGGCATCCAGCACGAAGGCGGCATGGGCCGTGCGGCTGACGCGCCAGCCCACGATGCGCCGGGCATAGGCGTCGATGATGAAGGCGACGTAGACGAAGCCCTGCCGAGCTTGGAGGTCTCACGCGATGCACCTTATATTCGATATTCGTCAAAATGTGGTTGACCCACGGAAACCGTTTGTTAGTTTGACGATCATCGAAGGCATGATGCGATGGACGAGGACAAGGTGATTGCCGCGTTAGCTGCGCTGGCGCACGAGCACCGGCTCCGCGCATATCGCCTGCTCGTGGAAGCGGGACCGGGTGGCCTTCCGGCCGGAACAGTGGCGAACCGGCTCGGAATGCCGCCGTCCAGTCTGACCTTCCATCTCCAGCATTTGCTGCGCGCCGGTCTGGTCAGCCAGCGGCGCGTCAGCCGTCAGCTGATCTACGCAATGATCCCGGCGGTAATGAACGACCTGGTCGGCTTCCTGACCGAGAACTGCTGCGGCGGCGAAATAGTCTGTGCATCTGCCTGCAACCCGGCTGTGGCACCGCGGGCGAAGGCGGCCGGAAAAATGAGGAAAGCCAAGTGACCGTGATCTACCACAACCCGGCCTGCGGCACGTCGCGCAACGTACTGGCGCTCATCCGGAACACGGGCGAGGAACCCGAGGTTATCGAATATCTGAGGACGCCGCCGACGCGGGAGAAGCTCGTCGAACTGATCGCTCGCATGGGCATCCCTGTCCGGGATCTCCTACGCAAGAAGGGCACGCCATTCGAGGAGCTCGGGCTCGGCGATCCGACCCTCACCGACGACCAACTGCTCGAAGCGATGATGGCGCACCCGATCCTGATCAACCGCCCGATAGTCGTCACCGACACAGCCGTAAAGCTCTGCCGTCCGTCCGAGACGGTGCTCGATATCCTGACCAAACCGCAACTGGCAGCCCTGAGCAAGGAAGACGGCCAGGCGGTGGTTGGACCCGACGGCAAACGGGTCTCCTGAATCATCTGATCGGAGACCTGCTCATGCTCGCCTTCGCGATCTTCACCGCCACCCTGGTGCTTGTCATCTGGCAGCCCCGAGACCTCGGCATCGGCTGGTCCGCCATGGGCGGTGCCGTCGTCGCACTCGCCACGGGCGCAATTGGCTTTCCGGACATTCCGGTCGTCTGGCACATCGTGTGGGATGCGACCTTCACCTTCGTCGCCCTCATCATCATCTCGCTGCTGCTCGACGAGGCGGGCTTCTTCCACTGGGCGGCACTGCATGTCGCCCGTTGGGCCGGCGGCCGAGGTAGACGGCTGTTCCCGCTCGTCGTCATCCTGGGAGCGGCCATCTCGGCCCTGTTCGCCAATGACGGCGCGGCCCTGCTGCTGACGCCCATCGTCATGGCGATCCTGCTCCGGCTGAAGTTCAGCCCGGCGGCGACGCTGGCGTTCGTCATCGCGACCGGGTTCGTGGCCGACAGCACCAGCCTGCCCCTGGTGATTTCGAACTTGGTTAACATCGTCAGTGCCAACTACTTCGGCATCACTTTCGACCGCTACGCCGCCGTCATGGTCCCGGTTGACTTGGCCGCGCTCGTGGCGACGCTTCTGGTTCTCTGGCTGTACTACGGTCGCGAAGTCACGGTGGGCTACCCGGTCACGGATCTCGAGCCGCCGTCGTCCGCCATCCGCGACCACGCCGTCTTCCGGACGGCGTTCCCTTTGCTCGCCGTCCTGCTCGTCGCCTATTTTGCGCTCGCCCCTCTGGGTATCCCGGTGTCGGCGGTGACGGGGGCGGCCGCGATCCTGCTGCTGGTGATCGCCGGACGCTCGTATCCGGGCGGCGGCAAGGCCGTGGTGCCCGTACGCAAGGTGCTGATCGACGCGCCCTGGCAGATCGTAGTCTTCAGCCTCGGCATGTATCTCGTCGTCTACGGCCTGCGGAACGCCGGGCTGACCGCCTACCTGGCGCAATGCCTGGACTGGCTGGGCGGCCACGGGCCGTGGGCGGCGGCGATCGGCACGGGCTTCGGTGCGGCGATCCTGTCTTCGGTGATGAACAACATGCCGAGCGTACTAATCGGCTCCCTCGCCATCGAGCAGGCGCACGGCCTTTCACCGGCGATCCGCGAGCTGATGGTCTACGCCAACGTCATCGGCTGCGATCTCGGGCCGAAGTTCACACCCATCGGCAGCCTGGCCACGCTGCTCTGGCTGCACGTGCTGGCCCAGAAGGGACAGACCATCGGCTGGGGACAGTACATGAAGGTCGGTCTGCTCATCACTCCGCCAGTGCTGCTGATCGTCCTAGCTGCGCTGACGCTGTGGCTACCTGCGGTCGGCACACCGTGAACTCGCTTATAGGAGGATGCCGATGACCGATGCATCGCTGCCAAACATCTCGGTGTCCGAACTGCACATCCCGGATCTCGCCAGGCTCTCATCGACTGGCACCTTCGGCCAATCGCCTCGTATCCTTCTCCTCTACGGGTCGCTGCGGGAGCGATCTTACAGCCGCTTGCTGACGCTGGAAGCGGAGAGGCTGCTCCAGCGGCTCGGCGCCGAGACCAAGGTGTTTGATCCGCGTGATCTGCCCGTCGCGGACAGCGTCCCGGCCGACCATCCGAAGGTCGCCGAACTGCGCGCGCTGTCTCTCTGGTCGGAAGCGCAGGTCTGGTGCAGCCCGGAGCGGCACGGGAACATCACCGGCGTGTTCAAGAATCAGATCGACTGGCTGCCGCTCGAGTTGCGCGGCGTCCGGCCGACGCAGGGGCGGACGCTGGCTGTGATGCAGGTCAGCGGCGGCTCGCAGTCATTCAATTCGGTGAACTCGCTCCGCATCTTGGGCCGCTGGATGCGGATGGTGACAATCCCGAACCAGTCGTCGGTGCCGAAGGCGTACGAGGAGTTCGACGAAGACGGACGGATGAAGCCGTCACCACTTTACGACCGGGTCGTCGATGTCATGGAAGAGTTGGTTAAGTTCACGCTCCTGCTGCGGGGTTCAACCGAGTATTTGACGGATCGCTACAGCGAGCGGAAGGAGCGCGCGGACAAAGCAGGACTGGCTGATCTCGCAGCGCTTTCGGGGGCGGCGACTGGTCAGAGAAGTTCATGAGCAGCGGCGAGAGCAGGGTAATGGCGGAGTGGAAAGGCTCCCTCACAGAGGTCTTCCTGGCCTTCCTCCGCCTGGGTCTGACATCCTTCGGTGGCCCCATCGCCCATATCGGCTACTTCAGGGCGGACCTGGTCGACCGCCGCCGCTGGATCGACGAGGCCGGGTTCGCCGACCTGGTTGCGCTCTGCCAGTTTCTCCCAGGCCCCGCCTCGAGCCAAGTCGGCTTTGCACTCGGAGTTCTGCGCGCCGGCGGCCTGCTCGGCGGCATCGCGGCATGGACGGCCTTCACGCTCCCTTCGGCAGTGCTGCTTCTGGCATTCGCCTACGGCGTCTCATCATTCTCCGGACCGCTCGGGACCGGGCTTCTGCACGGCCTGAAGCTGGTCGCCGTCGCGGTCGTCGCGCAGGCCGTGTGGGGCATGGCACGAACCCTGGCACCGGACCGGACACGCGCTTCGATTGCTCTTGCTGCCGTGGTCCTCGTCGTCTTCGTCGGCGGATCATACGGCCAAGTCGTATCGATCGCCATCGGCAGCGCGGCGGGCCTAATACTGTGCCGCGGGCCTGCTGCGGCAATTGCCGGACGTTCAGCCTTCGCTGAGTCGCGCCGGGCCGGTGCAGTCTCGCTTGTCCTGTTCGCCGCACTGCTCCTTCTGCCGTTGATGGTGGATCGCGCCGCATCGGGCGCGCTCGCCCTTTTCGACGCCTTCTACCGTTCGGGATCCCTGGTGTTCGGTGGCGGCCACGTCGTGCTGCCGCTCCTCCGCTCTGCGGTCGTGGATCCGGGCTGGATCACCCCTGGAGAATTCCTCGCCGGCTATGGTGCCGCCCAGGCAGTGCCCGGACCGCTGTTCACTTTCGCAGGCTTTCTGGGAGCCGTTGTACGGGTCGGACCCGGCGGCGTCATCGGCGGCGTAATCGCCCTGATCGCGCTTTCCCTTCCAGGCATGCTGCTGCTCTACGGCTGCCTGCCGTTCTGGGACGGGTTCCGATCCCGCCCGGCCGTACAGGCTGCGATGCGGGGCGCGAACGCCGCCGTGGTCGGCATCCTTGGCGCAGCGCTGTACGACCCGGTCTGGAGCAGCGCCGTGCTGAGCCCGCGCGATTTCGCCGTGGCTCTTGCCGCCTTCATTCTCCTGACCGTTTGGAAAGTCGCTCCTTGGATTGTCGTTCTCACAACATCGGCCGGCGGCGTGTTGCTGGCCGCGATCTGACCAGCAGGACCGAGCGCCTGGGGAGCGGGGCATATATTGGAAGTAAGGCAGCCGATCAGGCGGCGGCGCTGGGGGCGGGAACCAAGCGATTGTTACCCTGATCGGCAGTCTCCGGCATGGCTAGCCAAAGGGTGGCAAGCGCCACGCACGCCGCCACACCCAGCGACAGGAACGTGGTTGAATATCCGAAGTGGTCAACCACGACGCCCGCGAACAATCCGCTCAGGCTGGCGCCGATGCCCTGAGTTGTCGCGACTGCGCCCTGAGCGAGATTGTAGCGTCCTGTGCCCTTGGTCAGATCAGCGATCAGCAACGGCGTGATCGCGCCGAAGATCCCGGCACCCACCCCGTCCAGCAACTGCACGCCGATCAGCCACCACGCGTCGTCCGAGAACGTATAGAGCAAGGCCCGAACGGGTAGCACGGCGAACCCGATCAGGAGGATCGGTTTGCGGCCGAGCTTGTCCGCGGTCGCGCCGACCGCCAGAGCCACGGGAAGCATGATGAGCTGTGCCGCGATGATGCAGGCCGACATCATCGCCGTCGCCCAGTCCGGATGCGAGTGCGCGAGCTTCTGTCCGACCAGGGGAAGCAGCGGCGCGTTCGCGAAGTGGAACAGCATCGCGCAGATCGCGAACAGAACGAGCGGCCTTGATGTCAGCAGCATCCGATAGCCCGATGCGCCCAGACCCTGTGTCTGCCCGTCACCGTCGAGGCCGCGTGCCCGGCTCTGGTCGATCGCATCATGCGGGATCGACAGCGTCGCCCCGATCGCCAGCAGCGCGAACACCGGGACCAGGAGGAACACGGCGCGCTGGGACACGAGGTAGCCGACCGCTCCGGCCGCAGCCGCGATCGCCACGTTGCCAGCATGGTCGAATGCCGAGTTGCGACCCATGCGTCGGGCAAGCTGGTTGCGCGCATACAGGCCCAGGGTCAGGGCGGCCACCGCCGGACCGAAGACGTCGCCGACGATCGCCATCACCGTGTTAGAGATCAGCACCGGCCAGAATGTCGGCGCTACGAAGATGACGCCGGCTCCGACGGCCAGAAATACCAAGGCGATCACGACCGCGCCGCGCTTCCGGGTCGTAGCGTCGATGGCCCCACCGGCAGGCGTCTGCGCGACGAGCCCTAGCAGGCCGCTGATGGTTGTGACCCAGCCGACCTGGGTCTGGCTCCAGTGCCGCTGGGTGACGAGAAAGACGTTAAGGTAAGGTCCGAGTGCGCCGCGAACATCCGCGAGCAGGAAGTTCAGCGCATCCAGCGACCGTGGCCGAAACGCGCTGGCCATGCTCAGAATATCGCGACGAGGGCGATGCCGGCGACCATCAGCAGGCCCCCGAGCACACGCCACATGTTGATGGCGTGAACCTCCATACCGAAAAGGCCGAAGTTATCGACGGCCAGAGACATGAGGATGTTTGCCGTGATGGTCAGCCCGGCGAATGCCCCGGCACCTACCTTGTTCACGAACAATAGCCCCGCGATTACGGCAAACGATCCGACAATGCCACCCAGCGGTGCCCACCACGGCATGCCACCCAGGCCGTCCGCCGTCGGCATCGGACGCGGCTGGCACAGCAGAAGGACGCCAAGAAAAGCGACGATTGGGAGAAACGACACGACGCTGGCCAGCCAGGGATTCGTCAGCGCACTACGGAGTGCGCCGTTCATCGGAGGTCCCCATGCCTGGAGTGCCCCCGCGACGATGATGAGCGGGTAGAGCCATGCGGCACTGATGTTTTGCATTGCGTTCTTCTCCAGGATTCAGCCGAAAACAAAAACACCCGCGAGTGCGAGCAAGAGAGCCGGTGGCATCACGAGGAATCCCAGCTTCAGGAAGGTGCCCGCGCTCACGTTGATTCCTTCGCGCCGGAGGGCTGTGAGCCACAGGATGGTCGCGAGCGAGCCTGTCACGGACAAGTTCGGTCCGAGGTCGACGCCGATCAGGACAGCGCTGCGCACGTGCTCCGGCACATTGGCGATCTCGACGACGCGCCCCGCCACCAGTCCGGCTGGCAGGTTGTTCACGAGGTTGCAGCCGAACGCGAGCACGGCACCTGCGGCCCATGCCGCGAGGCTGGCGGAATGCTTTACGAGATCCCGCAGCAGGCCGCCGACCTGATCGGTGACGCCGGTCTTCTCCAAAGCTTCGACGAGGACGAACAGCCCCGCAACGAGCGGTAGCACGCCCCAGGAGATGTTCTTCGCGACTTGCACCGGGCCGGTTTTCGACCGCAGCAGGACGAGGACGGCAGTCGCCAACCCAGCTAAAAACGTCGGCAGCCCGAGCTGGATGTCGAAACCCGATGAGGCGAGCAGAACGATCGCCGTCATGCCGATGCCGAACGCCGCCGTCTTTCCGCCCGTGGATAGGTTTGCGACATCGATGTCGGACGAGATCGTCTGCTGAAGGCCGCTTCGCTGCGACCAGCGTAATACGAAGTACGTCGCGACGATCGAGAACACGGACGGCAGCGCGTATTGCGGAAGCCAGTGCAGCAGCGATGGCATGTGGCTGCCGTAAATCACAAGGTTCGCCGGATTCGAGATCGGTAGAACGAAGCTGGCGGCGTTGGCGATGAAGGCGCAGATGAACAGATAGGGCAGCGGCTTCTCGGCCTTGGCGGTTTTCACGACGGCGGCCACCGCAGGCGTCAGTACCACGGCGGTCGCGTCGTTGGACAGGAACACCGTCACGACCGTGCCGACGCAGAAGACGAGTGTAAAAAGGCGCGTCGCCGATCCGCTGGCGCGCGCAGCCGCCTTGGCCGCTAGCCAGTCGAACAGCCCCTCCAACCGGGCGAGTTCGGCGAGCAGCATCATGCCGATGAGGAACAGGTAGACGTCGGTTCCCTTGGCAACGCCGGATAGGGCATCCGTTACGGGCAGCAGTCCCAACGCCACGAGAAGAATGGCCCCGGCCGCCGCCCAAATGTACTCGGGCCAGGAGAACGGCCGGACGATCACGCCTGCGGTAGCAACGGCGGCGATGCTCCAAGTCGTCCAGGGTGAGGCGAGGACGCCGATCACCACTTTCGTCCGTTGCGGTTCGGCCCGAGCTGTGTCGCAGAGATGCCCTTTTCGGGCCAGGCGCCCACAGTGTCCTTGTCGCTGCCCTCGGCAAAGCGGCTCGGTGCCGTCCAGTCCTCGTGCGGCGGCGCAACCTGATCGACGTCATCTTGGCCGTCCTCGGTGCGAGCCCGGACCTCGACAATGCAACCGGAGCCTGGCCACGCCGCCTGAAACAAGCCGGGCTGTCCCGTGACCCTCTCCATGAGATGCCAGGCATCACCATCGGCGCGCCACTCCACCGTTCGAACCGGCGTTCCGCTGAACACCTTTGCGCGTATGGTGTCTCCGCTAACCCCGCGTTCGCCGTTGAAAACCCTCCGGTCGGTCGGCGACGTGATCAGGACGAATGGCCACGCCTGATCGAGCGTCTTGAACCGCCAGCTCGCCCGGCCGCGGTCCAGGGCGGCGATCGAGAACCCAGCGGGACCCTCTTCGATCTGTCCTGTCGACCGGGTCGCCATAAAGATCGTGCGACCATCATTGGCCAGCTCGTTGTAGTGGGTATGGCCCATGTCGACGCACGCTACGTGAGGACGGGCGATCAACGCGCCGAGCCGTTCACCACCTTCGCGTAAATCGGCCGGGTAGGTGTGCATGAAGATCGCGGCCGACTGCCCGGCCGCCTCGGCGTCGTCTAGTTCACGCTCGACCCAATCGAGTTGATCCGCTCCGAGGCGGAAATCCGGGCCGCCGCTTCCCGAGGACACGACATCCAGGAACAGACACCGGCATCCGGCAATCGTCTCGGCGTGAGGAAGCGGCCGTGCAAGCAGGATCTCGTGATAGGCGCGTAGATCGCGGGGTTTGAAGTCGTGGTCGCCCGGCAGGATGTGCAACGGCATCCGCAACGGTGCAACGGCGTCCCGGACCAGAGCGAACTGATCGGGGTCGCCGTCATCGGCGTTGTCGCCGGGCAGCAGGGCGAAATCGAGCGCACCGTTCGGCAGTTCGTTCGCCAGAGCGACGATGCGTTTCAGGTCACGCAAGTTCTCACCCGCACCGTCCGTGACGTGCAGATCGCCGATGTGCAACCAAGCAAGGATGGCGTTCGAAGCGGGCACGTTGGTTCTCCTTTCGCCCGGAGGCGGTGACGCTGATCGCTTTGCATCACCGCCTCCGGTCTATTTCAGGCGACAGCCGCAGTTCGGATCATGGTCATGAACCACCCGGTATAGGGCGGGCTCATCTGCCATGCCGTCGCTCGCTGGGGACGTCGGATCAGCCCGGCGGAGGCGGCGGCGGCGCTATTGCAGGTCCGCCGGGTGGTGGAGGTGGCGTTCGCGGACCACGAGGAGGGGGAGGAGGTGCCGTGATCTCGGTCAGCTGAGCGTCGGTCGGCCCAACCGCGGCCGCTTCGATGACACG
Organism: uncultured Acetobacteraceae bacterium; assembly: GCA_964242215.1. Lineage (GTDB taxonomy): Bacteria > Pseudomonadota > Alphaproteobacteria > Acetobacterales > Acetobacteraceae > LMUY01. The sequence continues at coordinate 5,615 of CAXTCJ010000073.1, read as the reverse complement.
ACCAAGGTCACCCTGGTAACCGCCGCCCCGGACGACGAGCTGGGCACCGACGGTCAATTCGGCGGCCAAACGCGTCGCCTCGGGTGGCGGCATGCGCACAATCGTTCCGTCCTCAAGCAGCACACCGTTGAGGTCGCCCCGGGGTCCGTGGAGGAGGGTTTTAATCCGGCCGGACGCCGTCAACGGCTGCTCGAGACGTCCTGGGCCGGGCGGTCCACCCTGACCACCGTCGACGACAGTCTTACCGGTCGCGTCGTTGCTGACCGACATAGCCTGGACCATCGGGATAGCCATTGCGTGCAGACCGCGAACAGTGACCGCGTCTCCCGGCTTGACGACGAAGACGAGCTGGGTGCCGAGATGCGGCGGCAGATGCACCTCCGTGCCGTCGGTCAGGATCAGGCCGTCCACGTCGCCCCGTGGAGTCAGGCTGTATTCCGCAACCGTGCCCTTGGTCGCGGGAAGCTGCGCAGGATCGTAGGTCGCCGCGTTCTGCGCGATGGCGGCGGTGGCACCGACCGCCAGCAGACAGGCGGCAAGCACGACATGCTTTCTCATAGCGTTCTCCAATCTCTCGGGCAGTAGGCCCATTCGAGAGATTGCGAGTGTCGTGCCAACGCCAGTGCATTGTATTAGCTGGACAAATCCACCTCATGGACGGCGGGGTTGTCCCCTTTGGGAACATTATCCGTCCCCAAAGAGGACAGCTCGTTGTATCGCGCCAGTTTCTGGTAGAGCAACTGACGGCGGATACCCAACTGCTCCGCAGCCTGCACCCGATTGCCATTGCACGCTTCAAGAGCGCGACGGATCAGTTCCCTCTCTACCCGCTCGACGACCTCCGGCAGCGTGCCTGTCAACCAGTCCGTCTCCGGCGGAGCACTCGTCATCCGGTCGACGGAAAGGAACGCCAGGTCGGATGCGGCGACGACCGGGTGGCGCACAATCGTGGCAACGCGTGTCATCGCGTTGACGAGTTCACGGACGTTGCCTGGCCATCTATGCCGCAGCAGCACGGCGGCAGCCTCCGCGCTCAGCTGACGTGCAGGCTGACCTGCCACGGCCAGGGCGAGGAAATGCTCCGCCAGAGGGACGATGTCGGCGAGCCTGTCGCGCAGCGGCGGCAGGCGTACAGGTACGACGCCCAGGCGGTAATACAGATCCTCCCGGAACCTCCCGCTCCTAACCTCGCTGGTGAGATCCCGATGCGTTGCGGCGACCACCCGGACATTGATCGCGACCGGGCGCCCGCCAACCGGCGTGACGACGCGTTCCTGCAAGGCTCGCAGGAGTTTCGCCTGCATGCCCAGATCCATGTCGCCGATCTCGTCGAGGAACAGCGTGCCGCCCTCGGCCTCACGGAACGACCCAGCGCGGTCGCTGATGGCCCCGGTGAACGAACCGCGGACATGTCCGAAGAGAAGGCTCTCCAGCAGCTCGGTGGGTATCGCGGCGCAGTTGACGGGAACGAACGGCTTTCTGGCGCGGTTGCCGTGCCGGTGGATGGCACGCGCCACCAATTCCTTGCCGGTCCCCGTCTCGCCCAGGAGCAGCACCGTGGCGTCGCTGTCCGCCAGCAAACCCACCGACTTCTGCACCTCCCGGATCGCCGCACTGGAGCCGACCAGATCACCCTCCTGCGCTAGCGGGGTGCATGCGGCAGGACGAGAGTCGCCCGGGGAGGGTAGCAGCCGTTCCATCAGGGCACGGATGCCGTCGCGACCGATCGGTTTGGCGAGATGGTCGACCGCGCCGAGGCGCATCGCCTCGATCGTGTTCTCGCCGGTCGGCACGGCCGTCAGGATTGCGACCGGCGGTGATCCCGGCATGGTGCGGATACGGCGCAGCACTTCCATCCCGTCCAGTCCCGGCATGCGCAGGTCCAGCAGGACGGCATCGGCTTGGTTCCCGGCAAGCCATGTCAGGGCGGCCGCGCCGTCTGCCGCATGCACTGGATCATGACCGAGGTCGGTGAGTGACGTCGCCAGTGCCCGGCGGAGCGCGGTGTCGTCGTCGACGATGAGAACCCTGGCCATCTTTTCCCCGTGCGGCCGTCAGGACACTCCCTGGGGCAACTTGAACGCGAATGCAGCTCCCTCTCCAACACGTGAGCCGCCCGGACGTTGCAGATCCAGCCTTCCGCGATGGGCGTCAGACAGCTCGCGGGCGATGGCAAGCCCAAGGCCCGTGCCGTCTGCCCGGCTGGTGACAAAGGGTTCGAACAGGCTGCCCGCCAGCTCCGGGTTGACGCCGCTGCCGTTGTCGCACACGACGAAAGTCAGCGACGCGGCCTCCATCAGGCATTGGACCGTGACGGTGCCGCTCTCCGGCGCGTGACGAATGGCATTCACCAGCAGATTGTCGAGTATGCGTCCGACCACCGCAGGGTCGAAGACGGCGGTAGCCTTGAAGCCCTCCGAATTCATTGCGCAGTGCTTGGACGCTGCAACCTCCCGGTGCCGCCGGAACAGCTCCGCCAGGAACGCCTCAACGTCCACGGCTACAGGTCGCGGCTCGACCCGCTGCGTCATGGCCAGCAATTCGCCGACGAGGATATCCAGCCGATCCATTTGACCCAGCATATCCTCGATGGCCTCCTTCCGCCGGGCATCGTCCCCCGCGAGGGCGTTCTCGCCCTGAAGCCGGGCGGCGGCGATCGGATTGCGGATCTCGTGCGCCACCCCGGCCGCCACCCGGCCGAGCCCGGCGAGCCGCTCGGCCCGTGCGGCGCGCGCCGCCATCTCGTCCGACTCCCTGCGAGCGGCCGACAGCCTCAGTCCCGCGTCATTCAGGGCGTCGATGACGCGGTCCAGCTCCCGCTCGCCGGTCCGCGGCACGGCGGTGATATTGTCCGGTCCGGCACTGCCGAGGGCCGCCTCGATCCTGCGGATATGCCGCCCCCACACCAGCAGCGTGCGGGCAAGAAGTGCTGACATCACGACCATAAGGACAAGCAGCACGCCTACGCCGAGCTGCAACGGCAGGATTGCAGCTGCGGTCTGCACCCGGGTCATCGTCCACGCTGTTAGCCCGTGGACCGGGCCCGAAAGCGGGCATGACCGCAGGAGAAGCGTCTGGGTGCTGGAAACTGACCGCTTGTCGGCTGGCTGGCTGTCGCGCGCCGCCTGCTCATTTACCGTCGCGATCTGGTCGCGTTCGGCAGCCGGAAGGTCTGTCTTTGGACCGGTCCCCTCATAAGTTGGGAACGCGTATGCCAGCGGTCCGGAGCCGACCTGCCAGATGCCGCCCTCCACGCCGTCCTGGTGCTCGAGCGCGAGACCGACGGCAGCGGCAAGCCCTTCCCTGAGCCGATCGTCCACTGGCAGCCCGGTTACGCCCGCCACGAGGAAGCGATATCGGTCGTCGATCAGGTCGCAGGATCGTGCAACGACGGCCTCGGCCCGTTGGACAAGTGCCCGCGTCGACTGACGGTCCAGCTGGATCAGGAGGGCAGCCACTGCAACACTCGCAACCAGCGACAGAAGCCAAATGCCCAAAAGACGGAACTTCAGTGAGTGCAACCTGATCTCCTGATCGCTCCTGCGCCGGAGTAGCTGACAAGAACGTCTGAGTCGCTAAGGGAAGTGGCCCGGATTGGCTGGGTGTCCAAGATGCCGCCTCTGGCCAGTGCCACGCCGGATATCTGCCCTTTGATGGACATGGCCAGAAAACCTGTCGCACCCCGGCAACGGTCGGGTGCTGAAGCAAAACCAGGAGTGATGCCCGGGGAACCTCAGCAGGCTGGATTGTTTTCAAATCCTGGGAAATATGTCGCTCGGCAGAGACACTGGCCGACAGGCTGGGGTTTAGCGACTCACAATCTGTGAACGGTCTCGTCTGCGACCACCATGTAGCTTCATTCTAGTCTGCCGCGTTGAGGAGCAGTGACCGACGAAGTTCCCCAAGACGAGCAGGGCACCACGCCCAGGATGTCGCCATTACCCCAGCTGCCCTCTTCCTTCCGCAGGCTCATGCTCGCGCGTTCACTCATCAGGCCGCACGCAAGAGTACGCAAGCAACATGCGTGAGGCGACGCACCCAATTCTGTTGTGCAAAGCAGCATGGAATGTTACCGCTGCGGCATCGCGAATGTCTGCAGTTCGGAGGCACGTATGGCGAGCATCACTCGGCTGGACCACAGCACCAGTCCCATGTCGCAACGCCAACAGCAGCGAGCCCCAGTCGTCCCGGTCGGGCGCATGCTACGGCTGCTTGATATCGACGCAGCGGATCTCGGCAACGAGACGGTCACCGTGCGCGCGAGCGGACTTCGCGACCTGCTGGTTGAACTCGCCCGGCAGCAGCCCTTCGACCCGGAATTCTATGCCGATTGCTATCCCGACATCGAGGCGGCGCGCCTGGCCGGCATCGTGTCGGATCTTCGTGAGCATTTCGTCAACTCCGGCTTCCTGGAGGGCCGGCTGCCGTCCGAGCCTCCGTTCGACCCGGTGTGGTACGCGAGCTACTATCCGGACTTGGCGAGCGTGATTCCGGCCAGCGACGCGAAGGCGCTTCGCAACCATTACATGACCACGGGCATCATCGAGGGCAGAGCCGGAACGGCGGCAAGCTTGGCCATGTCGGCGCGTTTCAACGACTAATCGTTAGCGTTCCTCCGACGATCGGGCTACGCCGGGTTCGGTGCTACAGTCAGCCGGGCAATGTCCATTCCTTCTGCAATTTTCACGATCGTCTCGGCCAACTACATCGCGTTCGCAGCGACGTTGATGCAGTCCGTCCGGCGCTTCCATCCGGACGTTCCCCGCTTCATCATCCTGTCGGACGCGGCGCACAGTTTCGACGATCTCGATCTCGCCGCCGAAATCGTCGCGTGTGACGACCTCGGCATCGAGCTCATCGGCAACATGAAGCTGTGGTACTCGGTCATCGAGTTCAATACGGCCGTCAAGCCGTTCACCTTCCGCCATTTGTTCAATGCACGAGGGTTCGAGCAGGCGATTTATCTCGATCCCGACATCCAATTGTATTCGCCGCTGCACGAGGTGTTCCGCGGATTGGAGGACCACAGCCTGGTCCTCACGCCGCACATGATGAAGCCGTTGCAGGACGGCAAACACCCGTCTGATCTGTCGATCATGAAGTCGGGCGTGTACAATCTGGGCTTCGCGGCGATCAAGAACGATCAAGATGGGCGCGGCCTCGTAGACTGGTGGTGCGACCGGCTGTTCGCGCATTGCCGAGTGGACGTGGCGGCCAACATCTTCACCGATCAGCGCTGGATGGATTTGTCGCCCGTCTTCGTTGAACGGCCCTTCATCCTGCGCCATCCCGGATACAACGTCGCGTACTGGAACCTGGTGCACCGCACCGTCGAGCAAGGCCCGGATGGAACGTGGCGGTCGAACGGCCTGCCCCTTGCCTTCTTTCATTTCAGTGGGATCAAGCCGGAAGATCCGACGCTGTTTTCCAAGCACCAGGACCGTTTCACGATCGAAACCTTGGGCCCTGTCGCCCAACTCTGCGACGAGTATCGGGCCAAGGTGCTCGCCAATGGCTGGCTGACGCACAACAAGATCCCGTACGCCTATGGCACGTTCGGCGATGGGCGGAAGATCCTCGATGCGATGCGTCGTTGGGTGCTCGATGCGATCGAC
>CAXTCJ010000072.1:0-25735 GCA_964242215.1 uncultured Acetobacteraceae bacterium | reverse complement strand
AACTGCGTCATGCGGTTCAGCCAGCCGAGCCGGGCCACGCAATTGAAGATCCAGCTCAGCCGCACGTGGGCATACACCGCCGACTGGTGGAACAGGATCGAGCGGTCGTCGATGCCGCAGGCCAGGAACGTCGCTGCCATCTCCCGGGTGGCATTCGCCAGGGTCGCCGGGTCCTGCCACTGGGTGATGGCGTGCAGATCGACCACGCAATAGATGCACTCGTTGTCATCCTGCAGCGCCACCCAGTTGCGGAGCGCGCCGAGGTAATTGCCGAGGGTCGGAATGCCGGAGGGCTGGATGCCCGAGAAAATGCGTTGCATGCGCGATGTTTCCTCCGCCGCAGGCTAGCCGGTCAAGCGGCGCGGCGTCGGCGCACTTGCCCGATCAATTCCCGAACATCGAACGCGCCGAGCGCCAGCCCGGCCACGCCATAGGCCAACAGCCCGGCCCCGATCAGTGCCGCCAATCCAACCCAGCGCAACCCGTGCTCCATCGCCACCGGGTTGAACGCCCGCGTCTGCACCAGCCAGAGCGTGGCCGCCATCGCCAACGCCGCCAACGCGATCCGGGGCAATTTGTGGCGCAGCCGAGCGTCGGCCACCAGGAAGCCGCGCCGGTGCAGCATCATAGCCAGCGCGCCGACGTTGAAGATGGCGGCCAGGCTGGTGGCCAGCGCCGGGCCGACATGCTGCAGCGGCAGGAACAGCGCGAGGTTGAGGGCGAAGTTCAGCACGAGCGTGATCATGCCGATCCGCACCGGCGTGCTGGTGTCGCTGCGGGCGAAGAAGGCCGGCGCCAGCACTTTCACCAGCACGAAGAACGGCAGCCCCAGCGCATACGCCGCCAGCGACTGCGACGCGAGATAGGCCGACCGCAACGGAAACGCCCCCCGTTGGAACAGCACGGCCAGGATCGGGTAGCCGGACACGATCAGCGCCAGCGCCGCCGGAATGGTCAGCACCAGCGCGAACTCCAGCGCCCGGTTCAGCGTCGCGATCGCCGCCTTCGGGTCCGGGCCGCGCACCTGGCGCGATAGCAGCGGCAGCAGCGCCGTGCCCACCGCCGCGCCGATCGTGCCGAGCGGCAATTGGTTCACCCGGTCCGCATAGTACAACAGCGATATCGCACCCGGCGGCAGCAGGCTGCCCACGATAACGTCCACCACTTGGTTCAATTGCATCGCCGAAGCCCCGACCAGGCCCGGCCCCATCCGCCGCAGCAGGATCTTCATCTCCGCGGTCAGCCGCGGCCGCGGAATGACCAGATTCATGCCGGCTCGGCGCGTCGCCCACACCAACAGCGCCAATTGCGCCACCCCCGCCGTGGACACGCCCCAGGCCAGCGCGTGCCCCACCGTCGGCACGTAGCGGGTCAGCAGCAACATCGCCCCGATCGAGCAAATATTGTACAGCATCGGCGCGGCGGCGGCGGCGGCGAAATGGTCCAGCCCGTTCAGCACGCCCGACAGCAGCGCTGCCAGGCAGATCAGGATCAGATAGGGGAAGGTGATCCGCGCCAGGTCCACCGCCAACTGGAACTTGCCCGGTTCCTCGGTGAAGCCCGGCGCCAGGACGTGCATGATGGCGGGCATGAACAGCTCGCCCAGCACGGTGATCGCCAGCAGCCAAAAGGCCAGCACGCTGATCGCCTGCTGGGCGAAGCTCTTGGCCGCCTCATGCCCCTCGGTCGCCAGCAGCCCGGTGAATTCCGGGACGAAGGCGGCGTTGAACGCGCCCTCGCCGAACAGGCGGCGGAACATATTGGGCAGCTTGTTCGCCACGAAAAACGCATCCGCCACGCCGCCGGTGCCGGCGAGGGCGGCGATCAGGATATCGCGCGCGAAGCCAAGCAGGCGGGACCCCATGGTCCAGCCGCCGACAGTGATGATGCCGCGGAGCATGGCGCAGGGCATACCCCGCGCCCCGTCGACAACACAACAGACGTCAGTCGGCGGCTTCCATCCGACGCCCGGCCCGTTCCGCCCGGCCGATGTAGTCGCGGGTGAGCGGCACAGTGGTGAGCTGGCGGGACATTTGCACCTGGAACACCACCTCCCCCGAGTAGCGGAACGACAGTTCGCAGCCAGCCAAATAGAATTCGAACATGCGGCAGAACCGCTCGTCATACAGCGCCTTCACCGTGTCGCGGTTGTGCTCGAACCGCTCCCGCCAGTGCCGCAGGGTGCGCGCGTAGTGCAGCCGCAGCACCTCGATGTCGGTCGCGATCAGCCCGGATGCCTCGATCCCCGGCATCACCTCGCTGAGCGAGGGCGAGTAGCCGCCGGGGAAGATGTATTTGGCGAGCCAAGGGTTGGTGGCCGCCGGCGGGGCGGCGCTGCCGATGAAGTGCATCAAGGCGACCCCATCATCCGTCAGGCAACGCTGCAGCGTGTTGAAGAATGTGCGGTAATGCGTCACCCCGACATGCTCGAACATGCCGACGGACACGACCCGGTCGAACTGCTGCTCCACCGCGCGGTAGTCCAGCAACTCGAACCGGACCCGATGCGACAGCCCTGCCGCCTCCGCCCGGGCCCGCGCCCGCGCAAGTTGCTCGACGGACAACGTGATCCCGGTGACCTTGGCGCCGTAGTCTTGCGCCAGGGTCAGCGCCATGCCCCCCCAGCCGCAGCCGATGTCGAGCACGGTCAGGTCCGGCCGGTCCAGCAGCAGCTTGGCCGCGATATGGCGCTTCTTGGCCACTTGGGCGGCTTCCAAGGTCTCGTCGCCACGGGCAAAATAGGCGCAGGAATATTGCCAGTCCTCGTCCAGGAACAGGCTGTAGAGCTCGCAGCTCAGATCGTAATGGTGCGCCACGTTGCGCCGCGCGCGACCGGCCGGGTTGAACTGGGATAGCCGCCGGATCAGCTTGCGTCCCAGCTGGCTCACGCGTAGCGCCGGCATGCTGCCACCCTGAGCGAGGTTCATAATCAGCACCTCGAGCACGTCGTAGATGGTGCAGCCGACGGGCTCGAGCGCGCCGTCCATATACGCCTCGCCGACCGCCAAAGCGGGGTTGAGCAGCAGCCGGCGGATGGTCGCCTTGTCGCGTATCGCCACCGCGGCGAACGGCTGCGCGTCCGTGCCAAGCACGCTGCGAGTCCCGTCCGGCCAGCGCAACTCCAATCGGCCATGGCGAACCAGTCGCCCGAACGCAGCCTCAAACGCCCGTCTCACCCGCCTCGCCTCCGCAAAATTGGCAGTAGAGCAAAGCACCGAATGGACGATCGTTCTACAACAGGTGTTGCAACCGCTATTCGTCGGCGCCGGGCCGGTCCAGCAGCGCTGCCATGGCACTTGCCACGTCCACCTGCCCGGCCACCACGGCGGCGACCCCGGCGATGATCGGGCACGAGACGCGGCCGGCGCGGAACAGCAAGGCGGGTGCGGCGTCCATCCCCTCGACCGCTGCCCCGATCGCTCGGCGCGCCTCGGCCGGGGCCGCGCCCTGCCCGATCGCGTGGCCCAGCCGGTAATTCCGGCTGGCCGGCCCGGCGCAGGTCAGCATCAGGTCGCCAAGGCCGGACAGCCCGCTGACCGTCTCGGCCCGGCCACCGAGCGAGACCGCCAATCGCGCAATCTCGGCAATGCCGCGCGTGACCAACGCGGCGCGCGCGTTCTCCCCCAGCCCGGCCCCGATCGCGATCCCGGCGGCGATGGCGATGACGTTCTTCGCCGCGCCCCCGACCTGCGCCCCCACGGGATCGGCACTGCCATACAGCCGGTATTCCCGGCTGCCGAGCAGGGCCAGCAACATCCCCCGCAACGCTGGGCTGGCACTCGCCAGGACGGCTGCGGCGGGGAGATGGCGAGCGAGTTCGTGCGCGAAATTCGGCCCGGTGAGGATCGCGGCCACCGCATCCGGCCGGACCGTCGCCACGATTTCGGCCGGTAACAGGGCGGTACCGGTCTCCAACCCCTTCATGCAGAGCACGAGCGGTGCGTCTGGCAGCGCCAAGGCCAGAGCCGCCCGCAAATGCTGCACCGGGGTGACGAGTAGCACGGCGTCGGCGGTTTCGGGGAGTTCGGCGGTGACCGTGATCCTCGCTGGCAGTGTCACGCCCGGCAGCCGGGGGCTTGCACGGGCGGCGGCGATCGGGGCCGGGTTGCGGGCCCACAGCGTCACCGCGTGGCCCGATCGGGCACAATGCACCGCCAGCGCCGTCCCCCACGCGCCGGCCCCGACGACGAGGATGTGTCTCGTCACAGGAACGTACCGTCATGCCAGGGCTTGACCCTGGTATCCACGGGGTTGGGCTGCTGACGTCGCAGCCAGTCACCGCAGACGACCTGCCAAACTCGGTCAGCCGGTTCGTGCGGCCAGCGCGTGGATACCAGGGTCAAGCCCTGGCATGACGGTGGTGGGCTACTCATCGGTCACCCGTTCGGCCGACCAGCCCTGCCCGGCTTCGCCGTCACCCAGCTGCGCGAGCAGGGCTGACAGGATCTCCGGCCACTCCGCCTCCCAGCGGAATGGCGGGTTGCGGACCAGCAGCCCGGTGCCGTTCAGCCGGGTCGGGTCGGTCGGTTCGCGCAGCCACAGTTCGGCGGCCGCCACGTCGCGAATGCCGGCGAGCCGCACCGCCTCGTGCAGGGTGCGGGTCGGGGCGCGGTGCTTGATCGGATACCAGGCCGCCACGATCCCGGCCGGAAACCGGCGCGCGACGGTCGCCATCGCCTCTGCCACGCGCGCGTGCTCGCCTTGAGCCTCGTAGGGTGGGTCGATCAGCACCAGCCCCCGCTTAGCGCTACCCGGCGGCAACAACGCACCGAGCGCGGCCCAGCCGTCGCGCTCGTGCACCGCCACCTGCTTGTCGCGGCCAAACACCCGGCGCAGTGACCCGGCATCCTCCGGGTGGAGCTCGCAGCACACCAACCGATCGTCCGGCCGCAGCAGGGCGCGGATGATCGCGGGGGAGCCGGGATACAGCCCCTGCGCTTCCACCAACCCGACATACTCGGCCAACGGCCCCGGCGGGTCGTGCAGCAGCCGGGCGATGCCGGCGCGCCACTCGCCGGTGCGCTCGGCCGGGCCGGACAGGTCGTAGCGCCCGGCCCCGGCATGCGTGTCCAGCACCGCGAACGGGGCTGGCTTGCGGAGCAGCGCACGGACCAGCCACACCAGCAGCGCATGCTTGGTGCAATCCGCGAAATTGCCTGCGTGGAAGGCGTGGCGGTAGTTCACGCGACCCCCGGAGCGGTCGAATGCCTCATCTCGTCGAGCGGCCAGCGCGGCCGCGGCGCCGTCGCGAGCGGGTCGGACAGGCCCAACCGCAGTCGCTCGATCCCGGCCCACGCCACCATGACGGCATTGTCCCCGCACAGGCGCAACGGCGGCGCCACCCAGGGCAGCCCGTGCGCCGCGGCCACCCCGGTCAGTGCGGCCCGCACCGCGCCATTCGCCGCCACTCCGCCCGCCACCACCAGCGCCTTCGCCTCCGGCATGGCGGCCAGGGCATGGGTGGCGCGGTCGGCCATCACCTCGGCCACCGCCGCCTGAAAGCTGGCCGCGATATCGGCCGCGTCCTGCTCCGATGGATGCTTGGCGACGATTTGCGCCACCGCCGTCTTCAGCCCCGAGAACGAGAAATCGCAGCCGGGCCGCCGCAGCAGCGGCCTTGGAAACGGCCAGCGTTTGGGGTCACCCTCGGCCGCGAGCCGCTCCACGTGCGGGCCGCCGGGCCAGGGCTGTCCGAGCAGCTTGCCAACCTTGTCGAACGCCTCCCCCACCGCGTCGTCGATCGTTCCGCCCAGACGCTGATAGCGGCCAACGCCCCGCACCGCGACGCACTGGCAGTGGCCGCCGCTGACCAGCAGCAGCAGGTAAGGAAAGGCCAACCCGTCCGTCAGCCTTGCCGTCAGCGCGTGCGCCTCCAGATGGTTCACCGCGACGAAGGGGAGCCCGGTTGCCACCGCGATGCCCTTGCCGAAGCCGCTGCCCACGATCAGGCCACCGATCAACCCGGGTCCGGTACTCGCCGCCACGCCGCCCAGACCTGAAACGGTCAGGCCGGCGCGGGTTAACACGTCTTTCACCAGCCCGGGCAGATGCTGCAGGTGGGCGCGGGCCGCGATCTCCGGCACCACCCCGCCGAAGCGGGCGTGCTCGGTCTGGCTCAGCACGGCCTCGGCCAGCACCGTGCCGTCCTCGGCCAGTACGGCGGCAGCTGTTTCGTCGCATGAAGTCTCGATCCCCAATACGGGATTCATCGGTGGGCTTTCCAATGCTGGGCTTTCCAATCTTCCGCCGGGGTGTATAGGACGCCGCTTATGCCAGACGTGAATTCCATCGCCAGCGTCCAAACGCCGCGGGTTCGCCCCCACATGCGCGTTCTGCCGCTGCGAGTTGGCACCCGTGGGTCGCCGCTCGCGTTGGTGCAGACCAGGTTCTTCCTCCAGCGGCTGCAGGGCTTCTGCCCGGTGCTGCGGGGTATGGACGTGTTCCAGGAGCACGTCATCCGCACCACGGGCGATGCGGTGCAGGACCGGTCTCTGGCAGAAATCGGCGGCAAGGGGTTGTTCTCCAAGGAAATTCACGAGGCGCTGGCCGACCGCCGGGTGGACTTCGCGGTCCACAGCCTCAAGGACCTGGAGACGGAGCTGCCCCCCGGCATCGTGCTCGCCTGCACCCTGCGGCGGGAAGATGCCCGCGACGCCATCATCCTCGGGCCGCGTTGCGCACCCGCCGACCCGTCCGACCCGTTCGCAGCCCTACCCGCAGGCGCCGATATCGGCACCAACTCCGTCCGGCGACAGGCGCAGTTGCTGCATGCCCGGCCGGACCTGCGCACCGTGCTTATCCGCGGCAACGTGAACACCCGGATCAACAAGATCCTGGCCGGCGAGTGCACCGCCTCGTTCCTTGCTTTGGCCGGGTTGCGCCGCCTGGGCATCGAGGGCAATGCGCCGCCCGGCCTGACCATCGTGCCGATCGACCCGGAATCGATGGTGCCCTCCGCCGGGCAAGGTATCGTCGGGGTGACCGTGCGCGAGGACGAGACCGAATTGCTCGAACTGCTCGCCGGCATAGAGGACCCACAGGCTCGCGCGGTGTCCACCGCCGAGCGTGCCATGCTGGCGCTGCTGGACGGGTCGTGCCGCACGCCGATCGGCGGCTATGCCCGCGTGCTGCCCGACGGCCAGTTGCACCTGACGGGTCTGGTCGCACGCGCGGACGGCTCGTTCCTGCTGAAGCGCAGCTTGCACGGGCTGCCCGCCGACGCGGCGAAGATGGGCGCCGACCTCGGCCGCAGCCTGCGGGCAGATAGCCCCAGCGACATCTTTGCCTAAGCGGAGCGTTTTGGTGACCCGGCCCGAGCCGGGGGCCTCCGCCACGGCTGCGCACCTGCGGGAGGCCGGATGGAACCCCGTGCTTGCACCCTTCCTGACCGTGCGCCCGGTCCGGATCGCACTGCCGATGACCGATGCGGTGCAAGCCGTGGTCGCGGCGAGCGGAAACGCAGTGGCCCTGCCCGATCGGTTCCACGCGCTACCTTTGCTCGCCGTCGGCAATGCGACGGCTGCGCGCGCCCGCACCGCCGGATTCGGCACGGTCCACAGCGCCGACGGCGATGCCTCCGCCCTAGCCGAGCTCGCCGCCCACTTGCTCGACCCGGCGCGAGGGCCCTTGTTGCTGGCCACCGGACACGGCCAAGGCACGGCCCTGGCCCGGGCGCTGCGCAAAGGCGGCTTCACGGTAAGGCGCCGGCCGGTCTATGCCAGCGCACATGTCGGCCGCTTCCCCGCTCCCGCCGGCGACGCGATCGCCAACGGATTGCACGCCGCCCTGTTCTTTTCCACCGAAACGGCACGCGCCTTTGCCCGGTTGCTGCCTGTTTCACTCCGCCCGTTCCTCGGTCGGACCGACGCAGCCGTGATCGCGCCCGGCGCGGCGCAACCTTTGATGCACTTGCCCTGGCGAACGCTCCGTGTCGCAGTGCGTCCCACTCAGGACGAGGTTCTGGCTCTTCTATGACCGACGAAACTCCCAACACGTCCGACGCAGCGCACGACGTTCCGCCGGTGGAACCGGCACTCCCCTCCCCGGCGGCGTCCCCGTCCGCTTCGACCTGGAGCAGCAGCGCCTCCCAGCCCGCGCAGCCGGGCTCGGTCTCAACCCAGACGACCCCGGGGAGGACCATGCTGGTTGTGGTCGTCATTCTGCTGATCCTGGTCGCGTTCGGCGGCATCATTACGTGGCGCCGCAGCGCCGCCTCAGCCGACCAGATCGCGCAGTTGCAGAACCAGTTGGACGAGCTGAAGACGCAGACCGATGCGTTGCAAGCCCGGCCGTTGCCGCCGCCACCACCGCCGCCGCTCAACCTCGCGCCGATCGAACAGCGGCTGACTACGCTCGAGAACAAGCCGCCACCGCAAGCGCAATTGGATGCCGCCGGGCAGCAGCAGATTGCCTCGCTCGCTGGCCGGGTGGACGGGATTGCTGCCCGCCAAAGCCAACTCGGCACGCAGGAACAGTCCGATATCCTCAAGCTGCAGCAGACCGAGCAGGCGGACACCGCTAAGATCAACGACCAGCTCACCGGCTTGGACACGCGGCTGACCGCGGCGTCGAAGGCGGGCGGTGAGATCTCGCAGATCAACGAGCGCCAGGCCCGCATCGTCCAGCTGCAAGGCGCCGCCGCTGCCTTGGCCGCAGGTCGCCCGCTCGGCACAATCAACGGTGCCCCGCCGGCACTGGCTCAGTTCGCCACCAAGCCAGCGCCGACCGAGGCGTCGCTTCGCCTGTCGTTCGATGCGGCCGCCGCAGACGCGCGTAAGGCTGGCCAGCCCTACACCGAGCAGACGCCGTTCCTGAACCGCATGTGGGACCGCTTGCAGTCCGGCGTCGTGGTGCGCGAGGGCGACCGGGTCATCGTCGGCGATGCCGTATCGGGCGTGCTGGAACATGCCAAGCGGCAGCTCGATGCGGGCGATTTGCCGGGCGCGGTTGCGGCGCTGGATGGGCTGGCTGGACCAGCGGCAGCGGCGATGGCGCCGTGGCGGGCACAGGCTCAGTCGCTGATCGACGCGCGGGCGGCCCTGATCTCGGCGGCGCATAGCTGATGCGCCGCGTCCTCACTTTCCTCATCGTAGCGGCCATCCTGGTCGCCGTCGCCTGGTGGATGATCGAGCTACCGGGCTCCGTGAGCGTGAATGTCGGCGCGATCAACATGTCGGCGCCAACGCCCGTCGCGCTGTTGGCGGCGTTGGTGCTGTTCCTGGTGATCTACATCATCGTTCGCCTGCTCGCCTTGGTCGTTCGGCTGCCCGGGCGCACCCGGCGGCTGCGAGCTGTGCGCAACCGGGACAAGGGCGATACGGCGGTGACACGCACGCTGCTCGCCTTGGCCGGCGGCGACCCGGACACGGCCCGGCGCGAGGCCCAGCGTAGCCGCGCCCTGCTCGGGGACACACCGCATACTCTGCTGCTGTCGGCCTATGCCGCCCGGCAAGGCGGCGACACGGAGAAGGCCGACGCGGCATTCACCGAACTCGCCGGCCGCAAGGACGCGGCATTCCTCGGCCTTCGCGGCCTGTATCAGGGCGCGGTGGCCCGGGGCGATTGGGACATGGCCGCTTCCCTGGCGCGACAAGCGGCGGACATCAACCCGGACGCCCCGTGGCTACGCTCGGAGCGCGAACGGCTGGCAATCCGCTCCGGTTCGTGGACGGAGGCGCTGCAGTTGGCGGGCCGCGGAACGCCGGTTGCCGCCCTTGCGACCGCCGCCGCCGAAGCCGAACCGGATGCCGCCCAATCCCTCCGCCTGGCACAACGCGCCTGGAAGGCCGACCCGGCGTTCACCCCCGCCGCCCTCGCCTACGCCCGCCGCTTGCGGGAAGCCGGGCGGGAAAAACGCGCCCAGGCCGTGCTGCGGCAGAGCTGGACCAAGAACCCGCACCCGGCCCTGGGTGAAGCGTCAATGGCATCCGGCGGCTTCATGTCGGGCGAGTCGCGCGCGGTCTGGCTGACCACCGATCTGCCGGAGCATCCGGAAAGCAAGCTGTTGCGCGCCAAAGCTGCGTTCGAGGCTGGCAATCTCGCCGATGCCCGCCGCTATGCCGAAGCGGCGCGGGATGGCGGTCTGGACGAACGCCGGGTGTGGTTGTTGCTCGCCGGCATCGCAACGCGCGAGGACAACGCGGACGGAGCATCCGACGCCCTTCGCCGGGCCGCGAACGCTGCGGCCGACCCACATTGGCGGTGCGAGGCGTGCGGCGTGTCGCACGACGAATGGCATGCCGTGTGCAGCAATTGCGGCGAGGCGGGCAAGATCAGCTGGGGCAACCAGATCGGCCGCGCCAACCCGGCGCTGGCCATCGATTCGGGTTACGCCATCCTGCCGTAGCGGTTAGCCGCCGCCGTTGATGGTCAGGATGGTGCCCGTCGTATAGGCGGAGCGGGGGCTGGCCAGGAAGGCGACCGCGTCCCCGATCTCCTCGGGCGTGGCGGCGCGACTGAAGGGCATTGTCGCGGTCAGTTCTGCCCAGCGTTCGGCGTCGCCCAGATCGCGCTCGGCCCGGGCGCGCAGCAGCATCGTCATGCGCTCGGTGGCGACAGGGCCCGGGTTGATGCCCACCACCCGCATGCCATCCGCTGGCGCCGCGCGGCCCAGGGCGCGGGTGAAGGCCATCAGAGCGGCGTTGCCCGTGCTGCCGGCGAGGTAGTTGGCGTCGAAGCTCTCGCCCGCGGCGCCGATCACGTTCACCACGACGCCACCGCGCGACTTCAACGTCGGGTAAAGCGCGCGCGTGAGGCTGATGAAGCCGAACACCTTGAGGTCCCACGCCGCGCGCCACCGTTCGTTATCCACCGTCAGCAGCGTGCCGGGTGGGATCGCGCCGGCGTTGTTGACCAGGATGTCGACGTCACCGGCGGATGCGGCGAGGCGCTCCACTTCAGCGGTTTGGGACAGGTCGGCGGCCACTGTTTCGACCCGGACCTGGTGGCGGCTGCGGACCAGGCTGGAAGCTGCCTCGAGCGCCGCCGGGTCGCGGGCGGCGAGCAGCAGGTCGCAACCAGCCTCCGCTAGCGACAGGGCAGCGGCGCGGCCGATGCCCTTCGAGCCGCCGGTGATGAGGGCGCGTTTACCAAACAGGTGCAGATCCATGTCCTGCCGCTTGAACCCGCTGCTTTGTTTTGTCAAAAGCCTGATATGGCCAGTGAAACCCGTTCCACCCGACAGATGACCGACGCCCAGCGCGACTACGAGCGCAAGCGGGCGCTGAAAGCGGGCATGTCGCTCGACAAGTGGTTGGACCAAAAGCAGAAGCAGGTTGCCGAGGCCACGCCGAAGCCGACTAAGCCAGCGCGCAAGCCGGGTCTGCTGTCCCGCCTGCTGGATCGGGCGCACGAACCTTTGAAAAAGAAGACCTGATCGCCGCCCACGCCGACTGGAGCGTCGATCCCCGCAAGCGCTGGATGACGCTGGCCCGGCGCACTCCGGGCGGCTGGTCGGTCGCCGCGCCATGCCCGGCCGGCGATCTCGCAACGCTGCTGGCCCGGCTGACGGCGGATGGTGCCGCGGTCGCTTTGGGGGTGGATTTCCCGCTCGGCCTGCCCCGCGCCTACGCGGCCCAGCACGCGACCGAGCCCGACTTCCCCCACTTCCTGCGTGCGCTGGCGACGCGGCCCGGCTTCTTCAGCGTATGCGACGCGCTGGCCGACATCACGCCGGACCGGCCGTTCTACCCCCGGCGCGGCATCGCGGGGATGACGCGGCTGTCCCACGCGAGCGCGCTGGGCTTGGGCGATGCCTCGGGTCTGTCGCGGCTGTGCGACCGGGCGACGGCCGAGCGGCCGGCCGGCGCCCCGCTGTTCTGGACGCTCGGCGCCAACCAGTCCGGCAAGGCTGCGATCTCGGCGTGGCAGGACCTGCTGCTGCCAGCCCTCGCCGGTCCGCATCCGCCGGCGCTGTGGCCATTCGACGGGCCGTTTCGATCCTTGCTGCGCCCGGACCGGGTGGCGATCGCCGAGACCTACCCGGCCGAGGCCATGCGCCAGCTGGGTTTGCGGATGGCGGGCAGCAAGCGACGTCCGTCGGATCGCGCGCGGTTGACGGACGTGCTGCACGCCTGCCTGCACGAGGCCAGCGCCACGCCATCGGCCGCCTTGATCGAGGCGTTGAGGTCGGGGTTTGGGACAGATGGCGCCGGTGAGGACCGGTTCGACAGCCTGCTCGGGCTGCTGTGTGTGCTATCGGTGCTGGACGAGCGGCGTCCGGATACGGCGCCACCCGATCCCTGGGTGCAGCATTGGGAGGGTTGGGTGCTCGGGCAGACCGCGATGCCGCCGGGCGCCACGGATCAGCCGCAATATCAGCCGATCGTCTGATCCGGTTGCTCCCGCTTCTGAGGGGCGAGCTAACTTTGCCATGGACGGTGCCTACGCCCCCTCCGTCGGCTTCGCCGCCACCTCCCCCGTGAAGGACGGGGAAGGATATTGAATTTCTGAGGAGGTGCTGATGGCGCGTTGGAGTGTGTTGATGATGCTGGCGCTGGCCGGCTGCTCGTCCCCGGACGCGGTGGGGCAGCGCGTGGGCCAATCGTTATACGACGCGAGCGTGAACACGGGGCACGCGCTGGCGGTGGCGGGGGACAGGACGGGACAGGCGATCCAGGATGTCGGAACGAACCTGCGCGGCGCCGTCGATCCGCCGCCGGTCTACGCCCTGCCCCCGCAGCTCCCGCCGCCCTATGTGCCGGACGGCTATGCCACGCCGGCTCCCGTCACCGCAGAGCCGTTGCCGCCCAATCCGTCGGTTGGCTACTGATACAGCCCAGCCGACCTCGCCCGCAGCTTCGCGAGGCCGAGTAGCAGGTCCATCGTGGGTGTCTCCACGCCCGCAAGCCGCGCCAGATCCAACGGGGCGGCAAACAAAGCCTCCGCCTCCATCGGTCGGCCGAGTTGCAAGTCCTGGATGATGCTCGATTTGTGGGTCGATTTGCGCCCGCTGGCGATCTGCGCCTCCGGATCCACCTTGGGCTTGCAGCCCATCGCAGCGGCAACGGCCTTGAGCTCGACGGCCATGCGGCGCACGGCGTCGCAGCAGGCCTCGTCCGCGTACAGGGTTGCGGACGGGGCTTCGGTCAGCACCCCCATGGGGCCGGCGCCGACGTTGAGCATCAGCTTGGTCCAGAGCTGGTCGCGAATGTCGCTCACTGCATCGCTGCCCATGCCGCCGGCACGCAGGGCGGCGGCGATCGCCTGGGCCCGATCCGAAATCCTGCCGTCGGGCTCACCGATCGTGATCCGGCTGCCCTTGTTGGCGACGGAGATCACGCCGGGTTCGATGACGGTGCAGGCGGAATTCACCACGCCGCCGATCGCCCGCTCCGGCCCGACCTGCCGCCACACGGCCCCGTCGGGATCCAGCCGCGGCAGCTGGTGGCCGTCATGCGGGCCACCCTCCTTGTAGAAATACCACCAGGGGATGCCGTTCATCGCGAACACCACCGCCGTCTTGGGGCCGAGCAGCGGGCCGACGCTGGCGGCAAGGGCGGGCAGCGCGGGGGCTTTCAACGTCACGAAGATCGCGTCCTGCGGGCCGAGGTCCGCCGGGTCGTCGCTGGCGGCCACCGAGGCCTGGAATGTCTCCTCGGGGGCCTGGATGGTCAGGCCGCGTGTCTTGATCGCCGCCAGGTTCGGACCGCGCGCCACCACGGATACCGCGGCACCGCCTTTGGCCAGCCGAGCTGCGATATGGCCGCCAACGGCTCCGGCGCCGAACACGCAGATCTTCATGCCAGCAGGTCCAAGGCAACGCGGGACAGCGCCTGGACGCCCTGGGCCAGGCAGGCATCGTCGGGCTGGTAGTTGGAATTGTGCAACTTGTCCTCCCGCCCGGGTGCGCCCGATCCGATGCGCAGATGCAAGCCTGGGACCGCTTCCATCATGAAGGCGAAATCCTCGCCGCCGAGGCTGGCTTCCCCGAGCTCGATCACATCCCCCAACTGGTCACGCACACTCTGCACGCCGCGATCCAGTAGCGCGTCGTCGTTCACCAGCGGCGGGCACTTGCGCTCATACACGACGTCAACCGCCCCCCGCATTCCGGCAGCGACCCCGGCGCAGAGGCGGCGGATCGCGTGCTCCGCGTTGTCGCGCGTCTCCGGATGCAGCGTGCGGACGGTCCCGCGCAGCAGCACGCTATCCGGCACAATGTTGTGCGCCGTGCCGCCCTGGATGGCGCCGACGGTGACCACGCAGGGCCGGGTCGGGCGGGTTTCGCGGCTCACCACCGTCTGCAACTGGGTCACCAGCGAGGCGGCGGCCATGATCGGGTCGACCACGTTATGGGGATAAGCGGCGTGGCCGGATTTGCCGTGCACCGTGATGTCGAAGATGTCCACGCTGGCGAGCGAACCGCCGTAGACGTAACCGAACTGGCCGGCCGGCATGTCCGGGTGGTTGTGGAAGCCGAGCGTCATGTCCACGCCGTCCAGCACACCCTCCGCCATCATTGCGAGCGCGCCGCCGGCGACCTCCTCGGCCGGTTGAAACACCAGGCGGATCGAGCCCCGCAGTTGGGACGCTAGGCGGTTCAGCACCTCGGCCACGCCCAGCAGCGTCGTCGTGTGGATATCGTGGCCACAGGCATGCATCAGGCCCGGCACGGTGCTGGCGTACGGCAGCCCCGTCTGCTCGGCGATCGGCAATGCGTCCATGTCGGCGCGGATCACCAGCACCGGGCCCGGCTGCCCGCCTTCGATCGTGCCGACGACGCCGGTGCGTCCCACCCCCGTGCGGTGCGGGATGCCGAGCCGGGCTAACTCCGCAGCCACGACCCCGGCGGTGCGGATCTCGTTGAAGGCCAGCTCCGGATGGGCGTGCAGGTCGTGCCGGATGGCGACGAGGTGCGGCTCGAGTTCGGCCGCGTGGGCGGCGATGGCGGATTGAGGGTCGTTCAGGCGGTCCATGCCAGCTCCGTTGTCTGCGACGGGGGAGCATGGCTGCAGTCCGGGGAGCGGACAACCCGCCGGGTGAGATCTACGGTCAGCCCCGCTCGGCGTCTGCCCAGCGGCGCTCGAACGCCCAGACGTCTTCAAAGCCGATCAGGCTGCAGAACGCGTTGAAATCGTGCAGCGGAACGTCGGCGTTGACGCTGGTGCCGGTCTCGCGCATGCGCTGCAACGCGTGCCGGACGGCGGCAGCGGCCGCGAGTGCGGTCATCGCCGGATAGATCGCGCAGGCATAGCCGATCTGCTCCAGTTCAGTGGCCGAGCGGATCGGTGTTTTGCCTCCGTCGGCCATGTTCGCCATCATCGGTCGGCCGATTGCCGCGCAGGCCCGCCGCATCTCGTCCTCGCTTGTCAGCGCCTCGACAAAGACGATGTCGGCCCCGGCGTCGGCGTAGGCTTCGGCCCGCCGCAAGGCACCATCGAAGCCCTCGGACTGGCGGGCGTCGGTGCGGGCGATGATCAGGGTGTTTTCGGGGTCCATCCGGGCGTCGAGCGCGACCTTGATCTTGGCGACCATGGTGCTCGTCGGCACGACTCGCTTGAATGGAGTGTGGCCGCACTTCTTGGGGAATTCCTGGTCTTCGAGCTGGATCGCGGTGGCCCCCGCCTTCTCGAAGCCGCGCACGGTGTGGTGCACGTTCAACAGGCCGCCATAGCCGGTATCCGCGTCCGCGATCAGAGCGGGTCCGCCCTCCTGCGCGCCGATGGTGCGCGCGAGGGTTTCGACCCGGTCCAACATTTGCGTGAACGACGCGATGCCGGCATCCGGAAGGCCGAGCGCCGAAGCGGTGAGCCAGTATCCCGACGCGTAGACCACGTCGAACGCCAACTCCTTAGCGATGACCGCCGTGATCATGTCCTGGATGCCGGGGGCGTAGAAGAACTCGCGCTTGCTGAGCTTGGACCGTAGCAGGCTATTGGACATGTCGGCTCCTGGGGATCGGAGCGCGACAGTACGACAGAACGCCGCCAAGCGCGAAGCCCCGGACGGGGTTACGGGATGATGTGGGAGACCGCCCCGGTCACGCCGTTCGCAACGCTGCCGGCGGTGCGAACGGTCGTGTTCGCGACACTGCCCGCGGTGCCGACGACGCCGGTCGTCACGTGCCCAGCGGTCCGCACCGTGGTTCCGGCCACGTGCCCGCTGGTATGCACGGTGGTCCTAGCGACGTGGCCCGTTGTTGCGACCGGCCCGTTTTGCGCCAACGCCGGCAGCGCCAGAGCGAAACCGAAAACTACGCCGAGAGACAGAATGCGCATCATGATCAAAAGCCCTTCTTTCGCCAAAACGAGGTTTAGCCGTCAACGAACGGCGATTCGGTGCTGAAGTTTCTCCCGGACTGCACGATGCTAGTAGTTGAGAATGCGTCTCATCCGCGCTAATGCTCCGCTTCATGACGCGTCCCGGAGTTCCGACCATGAACCGCTTCGTCGCTTTGCTTGCCGCCCTACTCGCAGCCGCACCCGCCTTGGCGCAGGAACCGGCGGGGGGCGCCTTGCCGCCGGATCTGTCCTTCGCCGGCATGGTGGGCAATGCCGACTGGGTGGTGCGGGCAGTGCTCGCCGGACTGCTGGCCGCCTCCGTGCTGACCTGGACAGCCGCGGCAGCCAAAGGGATCGAGACGCTGGCTGCCAGGCGCCGCCTCGCGCGCGGGCTGCAGATGCTGGGAACGGCGCGGACGCTGCCTGAACTCGCAACCCGGCTGAACGGCAGCGCCGGGCCGTGCGCCGACCTGGTGCGGGTTGCCCAGCAGGAGTTGGCCCAGTGCGAGGGGATGCACGGCCAAGATGGCGCCCGCGAGCGCGCTGGCTGGCGACTCGAGCGGATCGTGGCGGGGGCCGGGCGGCAGTTGTCCCGCGGCACGTGGATGCTGGCCACCATCGGGGCGACCGCCCCGTTCGTCGGGTTGTTCGGAACCGTCTGGGGCATCATGGAGGCGTTCATCAACATCTCCCGCAGCCAGACCAGCAGCCTTGCCGTCGTGGCACCCGGGATTGCCGAAGCGCTGCTGACGACCGCGCTCGGCCTGGTCGCGGCGATCCCCGCGGTGGTGGTCTACAACCTGCTCGCCCGCGGCGTGGCGGCGCACCGGGGCCGCCTCGCCGACGCGGCCGCCGACATCATGACGCTGCTGTCGCGTGAGCTGGACCAGGTGCGCGCGCAGCCCGACCCGGCGCGCGCGCGACTGCAGGCGGTGGTGCACTGACCATGGCCTTCCACATGGGGGCCGGCGACGGCGACGAGTTGCCCGAGATTGCCGAGATCAACGTCACACCGTTCATCGACGTGATGCTGGTGTTGCTGATCGTGTTCATGGTCGCCGCCCCGCTCGCCACGGTGGAGATCCCGGTGCACCTGCCGGTCGCCGCTGGCCAACGCTCTCCTCCACCCGAACACCCGGCCATGCTGACCCTCCGCGCGGATGGCAGCCTGTCGCTCGGCCCGGCGGCGGTTGCAGTGAGCGCGCTTCCCACCGCGCTCGATCAGTTCACGGGGGGTGACCATTCCACCCGCGTGTTCCTGCGGGCCGACGGTGCCGTGCCCTATGCAGAGGTGATGGATGTGATGTCGGCGCTGCGCAACGGAGGCTACCAGCAGGTGGCGCTGGTCGGGCTCGAGGGCCACCCCGCGGCCGCCGCTACCCCCGCCCCCGTTCCGTGACCGCCCGGCTGATCCCGGGTTCGCGCGACCCGGCGCGCTGGGCGGCGTGCTTTGCCGGCGTGCTGGGCCTGCATGCCCTCGCCTTCGGCCTGCTTCGTGCCCCCGCCCCACCTGCGGCGCCGATGGACCTGCCCATGGTGGTGGACCTTGCCTCCGACCCGGTCGAGGCGGCCCCACCTGCCCCGGCAGTTCCGCCGCCCGCAGCCGAGCCAGCGCCGGAGCCGGTCGCGTCACACCCGCCACCTCCGGACGCCCCTGCACCCGTCGAGCCGGCCCCGCCCATCGTCGAAGCGCCAGCGTCCGTGACACCGGTGCTACCCGACCTGCCTGCGCCCCCGTTACCGCCGCCACCGCCCCGGCCTGTCCCGGCGCGCGTGCCGGCGCGCCCTCGGCCGATGACGGTGACCCGGCACGCCGCAGCGCCGCCGCCAGCCGTGCCAAACCCCGCCCCGACCGAGCCGGTCGCTCCAGCACCACAGAGCCCCGCTCCCGTAGCGGCGCCGAGCGCTTCGCTCGATCCCAGGTCGGCGCCGGGCGCCGCGCTCGATCCCAGGCCGGCGCCGAGCGCCGCGCACGATCCCAGCGCAGCGCCGAGTTGGCAGGGCCGGCTGATGCGCCGGTTGCACGAAACCCTGCGGTATCCCCCGGCGGCGCGCGAAGCGGAGCAACAAGGCGTCGCAAGCGTGACGTTCACCATGACGCGGGAGGGACATGTGCTCGCGGCCTCGCTGGCGCGCAGTTCCGGTGACCCGGCGCTCGATACGGAAGCTGTGGCGATGATCCGGCGCGCGGACCCATTGCCCGAGCCACCCCCAGAGGTAGCCGGCGCGACCCTGACGCTCAACGTGCCGGTACGGTTCTCGCTTCGCGACCGCTACTAGCGCGGGTGGTGCGTGAAACGGTGGGAGACGCACGGACTGTGCCCAAGCGCCCCCACCGTCGGCTTCGCTGCCACCTCCCCCGTGAGAACGGGGGAGGATCTACGAGCTACGGCGCTGCGGGCTTTTTACCACTGGCGAGTTTGTCGGCGCGCGCCTTCCATACCGCCAAGTCCGCCTGGCTGGTGAATGCGACCCGCACACCTTTGCCGCCCTTCGCGACTCGGATCTTGCCGCCCTTGCGGGCAGCATGGTCCGCGAGCCACGACTTGAACTCGGGATCTTCGGCATCTCGCCCGTCGAACTCCAAGATCCCAGCCAGATCTTCATCCTTGCGTCGTTTAACCATGGCGTAACAGCTCCACCGGTCCCCTGGGCGCCCGGTGGGACAGCCAGCCTATGGGTCCCTTACCAGGACCGTCACGCCGAGCAGCCGCAACGAACGCCAATGAAATCAGCCTGTCTTTCACGGATGGGTGGCACGAGTGCGTGGCGGAGGGGGTGGGATTCGAACCCACGGTAGGCTTGCACCCACAACAGTTTTCGAGACTGCCCCGATCGGCCACTCCGGCACCCCTCCGTGGCAGGCAGGCGAGCGGGTGTTAATGGCGGACCGCCCGTGAAGTCAATGTCCGGCGTGCGGAATTGGAGCGGACGACGAGGTTCGAACTCGCGACATTCAGATTGGAAATCTGAAGCTCTACCAGCTGAGCTACGTCCGCGCCGGCACAAAGTTAGCGATCCGGCGGTGCGACTGCAAGCGAGCAGCCTGGCCGCAGGCCCGGCGACGGGCTTAAAGCCGCTTGACGAAGACCCAGTAGCTGCCGTCGGCCATGGCGGACTTCATGTGGACCTTCACCCGAGTTGGGCTCATCCGGTAGTCGAACACGTAGTCGAAAATGGCGTTCAGGTTGCCCTCGCGCACGCCACGGTCAAACACGCCGCGGAATGCTGGTTTGTTGCAGCAGGGCGCAATCTCCTGGAAGAAGTTGTGCCCGATCACACTGTCCTTTGGGCGGCCCGTGAGGGTGCTCTCGGTCTGGTTGAAGGTCAGAACGGTTCCGGCGGCATCAAGCTGGATCGCGCCGAATGCAAGCGAGTCGATCTGCTCCGACGTCATCTCCGTCAGGGCGTTGTCCAGATCCGCCTGTCCGAACTCCACCCGCATCGCTGAACCCATGACCTTGTCTCCATCCGTGGGCTGCATGATGCGCGACGAAGGTGAATCGCCTGCTAAGGCCATCGCCTGCTGAGCGCCCCAGCTACATCCTGTACTTGACATCGCGGCCCGCCCGCTCTTGATACCGGCCCTGCGCCCTCGGGCCGTGCAGGGGTGTAGCTCAATTGGCTAGAGCGCCGGTCTCCAAAACCGGAGGTTGAGAGTTCGAGACCCTCCGCCCCTGCCAGCCGAGAGCGCATGTGGGGCCGCCCGTACTGTTCTAGGTTTCCCGTGCTTGTAGGTTTCCCGCGCTTCGGGGCCTGGTTTGGTGGAGATAACGTCGTGGCGATCGCTCCGGCTCAGTTCCTGCGCGACGTCCGCGCCGAGGTTGGTAAGGTAACGTGGCCGTCCCGCAAGGAGACGCTGGTCACCACCGGGCTCGTTTTCGCGATGGCGGCCGCGGCTGCCATATTCTTTTTCGTCGTCGATCAAGCGGCGGGGCTGGGCGTGCGGACATTGTTCGGTGCGTCCGGCTAATTCAGGTTGAAGGTTCAGGGTTGTGGCCAAGCGCTGGTATGTCGTGCATGTCTATTCCGGCTTCGAAAAGAAGATCGCCGAGCAGGTGAAGGAGCAAGCCGCCCGTAAAGGGTTGGCTGATATGGTCGACGACGTTCTCGTCCCCTCCGAGGAGGTGGTGGAGCTGAAGCGCGGCCAGAAGGTGCAGGCGGAGCGCAAGTTTTTCCCCGGCTACGTGCTGGTGAAGATGGAGATGACCGACGACACCTGGCACCTGATCAAGGACACGCCCAAGGTCACCGGGTTCCTCGGCAGCAAGACCAAGCCGCAGGCGATCAGCGAAGCCGAGGCGGACCGGATCATCAAGCAGTCCGCCGAAGGTGTGGAGCGTCCGCGCCCCGCCGTGCTGTTCGAGATCGGCGAGCAGGTTCGCGTGGCCGACGGCCCGTTCACCTCGTTCAACGGCACCGTCGAGGAAATCGACGAGGAGAAGGGCCGCGTAAAGGTATCCGTCTCCATCTTTGGCCGGTCCACCCCCGTCGACCTGGAATACGGCCAAGTCGAGAAGGTTTAGGAGTCCAGAGGATCGCTATCCACTGGCGGGGCATGGGGCAGCGCCCCATCCTTGCTTGATGCTAGATTTCACCCCCGAAGAAATCACCCGCTACTCCCGCAACATTCTCCTGGCCGAAGTCGGCGGCACCGGCCAAGCCGCCCTTCGCGCCGCTCGTGTGCTGGTGGTGGGTGCCGGCGGCCTAGGCTGCCCGCTGGTGCTGTATCTAGCTGCCGCCGGTGTCGGGACGATCGGGGTGGTGGACGACGACACGGTCGACCTCTCCAATCTCCAGCGCCAGATCGCGCATACCACCGGCCGGATCGGTGCGCCGAAAGTGGAGTCGCTGGCTGCCAGCGTCGCAGCCTTGAACCCCGCAACCACGCTCGAGCTGCACGGGACGCGGCTGACCGCCGCCAACGTCATGGGCCTGATCGCCGGGTATGACCTCGTGTGCGACGGCAGCGACAACGCGCCCACGCGCTATCTGCTGAACGATGCCTGCGTGCTGGCCGGCAAGACGCTCGTTGCCGCTGCGGTGGTGCGGTTCGATGGCCAGCTCTCGACCTTCAAGCCGAGTGGTCCGTGCTACCGCTGCCTCTACCCCGTCCAGGCACCGCCCGGCACGGTTCCCACCTGCGCGCAGGCCGGCGTGATGGGCCCGGTCACCGGCGTCATGGGCAGTCTGCAGGCGGCCGAGGTAGTGAAGGAGATCCTGGGCGTCGGCGAGGGTCTGTCCGGCCGACTGCTGATATGGGACGCACTTGGCGCCCGGTTTCAAACCATCCGCCTACCGAGGGACCCGGCCTGCCCGGCCTGTGGCGAGCATCCGACGATCCACGACCTATCTGCCCACGACCTGGCCGCTCATGAGTGATCGCTTCGGCGTCCTGCTGCTCTCGGGCACGCATGACCGGGCACATTACGCCTTCGTACTGGCGACCGGCGCGGCGGCGCTGGGGCGGGAGGTGACGCTGTTCGCGACCAACGCCGGGTGCCGGGCGCTGATGACGGAGTGGCGAGCATTGGACGATGCCGAGCGGGACGCGGCCGTGGTGGCGCGGGGGGTCGCGGGGATCGACGTGCTGCGTGAAGCGGCCGCCGAACTGGGCATCCGGATGATTGCCTGCGAGGCCGGGTTACGGGCCGAGGCGCTCGACCCGGCCTCGTTGCTGCCAGGCGTCACCGTGGCCGGCGTCGCGACCTTCCTGGCCGCGGTGGGCGGCGGCCAGATCGTCACGTGCTGACCGATATTCGGCGAAACCCGACAGAACACGCGCGCGTATCCAAGCGCCGAGCAGGAGCGATGACCAATGCAGCAATATAGGATCGGGACGCCGGGGGATCTCGCCTCCATACGGGTCGAGCAGGCCGACATCCCCCGCCCCGGACCAGGCCAAATCCTGGTCAGGATGCGGGCGTTCTCGCTGAACTACCGGGACCTGATGGTCGCCACCGGGCGCTATGGCGGCAAGCCAGCGATCGGTCGCGTGCCGCTTTCGGATGGTGCTGGCGAAGTGGTGGAAGCCGGGCCGCAGACTAGCCGGTTCAAAGCGGGTGACCGGGTGGCATCGTGCTTCTTCCCAAACTGGATCGCCGGCGAGATCCAGCCCGAGTACCGTCCGGATGCCTTGGGCGGTGACGTAGACGGGGTGCTGTCGGAGTACCGCGTGGCCGACGAGGCGGGTTTCGTGGCGTTGCCGGACCGCCTGTCCTTCGCCGAGGGTGCGACCCTTCCGTGCGCCGCCGTCACGGCCTGGAACGCGCTGTTCGGCCATACGCCGCTACAGCCGGGCCAGACGGTGCTGATCCTGGGCACGGGCGGGGTTTCGGTGTTTGCGCTGCAACTCGCCCACGCCGCCGGGGCGCGCGTGATCGGCACGTCCTCCTCCGACGCCAAGCTGGACCATGCGAAGCAGCTCGGCCTGGCGGCGGGCGTGAACTATCGCACCCATCCGGATTGGGAGAAGCAGGTGCTGGGCCTCACGGACGGTCGCGGGGTGGATCAGGTGATCGAGGTGGGCGGCGCTGGAACACTGCCGAAATCCATCGCCGCCGCCCGGCTTGGCGGGCAGGTGAACCTGATCGGCGTGCTGACGGGCGGCCAGATCGATCCGCTGACCATTCTGTGGCGCACTGCGATCGTCCGGGGCGTCTATGTCGGCTCGAGAGCCATGTTCGAGGCGATGAACCGCGCGATCGACCTGCACGACATCCATCCCGTCATCGATCGCGAATTCGGCTTCGACGAGGCACGAGCGGCCTATGAACACCTGCAAGGTGCCTCCCACTTCGGCAAGGTGGTGATCCAAGGGCCTTGACGGGGCGAACGTGGTTGAGGCTTGACCCGCTGACGTGGTGCTTGGCAGGGAGGGTCATGCTCCGTTTTACCGTCCTGCTGCTTCTCGCGCTTACCCCCGTCGCGGCGTGGGCGGCGACGGAGGAGCACCACCCGGCGAAGCATGCTCCAGAGCACGCTCACCGCGAAACCAAGCGCGAACACGGCCCGACGGCCAAGCCGAAGCCTTCGGCCCCCGCCACCGCGCACCCGGCTCCCGCCCCTCAAGCGGCGCCGACGACCCCCGCCCCGGCCGCGCCCGCCACGCCTGCGGCCCCGGCGGAGCCGCCCAAAGGCAGCAACACCGGGCTGCCCTTGCCGCGGTTCGCCTCGTTGAAGACGGACGAGGTCAACCTGCGTACCGGCCCAGGCCTGCGCTATCCGATCGACTGGGTGTACAAGCGCCGCGATCTTCCCGTGCAGATCGAGCGGGAGTTCGAGGTTTGGCGGTTGGTCTCCGACTCGGACGGCGTGAAGGGCTGGGTGCACCAGGCCACGCTGACCGGTCGACGCAGCTTCGTGGTCATCGGCGCCGAACGGGTCATGCGGTCGAGCGGTTCCGACTCGGCGTCGGCGGTGGCGCAGCTTAAACCCGGCGTGGTCGGGCGGCTGCGTGCCTGCGAGGCGAATGCGCCCTGGTGTCAGGTGCAGGTTGGCGATTATCGTGGGTGGCTGAAGCGAGATGCATTCTGGGGCGCCTACCCCGGGGAGGCCGTGCAGTGAGCGAAGATGACCAGCGTCCGGGGGAGCCTGGCGACCAACCCGCCCGCGCCCATCACGACATGGGCGGGGTGCGAAAATTCCTCTGCGAGCCGATCGACACCAGCGCCCACGCGCTCACCGAATTCGACCGGGAGGTGGACGCGATCCGTGGCTTGCTCGGTGCCAAGGGCGTGATGAGCGTGGACGAACTGCGCCGCGGCATCGAGGCGATCCCAGAGGCCGACTACCACCAGCTCAGCTACTACCAGCGCTGGATTCGCTCGATCGCCGACAACCTCATGGTGCGTGGCGTGATCAGCCCGGCCGAATTGCGGGCCGCCCTCGAATGAGCGCGCTGGCGCCGGGAACGCGGGTGCAGGTGCGGGACGATTGGCCCGAGGCGCGCGGGCCGGTGCACATCCGCACGCCGCACTACCTGCGCGGACGGCAAGGGACGGTGGTGCGGCATCTGGGTGACTTTCCGAACCCGGAGGACCTGGCGTTTGCCAGGCCGGCGCCCCGCCTCAATCTGTATCACGTGGCGTTCAAGCCCGACGATATCTGGCCGGGTGGCGCAAAGGTGGACCTGCTGGTGGAGGTGTTCGAGCCATGGCTGCTGCCGATCTAACCCTGCTGCGCGCTGAAAGCGGCCAGCTGCTCTCCGCGGTCCGCGGGCTGCTGGAGGCCAAGGGCGTGCTCTCCGCCGACGAGATCGCCGAGCGCATCCGCTTCACCGACGAGGCAAGTCCGGCGCAGGGCGCGCGCATGGTCGCCCGTGCCTGGAGCGACCCGGCCTATCGCGCTTTGATGCTGCAAAACGGCACCCAGGCGGCCGAGCAACTCGGTATACCCATGCGGGGCGCCCCGCCGCTGGGCGTGCTGGCCAACGAGGCCGGGCTGCATCACCTGGTGGTTTGCACCCTGTGCAGTTGCTATCCGCGGGCGGTGCTGGGCTACCCGCCGTTCTGGTTCAAATCCGCCGGCTATCGGGCCCGGGCGGTGCGAGATCCGGCCGGCGTGTTGGCGGAGTGGCGGACCGAGTTGCCGCCGGGCACGGCGATCCGGGTGGTAGACAGCACGGCGGACTACCGGTGGATGGTACTTCCGCTACGCCCCGAGGGTACGGAAGGCTGGCCGGAGGACCGCCTGGCCGCGCTGGTGAGCGAAGGCGACATGATTGGCGTCACCATTCCAAAGCTCGAAGCGAGCCAGAGCGCGTAGGCTTGTGGCGAAACCTAGTGACGGTCAGGACGTTGCTTGTTGGCACTGACAAACAGGGGTTGCACGAATGAAGACCGTTATCATGCTCGCTGCTTTGGCCTTGGCATCCGGCGCGGCTCTGCGTCCGGCATACGCCGCGCACGCTGGCGCGCCTTACACGAACGTGGACAAGAAGAACGACGCCGGCAACGACACCGGTGACTCGATGGTCGACCAGCTGAACGCGGCGCAGTTGAACCAAGGCGCGGCGCCCGCCCCGGCCCAGCCGATCTCGCCGAAGGGTGCCCCGATGGGCAGCGGCAAGACTGTCGGCGCCAAGTAAAACTGACTGCGAAAACAAAGATCGTTGCGGGGGCAACTCTGCAACGATCTTTGTCGTTAGCGGGCTGTTAATAATGTCTTGAGGTTTGCCGCCATGAAGTTCTCCACAGTCGCCGTCGCGCTCGCCGTCACCTTCGCCGCCGGCGCCGCGGTCCCCTCGATGGCGCTGGCCGCCAATGCCCGCCACCCGTACAAGAACGTCAACCACGCCAACGATGCGGGCAACCGTAAGGGTGATGCCGAGACAGCCAAGCTGAACCAGCAGCAGCTCGATCAGAACAAAACCGCCCAGTAATCGCCGGGGCGTCAGCGGCCGGGCTTGAAAGCTGCGGCCGCTGGCGCTAGTTTGTTCTCGACACCTACATTCTCCGCTTTTTGGAGGGTGGCCCTAACCGGCCGCCTTTTTGTGTTTTGGACAACGACAACGC
>CAXTCJ010000071.1:0-26105 GCA_964242215.1 uncultured Acetobacteraceae bacterium | reverse complement strand
GACCCGAACGCAGCCTAATAGTTCCACGCGAACACTGTCACCGGGACGTTCCATTGCATCGCTCGATGACATGGGCCGCATGGTGGGAGCCTTCCGGCGTCGTATCTGCCCAGGCAGTCTTGGTGACGGCAGCCGCGCCAAGCGGGATTTCCTTGTCATGGCCGCCCGAGCCGTCTAACTCCCGCGCCCCACTCGAAAGTCACCCCACTTCATGCGCCGACGCCGTGGCCGCCCGCTCGACGGGTGGTTGATCATTGACAAACCCGCCGGCATGACCAGCACAGATGTCGTCAACCGTGTGCGCCGCGGCTTCGACGCGCAGAAGGCCGGGCATGGCGGAACGCTCGACCCACTCGCCACCGGGGTGCTGCCGATCGCGTTCGGGGCTGCCACCAAAACCGTGCCTTACGTCATGGACGGCACCAAGCTGTATCACTTCACCTTAAAGATTGGTGAAGCCCGCGACACCGATGACGCGGACGGCGCCGTCACTGCCACCTCCGACGTGCGGCCCAGTAACGAGGCGTTCGAAGCCGCCCTGCCGGCGTTCCGCGGCACGATCATGCAGGTCCCGCCAGCCTATTCCGCCATCAAGGTGGCCGGCGAACGCGCCTACGACATGGCTCGCGAGGGACGTGCGCCTGTGCTGGAGGCGCGCCCCGCCCGGGTGGACGAATTCGACCTGATCGACCGGCCGGACGCGGACACCGCCATCTTCGCCGTGCAATCCGGCAAGGGCGTCTACATGCGCTCGCTGGCCCGCGACCTGGCGATTGCCTGCGGGACGGTGGGTCATGTCGCGGCGTTACGGCGTCTGCGGGTGGGGCCATTCGTTGCCGACCAGGCGATTTCGCTGGACAAATGTACTCCAGGGGACGATATCCCGCCGGCTTCCCCGGACCTTCTGCTTCCGGTCGCGACCGCGCTGGCCGACATCCCGGCGCTGGCCTTGACCGAAGCGGAGGCCTTCTTCCTATCGCGTGGCCAGGCTCTCAGCCTGGTGGACCTGATGGGGCGCATTCCACGGACGGCCGATCCCGATGGCGGGTTGGCCCGGGCCATGGCGGGGACGCGCGTGATCGGCCTGTGCCGCATGTCGGATGGCATGCTCAAGCCGGAACGCCTTCTGTAACACCCCAACGGAGGATATCCGATGTCGATAACAGCCGAGCGCCGTACTGCGCTTATTTCCGACTACGCCCAACAGACCACCGACACGGGCAGCCCCGAAGTTCAGGTCGCGCTGCTGTCAGAGCGGATCGTCAACCTGACCGAACACCTCAAGACGCATGCGAAGGACTTCCACAGCCGCCGCGGGCTGCTGATGCTGGTCGGCCGTCGCCGCCGCCTACTCGACTACCTGAAGCGGAAGGACTCGGCGCGTTATCAGACGCTGATTGGCCGCCTCTCGCTCCGCCGCTAACCAGCTGAAACCACCCCGGCGTCCAGTGGCGCCGGGACTGTACGACCCTGGCGCCAAGTGGCGCCGGACTTTACGACCCTGGCGCCAATGGTGGCGCCGGGCAATGCGCCCGGTGTCCGAAGCACCCGGTTTGCGACGGCGCCTTCGGCCACGTGGTCGCGGTTCACTCCGCGCCGCCATGCCGCCCGAGACGCCGCACCCGCACCGGCCTTTGGCCAACGCGCGCGAGCCTAAGGATGTTGCATGTTCAATCACTTCCGTAAGGAACTCGACTGGGGTGGGCGCAAGCTCATTCTCGAAACGGGCAAGATCGCCCGCCAGGCCGACGGCGCTGTGATGGCGACGTATGGCGAGACCATCGTGCTGTGCACCGCCGTCGGCGTGAAGACGGCCAAGCCGGGCCA
The DNA here is from genome assembly GCA_964242215.1 of uncultured Acetobacteraceae bacterium. Taxonomy (GTDB): domain Bacteria; phylum Pseudomonadota; class Alphaproteobacteria; order Acetobacterales; family Acetobacteraceae; genus LMUY01. The sequence goes on along the minus strand of CAXTCJ010000071.1, from coordinate 24,278 downwards.
GGACTTCTTCCCGCTGACCGTCAACTACCAGGAAAAGGCCTTCGCGGCCGGCAAGATCCCCGGTGGCTTCTTCAAGCGTGAGGGCCGCCCCTCCGAGAAGGAGACGCTGGTCAGCCGCCTGATCGATCGCCCGATCCGCCCGCTGTTCCCGCAGGGGTTCCGCAACGAGGTCCAGATCGTAGCGACGGTGCTGTCGCACGACATGGAGAACGATCCCGACATCGTTGCCCTGATTGGCTGTTCGGCCGCGCTGACGCTGTCCGGCATCCCGTTCTTCGGCCCGGTCGGCGCCGCCCGCGTCGGCTTCATCGACGGTGCCTATGTGCTAAACCCGACGCTCGACCAGATGAAGGGCTTCAAGCTCGACCTGGTGATGGCCGGGACCGCCGAGGGCGTGCTGATGGTGGAGAGCGAGGCCCACGAGCTGGACGAGGCCACGATGCTGGGCGCGCTCGAGTTCGGCCACGCCGGGTTCCAGCCCGTCATCCAGGCCATCATCGAGCTGGCCGAGCACGCGGCGAAGGAGCCGTGGGACATGCCGGAGCCGGCCGCCGAGATGGCGTCGCTCACCACCCGTCTGGACGAGGTGGCCCGTACGTCGATCACCGAAGCCTATGGCGAGCGCGTGAAGCAGGTTCGCCAGGAGAAGATCGGCGTCGCGAAGAAGGCCGCCATGGCCAAGCTCGCCGAAGAGGGCCTGGACACCGAGAAGGCCAAGGGCCTGTTCAAGGAGCTCGAGGCCAACATCGTTCGCAACGCCATCCTGGATACGGGCATGCGGATCGACGGGCGTGACACCAAGACAGTGCGCCCGATCGTCGCCGAGGTCGGCATTCTGCCGCGCGCGCATGGCTCGGCCCTGTTCACCCGCGGCGAGACGCAGTCGCTGTGCGTCGCCACGCTCGGCACCGGGCAGGACGAGCAGATCATCGACTCGCTGGAAGGCGAGAGCCGCGCGCACTTCATGCTGCACTACAACTTCCCTCCGTACTCCGTTGGTGAAGCTGGTCGCATGGGCAGCCCGGGCCGTCGCGAAATCGGCCACGGCAAGCTGGCCTACCGCGCCGTGCGGCCGTTGCTGCCGACCAAGGCCGACTTCCCGTACACGCTGCGGGTCGTGAGCGAGATCACCGAGAGCAACGGCTCGTCCTCGATGGCGACGGTCTGCGGCACGTCGTTGTCGCTGATGGATGCCGGCGTTCCGTTAAAAAGCCCGGTGGCGGGCATCGCCATGGGGCTCATCAAGGAAGACCGCGGGTTCGCCGTGCTGTCCGACATCCTGGGCGACGAGGACCACCTCGGCGACATGGACTTCAAGGTGGCCGGAACCGAGTCGGGCATCACCAGCCTGCAGATGGACATCAAGATCACGTCCATCACCTTCGAGATCATGAAGACGGCGTTGGAGCAGGCGCGCGAGGGCCGGATCCACATCCTCGGCGAGATGGCCAAGGGCTTGTCCGGCGCCCGTGGCCACGTGGCCGCCACCGCGCCGCGCATCACCATCATCAACGTGCCGAAGGAGAAGATCCGCGAGGTCATCGGCACCGGTGGCAAGGTGATCCGCGAGATCGTTGAGCAGACCGGCTGCAAGATCGACATCGAGGACGACGGCACGATCAAGATCGCCGCCACCACCGAGGAAGCCAGCCAGGCCGCCATCGACAAGATCCGCGGCATCGTGGCCGAGCCCGAGATCGGCGTGATCTACAACGGCAAGGTCGTGAAGACGGCCGAGTTCGGTGCGTTCGTGAACTTCCTGGGATCGCGCGATGGCCTGGTGCACATCAGCGAACTCAGCCAGGGCCGGGTCAACAAGACCACTGACATCGTGGCGCAAGGCGACGCCGTGAAGGTGAAGGTGCTGGGCTTCGACGACCGCGGCAAGGTGAAGCTGTCCATGCGGGTGGTCGACCAGGCCACCGGCGAAGACATCTCGGAGAAGGTTGGCAGCAAGGGTCGCCCGCGCGACGCCGACGCCGCTTAACGCCACCTGAGTGCAAACGACTGCTAGGGGAAAATGCGGGGTCATCTCCTGCATTCTCCCCTAGCAAAAGCGTGTTTGCGTCTGCATATTACTATTTGTTTCAGTCCAGGGACTCAGCCGGGCATGAAGTCGATTAATGCGATCCGTATGGGCGGAGTGGACGTCCTGCCTCTCGTTGAGGGGGGTAAGGGCGTGTCGGTGTCCACCGGCGTGTCGTCCGGTCATTGGGCGCAGGCGGGCGGTGCTGGCACGTTCAGCGCCGTCAACGCCGACAGCTACGACGAGAGCGGGCACAGCGAGCCACAGATCTATCATGGCCGCACCCGGCGTGAGCGGCATGAGGAATTGATCGATTTCGCCATTCGTGGCGGCATTGCTCAGGCTCAGCAGGCGCACGAACTCTCCGGCGGCCACGGGCGTATCCACGCCAACATCCTGTGGGAGATGGGTGGCGCCGAACGCGTGATCACCGGTGTGCTCGAGGGTGCCAAGGGGCTGATCCACGGCCTGACGTGCGGCGCCGGCATGCCGTATCGCCTCAGCGACATCGCGGCCAAGTTCGGGGTGCACTACTACCCGATCGTTTCGTCCGCCCGCGCCTTCAACGCTCTGTGGAAGCGGGCATACTCCAAGGCGGCAACGCTCCTCGGTGGTGTGGTTTACGAGGATCCGTGGCTGGCTGGCGGGCATAATGGCCTGTCCAACGGCGAGGACCCGGACCAGCCGGAGGACCCGTTCCCCCGTGTGCTGGCGCTACGCAAGCTGATGCGCAGCTTCGGACTCGGTGACACCCCCATCATCATGGCCGGTGGCGTTTGGTGGCTCGAGGAGTGGGAGCACTGGATCGATAACCCGGAATTGGGGCCGATCGCGTTCCAATTCGGCACGCGCCCGCTGCTCACGCTGGAAAGCCCGATCGGCGATGCCTGGAAGCAGCGCCTGCTGACGCTGAAGGAGGGCGACGTCTTCCTCAACAAGTTCAGCCCGACCGGCTTCTACTCGTCGGCGGTGAACAACAGCTATATCCAGGAACTGCGCCAACGCAGCGAGCACCAGGTGGCCTACACCATGGAGCCCGTCGGCGAGCACACGGCCGCCTTCGGCGTCGGCCCGCGCCAACGCATCGTGTTCCTCACCCCGATGGATCTCGGCCGAGCCGAGCGCTGGGTGCGCGACGGCTTCACCGAGGCGCTTCGCACGCCCGACAGCACTTTGGTGTTCGTCAGCCCCGAGCGGGCCGGGATGATCCTGCAGGACCAGACCGACTGCATGGGCTGCCTGAGCCAGTGCCGTTTCTCGAACTGGTCGCAGCACGAGGCTGGGTTCACAACGGGCAAGAAGGCCGATCCGCGCAGCTTCTGCATCCAAAAGACGCTGCAAGCCGTCCGCGCCGACGGCGGTGACCCGGCGGCGTTGGACAACAACCTGATGTTCAGCGGCCACAACGCCTACCGGTTTGCGTCCGATCCGTTTTATTCCAATGGCTTCATCCCCTCGGTGAAGCAATTGGTCGAGCGGATCTTGACGGGCCGCTAGCCCGGGCCGACGTCGAAGCTCATCGCTTCAACACCTCGGGCGTGAGCCGGCGCCACTCCCAGCCGGCTCGCTCCAGTTCCGGTGTGTCTTCGTCCGTGGCGGGGTAACCCAGGCAGAGGTAGGCGATCAGGCGCCACTCGGCGGGCACGGCTAGGCTTTCCCGGACTGTGTCGGGGTCGAGAATGGACACCCAGCCCAGCCCCAGCCCGGCCGCCCTTGCCGTTAGCCAGAGCGTGTGGATCGCCAACACCGCCGAATATGCGGCAGTTTCCGGCATCGTCTGGCGCCCAAGCCCGCTGCCCTGCTCCGGGTCGGGTTCGGCGAACACGGCCAAATGGCAGGGTGCCTCGTCGAGCCCGGCCAGCTTCAGGCGAGCATAGCGGCCCGCCCGGTCCGCCTCCTGGCTGGCGAGGGCACGGGCGTTGCAGGCCAGGAAACTCGCCCGGATCGCAACGCGGCGCTGCGGGTCGTCCACCGTGACGAACCGCCAAGGCTGGCTCAGCCCGACCGAGGGGGCGAGGCACGCGACCTGCAGCAGCCCCGTTAGCAACGCCGGGTCGACCGGGTCGGGCCGGAAATGCCGGACGTCGCGGCGCCATTCGAACAGCTCGCGCAGGCGCAAGCGGAAAGCGTCGTCGAATGGGGTCAGCCGGCTAGCCCCAGCACGTTCTTGGCGATGATGCCGCGCTGGATCTCGGACGTGCCGCCATAAATGGTCGTCGGGCGCGCCTGGATGAACATGCCGGACGGGTGCAGCTCGCGATTGCCGCCGATCGGGTCCAGGAGGCCGGCATGCTCGCCGGAGATCTCCAGCATCACGTCGGTGATGCGCTGATACAGCTCGCTCTGGTGGATCTTCAGCAGGGACACGTCGGGGCCGAGCGTCTCACCAGCGCGCAGCTTCTCGGCAAACACTTCGAACAGCGCCTTGTGGTCGGCCAGGTCGAGGCGGAGCTGGGTGTAACGGTCAGCGAAGGCCGGGTCGTCCAGCACGCCCATGCGCTCGGCCAGTTGGCGGAGGCGGGTGAGTGCGTAGGCGGACTGGCGGGCCGAGCCGAGGAAGATGCGCTCGAACCCCAGAAGCGCCTTGGCCATGGTCCAGCCCTGGTTCACCTGGCCGACCAGGTTGTCCTTTGGAACCCGCACGTTATCGAAGAACACCTCGCAGAATTCATCGTGCATCTCGAGGTTGATAATCGGCCGCACGGTCACGCCGGGCTGGTCCAGCGGCACCAGCAGGAAGGAGATGCCCTCCTGCTTCTTCACGGATTTGTCGGTGCGGACCAATAGGAAGATCCAGTTGGCGTCCGAGGCGAGCGTGGTCCAGGTTTTTTGGCCGTTGACGACCCACTCGTCGCCGTCGAGTACGGCTTCGGTCCGCAGCCCCGCCAAGTCCGACCCGGCGCCGGGTTCGCTGTAGCCTTGGCACCAAATATCGTCACCGGACAGGATACGTGGAAGGAAGCGTTGCTTCTGCGCCTCGGTCCCGTAGCGGATGAGCAGCGGGCCGAGCAGCACGATGCCGTGGTCGGGCGTTCGGGCGACGCCGTGGCGCTCGTATTCTTCCATCAGGATCAGCTGTTTAGCGGCCGACAGTCCCATGCCGCCGTACTCGCGCGGCCATGCCGGGGCGAGCCAGCCTTGATTGGACAGCGCCATGTACCAGGGCTTGGCCTCGGCCCAGTGCAGCCGATGCGGCGGGTTGCGCAACTCGGGCGGGAAGTTGGCCTCGACGAACGCGCGCACGGTGGCGCGGAATTGGTCATCAGGAAGTTCGTTCAGATCCATAGCCATCTCCTCTCCCTGTCCCCTTAAGGGAGAGGGCCGGGGTGAGGGGTGAGCCACCCACGGACCGCCGGTGGCGTGGCGTGACCACCCCTCCCCCAACCCCTCCCTCAAGGGACGGGGCTTTCTTGTTCTACTCCGGCTTGAAGCAGGGCACCGGCGTGCCGTCCGCGGCGGGTTTCCACACCAGCGTCACCGCCTGACCGATCGCCAGCGCGTCCGGGTCGCAATCCACGAGGTTGGTCATCATCGTGGGACCCTCCTCCAGCGTCACATAGGCGATCGTGAACGGCGGGTTGACCCGGCGCATCGTGCTGAAGCTGTAGATCACGCCGCGGCCGGACGCCGGCTCCATCGTCGTCGGCCCGAAATCGAATGGCGACACCGCGCGCGGATACCAGAAATACTGGCCCGTCCCGGTGCAACGCCCGATCAGGAACCGCCCCTCCTTCGCCGCGGCGTAGAACGGCGCGCTCTCCGGATCGATCGGCGGGGCAGGTAACACGCGGTCCATTAGCAGCGCTCCATGATCAGGGTGGCCGACCCGTGGCGGCTGCCGAGCAACCCGCCGGTGCCGTGCGCCATCGCCAGCGTGCAGTTCGGCACTTGCACCTTGGGGTGGGCCTCGCCGCGCAGCTGCCGCACCGCCTCGATTACCTTGGTGATGCCACCGCGGTTGGCCGGGTGGTTGTTGCACAGGCCGCCGCCATCGGTGTTGAACGGCAGCTTACCCACGCCGCTGATGAGGTTGCCGTCCATGACGAAGCGGCCGCCCTCGCCCTTGGCGCAGAAGCCGAGATCCTCCAGCTGCATCAGTACGGTGATGGTGAAGCTGTCGTAGATCGAGGCGTATTGGATGTCGGCCGGCTTAACCCCGGCCATCTCGAACGCGCGCGGCCCGGACCACACGGCACCGGAATAGGTCAGGTCGACAGCGCCGGCCATCTGACCCTTCATCGCCTCGCCGGCGCCGATCAGCCGCACCAACGGCCGCTTCAGTCCCTTCGCCACGGACGCGCTAGTCACCACCAGGGCACCGCCACCGTCGCTGACGACGCAGCAATCCAGCCGGTGCAGCGGGTCGGCGATCATCGGCGACGCGACCACCTCCTCAACCGTCACAACGTCGCGCAGCATGGCATGCTCGTTATACTGTGCGTGATGGCTGGCGGCGACCTTGATCCAGGCGAGCTGTTCCGAGGTGGTGCCGAACTGATGCATGTGGCGCATGGCACACATGGCGTAGACGTTGGGCGTGGACGGCCCGAACGGCAGCTCCCACGGCGCATCCGGCACGTTGGGCGCGGCCGGGCGGGCATTGGTGCCGGAGTGGCCCTCGCTGCGGGGACGGCCGGCCAGCGTGATCAAGGCAACCTCGCAGCGCCCGGCGGCGATCGCCTCGGCAGCGTGGGCGACGTGCGCGATGTAGGAACAGCCGCCGAGATCGGTGCTGTCCAGATGGCGCAGGCGCAGGTTGAGGTAATCGGCCATGTTGACCGGCCCCATACCGGGCCCGTCGCCGGCGCAGAAATAGCCGTCCACGTCGTCCTTGGTGAGCCCGGCATCGGCGAGCGCGCCAGCAGCGGATTCGGCGTGCAACTGGGCGACGGATTTGTCCGGCGCCTTGCGGGTGGGATGCTCGTAAGCGCCTACGAGGTAGGCTTGGCCTTTGATCGTCATGGCGGAAGCTTAGGACCGACCGGGGGGCTGGACTAGCCGCAGAATGCCATTGTGGCTACAGCACGCGGCCATGCGACCATATCTGGACTTCGAGAAACCCATCGCCGAGCTCGAGGGGAAAATAGAAGAACTCCGGCAGATGCAGGAGCCGGGCGGCATCAACATCGCCGAGGAGATCGCCCGCCTCACCGACAAGGCCGACAAGCAGCTCCGCGCCACCTACGCCCGCCTGACCCCGTGGCAGAAGGCGCAGGTCGCCCGCCATCCGGACCGGCCCAAGGCGCTCGCCTATCTCGGCGCGCTGATCACCGACTACACCGCCCTCGCCGGCGATCGTGCTTATGCTGAGGACGCGGCCGTCGTCGGGGGGCTCGGCCGGTTCCGTGGGCGCCCGGTGGTGGTGATCGGCACCGAGAAGGGCGGCGATACCGAGAGCCGGGTCGCGCATAATTTCGGCATGGCCCGGCCCGAGGGCTATCGCAAGGCACGCCGTCTGCTGGAGCTGGCCGGTCGCTTCAACCTACCGGTGCTGACCTTCGTGGACACAGCCGGCGCCTTTCCCGGCATCGAGGCGGAGGCCCGCGGGCAGGCCGAAGCCATCGCCCGCTCCATCGAGGCATGCCTGCAGGCGCCGGTGCCGATCGTGGCCACCATCATCGGCGAGGGTGGCTCTGGCGGCGCCATCGCGCTCGCGGCGGCGGACCGGGTGTTGATGCTGGAGCATGCGATTTACGCCGTGATCTCGCCGGAGGGCTGTGCCTCGATCCTGTGGCGGGATGCGGCGCAGGCATCGATTGCGGCGGAAGCGCTGCGTCTGACGGCGGAAGATTTGAAGTCCCATCGCCTTGTCGACAGTGTGATCGCCGAACCGTTGGGGGGTGCGCACCGCGATGCGGCGGTGACCTTGGCGGCGGTGTCGGATGCGGTGGCGCTTGCCCTGGAAAGCCTGGCCGGGCAGGACGGCCCGACGTTGATCGCGCGGCGCCGGGAGAAATTCCTGGCCATGGGCCGGGAGATCACAGGCTGACTGACGGTCTCCCTCTCCCACAACGTGCCAGGGTCTAGGAGACGTAGTCGAGCCTCTCGCCGAGGTGGGTTCGGCGACGCCGGCAGTAGCCACGCCACGATGGGTCGGGATGCCGCCGCTCGGTTCGGCGCACCACCGGTTCGGCCACCGGGGCCGGGCGGAGCAGCGTCGTGAGGTCGCCCCAGGCCAAGCCATGCTTCGCCACGAACGCACTGGCGAGGAAGGCGGCCGACGCCCGCTCGCCATCATGCGGCGAGGCAAGCATCGCGAGGATACGGGTCAGCCGGGTCAGCTCCGCGACGCTGAGGCCGCGCACTCCGTCAGCCGAGCCCTCCGAACCTGCCGTCACCGTAACCCTCGCCAAGCTTCCCTTGGTGGGTGTTAATCTCTTTTAAGAGATCCGTCCAATAGTTGTTAACGCAATCTAAACCTCCAGCACCGTGGTCGGAGGTGGCTATCGCCGGGCCGGACATCGCGCGATGATCCAGGTTTGCTTGACTGACTGGGGAGACGGACGCGTGAACGAAACCGCCGCTGCATTGGCCGGATTGCGGGTGCTGGATCTCAGCCGCGTCCTGGCCGGCCCATGGGCGACGCAAACGCTGGGCGATCTCGGCGCCGAGATCATCAAGGTCGAACACCCGGTCGGCGGTGACGACAGCCGCAAATGGGGGCCCCCCTTCGTCGGCGGCCATCGCGGCACGGCGGAGCAGCCGGCGGATGCGGCGTATTTCACCGCCACCAACCGGAACAAGGCCTCGGTCGCGATCGATTTCTCCACGCCCGAGGGTGCGGCGCTGGTGGTGGAGTTGGCCCGGTCCGCCGACATCCTGGTGGAGAACTACCGCCCCGGCGGGCTCGCCAAATACGGGCTCGACCCGGCCTCGCTGATGGCGGCCAATCCGCGGCTGATCTACTGCTCGATCACCGCGTTCGGGCAGACCGGACCTTACAAACATCGGCCCGGCTACGACTTCGCCATGCAGGCGCGGGGCGGGCTGATGAGCATCACGGGCCAGCCGGATGGCACGCCAGGGGCCGAGCCGATGAAGGTCGGCGTGGCGGTGACCGACATGTTCACCGGCATGTACGCCGTCGCCGGCATCCTGGCCGCCGTCGTGTCGCGCGCTACGACCGGGCGGGGGCAACATATCGACCTGGCGCTGTTCGACGCCCAGGTGGCCATGCTTGCCAACCAGGGCGCCAACTACCTGGTCGGCCGCGAGGTGCCCCAGCGGTTCGGCAACGCGCATCCCAATATCGTCGGCTACCAGGTGTATCCGGTGGCCAACGGTCACTTGGCACTCGCGATCGGCAACGACGTCCAATTCCGCCGCTGCTGCCGCGCGATGGGCTTGGACGAACTGGCCGAGGATCCTCGTTTCCGCAGCAATGCCGACCGGATGGAACACCGGGCCGAGGTCATCGGCGCGCTGTCACGCCGCTTCTTGGAGCAGGACCGCGAGACGTGGCTCTCTCTGCTGGAGACAGCGGACGTGCCCTGCGCGCCGATCAACACGATCGACCAGGTGTTCGCCGACCCGCAGGCGAAGGCCCGGGAGGTGCAATTCGACATGGCGCACCCGACGGGGCCGGTATCGTTGGTCGCCAACCCGCTGCGCCTGTCGGACACGCCGGTGCAATACCGCACGGCGCCGCCGCTGCTGGGGCAGGATACCGACGCGGTACTCGGACAATTGGGGCTGGACGAGGCCAGGCTGCAAAAGCTGCGCGCCGCCGGCGTGATCGTCAGCCGCTCCAAGGATTGAGGGTCGCCACGCCGGTCGGCGTGAAGTCCGCAATGTTGCGCGTGACCACGGTCAGGCCATGAACCAGCGCGGTGGCGGCGATCAGTGCATCCCGCCCGCCTTGCGGATCGGGGACGTGCAGGCGGGCGCAGCACCGGGCCACTGCCGTGTCGATCGCCAGCACCCGCCCGGCGAACGCGGGCAGAACGTGGGCCTCGAACCATCGCTGCAGCACAGCTGCCTGCTCCGGGTCCCGCCGGTGGAGCATCAGGACACCCTGGTCGATCTCCAGCACGGTCATGACGGAGATGAACAGCGCCGCCGCAGCGGCCTTGGAAGCCCAGAGGGCGACGTGCGGATCGATCCGGGCGGTCTTGGCCTTCCGCAGTTCGGACACGACGTTCGTGTCCAACAGATACATCAGACGCAATCGGCAGGACGGGAGATCGGGCCAGCGCGCGGCGGCTCGAACGTGATCTCCGCCGCTTCCGGCATCACCAGCAGATCGAGTATGGAGTGCTCGCCAACCAGTCGGCGATAGTGTTCGGCGGTCAACAGGACATGGGCGGGTCGGCCACGGTCCGTGATGAACACGGGCCCGTGGGCCGCGGCCTTCTTGCATCTGACGTCGCAATCACGTTTGCTACGCCGCCTGCGCGAACTGCAGCGCCGCCAGCCGCGCATACAGCCCCCCCGCCCGCACCAGCGTCTCGTGCGTGCCGGTGGCGACGATGCGGCCATCGTCCACCACCACGATCCGATCTGCGCGCCGAACGGTCGCCAGGCGGTGCGCGATCACCAGCGTCGTGCGGTTGCGGGACAACGCGGCCAAGGCCTGCTGCACCGCGTGCTCGCTTTCCGCGTCCAGCGCGCTGGTGGCCTCGTCCAGCAGCAGCACCGCCGGGTCGCGCAGCACGGCGCGGGCGATCGCGAGACGTTGGCGTTGGCCGCCGGATAGCCGCACACCCTTCTCGCCAAGGAAGGTGTCCCAGCCCTGCGGCAAGGCCTCGATGAACCCGCAATGGGCAGCGCGGGCGGCTTCGCGCACCTCGGCGTCGGTGGCATCGGGGCGGCCAAAGCGGATGTTGGTCCAGGCGTCGGCGCCGAACACCACCGGGTCCTGCGGCACCAGGCCCAGGCGGCCGCGGATTTGCGTCGGGTCGGCCTCCCGCAGGTCGACACCGTCCAGGCGGATCGCGCCGGCTTGCGGGTCGTAGAAGCGCAGCAGCAACTGCAGCACCGTCGTCTTGCCGGCGCCGGATGGTCCGACCAGGGCCACGGTCTCGCCGGGCTCCACCGTCAGGCTGAAGGCGTGCAGGGCTGGCAGGCTGGGGCGGGCGGGGTAGTGGAACGTGACCGCGTCGAACACGACCCGGCCCTCGGGCGGCGAGGGCAGGGCGCGCGGATTGGCGGGTGCCGCGATCTCCGGCCGCTCGTCCAGCAGTTCCGCGATCCGGTCGGCCGCCCCGGCGGCGCGCTGCAGGTCGCCCCACAACTCGCTCAACCCGGCGCCGGAGGTGGCCACGATCACTGCGTAGAACACGAAGGCCGAGAGCGATCCGCCGGACAGCTTGCCCGCCAGCACCTGCTGCCCGCCCACCCACAAGGCGAGCGTGATGGCGCCGAAGCCGAGCAAGATCACCACCAGGATCACCCCGGCGCGGGAGCGGATGCGCGCCCGGGCGGCCGCCACGGCGCCTTCGGTCGCGGCGGCGAAGCGTTGGCGGGCGAACGGCTCCTGCGTGAAGGCCTGCACGGTGCGCAGGGCGCCGAGCGTCTCCTCCGCCAACGCGCCCAGATCCGCGATGCGGTCCTGCGCCACGCGGGAGAGCTTGCGTTCGCGGCGGGAGAACACCACCAGCGGCACGATGACGAACGGCACGACCGCCGCGACCAACCCCGACAACAGCGGCGAGGTGACCACAAGCATCGCGAATGCGCCGACCAGCAGCAGCGCCGAGCGCAGCCATTGCGACAAAGCCGATCCGGCCAACGCCTGCAGCACCGCCGTATCCGCCTGCAGCCGGGACAGCACGTCGCCGGTGCGCGCGGTTTCGAACCAGGTGGGCGACAGTGCCACCACGTGGTCGAACACGGCGCGGCGCAAATCGGCCCCGATGCGCTCGCCGAGCCAGGTGACCAGCGCGAACCGCGACGCGGTGGCGAAGGCCAGCATCGCGATCACGGCCGACATGGCCAGCGCCGTCGCATTGAGCCGCGCCGGGCTGCCGCTGGCGAAGCCGCCGTCGATCAGGTGGCGCAAGCCCTGGCCCAGCAGCAGCACCAGCCCGGCTGATGCCAGCAGCGCCACGGTGGCGCCCAGGGCAGCCCAGCGGTAGCGCGCCACGAACGGCCAGATCAGCCGCAGCGCACCCGTTTTCGGCACGGCTACTTGTCCATGTAGGCGCGGAAGGCGTCGGCGTAGTCCGGGTGCCAGCGCGAGAGGGCGGGGCGGTTCTGGATGATGTCCTCGGCGGCCCAGCGAATACGCTTTTCGTCCTGGGCGCGCGTGGTGTCGTTATCGGGGCACAGGATGTAGAAATCGTTACGCTCTAGCGCCGGCAGCATGAAGTCGACCACCTGCTCGGGCGACCAGGCGCCTGGCGGCTGCGTGTCGGTGCGCACCCGGGTGAAACCGGTGAAGGTGAAGCCCGGGATCAGCAGATGGGCGGTGACCGACGTGCCCAACAGGTCGTGCGCCAACGACTCGGTCAGCACCTTCACCCCCGCCTTGCTGACATTGTAGGCGGTGTTGCCCGGCGGCGAGGTGATGCCTTGTTTCGACCCGGTGTTGATGATCAGCGCCGGCTGGGCCGCCTCCACCATCGCCGGAGTGAAAACCTGCAGGCCATTGATCACGCCCCACAGATTGGTCTCCAGGATGCGCCGCCACACCTCCGGCCCCGTCGAGATCGGGCTTTTCGCCTCCCGGCCCGCATTGTTCATCAGCACGGCAACGTGGCCCCAGCGCTGCAGGGCGGCGTCGCGCAGGGCGGCCACTTGCGCCGGGTCGCTGACGTCGGTGGGCACCGCCATTACGTCGGCGCCGCGTGCGGCCAAGGCGGCGGCTTCGCGCTCGACGGCGGCGGCGTCCACGTCGGCCATGCACACGGCCATGCCGAGCGCCGCGAACCGCTGGGCTGCCGCGAGCCCGATGCCACTGGCGGCGCCCGTGATGACGGCCGCGCGGCCAGGGAGGAGGGCGGGATGGGTCATAGGGGAGATGCCTCGAGGGGTTGGGAGCGGACGGAATTTGCCGGTGAACCACGACCGGCTGCTATGAAGGCCCGCGCCCATATGGGGACGCGAGAGCCCGAGAGAACCGCATGCGTGCCTTCGCCCGTTCCGTCGCCTGTCAGGCCTGACATGGGGGCACTGTTCGAGGGCGTCGGCCCACGCAACCGTGGCATCGACCTGATCCGCGGCGTGTCGATCCTGCTGGTCCTGCTGCATCATTTCGACATCGCCTACCCGCTCGCCGGCACGGCGATCGCGCGCATTGGTGGTTGGGATTGGCTGCGGGCTGTGGTGCGGAACGGCAATTACGGGGTGACGATGTTCTTTGTCGTCTCGGGCTACCTGATTACCTCCAACGCGCTGCGGCGCTGGGGCAGCCTCGCCCGGATCGACGCGCCGCGGTTCTACGCATTGCGGGCCGCCCGGATCCTGCCGTGCCTGTTGCTGCTTTTGGTCGTGGCAAACCTGTTCGCAATAGGCGGTCTGGGGGTGTTCCAAAATCACCAGGCACGCCCGCTCTGGCTGATCGACCTCGCCGCCCTGACGTCTTGGGTCAATGTCCTCATCGCCCGCGACGGATGGTTCAACTACCCGCTCGGCGTGCTGTGGTCGCTGTCGGTGGAGGAGGTGTTTTACGTCAGCTTCCCGATCCTCTGCCTGATATTACGCCGCGAGGCCGTCCTGTTGGCGTTCTGGGCCGTACTGGTCGTCGTGGGGCCGGTCTATCGGCTCGTTCATCACGACGAGGGCCCGGCGGTGCTCTACGCCTACTTTGCCTGTTTCGACGGCATCGCCATCGGGTGTTGCACGGCCTTGCTAGCCCGGCGGGTGATCCTGCCCGGCCGCGACGCCCGAGTGCTGCAGTGGGTCGTCGTGGTGGTGATGGCCGTGCTCCATCTCTGCCGCCCGATCGGGCAGACCAATGTCGTCGGCGTGACGGCCATGGGCTTGGGCACCGCGCTGCTGCTGTTCGTCAGCCGGGAGCGGCCCGATTCGGGCGGGGGCAAGGCGGGGGCGGCCCTGCGCTGGCTCGGGCGGCTCAGCTACGAGTTATACCTGTTTCACCTGGTCGTGCTCGGCCTGCTGCTCACGGTGATCCCCCCGGCCACCACGGGGAACGGCGCAAAGCTTGCGCTGCTCGCCAGCTTCCTCGTCGTGTCCGCCTGCCTGGCGGACCTGATCGCGCGGTTCTACGCCGAGACGCTCAATCGCTGGCTGCGGCGGAGGCTTCTGCGGGTGTGAATTAGTAACTAGCATTATGATACTGTCTGTGTTACGCCGCCGGCATGAACGCGCTCGCTCCCGCCACCCTCGCCCCGCAACCCGAGCCAGAGGGCTTGTCTGTCCCGATGAGCCCGCGCACCCGGCAATTGCTGCACGGGCGCATCATCCCCACGCTGCTGCACCTCGCCTGGCCGAACGTGCTGGTGATGATGGCGCAGGCCTCGACGGGTTTGATCGAAACCTGGTGGGTGTCCCATCTCGGCCTCGATGCGCTTACGGGGATGGCGCTGGTGTTCCCGGGCTACCTGATGATGACGATGCTGTCGGCCGGCGCACTGGGCGGCGGCATCTCGTCCGCCATTGCGCGCGCCCTCGGGGGAGGGCGGCGGCTCGAGGGGGATGCGCTGGTGCTGCATGCGCTGGTGATCAACGGCGTGCTGGGGCTGGCGACGTCGGCGCTGTTCCTGACGTTCGGCCGGCAAATCTATGGCGCGATGGGCGGGCAGGGGGCCTCGCTGGATGCGGCGCTGGCCTATTCCAACGTGGTGTTCGCCGGCAACATCCTGATCTGGCTGATGAACGCCTTCGCCAGCGTGATCCGCGGGACCGGCAACATGCTGATGCCGTCGATCGCGATCTGCATCGGCGTGGTGCTGCTGGTGCCACTGTCGCCGCTGCTGATCTTCGGCTTCGGGCCGATCCCGGCGATGGGCATCGCGGGCGGCGGCATGGCGGTGGTGCTGACGACCGGGCTGATGCTGGTGATCCTGGCCTGGTACGTCATGTCCGGACGCTGCGTCGTGCGGCTGCGGCGCGCCCGGCTCACTTGGTTCCTGACCGCCGACATCCTGCGGGTGGGCGGGATCGGGGCGGTCAACACGCTGAACACGACGCTCACCATGGCGCTGGTGACAGCGCTGGTGGGTGCCGCGGCCGGGCCGGATGCAGTGGCCGGGTTCGGCACCGGCGCGCGGCTCGAGTACCTGCTGATCCCGCTCGTGTTCGGGTTGGGCGCGCCGCTGGTGGCCTTGGTCGGCACCAATATCGGCGCCGGGCAGCAACGGCGGGCGCTGCGCATCGCATTGACGGGTGGCGCGCTGTCGTTCGTGCTGACGGAGGCGATCGGGCTGGCCGCGGCGATCTGGCCGGTGTCTTGGCTAACCCTGTTCGGCAACGATCCCCGCATGCTCGCCAGCGGCACGGCGTATCTGCACTGCGTAGGCCCCACCTACGGCTTTTTCGGCCTCGGGCTGTCGCTGTATTTCGCCTCGCAGGGTGCCGGCCGGCTCGGCTGGCCATTGCTGTCGGGCGTGCTCCGCGCGGTGATTGCCATCGGTGGTGGCTGGGCGGCGCTGGAGCTGACCGGCTCGCTGACCTGGACGTTCGCGGTGCTCGGCCTGGCGCTCGTGTGCTACGGCGTGATGGTGGGCACCGCCGTCGCGTCCGGCGTGTGGTTCCGGCACCCACCGTCGGCTGCGTGAACGGTTAACGGGCACCCATCGCCAGTGACGAGTGCAGCCAGCGCACCAGCGTCACTGAGTCGAACACCGCCCGCCCCGTCGCCGCGCGCACGGCGTCCGCATAGGGCGGCATGTTGGTGCACTCCAGCACGATCGCGCCGACATCCGGATGCGCCGAGACCAGGGCGCGGGCCGCGTCCACCACATCGGCCTCGGCCGCATCCGTGTCCAAATCGTTCCGCTCGGCGCGGATCAGCACCGGGAACAGCTCGCGGCCATCGTCGCAGCCGGTGATCGGCGTGTCCTCCGGGGCCCCTGCCGCGCGCAGATGGGCTTGGGTCAGGCTGCCGGCGGAGATCGTCACCACGCCGACACGCTGGCCCGGCGGTAGCATGGCCTGAACCCACGCCACCTGCATCAGCGCACTGGTGGCGACGGGCACGCCGACATGGGCGGCCAGTTCGCGCTGGAACAACGAGAGGAAGCCACAATTGGTAGTGATGGCCGCGCAACCGTGCGCCACCAGGTCGGCGGCGGCGTCCAGGAAAGGCTGTAGCAATCCCTCAGCTCGGTGCAGCACGACGCGTTCGGGGCTGGCGCCCGCGATGACGCGGTATTGGACGGGGAATGGCCAGGTGAGGGCGTTGCCCATGTCGCCGGGCACGCGGGCGAAGCGGGCGTCCAGCATGAGAATACCGATGGCGGCCCCATAAACCGCTTGTCCACCGCGTGCGATCGGCATGCTCGTTTCTCCCTGTCAGGGGGAAAACTGCCCGATCGCGATCGGGCGTGGAAGACGACCTGATCGCGGTCCAAAGCGAGGCCGCAACCAGGTCGTCGATCCAGTGTTAGCCGCGGGGTCCGCTCACGGTGGTGGTCTGGGCGATCGCGGTCGGCGATGCCGTGCGAACCTGCGCATAGGACGGCATTCCATCGATGAACCCGCGCGGCAGCGAATTCAGGCTCTGAACCGTCCCCTCGGCTCCATTCGACGGTGCCAGCGCATCCGTATCGGCGGTCGTCACGACGTGGCCAGGAACCTTCATGGGATACGGGTCGTCCATACCGCCCGGCGCCTGCTTGAAGTTCTGCAGGCTGGTGGTGACGCCCGGGGCGCGGAACGGAAACGGATCGCCAGCGCCCTCGGCGGCATAGGCGGCGTGCGCCCCGAATGCCAGGGCGAGCGTGGCGACAAGAATAGAGGACTTCATGACGGCGGCTCCTAGGTGGTGCCCGCTTGTGCGGGACCGATTACTCGGCAGAAACCGCCATCGTTCAGAGCGGGGGCGGCTTGCTGCGGGAGGGAAGTTAGGAGTGGCCGCACCGGGCCAGAACGCATCCGGTGAGCATGATTCTTATGACCGCCTGTATGAGGCCAGTGGCACGCCAAGGTGGTCTTGCTTGTCACTCCCGCACGCTCGGGAGATGCTGCATCCAGCCAAACACGGGGGGAACGCATGACATACCCATTTACCGCGGAAGACCTGGAGGCGCTGGCCGTCTGGGATACGCCCACGATCTGCAACGGGCTCGAGCTGATCGTGCCGGAACGCCGCGCCATCGGCTTCACCACCGCCTCGATGGTGGCCGCGGTGCCGGAAGGCAAGCCGATGGTGGGGCTCGCCCGCGTCGGCTTCATCCGCGCCAAGGAGCCGCCGCGCGCCCCCGTAGCGAACCGGCTGGACTGGTTCGATTACGTCGCCGGGGCCATCATGCCCACCATCGTCGTGCTGCAGGATTTGGACGACGAGCCCGGCTACGGCGCCTGGTGGGGCGAAGTGCATTCGACCGTGCACAAGGCGTTGGGCTCGCTGGGCTGCGTGACCAACGGCTCGTTCCGCGACACGGCCATGCTGGCGCCGGGCTTCCAGATCGTCGGCGGCAAGGTGGGGCCGAGCCACGCGCACGTGCACATGGTCAGCTTCGGCCAGCCGGTGAACGTGTTCGGCATGAACTGCGCCCATGACGACGTGATCCATGCCGACGCGCACGGTGCCGTGGTGATCCCGGCCGATGCGGTGAAGAAACTGCCGGACGCGATCGACCTGATCTCCCGGCGCGAGAAGGTCATCCTGGACATCTGCGCCGACCCGGAGTTCACCCCGGCCAAGCTGCGCGCCGCCGTGCTGAAATCAGGGGAAATACACTGAGCGTTCTTCTCGTCAAATCCGGCGGCGAGGCGGCACTGCCCGAGTGGCAGGGCCATTTCGCCGAACTGGCCCCGCATCTGCGCGTGCATTGGTGGCACGACCCGGCGGTCAGCCCGGAGGACGTGCACTACGTCCTGCCGTGGGAGCCGGAGCCGGGCCGGCTGGCCACGCTGCCGAACCTGCGCCTGATCCTGTCCCCCGCGGTCGGTGTCGACCACATCACCCGCGACCCGGCCTGGCCCGCCCACTTGCCACTGGTGCGGATGGGCGGCGACGAGCCGGCGCAGCGTATGGGCGAGTTCGTCAGCCTCGCCTGCCTGTCGCTGCTGCGGAACTGGCGCGCCGTGGCGCTGGACCAGGCGGAGCGGCGATGGCGGCAGTGGGAGGCGGGGCGCTGCGCACCGGACGTGACGGTGGGCGTGATGGGCCTGGGCAATCTCGGCGCCCGGTCTGCCACCATGCTGGCCGGGCTTGGCTTCAACGTCATCGGCTGGGCCCGCTCGGCAAAATCTCTGCCGGGCGTGGAATGCTACGCCGGGGATGCCGAGCGCGACGCCTTCCTGCGCCGGTCGGACATCCTGGTGTGCCTGCTGCCGGACACACCCGAAACGCGCGGCGCCATCCGGGCGGAAACGATCGCGCTGCTGCCGCGGGGGGCCTCCGTGGTCAACGTCGCGCGGGGCGGCCACGTGGTGTGGGACGACCTGGTAGCAGCGCTCGATGCCGGGCAACTGAGTGGTGCGGTGCTGGACGTGTTCGCCGAGGAGCCGCTACCGGCCACCCACTCGGCCTGGGTGCATCCCCGGGTGACCGTGACCCCTCATGTCGCCAGCATGGCCAGCCGCCGCGCTCGTTCCCGCTATGTAGCGGACGCGATCCGCCGGTTCGAGGCGGGGGAGGCGCTGCCCAACGTGTACGACCCCGTACGCGGATACTGAGTGTGGGGGAGGGGTGGCCACGCATACTGGCATAGGTCCGTGTGCGACTTACCCCTCACCTCGGCCCTCTCCCTCAAGGGGAAAGGGAGAAGCAGCGCGGCAGAGCTCGACCGCGTGGCCTCGCGTCGGTAGCCGGATCACGACCCGATGCGCCGTCGGCAGGCTGGTGAGCAACGTCATGGCCACGTCCTCGAACGTGCGCCCCTGGATGGTGGATTCCAGTCGTCCCTCGATGCGGGCGGCAACCTCTGCCACCTGCTCGCGCCATACATCCAGATCGACGCTGTCGCGCGTCCACACCTCGGCCGTCAGGCTGTGGCCGTGCAGGACGCCATCGGTGCCGAGATGGGCGATCTCCAGCGGGACGGTGGCCGCGCGGGCGAACATCATGGGATGTCCCAGGTTTTGTGAGCCTGGATGTTCAGTCGCCAGGCCGGGTGTGCCGCGCAGTAGGCGGCGGCCGCGGCGGTGTGGGCGGCAACCTGCGGTCCGTCCATCGGCGAGAGCCAGCGTTCGTGCGCTTCGAACCCTTCGAACAGCTCCGGTTCGACGCCGGGTTGCGGGTAGACCAGCTTCAGTTCGTCCGCGGTTCGCAACGCGATCGGCGCGCCGGCCTTTGGGCTGACGCACAGCCAGTCGATCGGGCCCGGCAGCGGCTGGGTCCCGTTGGTCTCGACCGCGATCCAGAAGCCGCGTGCGTGCAAGGCGTCGAGCAACGCCGGGTCGGCTTGCAGCAGCGGCTCGCCGCCGGTCAGCACCGTGCGCCGATTGCCCTGCCCGGCGGGCCATTGGGCCGCGACGGCGTCGGCCAGCGCGTCGGCGGAGCGGTATTTCTCGCCGCCGACGAAGTCGGTGTCGCAGAACTGGCAGGTCGCGGTGGCGCGGTCCTCCTCGCGGCCGGACCACAGATTGCAGCCGGCAAAGCGCAGGAACACGCAGGTGCGGCCGAGGTTGGCGCCCTCGCCCTGCTGGGTCAGGAAGATGCTTTTGACCGTGTACGCCAACGCTTGCTCCAAAAACAACATCCTCCCTCGCGAAGCGGGGGAGGGGGACCATGCGAAGCATGGTGGTGGGGGCCCTTGGGCACGGTCAATGCCGCGCCCCTCCGTCGGCTACGCCGCCACCTCCTCCGTGCAGAACGGGGGAGGACAACCTCCAGCTTGACCGCTGCCGCGTCGAGGGCGGAAAGTCCAGGCCTTGCGAAGGCCGCCCTTCATAGGAGTCCAGCCATGAACGTTCAAACCGCGCCACACGCGCTCGGCAGCATGTCGTCCGACGAGTGGCAGATCCGCTGTGATCTGGCCGCCCTGTATCGCCTCGTGGCCCACCACCGCATGACGGACTGGATATACACCCATCTGTCCGCCCGCATCCCGGGACCGGAACACCATTTCCTGATCAACCAGTATGGCGTGCTGTTCGACGAGATGCGCGCCTCCGATCTGGTGAAGATCGACCTCGACGGCAACATCATCGAGGAACCGCACCACGCCGGCATGTCGGCTCGCAAGGTGAACGCCGCCGGGTTCTGCATTCACTCGGCCATCCACATGGCTCGTCCCGACATCATGTGCGTGGTGCATACCCATACCGCTGCCGGCATCGCGATCTCCGCCCAGAAGCGTGGGCTGCTGCCGATGAGCCAGCACGCGCTGCGGTTCTACGGCCGGATGTCGTACCACGGTTACGAGGGCATCGCGCTGGACCTGGATGAGCGCGACCGCCTGGTGCACGACCTCGGGCAGAACCGCGCCATGATCCTGCGCAACCACGGCCTGCTGGTTGGCGGGCGGACGATCCCCGAGGCGTGGAGCGACCTGTATTACCTGGAGCGGGCCTGCCAGGCCCAGGTGGCCGCCGGCGACGGCGAGCTGATCCTGCCGCCGGAGGAGGTGTGTCAGCACACGGCGGCCCAGTTCTCGCACGAGGGCACGCTTGCCCATTGCGAATGGGCCTGGGAGTCCGCGCTGCGCCAGATCGAGGGTGGCAAGACGGACTACCGTAGCTGAGCTTCTTCGCCCAAGCCCCGGCCGGTCCCTTCCTGGCCGGGGCTTCGTTTCCGCAGTCCGTGAGTGCTCCGCGCCGGTGGGAGTGGCTTCTGGCCGCTGTTATCGCGCTTGGCTGCATTTTGTTCGGCGTCTCGACGCTGAAACCCGCGAACTTGGCCGCATACGACCAGCCGCTGTATCTCGGCATCGCCAGTGACCTGCAGCAGACCGGCATTTACACCAACGGCCGCTGGGGCGAGGCCGGTAAGCCCGGCGCCTACACCGCCCCGCTGTATCCCGCGCTGATCGCGGCCGTGGCGGCGCTCGATCCAAGGCTGGCCACGGCGGCGGCTTGCGTGCGGGTGGCGGAGTGGAAGGCAATCCCGTCTTGCCCCGGATCGCTCGGATTGCTGGTGCCGTTGCAGATCGTGCTGATGGCCGGGACGCTGCTGCTGGTGTGGCGGTCGACGCTCGCCATCGGTGGGCCACGTTCGGCCGCCTGGTGTGCGCTGCTGGCGGCCGGGCTGGGAACGACGGAATACGCCGTCTACGCCCGCACAGCGATGACCGAAGCGCTCAGCCTGCCTTTGGCGGCACTAAGTGGCTTGCTGCTGGTGCTGCTGGTGCGCCGTGTCCGGGTGGTGACCGCTGTCTGCCTGGGCGTGTCGCTCGGGCTGTTGACGCTCGCTCGCCCGGAGTATCTGTATCTTAACCTTATGATCGGGCTGGCTGGCGCGGTGATCGCGGTCTGGCAGCGCCGGCTGGGGCTGGCGATGCTGGGGGCCTGCCTGCTGGCCGGGGCTACGATCGCGCCCTGGTCGGTGCGCAACGAGCGGCTGTTCGGCACTGCCGCACCCACCTCGGGCTACGCCGGGTTCATCCTGGCGCAACGCATGGCGTATGACGCGATGACCCCGGCCGAGTGGACCGCCCAGTGGCTGTACGCGTTGCCCGGCTTCGGCCCGGCGGCGGCGCGGATCGTGTTCCCGGACGCTGTCGCCCGGCTTGGCTGGCAGGACCGGCCGGACACGTTCTACATGGTCGGCAACACCACCATGGTGCAGGAGTTGGCCGCCAACGCCCCCAACCCGGCGGACCAGGTGGGGTACTTGCTGCGCACCTATGTGTGGCCGCACCCGGTCCGCTTCGCCGCCGTAACGGTGGTAATGACGTGGAAGTCGCTGTGGGTGCGCAAGTATTTCAGCCTGGTGGCCGTGCCGTTCTTCGCCGTCATGGTGTGGCAAGCCATTCGGCGGCGAGATCGGCTGTGGCTCGCCTTCGTGCTGCCGCCGCTGTTCGTGCTGGCGCTGCACGCCGCAACCACGGTGGCCACGCCGCGCTACAGCCTGATGCTGGTGCCCGCCTATGCCGCCGCCTTCGGTCTCGCCGCCGGGCCATGGCTCGAGCGCAGGGTGCTGCGCCGATGACCGCTCTGCTGCAGATCGAGGGGCTGCGGACCGAATTTCCCGGCGAGCGTACCCCATTTGCCGCCGTCGACGGCGTGAGCCTCGCGGTGGATCGCGGCAAGACGCTCGGCATCGTGGGCGAGAGCGGCTGCGGCAAGTCCATGCTGTCGCTGTCGGTGATGCGCCTGGTGCCGCCGCCGGGTCGGATTGCGGCCGGGCGGGTGCTGTTCGGCGGCCAGGACGTGCTGGGCCTGCCGCCGGCCGCGATGCGGGCGGTGCGCGGCAAGAAGATCGCGATGATCTTCCAGGAGCCGATGACCAGCCTGAACCCGGCCTATACCGTTGGCGACCAGATCGAGGAGGCGATGCGCGCCCACGAACGCGGCGCCCGCAACCTGCGCCAGCGTGCCGCGGCGGCGCTGGATCGGGTGCGCATCCCGGCGCCCGACCGGCGGCTCGACGAATACCCGCATCAGATGTCCGGCGGCATGCGGCAACGCATCATGATCGCCATGGCACTGTCCTGCGCGCCCGACCTGGTGATCGCCGACGAACCGACCACGGCGCTGGACGTCACGGTGCAGGCGCAGATCCTGGACCTGCTGCGCGACCTGCAGCGCGAGACGGGGATGGCGATCGTGCTGATCACTCACGATCTCGGCGTTGTGGCGGAGATGGCGGACGACGTGGCCGTGATGTACGCCGGCCGCGTGGTGGAGCATGCCCCCGCGGCGGCACTGTTCGACGATCCGCAGCATCCCTACACGCTCGGCCTGCTCGGCAGCGTGCCGCGGCTGGAGCAGTCGCGCGATCGGCTGCTGGCGATCGAAGGCACCGTTCCCTCCGCCGGCCGGTTGCCGCCGGGCTGCCGCTTCCATCCCCGCTGCGTGTTCGGGGCCGCCCCGTGCACGGTAGCGCAGCCCCCGCTGCTGCCGATGTCGCCGGGGCACGAAGCCGCCTGCATCCGCGCGCCCGTCGAGGTATTGGCAGCATGACCAAGCTTCCTTCTTCCTCTCCCGTTAACGGAGAGGGCCTGGGTGAGGGGTATGCCAGCCCACTCCTCCAAGCCACCGACCTAAAAAAACACTTCCGCACCCGCTCCGGCCTGGTCCGCGCCGTCGACGGTGTCTCGCTCACCCTCGCAAAAGGCGAGACCCTAGCCCTGGTCGGCGAGAGCGGCTGCGGCAAATCCACCACCGCTCGCCTCGTGCTGCGCCTGATCGAGCCCACCTCCGGCAGCGTCCAGTTTGAGGGGCAGGACATCACCGCCATCCCAGCCGGCGAGCTGCGCCGCCTGCGCCGGCGGATGCAGATCGTGTTCCAGGACCCGTTCGCCTCGCTCAACCCGCGCATGACGGTGGGCGACACGCTGGACGAGCCGCTGCTGATCCACGGCTACGGCAACGCCGCCCGCCGCCGCGCCCGGGTGGCGGAACTGTTGAACCTAGTCGGCCTGCAACCCGAGCACGCGAGCCGCTTCCCGCACGAATTCTCCGGCGGCCAGCGCCAACGGGTCGGGATCGCCCGCGCCTTGGCGTTGGAGCCCGCGCTGGTGGTGTGCGACGAGCCGGTCTCCGCGCTGGACGTATCGGTGCAGGCCCAGGTGGTGAACCTGCTGAGCGATCTGCAGAAACGGCTTGGGCTATCGTACTTGTTCATCGCCCACGACCTGGCCGTGGTGAAGCACGTGGCGAGCCGGGTGGCGGTCATGTATCTCGGCCGGATCGTGGAAACTGCCTCGCGCGACGAGCTGTTCGCCCGCCCGCTGCACCCGTACACGCGTGCGTTGCTGTCCGCGATCCCGCGGCCCGACCCGGCGCAGAAGCTCGCGCGTCAGGTGCCTGGGGGCGATGTGCCCAGTCCGCTCAACCCGCCGCCGGGCTGCCACTTCCACACACGCTGCCCATTCGCGACCGAGACGTGCCGGGTGGATAGCCCGCCACTGCGCAGCATTGCGGCGGGACATTTGTCGGCCTGCCATTATGCCGAGGAACTGCCCCCGTTCGAAGCCGCCGTGGCCCGGCCGATCGCGCCGAATGCGGCCAGGCGAATGGCGCTGTATGCCGAGCGCCGCGGGGAAGCGGCCTAATCGAACTCTTGCAAGATCGGCCA